>JAWKHN010000011.1:0-140740 GCA_041394795.1 Pyrinomonadaceae bacterium | reverse complement strand
ATCGTATCTTTTTTCCATCAATCGGCTCACTTGAAATACCTCTTTCGTTGGTTTTTAAGGTTTGTAACAATTACATTATAACCAATGAAATCGGGTGTTTCGAGCCGATTGTGTCTTTTTCGGGTCATATCCGCGCTTTGTTTAGAAAAGCCGCGGACACTTGACTGTCTGACAAATTGACGTTTCAGGAAAACATGTTTAGATTGTTATACAAACATTGATTCATAGGGCGGTTGTTGAATGTCGCTAAACAATCGAAGCTATCGTCACGAAATTGCTTTTGCTCTCACGTTCGTCATGTTCGTTACCTCATTAAGTTGCGACTTGAATAGAAGCCGGAAAAATGGAAAGAGAAACCCAAATACACAACCTTCAAGAGATGAGGCGGTAAGCCCGCCGCAAAAAAGGGAATCAACGGGAGCTTCTGATTCCCACCCGAGTGCAAAGCCTGATGCGAAAACGCAAGACGGCATTACTTTCATCGGAAAAGTCATTGCAGTTGCTGACGGCGATACAATCACAATTCTAACGGAAGACTTTCGCGAGAGAAAAATTCGGTTTAACGGGATTGATGCGCCGGAGAAGAGTCAAGTATTCGGGCAAAAATCAAAGCAGAATTTAAGCCGATTGATTTTCGGGAAAACAGTCGAGATTATTGTTACTAAGCAAGATAGGTATGGGCGTTCAGTTGGCAAGGTGATCTTAGGCGAAGAAGACGTGGGTCTTCGTCAGATTGCTGATGGATTTGCGTGGCACTTCAAGAAATACGAGAATGAACAGTCGGCCGGTGACCGAATAGCTTACGCCGAAACCGAAGAGAGAGCCCGACGACAAAAAATTGGACTATGGAGCCACGATAACCACGTACCTCCATGGATTTGGCGAGAAGCGAAAAGATAATTATTCAAAACAGTATTCTACTTTCCGAGAAACCGACATTTTAGAATTACAAAGCACTTAGACTAACAGAATTGAGAAGCTACCTGTTAATTAACAGGCATCAACTTGAAAAATCTAATCTAAAACAGTCGGGTGTTCAAGAATTGCTCCTATGAGAAGACCAAAGGTTGTAAGCGTAGTGACGTTAGTGTTGGTGATTCTGACTGTTTTTTCTGGGTGCAAGAAGAAAGATATTTGTGACCCAATTGATACAAGCCTGAACATGGAGGTGCTTGCTCCAGCGAGAACAAGCTTAGAAGTTGATGTATTTATTGACGCAACACCATCAATGCAGGGTTTCGTTGTTCCGGGACCTTCAACCGTTTTTGGTCAAACCCTCACTTTGCTTGAAAGCGCGACTATTTCAGGAACCGCAAGTTCAAAAATTAACTTTTTTAAGTTTGGTAGCACGATTACACCGTTACCAAATCGGCAACATCTAGAGGCCTTAAAGCCGAGGTTCTATGGAGGTTCTTCCGGTACAAAAACCTTGATTGAGAAAGTAATCGCGGAGGCCGATCCGGAACATCTGACCCTAATCGTGACGGATTTGTTTCAAGACAACGCAGACGTCAATCAGCTTAGTGAAAAGATCAAAGCGAAGTTTATCACTAACAATTTGGCAATAGGGTTTTTGGGTTTAAAGAGTCAATTCGATGGAACTATCTATGACGTTGGCCCAGCCAATCTGACAATTAAATATACCAATCGATCTGAAACAGAAACATATCGCCCATTTTATATCGTTGCGTTCGGACCGCATGCCGATATCAGTGCTTATTTTGAATCACTTGATAAAGCGGGATTTGCCGGATTTCCGGAGCGGAATACGCTGATCATGTCAAAGCATATTGTTCAGCGAACAGCGGATCTATCACAGTCTAAAGTTATTGCTGCAAATGGTCTCAGCGAGGTCACTGGTGTAATTGTGAAAAGTGGACGAATAGGGAGTAGATTTAAGGAGTTTAAGGTGAAGAACTCACAATCGGCCGATTTAACGACACAAATACCCATAAGCCGAACCCCATATTCACTGGAATACTCGGAAGAATTCGATGTTCAGCACAGCATGCAGGAATGTTCAAAAACTTCCGACGGCACTAAATCTAGCTTTCAGCCGTTATCGACAAGTGGGTTGCTGACAAAGGCTTTAGTTCGTTCGATGGCGGATGGAGAGTTGAAAGTTTCGTTGACCTTGAATCCGAGGAGCATTAAAAAAGATACGACCACCTGTATGCGCGTCATACTAAAGCCCAGTAAGTTTGTCCTTCCAAAATGGGTCAATGCTTGGAACATGACTGCGAATGAAGTTCCCGGGTCGAGCGATCAAGGAGAGATCGATGGTTCGAAGACATACAATCTCGGTCTATTTCTTTCGACGTTATGGTCAGCCACAAATGAAGTGCACCAGCCCAAAATTGCTGATCTTCAGTTCTATTTTCGCAAATGAAAGTTAAACGATCTACTTTGATTTGTTTTGGGAGTATCTCATGAGTTACGCAATCAAGTCATTTTTGAAACAAACAGGCGCATTCGCTCTGGTGACTATCTTTTTTACCTTATTAACCCTTTACGGGCTTATCACTTTGGAGTCACTCATTTTTGAAGACTATTTCAGCGTGGTTCCAAAAGCCGGCACGACTCAACAGGAGTGGCTAGAAAATTTCAACTTCGTTGGCGTTGTACTGGCGCTTGTCGCGGCCTTGTGCGCGGTCGGTTGGGCGATCACGGGCTATTGGTTTTATCGAATTAAGAGATGGAAAAGTACCGGGGGTAGGTTCCTTTGGCTTTTATGGTTTTTCGGGGCGGCTCTGTTTAGCTTCTTCACAGCGATGCTGAGCGCATTCGAGGTTCAAGATAGTGGGAACATATTGGCAATGGGATTCTACCTTTTAAATGCAATCATAATCTATTGGCCCGTTTCCATATTGTTTTCGCCAGCTTCCGTAAAGTATGCACCGTATTTTGCGAGGCCAGTTTCAGTTTAGGTTTATAGAATACTTTTAAGACCTATGAGTTTTTATGCAATCGGAATTGGAGGTACCGGAGCTAAGTGTCTTGAATCATTAATTCACTTGGCGGCCGCAGGTTTGATTCCGGGACACGACAAGAAGCTGTATTTACTGTTCGTTGATCCGGACGGGTCAAACGGAAGTTTGGCTCGAGCAGGGAAGCTGCTAGAGACATATACATCTGCTCAGGCTAAGCAATTCGGGGGAGCCGACTTTCTTGATACTAAAGTTCGTTCGGCAAAAGACAGGGTTTGGTCGCCACTATCCCAACAGAACAATAACTTGGGCAATTTTGTTAACTACGGAACGCTTGAGACTGATCTGCAACATCTTTTCGATGTCCTTTATAGCAAGGAAGAGAAAGAAACGTCGTTGGACAAAGGGTTTCGTGGACATCCGTCGATTGGTGCGACCGTTATGGCAGCAGCTTTTGATCTGGAAGCCTCCGAACCGTGGCAACAAATCAAGAACAACATTGAGTTGGAAATTAACAATGGTCGGAAGGCAAAAATAATGCTTTTCGGATCGATTTTCGGTGGAACAGGTGCCTCAGGATTCCCGACAATCGCGCGCTTGCTAAGAAACTGGATCGGTATGTTGCCTGACGGCTCCGCGTGCCTCATCGGCGGGACATTAATGTTGCCCTATTTTTCATTTGAAACTGTTGGAGGAGAAGAGCTTAAGGCTGAGGCGAAAGACTTCCTGTTAAATACTCAGGCTGCTTTGCAATATTACTACCAGAAGGAAGAGATCAAAGAGTTGGATTGTACTTATCTGGTTGGAAGTGACGATTCGCGTCAAGTTCGTCAGACGGCAATTGGTGGTCAAGAACAAGAGAACGAACCCCATTGGGTGGAGATGGTCGCCGGTTTGGCAGCCGTCGATTTTTTTGCTCAAGAGCATAGCGCACGTGGCGATTACTTTCTCATTGCACGGGAGTCGCCGGATCGGTTGTCTTGGACGGATCTGCCTGATGAGCATGGCAAAGTTAAGACAAATATTCTGCAACTTACCAGATTTGCTTTTGCATTTCTTTCCACTTATATGCCAATGCTTGAAGACATTCTCGCAAACGGTCGAGGATACCGCGCGCCTTGGTACATCGACTACTTTGCACGGCCGGGCGTAGATTTGAGGAGCAGTCTTCAAGAAGAACTCCGGTACACCCAAACTTACTGTCGCGATTTCGTTCTGTGGCTTGCTAATGTCGAGTATTCAGTTAACGGGAAAATCGATGATCAAATTCTGAATCTGATCGATTTCACGTCGTTTGCCGAGGAGCGCGAGGACAAGAATGGGAAGAGATTTATTGCCTTGCGAAAACAATTCTCGCTGGATGCATTCCAAAATATCATTCTGCCCAACATGAAAAGTGATGTTGCTGGGTTGGAGGTCTTATGGGAAAGAATGTGTAGTTCGAAGCCGAAGATTCAGAGTAATTCGTCAGCATGGGCATTTATCAATCAGTTGTATCGCCTATGTGGTGTCGTTGATTAATTGTTGTTCTATTTTAAATATGCCAAAGCATCTTCTACCAAGTCTTAAATCAGGACATAATGTCACGAACATTAACAGCGTTGGTGAGTGGCAACGCCGCGATGCGATCGAGCTATATAAAATTAGCAGTGGCCTCGATGTAAACCAAGCGACTATTAAGGTCAACTCGATACCGGATGTATGGGCGCGGCCTTTGCTTTTCGAGATGGCGTTGGCGGATTCTTCGCATCCGCTTCACGAAGAAATCAAGGGGGAATGGCGCGGGTTACTCGCCATGATCGCCCTTAAAGACGTCAAGAACATTCAGGCGTTAACGGCGCGTGTGTTAAGGCTCGAACCGCAACAGGGTCAGGTCTGTAAATTCCGCGATGCACTGGTAAAGCTCCTACCACAAAAGTCGCTGTGTCCTAACACGAGTTGGAGGAACAACTTTCTGTTTCTTTACCATGATGGGATCGTCAACAAACCGATCGGTATGACATCTCCTACGACTCTTGTCTGTACATCAACGTCATATTCAAACTCTATCAGCAACATCACTTGGTTTGACGGAATTCTCAGGGATCCGACGAAAGATCTGTCACCTCAAGAGAAAAAGTTGTTGGCCGGGTGGTTGGAAATATTAAAGGCTAACCTCCTTCAAGTTGAATCGGAAGAAATCAAGCTGCTGAATCGCGTCTCTACTCTTATCGATGAGTTCATGACGGATCTACGCATTTCACCGGAAAACGTCAGTTTTTCGAACGTTGGATTTGGATTCGAGGGGGTTCAAGCCGGCATTTTTATTCATCTTGATAAACCGGTCAAGGCACCGCAAGTTGATCCTGAAGCTTCGCATGTGAGGATTTTGCCATCACCAGACCGAACACCTCAGAAGCACCTTCTTCTAGTGGATGAGAAGATTGCAGAACAATGGCATGTAGAGAAACAGGAAGTTACGGTTTTCGGAGCGGTATCTCTGGCCTCATTGCCCTATGAAGGAGTGCGTGGACCATCTGAACAATTTGGAGGTTACAATCTTGTCGGGGCGCAACTCATCGCTCCCAATGATCTATTCACGGAAAAGTTACTTGTCGTTCGAGTGAAGGACGCGTTCCCTAACACAGCGAATCTCTCTCAAGTTTGGCAAAATTATGAACCGAAGTTGGATACTCAGCCGATTTCGGTCGTGCTTCCTTTTCGCAAATTTATATTCGACTATCTTGATCGAGATTCGCTCTTAGAGAATTTGGATCTAACTCAAGATGCAGAAGGGGCGATCACCATAAACTTGACGCTCAAGCTATCGGGCAAAGAAGATGGCAAGGGGCGCGACTATGTGATTCGTAAGAAGTATTCGAGGGCTGACTTCGAGCCGATCAACCAAATTCCCATTTTGGAGATTTTCCCAAAATTCAAAACCGCAAATTGGAACGCTTATTTTTTGGCGTACGAGGCTCAAAACCCAAACAACACCTTCCGGGTTTCGACTTTAGCGACAGTTACAAAAACGCTGGAGATCAGGCCGCTGGCTGGAGGACCGGCCCGCAAAGAAATTTCTCTATTGAAAGAGTATCCGGAATTCGTGTTTTGCGAATTCGAAGGGAAGGATTCCGGTGTGTTGGTATTGGATCAGCCGGAAACGGTTCCAAACTTGCAGACAAGTTATAATGTCGGCGTTGATTTCGGTGCGTCAGGAACATGTGTCTATGCACGTGAGGGCAACAATGAGTTTCGGGTGACGTTCAAGAATCAAAAGCGATCATTCACCGAAGTAACTGACCTTCAAAGTGTCGGAGTCTTGGATTTATTTTTGCCGACTGGTGAGGTTCAATCGCCTTTTCTAACCATCTATCAGGATTTCGGTAACTCGGATGGGAATAATTACCAATCGTTGTTAAACGGTCACATCTATTATTACAACACCAAAGCAACGGCGGACTTTAACCGGGATGACATCAAAGCCGATCTGAAGTGGTCTAGCGATTCGCAGTTGAAGCTCTACGTGAGAGCCTTTCTGAGTCAGATATGTTTACAGACAACGGCCGAATTGGTTGCGAAAGGAGGGTCGAATATCAACTGGAGATTCTCGTTCCCCACTGCTTTTTCAAGGAGTCAGGTGATGACTTTCTCGAATATCTGGAATCAGGTTGTGAAGGATTGTCATAAATTTGCGTTTGGAGAGGCAGTTCCTCCGTCCGAACCTAAACAATATTCGGAAAGCGTTGTATCTGCACAATATTTTCGGGATAAACAGGGGGCGGCCGTGACCCTCGGAGTTGTCTTCATTGATATTGGAAGTAGCACATCAGATATTTCGATCTGGCAAGCTAATACCCTTAAGTGGCAAGTTTCGCTACGATGGGCTGGAAGGCATATCTTTTTAGATTATCTTCTGACGAATGAAAATGTATGCAGAGCTCTCGGAATTGAACTTGACCCGATGCCTAAAGAGAAGTTTTATGCGACGATTGATTCCATTTTAGCCAACGAATCGGACCGTATCTTCGATGATCTTTCAATAAAATCAGATGAGCCCGAGATCATTGCGCTAAAACGGCATTTGGCGACAGGGCTGGCTGGGTTGTTTTTCTATCTTGGATTGTGCCTAAAGCAATTAGTGAAGCAAGATAAATACAAGTCAGAGATTCCTCAAGTATACATCGGAGGGAATGGTTCAAAAATGTTCAGATGGCTTAGCAATGGAGGCGAATTTGATTCGAGCAATCCCTATGACAAGTTGTTTAGACATTGCTTTAAAGAAGGACTCGGTGACCCAAGTCTTCACGGAGACTGGCGCATTAACGCGAGTTCGTCACCGAAAAACGAAGCAGCGATTGGGCTTGTCACCGACCATGAACTATCGCCTTATGAGGAAAACGTAGTCGGCGTTATCGCTGGCGACTCATTTACCGTAGCTGGAGAGTTTCATGAGTGGGATCAGTTAATCACGCCTGAACAGTTTGAGCAATCAATCGGTCCTTCTACCAAATTAGAGAAGCTCAGCGATTTTGTCGAAGCATTCAATTCGTTTGTGATCCGGGAGCAGATCTGCGTGCAACTCGAGCTTAAAAAACGTGATTGGGAGGACATCAGATCCCGTGTTTCGAATGAACTCTCCGACCAGCAACCAACGGGTGATGTGAAGTTAGAACCAATTTTTGTTTTGGAGCTAAAGCACTTACTAAATCAAATTTAACAGCTGGCCTTTTAGTGTCGGTTAATCAAAACCGTTGAACCTCAAGTATGGATGATTTTGACTATCTGAGCTTGGTGTTGATTTTATTTCTAGTTTTAACTTTCGGCGCGATTGCTTTCTTTCTCGGCGCGCTGATGTCTAGAAAACAAACCCAATCGCGCCGGCCGACAAGAAACCAAAGAACTCCAAAGCTCCTAGCTTCGAAAGCAGAACTAATAGTTTTGTCCCGAACGGTTCGTGAGATTGCCGATTTGTTAGACCTTAGTGAATTGAATAGTGACAGCTTCCTTGGATTAAAGCGGCGGCTAGAAGAGATTCGAAATGTTCTTAGAATGCAAAAGGCGAAATCTCCTTCGTCGCCAAGCGATTTACCACCGATTAATAGGGGTAGTTCTTATCCAGACTTTGTGGGTCCGGTGTCTAGTCAATCTCCTGAGATCAATGACTTGCCGGAATTCCAGCACTCCATGGTTACAAGACTCTACAATCGAGCAATTGAATGTCGGGGTGAGCAAAATGAGTTTTGGCGGCTCTATTCCGTGGTTAAGTTAGGCAATGCGAATGCATATAACCAACATCTGGGTAAGAGTGTAGCTGCTGAATTTAAAGAAGTTCCAAACGGTGATTTTATAGCAGTTAAACTCGGGGCGGCAAGATATGCAGTGTTTCTTCAGTTCGACTCTATTTTGACACCCCAAGCTTACGAGGATGGTGGGGTTAGTACACTATTTTACTGTTCAAACTATGATCGGACGAGGACTTATTCAAATGTAGGTGTAACGGAGCCCGCGCTCATGGAGTCAAGCGATACCGGCTGGAGATTAATTAAGAAGGGGCGCCTCAACATATGATTCTTATGCAAACCAATATCTCCGTTCTTTGGCCGCAGTCTGAGCTTGCAGTCTTAATTATTGCGCTTCAGGTTTTGACCTTCTTTGTTTGGGTTGCCATGCTCATTGGAAGTGCAAGTCGGCTTTTCTGGGTTCGTAAAAAGATTGAGTCAATCAATCAGTTGGTCCACCTTACAGACTTGATTCGCCGTCGATTCGAGGTTACAACTGCGCCTGATCACGAGCCGACAGAACCAGTTCCGACACAGGACATCGCTCTGCAAGTGTTTGATTCGTTCTGCGAGGCCGAGAACCTTGGATCGGCTCCGCCGCTTGTAAAGCACTTGAAGGCGATTTTTCTGACTGGCTTCAAGGAAGGAATGCTCGATGCCAACTCTCTTATCAAGGCGACGAATCGAGCACTCATTGGCGGCATTGCGGGCTTTAGATCAGTCCTGTCTGTCTTTATCGTGCTCGGGTTGTTAGGAACACTTTACGGCCTCGCAACAAGCCTCAGTGATTTCGCAAATTTGTTGCCAGCGGGTGAAAACTTGACGCAACAAACCCTGTCAGTTGCCCTCACGTCGCTGTTGCCAAAACTCGGCGGAGCATTCTCGACCAGCCTCTGCGGTGTAACGTTCACCGTGCTTGGCGTTATTCTACTTTCACTTCACCAACATCGTTTCGTGGCTCCGGTTACAATGGCGTTGGAAAGCCAGACTTTAACTAACTGGGTTCCTGAGTTGGTGACGACACCGGCGCAACGGCTGCTCGAAAAGCTACAATTGAGCGAAAAACAAATGCAGAAGAACTTTGAAGCGGCCCAGAAAGTCGCGGAGTTCGCCGATCAGATCAGAGACGATGCAAGTGATCTGACTATAACCATCAAGAATGCTCGAACGCCTTTGAAGGCGCTGAGGGAGTCATCAGAACATCTTGCTAGCTTCGCCGAGCATTTCATTCAAAGTGTTCATGGGCTGACCCAGTTTCAAGAAGACCTTCAGAACCTTTACGGCGAAATGAGGGAGACTTCTATTGGATTTCATCGAACAATTGAGAGTTTGGCATCTTCAAACGCGCGGTTTCAGGCAACTGCGGATTCGAGGTTCCTTGCGCAGACGCAAGAAGTCACACGCTTGATGGAACACCATGAATTGCTCGCCTCGGCGATAACTAACTCACTCAAAGTGTTTGAAGCTGAATTCTTGGCTGAAAAAAAGAGTATTGATGCTGTATTGGTCGAGTCAATCGCCGCCGCAAAAAACGCCTACTCGGTGTTAGGGAATCAAAATAAAGTGTTGGCGGAGGCTGTTGGGACAAGTATCGGACTGACGCTAAACGATAGACTCGAGAGTGAACTTGGCGCGATGAATAATACTCTCGAAGATAAAGTAGCTGGTGCGGTGGCTGACTCAGTCTCGAAGCTGAGAGGAATCGAAAACGTCTTGAACAAATTGGATGCACCTCTCGTGAGCGCATCTAATAAATTTACCGGGTCACTAGAAAATTTTGACAAAAGAATTAGTGGTTTATTTGAGGAGTTAAAAACTCGTTTCGAAGAACAAATCAAGAAGTCGCAAGGACAACTTGATGAACTTGCGGAGCTTGGCCAGTCACTGAATACAATCAACTCTCGTCTTGAGCAAATGGCGGGATTGGGTGAAACTATCGATCAACTCAATGGTTCAGTTAGCGGACTGACGAAAACCGTGGATAATCTGGCGGAAAAAGCATCTCGCAGAGGAAGCATCTTTGGGTGGGGGCGTTAACAGTGGAAATAGATGATGGCCTAGATTTTAATTTGTGGACGGCTTTTGCCGATCTCATGTTGGCTCTGACGTTGGTTTTGAGCTTGCTGTTATTTCTTATCACCGCTGTCGTTTCCTTTGGGAACATTAATCTGCAGCCGATCAAAGATAACCAACAGCAGATGATAAATTCGATTGCCACTAACTATCGGGTCGAAGCGAAGGAGATCGCGAAGGACTCTTTTGGCATTTCAACAACTAGCTCTGGATATTTTGATATCCAGATCAAGAATGACCTTAATATTCAACGAGTGACGTTTAGTGATCGAATTCTTTTCCGGCCTGATGAAACGAAAATAAATCCGACAGGACAGGAAATACTGAAGGTCATGGGAGGGACGCTCCGACAGCAACTCGGAATCATAAAAGAAATTCAAATTCAAGGACATGCGGACACGCTCAAAAGCGCGCGTTTTTCATCAAACACTCAACTCGCCGCGATGCGCGCAATTTCGGTTCTGGAGTTTTTTCAGAACAAGATTGGTATAGATCCGTTTCAAACATTAATTTCAGCAACAACATTCGGCGAATTTAATTCCGTCAACCGGTCAAAAACCCAAGAACCGTATTCAAAGCAACAGGTTGATTCAGACAACCGTACATCGGAACTCCGAACCATGAACCGCCGCATAGAAATCGTCTTGATCTACAGGCACTGAGATAATAGAAGTCGATGTTTCTTGAATCGCCCAACCCGCATATTTAGAAGCGGGGAACTCGGGACCGAAAAGGGCGAGATTCTTATTCACAGGCTATCTAAAATGCGACAGGTAAGACGAATGAAGTATTGCCTACCGAGAATGAGATTTCGCCGTGGATGCATTGGTCCGTTGTGTTGGCGGGTGAGCGGTCGATCCAGTGTGGGTCTTGGGGTTGGAGAATGATTGTTGGCATAGCGTTTTAGCGGTTGTGAATTGTGTTGATCGCGTCGGGCCGGTTTCGGAAACGGGTCGGGCGCGTGAAAATATCCGGTTGCCTCACTGCTGATTCTCATTAGAATAGCAGTTGTCAGAAAGACAGTCTTTGTCGCAAGCTCTCGTTCAATTGGAATCAAATATGGAGAATCAGCTGCTGATCCGCACCTTGCGGGAATCCGACTATCGTGCGTGGCGTCCGCTTTGGGACGGGTACAATGAATTTTATGGCCGGGTTGGGGAGACGGCGCTTTTGGAGTCGATTACGGAAACTACTTGGGCGCGATTCTTTGACGAGGATGAGCCGGTGCATGCGCTTGTTGCGGAATTTGGGGGAGAGGTCGTAGGGCTTGTTCACTTCCTTTTTCATCGGAGCACGACGCGGATCGATGATGTTTGCTACTTGCAGGATTTGTTTACGGCAGGGCGTTTGCGCGGGAAGGGGATTGGGAAAGCGCTTGTTCTTGCGGTCTATGAAAAGGCGCGGGAGGCCGGAAGTTCTCGCGTTTATTGGCAGACGCAGAATACAAATTCTGCCGGTCGTGCGCTTTATGACAAGCTCGCCGAGCATAGAGGGTTTGTTGTTTATACGCATGAGCTTTGATTTGGGTGTTTTGCGGGTTGATTTCGCCCAAAGACGCTTCACCCACGTGTCCGCGGGACGATGCGCGTTCGAATAGGAGATTCGAACGGATGGGAGATGCTTACGGGTGTCGACGCCGGTACCCGGCTGGGACGTTGATTTGTCGGTTACCGTGGGTTTCGCGCAGAGCCGCTTCATTCAAGGCCACAGATCCGAATAGGAAATTCAGGAAAATAGGAGATTCGAAGGGATTGGAGATGCTCATGGGCGTCGACGCCGGTACCCGGCTGGGACATTGATTTGTCGGTTACCGTGGGTTTCGCGCAAAGCCGCTTCACCCAGGTGGCTGCGGGACGATGCGCGTCCGAATAGGAAATTCAGAAAAATGGGAGATTCGAAGGGATTGGAGATGCTCATGGGTGTTAACGCCGGTATCCGGCTGGGATATTGATTTGTCGGTTACCGTGGGTTTCGCGCAAAGCCGCTCGATCCACCGCTACGATCTACGTGAGGCCTTCTCATAAGTCACTTCAACGCTGAAATCGCTTGGTAACGTGATTTCCAAAGAATCCAAGCGAGACCCCTGCCACCTTGTGTGGCAGGTGAATAAGGTCAACCCCGTCCAGAAAAACCATAAACCTCAGCGCACCACGTATTTAACAGCTGTAGCTACGGACCTTTGCCTCCTGCCGGACAAGCCGGCAGGGGGGCCGGAACGATTCATCTTTTGCCGTGACTAGCTTCTGACCTCATTCACCTGCCGGACAAGCCGGCAGGGGTCTTTCTAGCTAACTTACAATCGTTTCCGAGAATGTTGCGCCTATTGTCGTCTACATAACTTGTTAAACAACCTCCGAATAGGAAATTCAGAAAAATAAGAGATTCGTTTGGACGTGAGATGTGATCGGACGGGAGATGATCATGGGTGTCAACGCCGGTACCCGGCTCGCGCATCGATTTTTCCGTTACCGTGGATTCCGCGCAAAGCCGCTCCATCCACGGCTACGATCTACGTGACGCTACGCGTCCGAATAGGAAGTTTAAAAAAACCGGAAATTCAAACAAATCGGAAATTCAAACAAATCGGAAATTCAAACAAATCGGAAATTCAAACAAGCCGGATATTCAAACAACGCCGGCATCCGGACTCCTTGTACTGGTCAATCCCGAAACCTTATTTAATCTTCACATTATTGGCTTCGAGCGTTGAGCCGGTGGCTCTTTGGAATTCGGAGATTGCTTTGTTTAGATCCGTTTGGGCTTGGAGTTCTCGGCCTCGGGCTGTTACGAGGTCGTTTTGTCTTTGGAGCACCAGATAGAATGTCGATGTGCCGGCTCGGAAGAGTCGGTCTTCGCTTTCATACATCTGTTCCGCCGATTTTCGTGTTGCGATTGCCGCCGTTAGTCTTGCCTCGGCCGAGCGGAGCGCTTGGAGAGCGTTTCTTACTTCGGCTTCGATGATCTGTTCGGTTTGCGATCTTTGGTTTTTGATTCGATCCGAGATCACGAGCGTTCTGCCGAGATTCGCTTCCGCCGCACGGTTTCCCCAGGGGAGGCTTATCTGCACGCCTACCTGGTATGTCGGAAAATCCTGCTGGATCAAATTTCCCAAGGAATTGAAGTAGCCGCCGATCAGATTTTGCGGGACGTTTGTCGAACGCACCGTCTCTCCTCCCGCCAAACCCTGCATGGTATAAACCCCGACCAGATCCACCCTCGGTTTTGTTTGATCGCGATAATACCTCTCATCCACTTCATTGATCTCGGAATTCTGATCGAGTTGCGCTACTTCGGGCCGATTCTTGAGCGCCTCGGAAGTGGCGAGCTCCAAGGGAACTTGCGGCGCGACGAGTCCGATTTCCGAAACGGGGATTATCGGCTGCGACCACTCATTTGCGGTTCGCGTCGAAAGTATCAGTGTCTTGAGACTGTTCTCGGCTCTCGTAACATCTTCCTGAGCCATATAAACATTCTGCTCGAAGGTGGTTATCTGTGCGTTTGCCGAGACGATGTTGATCGGAGCGAGCGCGCCTTTGGCGACCATCCGCTGATTGCTCTCGAGCTGAGTCCGCGCCTGTTTTACGGCGTCGATCTGTACCTGAAGATTTCTCAGCGCGTACGCCAAATCCCAATAGGCGCGTTCGACGAGCGCGACAACCTCGATCGCGCGCTGTCGGAATTGCAGATCGCTCAAACCCAGATTCTTTCGAGCGATCTCGATCTGCCGGCGGGTGTTGTCAAAACGCCGTCCTCGAAAAAGCGGTTGCGTATAGCGAAACGTAAGGTTTGTCGGGTATTGGGGATTGAGCGTCGCGTTGGTATTGCTTGTAACGGTTCTCGAAGTAGTAAAATCGGCCGAATACGAACCACCCGAATAAGGCGAAAAACCGCTGACTCCGGCGGTTCCAAAAATTCGTTTTACCGTAACCGAACCGTTTGTCGCGCCGCCGATTGTCGATGCGGTCGGCGTTGTGGCGCTTTCATAAAATGATTGCGAGCTGAGATTGGGATCGTAGGCGCCTTCGGCGAAACGGAGATTAAACTCGGAAATACGGACATCGTTGCGCGACGCTTCGATGTCGTTGTTGTTTTGAAGCGCCATTTCGACCGCCTTGTCGAGGCTGATCGGCAACTGGTTTGCGGTATCGACACCGACTCGTTCGCTGCTCGGAAGCGGACGGATCGCCGCCTCAAAATTCGGCGCGATCGGCGGCGGATCATCGGGAAGTACGGCGGGCGAGATCTCTACGGGCCTCGGAGTTGGGGTCGGCACGGGAGTCGGCGAAGGAGTCGTCTGCCCACTGGATTCCGAAACTCCGATCGAAGCCAGCAACAAAAGGGCAAATCCCCAACCAAACATAGAGCCGGGCAGACCCGAGCTTTCGAAAAGACGCCGAGCTCCTCTGTTTCGAGACGAATTCCCGAATCCCTTGTGAAAATATCGCATCATATCCAGCAACGTTAGGTCAGATTTTCAAGTTCTTCGTCCAGATCGACCTTCTCTACCTTTTTCGGACTCCTGAACAGCCCCGCAATGCGCTCGTACGCCGGACGCAAAACCCCAAACTTGAGCTTGTCGCCGACCGTCGCAATACGCCTCCCGATCTGCGACTGCTGTGCGTCATCAAAAATCGAGTAGAAAACCGGCACCGCCAAAAGCGTCAGCAACAAGCAGAGCGTTTGTCCGCCGACAACCAAAATACCGATCGAACGGTTTGTCGCCGCACCAGCCCCGCTTCCCAATGTCAGCGGAATCATCCCCGCGACGAGCGCGAGCGTCGTCATCAGAATCGGACGCAAACGATCGCGGTTTGCCTGAATGATCGCCTCATAGCGTTCGTAACCCTTCTCGCGAAGGCTGTTTGTATGGTCGATCTGCAAGATCGCGTTTTTCTTGACGATCCCAAACAGGAGCAGGATTCCAAGGGCCGAAAAGATATTCAGCGTTTGACCGGCGATCGCCGTCGAGAGAAGCGCGAACGGAATCGAAAGCGGCAGCGTGAGCAGGATCGTTACGGGGTGTATAAACGATTCGAATTGCGCCGCGAGAATCAGATACATGAACACGAACGAAAGCAAAAACGCATACATAAACGCGTCGTAGGCGCGTTCCAATTCCTTTGATTGCCCTGTAACGCCGGTTCGATATTCAGGCGGAAGATTCAGCTGGCCGGCATATGCCTGTAGCTTCTTGAGCGCGTCTGATTCCGAAGTGTTTGGCGGCAGCGATGTCGAAAGCGTCACCTGTCTTTGCCTGTTCAAACGATTGATCGAAGCCGGCGCCTTGCCTTCCTCGACCTTGACGAGTTTTTCCAAACCGATCAAACCGCGGCCGGCCGAGGCGACCGTGAAGTACTGCAGGTTGTTTCTGTCACGCCGGAACGGTTCATCCGCCTGAACGATCACATCGTATTGCTCGGTGCCCTCGCTGAATGTCGAGATGTTTTGCCCGGCCGAGAAGATATTCAGCGCCTGGGCGATATCGCCGGCCCTGACACCAAAATCGGCGGCCTTTTGACGGTCGATCACAACCTGCAATTCCGGCGCGCCCTCTTCAACCGAAGTTTCGGGATCCCTAAACAAAGGATCGGCCTCAAGCTTTTTGACAAGCTGATCACCGTATTGCCGAAGTTTCTCCTGATCCGGCCCCGCGATATAAAAACCGATTCCCGAACCGCCGCGCCCCAAACCGAGACTTCCCGAAATCGAGGACGATCCCGAGACGTTGATGCGGTAATCCTTGCCGCCGTATTTCTTTGTGATCTTGCGCGCCTTGTTTATGACGTCGGCCTGCGACGCCTTTCTTTCCGAAACGGGCGAAAGCGTTACAAAGATCCGACCGCCGTTTCCGCCGCCTCCGCCGAAGCCCGCCAAAACCAGTGTTGACTGAACTTCGGGAAGCTTCTCGCGCATGTCACGCGCGATGCGATCCAGTATCGACTGCGTCGCCGAAAGCGATGTGCCCTGCGGTCCGCGGAAATTGACGTCAAACGCCGATTCATCCTCATCGGGCAAAAACGCCATTCCGACAAAGCTGAAAAGCGGATAGATCGATGCGACAACCAAAACGCAGATCAATACGACAGCCCAACGGAAACGCATCGAGAGCTTGAGCAGAAATGTATAAACGCCGTCGATCTTTCGGTAAAACCAGGAATCCTTTGAATCCGCTGAATCGGCTGAATCGGTTGCGGATTCCTCCGTCGCGGCAACTTCTTCCGAGTCGCCCGCTTCCGATGCATCCGCATCCTTCACCTTCGCATGTCGCTTCGGACGTATCCAACGAGCCGCAAGCATCGGCGTGATCGTAAACGAAACGATCAGCGAAACGCCGATCGCGGAGGCCGCCGTTAAACCAAACGAAGACATAAAGCGCCCGACGATCCCGGTCATAAAACCTACCGGTATGAATACGGCCAGAAGCGAAAGCGTGGTCGCCAAAACCGCGAGACCGATCTCGCGTGTTCCCTCGATCGCCGCCTGATACGGGCTGACTCCCTTTTCCTCGACAAAGCGGTAGATGTTTTCGAGAACAACGATCGCGTCGTCGATCACGATGCCGACCATAAGCGTCAGCGCGAGCATCGTCATCTGGTTGAGCGAATAGCCAAGCCAGGCGATGGCGGCGAATGAGGCGATGATCGATGTCGGGATGGCAAGCGCGGCGATGATCGTCGAGCGTACGTTCCAAAGGAAGAGAAACACGATCAAGACCGCCAGGATGCCGCCGATGATCAAATGCTCCTCGATCGCCGTCAGCGAATTCTGGATAAACTCGGATTGATCGCGGATTTTTGCGACCTTGAAATCGGAAGGCAGGTTCGGAACGATCACCGCCATCCGTTCCTTTACGTTGTTGATGAGATTGATCGTGTTCGATCCGGACTGCTTGCGAATGGCAACCGAAACCGATTGTCTTCCGTTGAGCGAAGCCGCCGAGGAAGCGTCGGCGCCGGTGTCGTCAACCCTGCCGATATCCTTGATCCTTACCGGATAGCCGTTTCTCGTGGCGATCACGATGTCGTTGAACTGATCGATCTCGGTCAGTTTGCTCATCGTGCGCAAACCGAGCGTTTTCGCGCCTTCGGTCAGATCGCCTCCGGGCATCTCGAGATTTTGCGAACGAACGGCGTTGGTAACATCGGTTACCGCAAGATCAAACGCGCGAAGGCGATTCGGGTTGATCAAAACCTTTACGACCCTTTGGCGCGCGCCGAAGATCTGCACTTCACCGACGCCATCGGCCGATTCGATACGTTCCTGTATGAGATTCTCGACCATGTTGGTCAATTCAACCGCGGAACGAGGGGCGGAAACGGAGTAGATCAAAACGGGGCTGGAATCGGGGTCTGACTTTCTGATCACCGGCGGATCGGCGGTTTCGGGAAGACGGTTTGTAACGCCGGCGATCTTCTCCTGAAGTTCCTGATATGCCTGATCGGGATCCTTTTCGAGATCGAAGGTGACGGTTACGTTTGAACGACCGCGCGAAGATGACGAACGCATTTCCTCGACGCCCGGAACCGTGTTTACAGCGCCTTCGATAACATCGGTGATTTCGGTTTCGATCTCGCGCGGGGCGGCTCCGGGATTCGATGTTTGGACCGAGATCGTCGGAACATCGATTTTTGGAAACCGGTCAACGCCGAGCGTAAAAAAGCTAAAGCCTCCGACCACCGTCAGAAACAAGACGATAACGGTCGCAAAAACGGGACGTTTTACACAAATTTCAGCAAGCCACTGCAATGATCGACTCCTTTATTTAACCTGAACCTTGGCGCCTTCATACAACTTGTCGAGGGCGCTCGTCGCTACCGTTTCATCCGGTCCGACACCCGAGAGAATCTGATAGTAGTCGTCTTCTTCCAATCCCAACTGAACAACGCGCAGTTTTGCGACATTATCCACGACGACAAAAACCCTCTGGCTTTGCGTCGCCTGGTCGTTATAGATCGCGGTTTTGGGAACAAAGATTCCCTTGCTTCCGCCCTCGCGCGTGATCCTTACGGTCGCAAACATCCCGGCGCGAAGCACGTTGTTGTCATTCTGGATCTGCGCCTCAACGGTCGCCGCCCTTGAAGCCGGATCAAGCGCGGGATTTATCGCCGTTACGACACCCGCGAATCTGCGTTCCTTGTAAGCATCGACCTCGATCGAAACGCCGCGACCGACCGAAACTTGGGGAACATCGGTTTCGGCAACCTGAATCTGGATCTTGATCGGATTCGTTCTGAGAAGCTTTGCAACCGTTGTCGATGAGGTCACGAATTCCCCGACGGCGGTCGAGCGTTCGCTTACGAAACCGGAAAACGGTGCTCTGACGACGACATCCGCGACGGCCTGCTGAGCTGTTTTGACCTGCGTTTCGGCGGCCTCAACCGCCGCTTCCGCGCTCTTGATCGCCTGATTGTTTTGCTTCGCAGAATTGATTACGGCCTCGAGGGTTTGTTTTGAAGCCTTTACACGCGCGCGAGCGGTGTCGCGATTTGTGCGATGCTGTTCGTAGGTTTCCATCGAAACATCGCCTGTTTGCACGAGATCGCGATAACGCTTCTCATTTGCCTCGGCCTGTTTTAGTTCGGCGAGAACCTGTTCGTAATTGGCGTTTGCGGTGCGAACTTCCGGAATCGAGGAGGAATCGAATTTTCCATTCGGGCCCAAACCGAGTCGGACCTCGGCCTGCCGTACGGCGGCTTTCGCCTGTTTTACATTCGCTTGAGCTTCGGCCAAACGAAGACGCGCGTCCCTGTCGTCGATCCTTGCAATTATCTTTCCGCTCGGAACAAACTCGCCGACATTCGCATAAACATTCGTCACTTTGCCCGCGACTTTAGGGGCGATATCGGAAGTTTCCTCGGCGGTTAGACTCCCGGTAGCCTGAATAAAAGCGGGCACGTCACGCTCTTCGGCCTTGCCCGTAGTGACGGCGATCGTTTGACTTTCCTCGGTGCCGCGTTTCCCCTGATCTTCCTTGACGGCGGTTCGGCATGCCGTCAAAAACAAAATGGAAATCAGGAATACCGATAGCTGTCGCGTAAAATTCCGCGTTAAATGGTTGACCAACATAAAAATACCCTGAGGTTAAAATTCTATAATATCGGTCGCAATGAAAAGAAGTTTCATTCTGTAAGGATTTGTAAACGAATATGGGGGATGGGATTGAAGGCAAACAAAAAAAGCGCGTTCGGAAAAGCGTTGAGCGCGACTAGTGTCGCGATTCGAGAATTGCAAAACCAATGAATGCCTCAGACTTAGAGGAAAACATGGGTAGGTTGTTGCATTACGATACGGAAAATGAGCATTCGGCCTAGACTTGGTTGAGTTTCACAACATTCAGACATATCAGGTGCCCAACGACGGGATCGTTTCGAAACAGGAAAGTGCAATAGCTCGGACGATTCTTCCGATTGGCATCGCCTATCGACGATAGGCTTCGGGCATATACTTCGGATTTCAACCAATTCGCAAGCGCCCTCTGGTCTTCCGGTCGGCACTCATTCATCAAGCTAATCCAAAGCCTATCGTCGATAGGCAAAAAATACCGTTTTCAGAAAAGTCGGGGACTGATACATTCGTGGCGCCCATCTTACTTTTTCGGCTGACGAATCTCCTTTTTTCTTGCGCGCTGTTGGTTGACCAATTTACGAATCTCGACACTAGGCCTTTCCGCGTTTAGGGATCGCTTTTCCAAATCGTTGTGAGTTCGCGGGCGGTATCAAAGAAGTCTCCGCAACGTCCGTCGCCCCTTCCATTCAAGCCTCCATCGGGATGGCAAAGGATTTCCCCCGACGCATCGTAGAGCGTGCCAAAACCGTCGGGCACATTCGGGGAAATGTAATAAACGAGTTTCTGTTTGTATGTCGCGCGCGAGGCATGCATCGGTACATTTGAAGCTCTGCCTCTTGTCGCTTCCTCGATTTTGGCCTTGAGCCAGGGAGGTTCGGGAGTGGTGCGGTCGGCGGCGCGATCCATGCATCCCGTTGAAAAGGCAAGCAATAATGAGAATGCCATGATCTTCGGTTTCATAAACAGCATACTTCCAAATGTCTGCGCGAACAGTTGCATGCGTCCCCCAAAAGAACGGACGAAAACGTTTTTAGTTCGCTTGCATTATTTAATAGTTTAGCTTCAAATCCGCTCCAAAACCTCACGACTCAAATATTTTCTTCCAACTGAACCGCATCGCCAATCCTTGTCGGCCGTCTAAGAGGCAATTTGTACGGCAGATTAGGCAACATGTAAGAGCACAAAATTTGAACAGAAGCGTGATCCCTGCCGCACGAGCTGGCAGGGGGCAAAGGTCCTTGGCTACAAACGCTAAATTTAAGGAGTGCTTTGTGGCTGACCTTTTTCATGTGCCGCACAAGTCGGCATGGGGCGTCGGAAAGAACGATCAGTCGCGCGTGTTTCCCCGCGAGGTTGCCTCACAAGTCGTTTCAAAACTGCTTCAACAAGGCCTGCCGGCTGAAGGGAAGCGGCTCAATTGATTTCTTCTCGAAGCTATATGAACTTTCGGCAAAGGAATCAGCTCACCTGCTGGCGAATTAGTTTGGCCAGAAACCGTACCAGAACGGTGACAGACAGATCCAAAAGCAGGGGAGTGGGGAAGCAAATACAACTGAACCCCACGATAGCGTAGGCCGGGCAGAATTCGAGAAACTAAACCGCAGGCTGAACCGACTCAGTAGCATTGTTTTCTCGTACATGCTTGACGGTGATATTGAATCGGAAGAGTACGACGGTCCGATCACCTCAAGCCATGTTGCGTGAAAACAAAAAGCGATAGGGAAATCTCAAGTTTCCGATATCGCTCTTTTGTTAAGTCCACCCTAGTGCCGGAGAGAAAACAGCTCACCATTGCGGCCAAAACCTGCTCGGTCGCTTGCATTGATTATGATTTGGCCGTTTTGAAATTCTTTGTTAATCCAACGGTTTATGGTATGGTGCCTTACACCTTAGGGTTGCTCTCCAATATTGGTACTTGGCTAGGGCGTAAGTGACCTAATACTTAACAATACTTCGGTTTGTGTAGAACTCCTAGCTTTCCACACGCCTCCGGCTTCACCAACAGAATGAAAAACAAAACTGTAAACGCTGGATTGGTGACCTTCCAAAAAGCTGGGAATGTCCAAATTGAGGCAGAAATGGAATTGCCGAATTACATGTATTTCGGCAACTGTAATGGTGGTGGTGGACCGCCGTACTTATTTGAAGAACAAAACGAGACAAGGCAGGTAGAATTCAAAAAGGCCGCCTTTACAAATCCTCCGAACAAGGCTTCTACACTGTTACCTGACGATTGCGATTGCATTACTTGGAATTCAGATATTAGTGATTACTCAAGCCTATCTATTAAACCTAAGATAACAATCACGCCTACAGCCGCGACTGACGGGGATACCGTTGGCTTTGCCGCTACGGTTCTAGGAACGACCCCAACGGCATATCAATGGTCATACACTTCTCCTCAGGGCGCGGGAAATGGCCCAAGCATGACTTTTTCAGCACCCACAAACTATCGTACTGATGCCAACGCGCATTGGTTCGCTGCTAATAATGCTGCGTGCGCTACCTCTCCACCGCCGGGGTCACCAACCCATCCTTATTACAATAGTGTCTACCAAGTCATGATGACAGTGACGTACCAAGGTGGGTTGCAACATGAAAAGGAGCAATCGTTTACCGTCAATGCTTGGTGGGATCCAGCAGGAACCACCACCCCGGCCAACATCAGCGGTGGTCCGGGAAGAATTTTTGATCCTGCTCAAAACCTGTGGGTCGTATCGAGTCCCGGAAATCTCGTACGGACTGGTACTCCAGTGACTATGTATGTTCCTTCTACAAGCCAGTTTTATGCAAAAATGTTGGCGCACGAAAATGAACATGTTGCACAATGGTTGCCGGGTGGCCATTTCGGAAACCTTTACCTTGTGCCAGATCTGATGACGCAACTTTCACCGCTTACAGACCCGACGGAACAAGGGCTTGTAAATCAGATTAACGCGACGTATTTGGCTTGGGACGCTGTACAAGCCCAAAATTACGCGGCATTGTTCAATCAAGGTGAAATCCTTGCCTATAACGTGTCCGACCTGATTCCTCCTCTATATGCTTATCAAAGATGCGGGCGAACGCAGTTTTAGCAGCGTATAAGGAGTCTAAGGAGGAAACTATGTTTCGATTAAAGCTAAGTAGCATGCTGTTCGTAGTTTTTGTTAGCCTGAACTGTTCAGTTCAGAACATAACAAGTATAGATAATGAACCGGATTTACAAACCAGTTATGTTGAGGCCGCTACAGGTCGGGGACACTCGGATGCGGTTTTGCGCTATCTATCAGAGCGGAGTACCTTAATTGTCACTGGTTCGGTTAAGGAAGTTAAGTGGGTTGTTGATCCGGAGAAAATGAGCAAGGACCCCGCTTTTGCTCAGCATGAAGAACGTCGGGAAATATCAGTACTCCCTAGACCAGATGATTGGGTCTTGGGTCTTTTCATAGTTCTTGACGTAACTGAGGTTATTCATTCTCAGGCTGACAATAAAGCCGGGCTCGTTTCAATATATGTCCCGGGCGGATATCGCAGTACAGAATCAGGAACACCTCGATTCTTAAGAGATAAAAATTACCTAGTATTCTTGTCCTCCGCTAAGAAGGAAGATGTTGTCGCAGGTGCTGAAGTTATTCAACCTGCTGATCTATCGCAAGAGAAATTTACACTAAACCATAAAAAAGTTTTCACGGTGACATCTGGCGCTGTTGGACAACGACTAATAAACGACACGAATAAGAATCTTGTTAAAAAAACAAAGTCTATCGTAAGGGAAGTCAAAAGAGATAGTGTCGAGACAAAGAAACGACTGTAGGCCGCCCTAAAACTTTCACTAATAAAACAACTATACGGGAAGCCTATTTCCGATATCGCTTTCTTAAACTTAAATCGACTGGTAAAGTGATTTCAAAAGAATCCAGGCAAGACCCCTGCCACCTTGTGTGGCAGGTGAATGAGGTCAGCAGCTAGTCCAAACCACATTGATTCATCCGGAGGCCCCTGCCGGATTGTCCGACAGGTGAATAAGGTCGGCCCCTTCCAAAACAACCATAAACCTCAGCATACCATGCATTTGACGGCTGTAGCTACGGACCTTTGCCTCCTGCCGGACAAGCCGGCAGGGGGGCCGGAATGCTTCATTTATTGCCGCTATTAGCTTCTGACCTGATTCACCTGCCGGGCAAGCCGGCAGGGGTCTTTCTAGCTTACTTTCGCTTCAGAGTCTGTTGTGTTTCTTATTGCCAACATAACTTCTGACACAACCTCGCGAGCTCAGATCCTTTCCTTTCCGTGGGTTCCGCGCAGAGTTGCTTCACCGACGGCTATGCATCTTCTCGACGCTCTCGAGTCAGAAAAGGAAATTCCGGATTCTGTTTTGGAAGTCGGTTCTTGGGTCGCCTTCTGGAAGCGAAATTTCAGGGCTTGGCTTCCACCGCGATTCGGATATTCCAAAAACCCGAACCGCGGCGCTACGCTTTATCAAACTACATCAATCTACCGCCGACAACCGGAAGCGTCAGAACGGTTCCTTCGAGATCGACCGTCAACTCGGTGCCTGGATCGGGATGAAGCGTGAAGTCCTTGTCGCTTGAGAAGATCATCAAACCGATGCTTTGGCCGGCCCTTATCACCTGATCGTCCGGTTGGAGCTCAAATTCCATTTCATAGAATTTGCCGGGAACAAGCGGCTCGCCCTTTCTGATCGATTTGTAATTCTGCGGATCGGCCCAGCCGCGGGTGATGATGTTGTCGGTTATCTTGGGGATACGGCTGGAACTCCAAGGCAATGAAACAAGCCAGAAGGAGAGGTTCGCCGCCGGTTTGCTGCTCGCGATTTTTATCTTGATCTTTGCAATACCCGACAAATGAACGGGGTTTTCAAACTTCTTGGTTTGAAAAAGGAGTCTGTGATTTGTCATCTCGGCGCGTGCAAGTGACTCGCCGTCAAACGAGAAGTTGTCGACAAGCGTTTCCTTGCCGGCCCCTGTAACGGGTTCAAGCGAGAGCTCTCCGATGCCGGGAGCGCCGCCCTTGAGATAGAGTTTGACGTCTTTTGCATCCGGATTCGGATAATCCGCATATGACGTCGGTTTGTCGGGAGTGTCGTTTTCGCGGACAATCCACGCGCGCGGATCCTTCTCGACACCGTTTTCAACGCCATGCAGATATCTCGTAAACCAACGGTTCATGATATCGATCGGCGGAGGACCACCGTGTCCGTTCTGGTGATAATAGATCATTGCCGGAAGCCCTTTGGCACGCGCGGCGTTGTAGATCCGGTAACTGTGTTCGGGCATCACGTTCCAATCATTGAAGCCGTGCGACATAAGCAGCGCCGCCTTGAACGGTTTCATATCGTTTAGATAGTCGCGTCCCGCCCAAAAATCGTTGTAGTCGCCCGTGATTCGATCCATGCCATTGGCCATCTCGGTGTCGCGCACGACCTTGTTGTTGCGGGCGCGCTTGGCTTCGGCGCCGCTGTGTATGAAATCGTAGAGCACGTCGATATCCTCGCCGGGATATCCGCCCGGATTTCTGACGAGGCCGTTCGAGCGATAATAGTGATAGTAGGAAGTATTCGGTGCGACCGGTATGATCGCCTTTAATCCGTCAACGCCGGTCGTGGCGGCGGCAACGGGCAGCGTTCCGTTATACGAGGTTCCCGTCATGCCGACCTTCCCGGTGGACCATGTCGCTTTAACCTTCTCGTTTCCATCGGGCGTCGTATAACCATTGTCTTTTCCTGAAAGCCATTCGATCACGGCCTTTGGCGCAAGCGATTCGTTGTCGCCTCCGACGGTCGGTGCGCCATCCGAAAGACCCGTGCCGGGCGATGAGGAATGCACGACGATATAACCTCTCGGCACCCACGTCATGATCTGCGAATTCGAAATTATTGGGCGCTCGCCCCGTCTTTGCACCTCCGGGTGATTCCGCGGAGGAGCGGCCATGCCGAGATTTACGCGTACATCCCAAAACAGGCCGGGGACGAAACCGGCGGTACCGGCGTAGTACGGGCTCGTTTCATAAACCACAGGGAGCTTCAGACCCTCGGACGAGGTTTGTTTTGGTCGGGTAACATCGACATGCATTCGGTCGAGCTTTCCATCGCCATCGGAGTCAAACTCCGTCTCGACCCACAAATCCTCGCGAATCCAATCCTTGGCATCGGAAAACCCCGGGACGATCTGCGCCTGACCATTTTCAAAAACCGGCCCCGTCTGGGCAAAAGCCGAAACGCAACCAACGAGAAACAGCAAAACGAACGAAAATCTGTTACGCAACATAGTGGGATATTTATAGCACAGATGGGGGATAGTAAGTTCCAAGTTCCAAGTTCCAGAAGTTCCAAGATTAAGAAGTTGAGTCCAGTTTTAAAAGTCGGTTTTATTCCAGAATCCGGAATTTCCTATTCGGAGGCGTAGCCTCGCGGGGTTATGTGGCCGTGGGTGGAGCGGATTTGCGCGGAATCCACGGTAAGTCAAAAATGAATGTCGCGCCGGGTACCGGCGCGGGGAAACGCCTGTAATTGCTGCATTCCAGCGCCACTAACGTGGCTCCAACGTCTTCTTCGCGGCCACTGGTAACGTGATTTCCAAAGAATCTAGGCAAGACCCCTGCCGCCTTGTGCGGCAGGTGAATGAGGTCAGCGGCTAGTCCAAATCACTTTGATTCATCCGGAGGCCCCTGCCACCTTGTGTGGCAGGTGAATAAGGTCAGCCCCTTCCAGTACAACCGTAAACCGTAACACACCAAGTATTTAACAGCTGTAGCCGCGGACCTTTGCCTCCTGCCGGACAAGCCGGCAGGGGGGCCGGAACGATTCATCTTTTGCCGTGACTAGCTTCTGACCTGATTCACCTGCCGGACAAGCCGGCAGGGGTCTTTCTAACTAAATTTCAATCGTTTCCGAGAATGTTGCGCCTTTTGTCACCGACTTCACTTGTAAGACAGCCTCGCGGGGAAACGCCTGTAAACTGCATTGTTTTCTTCGCGGCCACCGGGTGAGCGTTGCAACGAAAGATTGAGCCCAGGCTGGGCAGGAAGAGTCGCGGGGTTTTTGTTTAGTTGAAACCTTGTGTGCGTTTGTCCGTTTATCAATTCATATGCTTGCTGAGCAGACTCGTATTGTGTGAAATTTAGCTTCGGCATTGTGGAATTATGAAACTTGGAAACTCAAACACTCGAAAACAAACGGCAGTCGTCCTTCGGACATTCGCCTTGTCGGTTCTGATTCTCGGTCTCTCGACCTTTGCATTTGGCGCGAAGTTCAAGGATGGCGAGGAACTCGTTGCCGCCATGCATCGGAAGTACGACGGTAAATGGTATAAGACGCTCACTTTTGAGCAGAAGACCACTCAGTACAAACCCGATGGATCGAGCACGGTTGCGATTTGGTATGAGGCGATGTCGGTGCCTGGAAAACTGCGTATCGATTTCGATCCGGTTTCGGAGAAATCCGGAGTGATGTTCTCGGACGGTCAGCAGTTTAGCTTTAAGGATGGGAAGCTCGTGAACAAGGGTGCGCTTCTTCATCCGCTTATGGTTCTCGGATTTGATGTTTACGGACAGCCCGTAAGCGATACGATCGCTCAGCTAAAGCAGCTCAAGTTCGATCTGTCGAAGATCCGCGAAGATCGTTGGCAAGGACGCTCGGTCTATGTAGTTGGGGCGGACAAGGACGACATGAAAACGGCGCAGTTTTGGATCGACAAGAAGCGGTTACTCTTCGTAAGAATGCTGCGCGGCGTTGGACCAAAAGGCGCGATTTTGTCTGAAACTCAATTCAACAAATACAAAAAGGTAAAAGGCGGCGGCTGGATCGCCCCCGAAGTGATCTTTATTAATGACGGCAAACGCTCCGTGCTGGAAGAATACACAGACATCAAGGCCGGAATGGAGTTTCGGGAAGGAATGTTTGATCCGGAGAAGTGGTAGGGCAGTTGCGAGTTTCGAGTTTTGAGTTTTGAGTTCTGCTTTTCCAGGGGCTTGATTTCAGGAAATATCGATTTGCGAACAGTCGGCCTTTTGGACCAATTTTTCGGTGCAATCCGCCCTGTCCTCAGAAACATTTCAACACCAATCACAGAACTCGAAACTCGAAACTCAAAACTCGCAACTCCTTATGATTCTGATCATGTTTACCCAAAGACAAATCTGAGAACATCCTTTCAGATAATATTGGAGGTAGCCATGGAGAATCTAAGCAACAAAACGGTGCGCGAGATCGCGCTTGCGAATCCGGTTTCCACTAGGGTTTTTGAAGAATTGAAAATCGATTTCTGTTGCGGCGGCAAAAAGAACTTCGCACAGGCCTGTTTGGAATCCGGTGTCGATGCGGATGCGGTCGCTGCGAGAATCGACGCGGAATCGCGGAAGTCTGAATCATCGGAAGATTTCGATTTTAGAACAGCGACCGAGTTGATAGCACATATCGAATCCACCCATCACGTCTTCACGCGCACCGAAATCAACGCGCTTCCCCAATTGATGGACAAAGTCGCCGGAAAGCACTCCCAGTCCCATCCCAATCTAGTTCAATTAAAACAGGCGGTTTTCGAACTCCTTGCCGATCTCGAACCGCATCTTCTTAAAGAGGAAAGAATCCTTTTTCCCTACATAAGCAATCTCGAGCGCTACGAATCAATCGGCGAAACACCGCCTCCGCCACCGTTCGGCACCGTTCGAAATCCGGTTGCGATGATGTCAAAGGAACACGACAACGCGGGAGATCTTCTCCGCAGAATCCGAAGGCTCGCCGATGAATTCGAGCCTCCCGAGAACGCCTGTCTCAGTTTTCGCGCTCTTTATGCGAGGCTCGCCGATCTTGAAGCGGATCTGCACATGCATATCCACAAGGAAAATAATATTCTGTTTCCGATGGCACTCAGGCTTGAAGAAAGATTTGGCTGAGGACCGTTAAAATCGATATGTTTCACAAGGGAAGTAAATTGGAGACGAAGAACCGATCGTACAGATTGCGCGCGGTAGCATTGCCAAACGAGCATGGAGCCTGGGGTTTTCTACTTGAACCGCTAGCTGCGTCGCTTTTGATAGCGCCGTCGTTTGCCGCCGTTTTTATCGTTCTTTTGATCTGTGGTTTGTTTTTGACAAGACAGCCGCTCAAGGTTCTGCTGACGGACCTGGCAGCGGGACGCTGGTTGGCGCAAAGCCGGGCGGCGTTGCTTTTTGTTTTGGGTTTTTCGGCGATTGCCGTGGCGGGCCTTGCCGGGGTGGTCTATTTAGCAGGCACAACGCCTTTGATTCCTTTAGTACTGCTACTGCCGTTTGGCGCGATACAGGTTTATGCCGACGTTAAAAAACAGGCGCGAAATCTGCTTCCCGAATTGACGGGCGTGATCGCGATCTCCGCGTCTTCGGCGGCCGTGCTTTTGGCGGGCGGAACGGGCTGGAAACCGGCGCTCGCCCTTTGGGGTCTTCTGGCGGCGAGGTTTGTTCCATCGATCGTTTATGTAAGAAACCGTCTGAGACTTGAGAAGGGAAAGGAATACAGCTTTGAAGCTCCGGTTATTCTGAGCACGGCCGGCCTTTTGTTTGGCGGCTGGATCTATTGGATGGGTTTGACGGGATACCTTCCGATTTTGGTTCTCACGATTCTCTTGTTCAGAGCCGCGTTGGGACTTTCGAAGTATCGAAAACCGGTAAAGGCGATGAAGATCGGAATCGCGGAAGTCGTTTATGGCGCGATAATGGTCGTTGCATTGGCGGTCGGTTGATTTCCCTTACGCTCGCAATGCAATTTCGATTTTTGAACCACTCGCAAGGAAAAGCTCTTTAGATTTTTGAGCCACGAAAGCCACCAAAAACACGAAAGGAGAGAAGTCGGTTTCTCTCCTTTCGTGGTTCAAATCTTGTCCGGTTGGGCGACAGCCCTTTGCACTCCGGGGAAATTCAGTGGTTTTACTTTTCTGGAACCGCGGCGCTAGAAGACCTCGTGAAAGGCGGATTTCCAGTCAACCCAGAAGTAACGAACCGTCATGAACGTGTTGAGATCGGTGATGTGGTCTCGTTCGAAATCGTATTCCGTCTCGACCGATTCCGTGTATTCGCCGTCGTCCCCCACGCCTTCGGGAGGGTTCTTGGCCAAGTCGGTTTCGGGTTCTCCGATTTCCCGTTTGTTCTTGCTATCAAATCTAACCGCACTGCTTTTTCTTAATTTTTCTGTCATGGCACTACCTCCCGCGAAAGGGTAGAGCAATGATCGTGCCACGTTTGCCAACGTGACTGTAAAGCCCTTGATTAGAACGAGTTACGGGTTTCGTTGTTTTAACTTGCGCGTTTTGGAACAAACGGTTTGGTAGCGAAAAATCCGATTTGGGTTCAGCGAAATGCGGTTTTGATGGCCAAGTCGCGCGTCGCGCGAACAGCGTTATTTCATAAGCTCGCGCAAACGTTTCAGCATTCGCGGCATAAAGGGGATCGTTCTAAGCAACGATCCGGTCGAATAGGTGCGCGTCATTTCCTTGAATGATTCGAGCGCGCTTTCGGAATATCCAAACCACCAGATATCGGGAAGGAAATAGAAACGGTTTACGTGTATGTGCTGGGTTGCGACCATTTCCATCAAGCCCTCGACTCCGTGCGTACGGCCAAATCCCGAATTCTTGAAACCGCCCCAAGGAGTCTGTCCGATGCCATGCGTGTAAACGACCTCATTTACCATCACGGTTCCGGCGACGATCTTCTCCGCGACACGACGACCGCGCTTTATGTCCTTCGTCCAAACGCTCGCCGTCAAACCAAATTCGGTGTCGTTTGCCAAATCCACCGCCTCATCCTCGGTTTCAAACGAAGCAACCGGAAGCGTCGGTCCAAAGGTTTCCTCGCGCATTGGAACCATCGAGTTATCGGCTCCGGAGATAACCGTCGGCGGATAAAAATTCGAATCGTCGCTCTCGCCGCCGGTTAGAATCTCGGCACCCGATTCCCTAAACGCCGCGACGTGTCCCTCGACGATCTCCTTTTGCCTCGCGCTGCTCATCGCACCGAGATCATTCTCGGGATCCGTCCCCACACCGAGTTTCAAGGCATCGGTCTTTTCGACAAGCAGTTCGAGAAATCTTTCATAGACATCCTCTTCGACAAAAAGCCTCTCGACAGAAGCGCATGCCTGACCCGCGTTTGAGAACGCGCCCCAAACCGCGGCGCTCGAAGCCTTGTCCAGATCCGCGTCCTTGAAAACCACCATCGGATCCTTGCTTCCGAGTTCCAACACAACGGGAGTCAGATTCTCGCCCGCCTTTGCCGCGATCTTTCTTCCCGTCGCGACGCTCCCCGTAAACATCACCTTGTCCGGACGCGCATCCACAAGAGCCGCACCGACGTCTCCGCCACCCGAAACGACGTGCAGGACGTTCTTTGGCAACTGCGCGGTTTCAAAGATCTCGGCGATTTTCAGCCCGGTCAAAGGCGTCAGCTCGCTCGGTTTTAGTACGACGCTGTTTCCTGCCATGATCGCCATCACGACTTCGCCTAGCGGGATCGAGAAAGGAAAATTCCACGGCGAGATGATGCCGATGACGCCGAGAGGTTTGTTGACGATCGTCGAGGAACGCCCAAATAGAGCGAGCAATCCGATTCCGCGTCTTTTTGGCTTGAGCAGCTTCTTCGAGTTCTTGGCGAAATACTGCATCAGGTCGAGCACGGGCGCGATTTCCATAGAGATCGCCTCGGCGACAGGTTTTCCCATTTCCTTGGAAATCAATCGCGCGATTTCTTCGGTTTCCTGGATGATCGCCTGCCTTGCGCGCATGACGATCCGGCGGCGCTCCGAAAACGAGATCCGACGCCAAAGATCATGCGCCTCGCGCGCATCCGCGACTGCCTTGAAAACCTCATCGCGGCTGCTGACCCTCGCGCTACCGACAACCGAGCCATCGGCGGGATTGTGTGAATCCAGAAATTGTTCCGCTTTTTCAACCACGGTTTTTGCCATCGCCGACATATCCTACTCCGCCAACATCTTCTCGACCGCACCATATGCGGCCTCGATCGCCTCTTCCAGTTTTTCGGGTTCGGCTCCGCCGCCTTCCGCCATATCGGGTTTGCCTCCGCCGCGACCGCCAACTATCGGTGCGATCTCGCGGATTATGTTCCCGGCGCTGACCTTGCCGGTGTGTTCGTCACTAACCCGAACGATAAATGAAACCTTGCCCTCGCCGCGGTTTCCTATCACGACGACACCCGAATGCAGTTTTGACATCAGCGTGTCCGAGAGATGCCTCATCCCCGATTTATCGAGATCCTCGACGATCTTGCCCATCACCAAAACCCCGCCGATCTCGCGTGGTTCGTCTCCCTCGTCTCCGCCAGCAGATCCAGTGGCGATCTTGAGTTTCAGCTCTTCGATCTCTTTTCTGGAGCTCTTCATTTCTTCCTGCAATCTCGCGATCGCATTCGGAAGCTGGTCTCTTTGAGTGCGCAAAACCTCGAGCGATTCATCGATCAGGCGCTCGTCCTCGCGGAACCTGCGAAACGCGTCGGTGCCCGTCACGGCGCGTATTCGGCGCACGCCGGATGCGATCGCCTCATCTGCGGTGATCTTGAACAAACCGATATCGCCAGTCGCACGGACATGCGTTCCGCCGCAGAGTTCCTTTGAAAACTCGCCGCCGCCAACGCTCAAAACGCGTACATCCGCGCCGTATTTCTCGCCAAACATCGCGATCGCACCCGAACGCATCGCATCCTCGATCGACATCAGATCTGTTGTAACCGCCTCGTTTCGAAGGATATGAAGGTTTACAAGATCCTCAACCTCGGCGAGTTCCGCCGGAGACATCGCCTGATAATGCGTAAAGTCAAAGCGAAGATAATTCGGCGCGACGATCGAACCGGCCTGTTTTACGTGGGTTCCAAGAACCTCGCGGAGTGCGGCGTGGACGAGATGCGTCGCGGTATGGTTTCGTCTGGTCGCATCGCGTTTGTAAACATCGATGTAAGCTCCAATCGAATCGCCCGTTCTTAGCGCTCCCATCTCCACCTTTGATTTGTGCAAAGAGATTCCCGGGATCGGCGCGAAGGTGTCGAGAACAACCGCCCGCGAAATCGATTCGGCGTCGGCGGAGGAAACAAGCGCTCCGGTGTCTCCAACCTGCCCGCCGGATTCCGCATAAAACGGTGTGCGGTTCAATATGACGAGACCTTCCCGGCCCGCATCAAGCTTGTCGGCTTTCTGTCCATCGACGACGATTCCGATAATCTTTGCGTCTTCGACTTCAGTCGCTTCGTAGCCGAGAAACTCCGATTTCAAGCCCTCATCCTCGAGGCTTTTGTAAACCGGATTGATCTTTTCGGATTGATGCGTCTTGCCGATTCCGGATGCGGCTTGGAGATCTTGGATCGCTTTGTCGAAAGCGGTGTTGAAACCGTCTTCGTCGAGCTCGGTTGAGAATTCCTCTTCGAGCTTTACGCGAATAAGATCACGCGGTGTGCCGTACGTGTCATACAAAGACGCGAGTTCGCTGGCGACTTCGCCAAGATTCTCGCTCGAGAACTTAGCGCGGAAATCATCCTTTGCGGTCACTTCCTCGAGCTTCTTGAGTCCGACGGTAAGCGTGTTTCCAAAACGGTCTTCCTCAAGCCGCACCATCTTCTTGATAAAGTCCCTTTGAATCTCGAGCTCGGGGTAGGCGCCCTTCATCTCGTCGATCACAAAATCGCAGATATCGGCAAAGAAAGGTTTGTCGAAACCAAGAGTGTCGCGGCCGTGATAAATCGCGCGTCGCATGATCTTTCGAAGGACGTAATTTCTGCCCTCGTTTCCGGGAAGGATTCCGTCGGCGATCGCGAACGCGCTCGAGCGCGCATGGTCGGCGATCACGCGGCAGGCAAAGCTTGCCTGTTCGTCGGCAACGTCGTATTTCGAACCCGACAATTCGGCGACTCGTTCCACGATCGGACGAATTAGATCGGTGTCATAGTTTGTCGAAACACCCTGCAAGACGGCGCAGATCCTTTCGAGTCCCATTCCGGTATCGACCGATGGTGCGGGAAGCGGTGTCAGCGTACCGCTTTCATCACGATCGAATTGCATGAAGACCAGATTCCAGATCTCCATCGTCAGATCGCCGTCGTCGGCGTTAACGAGTTCGGCGCGGTTTTTCGCGGGATCGGTTGGGTCCTCGCCCATGTAGTAATGAACTTCGGAACACGGACCGCAGGGGCCTGTGTCGCCCATTTGCCAGAAGTTGTCTTTCTTTCCAAAACGCAAAACGCGTTCGGGTCGTGCGCCGGCTTTTATCCAAAGCTCTTCGGCCTCCGTGTCGGCGGGAACGTTGTCGTCTCCTTCAAAAACCGAAAACCAAAGCCGTTCCACATCGAGACCGAGTTCGCCGACGAGAAAATCCCAGGCGAAGCGAATCGCATCCTCCTTGAAGTAATCGCCAAAGGAGAAGTTTCCGAGCATCTCGAAAAAGGTGTGGTGGCGGGCGGTTTTGCCGACTTCGTCGAGGTCGTTGTGCTTGCCGCCGGCGCGAAGGCATTTCTGAGACGACGCAGCACGTGTGTAGTCGCGTTTCTCGTTGCCGAGAAAGACATCTTTGAACTGATTCATCCCGGCGTTGATAAACAAAAGCGTCGGATCATTCGCCGGCAAGAGCGGGGAGGAATGGACACGCGCGTGTCCGTTCGATTCAAAATAAGCAAGAAACTTTTCTCTGATTTCGTGACCTTTCATTGAGGAGATTTTATCACGGAAGGACGACGGGAGCGCAGGCGACCGCTGAGCGAAACCCCGCGATGAACGCAATGAATCGAATTGAACTAAATGAGCCTGATTAACCCATTGCGGCGACGATTGAGATGATGACTCCAATGATACCGGCGATGATGCCGATAACCGCTGGAATTACGGTGACAGCGATCATCGCGATGATCAGCCAGCGCAGATACTTCTTTAAATCGCCGGGGTCGATCTGTTTTCCGACTCGCGCGTTCGTAAGATCGATAGAGTCTCCGTTTTCAATCGCCCTCAGGATCTTCGCCGCGGTTTCGCGGTCTCCCGAAACCTTTGTCGAAAAGATGCGCACGGCCGCGTCCTCATGCCCCGAGCGTATCTCGCTTACGACTTCCGCAAGATCCGCCTTGGAGTTTTCGCCGCGCAGATCGACGACATAATTTCCCTCCATCGGTGTCGAAAAGAAGGCTTCGAGGACGGCCTTAACCTTTGCTGCTTTTTCCTCGGGCGATGCTTCGCGGTTTCCGATCGATTCCGGAACGACGATCGTGCCGCCGCAATAGCCGCAACTAACCAAACGATCTCCCGAAAACGAGAGCGGCGCGGCGCATGTCGGACATTTGAATTGTTCAGGTTTCGCCATTGGAATTCCGTAAAGCTTCCATTCGGTCGCGTATCAGATCGTATTCAAAACCCTGCCTGACGAGATAGCCAAAGAAGTTTTTCATCTCGTTCGGTGTTTCGGGAAATCCCTTGATTCGAATACGCTTTTCAACCGCCCTTTCGATCAGATCGTTTTCGGAGGTCTCTTCAAATGCACGCTCCAACGCAGATTCGATCGTTTGCGGATCCAAATTTTTGCGTTGCAGCTCCTGCTCGATCCTGCGACGACCGATGTTTGAGGCGCGAAGCTTTGAAACTGACAGGTTGTAAGCGTATTCGTTGTCGTCGAGATAATTGTATTCCGAAAGCTTCTCGATAACGCGATCCACGATTTCGCGGTTGGTCCACTTCTTCTCAAGTAGACGCTCGCGCAATTCACCAACCGAACGCGGTTTGTAAGTCAGTAAGTTCACGGCCCGATCAAACGTCTTCCGATAGGATTTCTCCACATCGTTAACCACACGTTCTTCATCCTTGATCGGAACCTTAAACCGTCGCATCGGGCTATTTTAGGCGGAAGGGAGCGAAGTTCAAAGGACCGGAAGAGTTCCAGGTTCCAGAAGTTCCAAGTTCGTCCGAGCACAGTTCCAAGTTCCAGAAGTTCCAAGTTCGTCCGAGCACAGTTCCAAGTTCCAGAAGTTCCAAGTTCCAGGACTTCCGGGGAAATTGATTGGTTTTTGGGGGGATTTGGAAGTATTGGGTTCATTCTGAAAAGTTGCTTTAGGGGAATAAGTTGAAAATACATCCGGAATTTACTATTTGGACGCGAGATCGCTGAGGGGAAGCGTTGCCAAAGGCGGCAACCAACGGATTGGAACCGCGACCGATTGCAACGCTCAAGCGAGAGGTTGTCTCACAAACGATGTCGACGACAAAAGGCGCAACATTCTCGAAAGCGATAGTAAGCTAGCTGAAGAGACCCCTGCCGGCTTGTCCGGCAGGTGAATGAGGTCAGAAGCTAGTCGCGACGACAAACGAAGCGTTCCGGCCCCCCCTGCCGGCTTGTCCGGCAGGAGGCGAAGGTCCGCAGCTACAGCCGTTGAATATCTGGTTTGCTGAGGTTTACGTTTGTTCTGAAAGGGGCTGACCTAATTCACCTGTCGCACAAGGTGGCAGGGGCCTCAGGATGAATCAATATGGCGTTGGAATGCAGCAATTACGGGCGTTTCCCCGCGCCGGTACCCGGCGCGAACATTCATTTTTGACTTACCGTGGGTTCCGCGCAAAGCCGCTCCACCCACGGCCACATATCTCCGTGAGGCTACGCCTCCGAATAGGAAAGTCCGGATTTTGGATTAAAATCGACTTTTTAGACCGGACTCAACTTCCGGATCTTGGAACTTCTGAGACCACTCTAAAAAGTCGATTCAAAGAAAAAATCAGTTGGCAAATTGATCCTCAAGGAAACCAGGCAAGACCCCTGCCACCTTGTGTGGCAGGTGAATGAGGTCAGCGGCTAGTCCAAACCACATTGTTTCATCCGGAGGCCCCTGCCGCCTTGTGCGGCAGGTGAATAAGGTCAACCCCCTCCAGAACAACCGTAAACCGTAACACACCAAGTATTTAACAGCTGTAGCTACGGACCTTTGCCTCCTGCCGGACAAGCCGGCAGGGGGGGCCGGAACGAATCATTTGTCGTCGTTACTAGCTTCTGACCTGATTCACCTGCCGGACAAGCCGGCAGGGGTCTTTCACCTATATCGAACCGTTGTGACTGAAAATGATGCCCTTCACTTTCTAACTCGACTTTTTAGAGTGGACTCAAATTCTGCAACTTGGAACCTGGAACTCTTCCGGGCGAACTTGGAACTCTTCTTCTCCCCCTTCCCCAATTCGGAAAAACCACTAAACTGTTTACGACATGTCTCCGAAACGAAAATCATTCTCGGCTTTTCATGGCGCTTTTTTGGTTGATAAACCAAAGGGGTTGACCTCGCATGATGTTGTCGCTCGGATGCGGCGGATCGCGGGGACGCGGCGGGTTGGTCATACCGGAACGCTCGATCCGTTTGCCACCGGCGTTCTCGTGATACTCGTCGGGAACGCGACACGGCTTGCGCGGTTTATCGACAAGTCCGAAAAATCCTATCAGGCGACGATCAGTTTTGGATATGAAACCGACACCGGTGATCTAACGGGCGAGCCGCGCGAAGCGGGATCGGAAGCATCGGTTCCCGAAAATGCTGTTCTTCTTGATCTGCTTGAGAATGCGGCAAAAGACTTCCTTGGAATTTCCAAGCAGATCCCACCGATGTATTCCGCTAAGAAGCAAGACGGCAAGAAGCTCTACGAACTCGCGCGGATGGGAGTCGAGGTGGAAAGAGAGGCGGTCGAGGTCGAGGTATCCGCGCTTGGTTTTGAAGACGCGGGAGCGCAGGGAGAGATCATCATGACGACAAGCGTTTCCGCCGGCACATACATCCGTACGCTCGCCGAAGATCTCGGTAAGGCTATCGGCGTTCCATGTCATTTAAAGGATCTGAGACGCACTGCAGCGGGCGAATTCGACATTTCCGAAAGCCACGGATTGGAAGAGCTTGCGAAAGCGTCGGAAGCTGAAGAGCTTTCAAAACTCCTGATTCCCATGAACGATGTCGCCGGACACCTGAGTGAGCAAACGCTTTCCGAAAGCGATGTAGAGGACATAACACTCGGAAGAAAGGTGATGGCAAACACCGAATTGGATGTAGGATATATAAGGTTGCTTGCCGAAACCGGCGAGTTGGTTGCGATCGGCGAGAAAGCTTCGGACGGATTGGTGCAGCCAAGGATCGTATTCAAGTCTGAGTAAAACCTTTTGTCTAAATAGTCTCGGGGATTTTACCAGCCAAAATCGACCCGGCAAATTTCCGACCGCGTTTTCGTACCTGTCTGTTCTGATGTAGTGACCGATATGAAAGAGGCCTTTGATCCCAAGACGCTTTCGGCGGAAGCGCGCGAAGCGTATGAGTCGCTCTTAAGGACGCGATTTGTCGAAGATTCGCATGTCGGATACGCCGGAAAGGTTTCCACGAATGCGATTGATTTCGAAATGCTCTTGAGCGAAAACCAGGCTGATGCGGCATTTGGGTCGCTGTTTCAAGAGGGTTCGGTTGAAGCGCGTGTTTACGGGCTATCAGGCTTGTTTTTTACAGACCGCGAAGCTTTTACGAATGGAATCGCAGAGCTGAAACGCGCGGGAGGAGATGTTGCGAGGCTCACGGGGTGTTTGGCGGTTTCCGAGCCTGTTGCTGATTTTGTTGAACGAAGCAGCAACGATGTGGCTATAATCGAACCGGAAGAATCGTTTGAAAAGATATTGGATTCGGGGCGAAGTTTTAGCCTGGATGTCGCGCACGGAGGCTTTCCGACGATGCTGGTCTATTACGCCCGAAAGGAAAAAGAAGCGAAATGAAGAAGAAGCATCTGGCACTCGGAATCGGCGGCGCGCTTGGCGCCATGGTCGCATGGAAACTGGCAACCCGTCCGCGGACGGTCTATTTTGAAGACTCGCTCGAAATCCTTCATCATTCCGATCATTCAAAGTTTGTTGAAATTGACGGGGTCGATGTTCATTATCAGGAATTCGGTGCCGAACACGATCCTGTTCTTTTGCTCGTTCATGGCTACACCGCTTCCACCTACGTCTGGCATGCCGTAGCTCCGCTTCTCGCCGAAAAGGGGTTTCGCGTGATCGCGATCGATCTTCTCGGTTTTGGCTATTCGGGAAAACCAAAGTACTTCGACTACTCGATCGCATCGCAGGCGCGTATGCTGCAGAGGTTTATGAATCGGCTCGGTATCGGCAAGGCGACCATCGTCGGCAGTTCTTTTGGCGGTGCGGTTACAAACTGGTTTGCGCTCGACAATCCCGAAAGGGTCGAAAAGCTGGTGCTTGTCGGCGCGGTGATCAACGATGAACCGATGGAAAGCGTTTTGATGCGTCTCGTGCGCCAACCCGGTATCGGGGAAACGCTGAGTCCGTTTTTGATCGATTCGAGGGCGTTTCTAAAGTTTCGGATGCAGGGAACGCTTCATCCAACGAGTCATCATCTGATCACCGAAGATCGGATCGATTCCGTGATTCATCCGTTGCAGGCCGCCGATGCGCATCATTCGCTTCTGACGACGGCGCGCAATTGGAACGCGGGCCGCATCGAGCGAGACGCGCATTTGCTTACTCATCCGACGCTTCTGATCTGGGGCGAGGAAGACACCGTGATTCCGCTAAAGAACGGCGAGATTCTTTATGACAAGATGCTCAATTCGAGGCTTGTCGTGCTGAAGGATTGCGGACATCTTCCGCATGAGGAACGCGCGGATCTGTTTGTCGAACTGGTTTCGGAATTTTGCGGAAACAGCGCCGGCAGGCTCGAAGAACGTTCCGAGGAAGGACTCGAAATCAAACAGGTTTCCCAGGCAAACAAAGAGCCCGAACCAGCTTCCTGATTTCGGGTATCACTTCTCTTTCAAACCAATCGTTTCGTTTTAGCCAGATATTGTTTCGCGGCGAGGGGTGCGGGAGTACGATCTGCCCGGGCAAATACTCGCGCCAGGCGCGAACGGTTTCCGTCAATGTCGCCTTCCGTTTCTCTTCCAGAAAATAGGCCTGCGAATACTGCCCGATCAGAAACTTGAGCTTCAGATTCGGAAGCGATTCGAGAATCCTGGGCATCCACAACGGCGCGCATTCGGGTCGGGGCGGGTTGTCGCCGCTTTTTCCGCGACCCGGATAACAGAATCCCATCGGCGCGATCGCAAACCGTTTCGGGTCATAAAATTGTTCCCGCGTTACGCCAAACCATTCCCGCAAACGATCCCCGGAAGGATCGTTCCAGGGAATCCCCGTCTCATGAACCCTCGTGCCGGGCGCTTGTCCGACGATGAGAACACGCGCTTCCGGAGAAAAGCTGACAACCGGACGCGGTCCGAGCGGCAGATGCTCGGCGCAGACCGCGCAACCACGAATTTCCGCGAGAAGGTTTTGGGTGTTGTCGTGTAGATTCATTTTCCGAGTATTCGAGTCCACTCTAAAAAGTTGATGCTATTCTAAAATTCGGAAATTCCTTTTAGGTGGTTGTCTCATAAGTCAATTCAAAGCTGAAATCGACAATTACAGTGATTTCCAAAGAATCCAACCCAGACCCCTGCCACCTTGTGTGGCAGGTGAATGAGGTCAGCGGCTAGTCCAAACCACTTTGATTCATCCGGAGGCCCCTGCCGCCTTGTGCGGCAGGTGAATAAGGCCAACCCCCTCCAGAACAACCGTAAACCGTAACACACCAAGTATTTAACAGCTGTAGCTACGGACCTTTGCCTCCTGCCGGACAAGCCGGCAGGGGGGCCGGAACGAATCATTTGTCGTCGTTACTAGCTTCTGACCTGATTCACCTGCCGGACAAGCCGGCAGGGGTCTTTTCCAGCTAGCTTATTTTCGCTTCCGAGATTGTTGTGCCTCTTGTCGCTGATGTCACTTATGAGACAACCTCACGGAGATATGTGGCCGTGGGTGGAGCGGCTTTGCGCGGAACCCACGGATTGATCCCCTTGACGCTCTCGCGTCAAAAGAGGAAATTCCGGATGTTTTTTCAAATTATTCCCTTAAATCGCTTCTTAGAGCCACTTCATCAAACTCCAAAAAGGGACGAAACTGAAATACGCGAATTTGTCTTAGAACCCGCTGGGACGGACCATTCGCGTTTTTCCGATGTTTCCAAAAGTCGCGTCGAGCGCGCCGGCCGCAAAAACCAAGGTGTGTGTCGGGATCAATACTAGTCTGAAGAATTACAGAGCCTTCGCAGACATATTCTCCTTTTCCCAATGATTTGATTGCCTGGCGCCAGATGTCACGCAATTTGCCGATAGTCGGTCAAAAATGCTTCTTCCGAATTTGTTTCTAATTCGCTGAAAAATTTTCGCGAGAGTTGTCTTTTTAATCCCACGCGAATCCACTGTGTATTCAACATGAAAAGATTCCTTATTGTTGTTTTTATCATCCTGCTGGCGGCAGAATTCATCACGGCTATCGGACAATGTCGCGGGGCGATAGAATTTCAGACATCGCGCCTCGGGGTGTTCCCGCAAAGTCATTCCTATCGTCACCAAATAGATTTCAACGGCGACGGCATCATGGATTTCGCCGGCAACACAGATGCGTCGGCACAGCCGTCGAACAATATCGGAATACTCATCAACAGCGGCACCGGCGCGGTTCAGCACAAGCTGCTGACGGTTAACAACGGTGCGTTCGGCGGATTTTTCGGCGGACGTTGGGGCGATTTTAATGCCGACGGACGGCCCGATTTTCTCGGGTATTTTTCAAACGCGCCGCAGAAGGTGATTTTTTACAACGACGGAAACGGCGGGCTTTCGTTCGGAACGCCTCTCGAGTTTGCGACACCGAGCGAATATATTTCAACTTTCGGCGACATCAACAATGATCTGCGGCCCGACTTCATCACCACGGGAGCGCCTTCGGCTGGAAGCGACGAACCGAATTTTTATCTTTATCTGAGTACCGGCGACGGCACGTACGATGCGCCGCGGCTCGTCGCAACCACTCACGGCGGTCTCTTTTTCGGAGATTTTAACGGAGACGGTCGCAAAGACATCGTGATCCGCAAGGACATTTCGAACTCGCAAAACTACTCGCTTAAAATTCTCCTGCAAACAGCGACCGGCGGTTTTGACGAGCAGCCCGAGACCGCCGTGGGAAGGTTTCGAGCGGAAGGAGTTGGCGAATTCAACCATGACGGAATCGACGACCTTTACGGAACCACTTCATTTTCCACGAACATCGCGGTTTATCGCAGTCGGACAGGCGCAACGCATCAACTATCGGAGTTTCCTGCGGCTTACAAGAACGGCAGCTATCGGCTCTATTTCGGCGATTTCAACGGCGACGAAAAACAGGACATCCTGGACAGCGGGCGTGGGAGCGATGCAACCTTCGGATATAGCGCATTGTTCGGGATGGGCAACGGCGGTTTTCGCGTCATGTCAAATCCTACACCGCTCAACGATCAGAGCATCAACTCCGTTGGTCAGGTCGTCGATTTCAATGGCGACGGTCTCGACGACATAATTCGTACGACGAGCGATCTTTCGAATCAAACTACGGTCGATCTACTGACCGCAACGTGCCGTCCGTTCGGTCAATCGAAAGCGGTCGATTTCGACGGCGACGGCAAAACGGATCTCGCACTCTGGGATGCCGCAAGCGGAAACTGGAGTCATCGACCGAGTTCGCAGAATAACGCTTCGGTAACTGTCAATTGGGGAGGTGCGGCATTCGGCGATGTTCCCGTCGTCGGCGATTTCGACGGTGACGGAAAATCGGATCACGCCGTTTATCGCGATCCGACCGGCGATTGGTACATTCTCCGGAGTTCAGACGGCGCGGTCGTGATCCGGCATTTCGGACTCGCCGGCGATCGTCCAGCGGCAGCCGATTTTGATGGAGACGGAATCACGGACATCGCGGTTTTCAGACCTTCGGAAGGCAATTGGTACATGATAGAAAGCCGAACCGATTCGGTTCTCGGACTACATTTCGGCGCGACGGGAGACATTCCGGTACAGTCCGATTTCGACGGTGACGGCAAGGCGGATGTCGCTGTTTACAGGCCGTCAGAAGGCAATTGGTATTATCTTCGAAGTACGAACGGACAATTCGCGGCGCTTCATTGGGGAGTTGCAACGGACGTTCCGGTTCCGGCCGATTTCGACGGCGACGGTCGCAGCGACCTCGCGGTTTACCGGCCGTCGGAAGGCAATTGGTACATACTTCGCAGTTTTGACAGCGCGTTTTCGGTTGTACGCTGGGGAATCGCGGAGGACATTCCGGCGGCATTCGACACGGACGGCGACGGCATTTTCGAACCCGGCGTGTTTCGACCGTCAACCCGTGTTTGGTATGTCAATTCAGGCCTCATCACCGGTTTCGGCGAACCGGGCCAGATGCCAGTGCTGATCAACTAATCTGTCTGTCAGCGCAGATGCGATTAGTTCAGAACTTAAGATACAAGACTCCGAATTTCGCTGATCGACCTTGCGCGGGCCGGAACCAAGCGGCACCAATTGCGTGTGCGGAAATCTATGCCGTCGGCTTTTTCGACGACATATGCGTGGTCGGCCAAAATCAACGTTGATCAAGCCGGTGAATTCACATACCATCAAACCGTTTCAATATTCAGCAGCACGTTTCTTGCCTTTCTCCGATTGATTCCGTAGAACACTTGGAACACGAGTATTATCTTGAACGTTTCAGATAGTAAGTAGTTGGCTGAGAGATGATGGAAACAATCGAACAACTAACCGCAGAGCGCGTTGATTGGCTCACATCGGAATTCAAACGTTTGGCTTGGGCAAAACCGGACGGTTACTTCCAGGAGTGCTTCGCAGCGCACGAACGTGGCGACAGCGTCTTTCTCGTGGCTTGCACAGGTGAACAACTGCACGGTTATCTGAAGATTGTCTGGCAATCAAACTACATTCCTTTTAAAGAACAGGGTATTCCTGAGATACAGGATTTAAACGTGGTTCCGGGTTCTCGTCGTCAAGGCATCGCGACCCTCTTGATGGACAAGGCGGAAGAAATCATGTCTGAACGCAGCCCTGTAGCCGGAATCGGAGTCGGACTGCACCCGGGATACGCCGCCGCGCAACGGATGTATGTGCTCCGCGGATACGTACCCGATGCCAGACCCATCACGTACCAAGACGAATTTGCGATAGAAGGACAGGAACTCAAACTCGACGACGAGCTTGTTCTCCATCTAACCAAGAATCTGTCGAACTAAACAGCCACCAAAGCGAAGTTCAACAATGCGGACGACCGCGCGCGAAATGCCGTTTTGGTCACGAGATGGTCACAAAAAGAAAAACGGCAGACATCAGTCTGCCGTAAGTCATTAGAATTGTTGGTGGCGGGGGGGAGACTTGAACTCCCAACCTCGGGGTTATGAATCCCGCGCTCTAACCGGTTGAGCTACCCAGCCGCAACGTTTGATTATAGGGTGTTTGACGGTTAGGTCAAGTTGTTTTGGGTGCAGTTTCGCAATCTGTAGAAAGGCCAGCGGCTAGCAAATAAAACGAGCAAACCGCCTTTGCGAAAGAACCCGAAACTCAAAACTCGAAACCCGCAACTCTTTCCGCTTGCAACTCGCTCGGCAATGTTACAATCCAAGAAACTGAAAATTCCGCGCGGGCTGAAACCTTTTTTCGAAATGGATTTTGTGCTCGCTTGTTTTTTGCGCGGGGAGTTTGATTATGAAACGCATTGCTTTGGGGTTGTTCTTGATTCTCATGGTTTCCGGGATTTCGGCTTTTGGCCAGGCGCGCAAGTCGTCACGAAGCTTGACGGTCTTGACCGCGCCCGATGCCTCGGTTTGGCTTGATGGCGTATTTCGCGGGACGGCGGTCGATGGAAAACTCGTGATGAAGATCGTGCTTCCGGGCGCGCATTCCTTAAAGGTACGCGCTTTTGGTTTTAAGGAAGTAACGCGACCGATCGGCGCCGGCGAAACACAGGTTTCGATACCGCTTGAGAAAACCCTTGATCGAGCCGAAATCGCGTTTCAGAACGCCGAGAAGCAACTCTCCGAAGACAAGTCGAAAGCGATCGAGCTTTATGAGGAAGCGCTTCGTTTGAATCCGAAATACATGGACGCGCTGATCGGCCTCGCGCGCGCTTCGTCGGATGAGGGCGACTACGCCGGTGCGCATGCGGCGATAAAGAAGGCGCGTTTGATCAAGCCGCTAAACGCCGAAGCCTCGACCGTCGAGGGCCGGATTTACAAGTCAGAAGGCGAAATCGACAAGGCAATTGATTCATTCGAACGAGCGATTCGCGAGGGGAAGGGATTTCAACCCGAAGCCTACACGGGCCTCGCACTGATCTTCAAGGAAGAAGCGGAAACCGCCGCTTCTTCGTCAGACTACGAGCTTGAGAAACTGAACTACGAAGAGGCCGTGGGTTATTTTGAAAAGGCGATCGATCAGTTATCAGGCACGGAACCCGTGGTTTATCTGCTTCTCGGACAGATCTATGAGAAGACGAAACAGAACCCCAAAGCGATCGCGGTTTACGAACGATTTTTGAGGGATTGCCCCGATCATGAGGAGCGCCCCGCCGTCGAATCGTTTATCGTCCAGTTGAAAAAGCCCGCCCCGAAGGTTATGTGAGTAGGGAGTTACGAGTTTCGAGTTTTGAGTTTTGAGTTCTTTGGGTGATGTTGATCCGATTACTCGGCCGTGCGAGGTAGAGTAGGGGGTTTTTCACTTCGCTCAATGCTGCCCGGGATTTCTTGCGCGCCGGTCGGGGCCGCGCTTCTTCCACTACCGTTAAACAATATAGGTTATAATCCCCAAACCAGCAGTGGGAGGGGAATATGAAAAAGATACTCTTGGGGCTTTTGGTCCTCATCGTACTTGGTGTCGCCGTATTTTTTGCGCCGGGTATTCTTGCGGGTGATCAGCATAATGAGACCGTCGTACAGGTAAACAAATCGCGCGAAGATGTTTGGAAAAAGTTTGCCGATGAGAACGGCATGAAGGAATGGTTGATGGGTTTCAAGAAGATCGAAACCGTCTCCGGAGCGCCGATGACGGTTGGCAGCAAATTCCGGATCACCTTCGACCGCGAAGGCGACGAGATTCACATGATGCAGACGATGACCGCGATCGAGGAAGGAAAGCGATTTGCGTTCACTCTCGAAAACGAGGTCATGAAAAGCGACATTGAAGTGACGCTGCAAGACAAAGGACTCGTAACGGACGTCAGGCAGGCCGAAACTTACCACGGCGGAAACATCTTTTGGCATTCACTTTTCTATTGGCTAAAATCTACCTTTGAAGCAAATTCGAAGGAGACGCTCGAGCGTTTCAAGAAGTACGCCGAAGGAGCATAAAACGAGATGAATCATTGGCTAATGAAAGAAGAGCCGGAGAAATACGGCTTTGACGATCTGGTAAAAGACAAGCGGCGCGCATGGACCAAGGTAAAAAACTACCAGGCGCGAAATTACATCCGCGAGATGAAGAAGGGCGACCATGTATTGTTTTATTCGTCTGGAAAAACTAAAGCCGTGGTCGGGATAGCAAAGGTTGTATCAAACGGTTCGTATCCGAATCCCGAGGATGACACCTGGTCGTGCGTAGATATCGCGCCCGTCAAGAAACTCAAAACCGAAGTTTCGCTCGCCGATATCAAAGCCGACAAATTCTTTTCCGAATTGAAGTTGATCAAGCAGAGCCGGCTATCGGTAGTCCCGGTCGAAAAGGATCATTTCGACAAGCTTGTGGCGATGGGAGCGTAGGGTCTTTGGCTGTGCTGGCCTTTGGGGTTGGTGTTCCAAGTTCCAAGGGTTGAGTCCACTCTAAAAAGTCTTCAAAGAAGGAAAAAGCGCGGTTTTTGGGCATAACGATTTGATATTAAGAAGACCCCTGCCGGCTTGTCCGGCAGGTGAATGAGGTCAGAAGCTAGCAGCGGCAACAAACGAACCATTCCGGCCCCCCTGCCGGCTTGTCCGGCAGGAGGCGAAGGTCCGTAGCTACGGCCGTTAAATGCTTGGTGTGTTAAGGTTTATGGATGTTCTGGAAGGGGCTGACCTTATTCACCTGCCGCACAAGGCGGCAGGGGCCTCCGAATGAATCAATGTGGTTTGGACTAGCTGCTGACCTCATTCACCTGCCACACAAGGTGGCAGGGGTCTTTCTTGGTTTTTTTAGAGGATCAATCTGCCAGTCAATTTTTCCTTGAGGCGACTTTTTAACGTGAACGCAAGAGTTACGTGTTCCGAGTTTTTGGACTCTTTTTCGGGAGTTTAGATGTTAAAGGCCTTTCTTGTTCTTTGCTTTGCGTTCCTTTTCTTTTCGAACTGCGAGCCTGTTGTTACGGAAAACGCTCCAAAAGCGGTCGTCGTCGGGATTAGCGATGGCGACTCGATGGTCGTTTTGGAAAATGGAAAAACTCGAAAACGAGTGCGGCTGGCGACGATCGACGCTCCTGAAAACGGGCAGGATTTTGGCGCGGCGGCGAAGAAGAATCTTTCGGATCTTATTTACAAGAAAGAGGTTAGAATCGTACCCAAAACGACGGATCAATATGGCCGGACGATCGCCGAAGTCTTTGTCGGCGAGACGAATGTTAACGTAGAGCAGCTTCGAAAGGGATTTGCCTGGTATTACAGGGCACACAAGGATCAACAGAGCAGATCCGAACGCGAGGCTTATGAAACCGCAGAAAGCCTCGCCAAAAAGGAACGAGTGGGGCTATGGCAAGACCCCAACCCGACACCCCCATGGAATTATCGAAAATCGCATCCAAGGAATTAAAGAAATGACAGACTACGAAAAGCTGGGATTGTTTTATCTGGGAAAACACTACAACGCCGAAGAGCGAAAGATCGAAGAGAGTCTTTTGCTTTACGATTCGAAGGATCTGGTTACGCACGGCGTCTGCATGGGGATGACCGGCTCCGGAAAAACCGGTCTTTGCCTCTCGCTTCTTGAAGAAGCCGCGATCGACAACATCCCCGTCATTGCAATCGATCCCAAGGGCGATATCGTCAATCTCATGCTCACCTTTCCGGGGCTTTCGGCGGAAGAATTCAAGCCGTGGGTAAGCGCCGACGAGGCCTCGCAAAAGAATGTCTCGGTCGATCAGCTCGCACAAGACAAAGCCGATCTCTGGAGAAAAGGATTGGCTGATTGGGGTCAGCCGCCGGAGCGGATCTCGCTGTTTGCAAACTCCGCCGAGCGGATGATCTATACCCCGGGAAGTTCCTCGGGGCGTCCGATATCGATTCTCAAATCATTTGTAAGACCCGAGGATATCGAGGATTTCGAAGCCGTGGCGGATCGCGTTTCGACATTGGTCAGCGGACTTCTCGGGCTTCTGGATATCGAAGCCGATCCGTTGACGAGCCAGGAACACATACTTTTGTCGAACATCATTCAGAGCGAATGGAGCGCCGGCCGCGATGTACCGATCGAGCAGTTGATCGCTTTGATACAGGATCCGCCGATGACAAAGATCGGCGCCTTTGATGTCGAGGCGTATTATCCGAAGAAAGAGAGATTCAAACTCGCGACAAGCATCAACAACCTGATCGCCTCGCCGCAGTTTGCGGTTTGGACAAAGGGCGAAAGCATCGACATCAACAATCTCTTTTACACCGACAAGGGAACCCCGCGCGTATCGATTCTCTCGATCGCGCATCTCGACGACAAGGAGCGAATGTTCTTCGTTACGCTTCTGCTCAACGAGCTTGTTTCATGGATGCGTCTTCAAAACGGCACCTCGAGTCTCCGATGCCTGCTCTACATGGATGAGATCTTCGGTTACCTCCCGCCGGTCGCGAATCCGCCATCAAAGAAACTCTTTTTGACGCTTCTCAAGCAGGCACGGGCCTTTGGCCTCGGTCTGCTTTTGGCAACGCAGAATCCGGGCGACCTCGATTACAAGGCATTGAGCAATGTCGGCACTTGGTTTATCGGTCGCCTGCAGGCGGAGAGAGACAAGGAAAAGGTGCTCGAAGGATTGGTTACGGCGAACAGCGGAGCCGACGAAGCGACGATCAGCAGAAAGCTCGCGGGGCTTGACAAGCGCGTATTTATGCTCAACAACGCCTCCGATTCCGAACCCGCGCTATTCCACACGCGTTGGGCGCTTTCCTATCTGGCGGGACCGATCATGCGCAATCGCTTTAAGGAACTGATCGGCGAAACGGAAACAGCCGAAGAAACGGCCCCGACTGCCGGCGCTGCCGGCGCGGTTGGTGCGATGGCGGCCGCCGCGGCACCGGCAGCGAGTTCGCGTCCGATGCTTGCGCCCGACGTTACACAGGTGTTCGTGCCAGGGAGCGGCGAAACTTACCAGCCATTTGTTAGCGGTGTTGCCGATGTGATCTATAGCGATACAAAGCTGGGAATATCGGTTACAAAACAGCAGCGATTTTTGACTCCGCTCGCGACGATCGTCGATTGGAACTCGAACCAACCGCTCGATTTCGAATTGTCCGAACTTGAGGGCGAACCGCGCGAGGGGATTTCATTTTCTGAATTGCCGGCGGAAGTTTCGGCGAAAGCGATGAAAACCTGGGAAACAGATTTCAAGCAATGGCTTTACCGTGGAAACCCGCTCCGGGTGTTTACGTGCCCTTCGCTTGAAGAGATTTCTTCGCTCGATGAAGACGAAAGGGCGTTTCGAGTAAGGATCTCGCAGATGGCGCGCGAACAGAGGGATCAATTTCTAGAGAAGATTCGCGACGACTACGAAAAGGAAATAGATTCGCTCGAAAAACAAAGAAAACGCGCCGAATCCAAGGCCGAAACGCAGCAGGCGCAGGCGAGTTCGCAAACGATGAATACCGTGATATCGGTCGGTACGAGCATTCTCGGTTCGCTATTCGGCAGCCGTCGAGGCTATAGCGGAATCGCGACAAGCGCGCGGAGCATCGGTTCGACGATGAAGGAAAGGCGAGAGGCGGCGGCGGCCGAACAGGAGATTGCGGATGTTGATGCAAAGCTCGCCGAGATCGAAGCCGAGATCAATCGAAAACTGACCGCATATCAAAATGAAGACACCGTGGAGATCGTTCCGGTTGATATCAATCCGAACAAATCGGATATCAATGTTAGACAGGTGGCTTTGGCGTGGGTAACCGGGTAGGAGTTTCGAGTTTTGAGTTTTGAGTTCTTTGGTTGGAGTAGGGCGGTATTTTGGGGGATAGTTTGGCGATAGAGGTAGAGCGATGAAGGATATGTTCAAGTTTTTTTTGAAGTTTCTCGTTGTGCTTGTCGCGATCGTAATCGTCGCGTTTGTTTCGGCGGCGATCGTGATTCCCAAGAAGAAAACGTTTACACAGGAAACCGAGATCAATGCTTCGCGGGCAAGAATTTGGCAGGTCTTAAACGATCGAAAGGCATATCCCGAATGGCAGGAAAAGCTCCTGAACGTAGAGATCAAGGACGAAAAACATTGGACCGAATTCACGCGCGATACCGAGCCTTTGGAATTCACGATCGTTCAAAGCGAGGAGCCGAACAGCATGACGCTCGAATACAAAATGGGCGACAGCTTTTCGGGGAAATGGCAGGGCGAACTCCGCCGCGTTTCTGATACGAAAACGATACTCCGTACGACGGATACCAACGAAGTCAATTCGGTCGTTATGAAGGTAATGATGGCGATTTTCTTCGACCTGGAAGAGTTTGCGAATGACTGGAATCAGGCACTGAAGAAGCGTGCGGAGACCGGTGCACAGGCGACTCAACCGCAATAAGCGAAGCGACTGGAGCGCAGGCGTCCCGCCTGCAATGAGCGCTCGGCGCGAACAACCCCATTACCAACACGCACGTTTGAGTAAACAAATCAACACCACCAAAAGAACTCAAAACTCTTCCCGTCTGCAAAATCAGCATGAAGCCTAAAGGCCTAGAACACCCGGAGCAGTAAGATAAAACCAACCAATACCCACAAGGAAATCCGGACTCAAAAAGCAAGTACCAAAACCAACGGATTTGATCTCGGCAAGGAAGCAGCCAAGCAAGGCCTCAACTCGCGGGGAACAGCTAAAATGGTGCTATTCTACTTTCACCAAACAGGATTGTTTGAAGTGAAGCAAACCACGATGGAACCACCACTTTCGAGCGGACTCGGATTTCGCAAGAGGGTCTTGACGCCAGATCAAAGGAGTGGAAAGAGAAAGATAGGGGTGGCATTTCGGAAGCCCAAAATGATTGAAAGAACGTTGCGTGTTTTTATTACAGTTTGAAGAAGCGAATGGTTCCGCCATTGAATTATGCAGTGCCTGAAGAATAGAAAATGGAGAGGGTTTGTTCTGTTCACGTTCCTTATGACGGCAACTGCGAGTGTACAAGCAAACAATAAAGTTGGTTATTGGCTCGGAAGCATGGGGTATGTTGATAAGCTCGATGGTTTCACTCCGACCCCCGGTTATGAAATCGTTCTTTCGTCCAAAGGCAAGAAACACGTTGTTTTTTCGAATGAGAATGGAGACTTTGTTTTTCTGGAATTACCGACTGGAGAATATTGTGTTGCGTCGGTCCGAAATTCGGACGGAAAGACATTTCAAATTGATGGCAATCAAAGCAAGTGTTTTGAGATTAAGAATCGACGAACTACCCGTTTTGACATCGTAATAGTACTTGAGTGAATAGTGTCGTTAAATTGGCAGAAAGTGAAAATCGTCCGATGGGTATTGGAATCCTCGCTGGGAACGTTATTTGTTTGGATCTGAGATATATCCCTAATTTCACATGAGATCGCACGGAAGCCCTCAAAACGTGTTTCGTACGGTTGCTTGGGCTTATTTCATGGAGCTATTAGGTATCAGAAATGACTCGATTGCCATGACCGGACTTGCCTGTTGCAGAGCTAAAGAAGGTAAAAGTCAGTCACGTGTGAATGCGGGAGTTCCGATAGAATGAAAATTAAAACCGGCGACATATTCGAATTGAAAACTGATATCGGGTTGTTCTATTTGCAGTATATTGGGAAACGAGAAGATGGTATCGAATTCGTAAGGGTATTTGACGGACCGTTTTCGGAAAGGCCCGACATAATTGCAACATTGGCTGATAACGGAGAGCGCTTCTTTATTCAGCTTCCGATCTCAGCCTCCGTGAGGCGGGGGATGTTTGAAAGGGTCGGGGAGAATACGGAGCAAGTTCCCGGCATACCAAAATTCATGCGCGACACGCCTGTAATGCCAGGTCAAACTGGATGGGATATTGTTGACACGAAAACATGTAAGAGAAAACATGTTGAGGAACTAACCGCTGAAGAGGTCGCACTTTCGCCTTGGGAGTGGTGGAATCATGCAACCTTGAAACACAGCCTAGAAGAAGGCTGGAGGCTTGAAAACTGGGTCTGAATTTTACAATTCTGACTTTATGGACCGAATCCGACTTACGTGAATCCGACATGCGGGCGCTGGGCTGCTACACCCAACTTTGCCGTCACGTACACCTACGACAATCTCGCGAACGCCGTCGGAAAGCTGACAAAGGTTGAAAACAGCGTCTCCAAGACCGAATACACCGAATTCGACATTCTCGGAAGGTTGACGAAATCGCGCCAGACGACCGAAGGGACGAGCTACGGCGACACCGAATACAAATACAACCTCTCGGGCGCGCTTTCCGAAACGAAGTATCCCTCGGGCAGGGTCGTCAGAAACGTTCTCGACAACACCGGAAGGCTCTCGATCGTCCAGTCGAAAAAGGACGCGAACCACGGTTTCTGGGACTACGCGAAGGGCTTCCAGTACACGGCGGCGGGAGCCGTATCGGACATGCAGCTTGGAAACGGGAAATGGGAGTCGACCGCGTTCAACTCAAGGCTCCAGCCGACGAAGATCGCTCTCGGAACGGTCCAGGGCGGAGACGACAAGCTGAACCTCGCGTATGAGTACAACACGAGCGGTGTTGCGGACAACAATGGAAACGTGCTGAAGCAGACTATCACGGTAAACTCCACGCCCGGCCAGAACAACGGCTTCACCGCCGTCCAGTCCTATGCGTACGACGAGCTCAACCGCCTCAAGTCGGCGACGGAAACCATCGGAGGAACGCAAAGCTGGAAGGAGGCCTACACCTTCGACCGCTACGGAAACAAGAACTACGACGAGGCGCAGACAACCACACTGACAAGAAACTGCGGGACGGCGCCGAACCTCTCGATCTGCCAGCAGGACCGCGAGATGGAGAATCCCGAGATCAACCCCGCAACAGACCGGATCAAGGAACTCCAGCCCGACGGCGATTCGGTGAAGGACTACGAATACGACCCGGCCGGCAACACGACAAAGGACCCGGATGGAAGGACGTTCCAATATGACGGGGAGAACAAGCAGATCAAGGTGTCAAACACCGCGGGAACGATCGGCGAATACTCGTTCGACGGAGACGGCAAACGCGTCAAAAAACACGTCCCGGCAACCGGAGAGACAACGCACTTCATCTATGATGCGGGAGGCAAGCTCATTGCGGAATACTCGACAATAGTCGAGCCGACATCAACCGCAAAGGCAAACTACCTGACAAACGACACGCTCGGAAGCCCAAGGATGTTGACGGACAGGGACGGGAACGTGGGTTCGCGGAGGGACTTTCTGCCGTTTGGTGCGGAGATCACTTCAGCACTGACTCCCCAGCGCATAAGCGCAAACAGCTATGTGACCGACGAGTTGAGACAGAAGTTTACGTCTTATGAGCGAGATGCGGAAACTGACCACGACTACGCAAAGGCTAGAAATCATAGCTATAATTTAGGAAGGTTCACGAGTCCAGACGATTTCTTAAAAGACACAAGAACTGTTGAGCCAGCAAGCTGGCATCTTTATGTTTACGTTCGAAATAATCCTCTCAAATTTGTTGACTCAAGCGGTGAGCGAGTAGACGGTTCAGGCCTTTCAGATGATGAAAAGGCACAGTTAATTGCGGAATTTGCCAGAATCACAGGCTATCGTGCGGAGGATCTTTCGTTTGGCTCAGACGGTCTGCTTTCCATTTCTGATGGCGCACGGTCAAGCGGGGGCTCTGCGATTGCTAGACGCCTATTAAATAGCGCAATAGATTCATCCTGGGAATTTGCCCTGGTTGGAGTTAGTACAGCCGATGTTGCATTTGCTGATCATATACCGACACTCAGAGATCCAATAACGAGAGCTGACGGTACACGTGTTAGCGCTGGCGTTTATGGACGAGTAAGAGTTGATTTTGCGGATTTCAGCAATGCAGTTTTTGAAGATGATTTTGCACGAGAGGCATTTTCACTGGGATTGGCGGTTTTGCACGAGTTCGTCCACGGTTTGTATCCAGGCCTATCTGACCAACAAGGTGGAGGGGCAGGTCAAATTGAAAATGATTGGATGAATCCAATTCGACAAGAATTGGGTTTGGCGACTAGAGATCAATATTCCGCAACTTCAGCCACCTTCACTAATTCGCAAGGCCAGAACGTTCAAGGTGTGCAATTGTCTTTCACTAGATACGAGACGATTCCACCTATCGATTCAAGCATGACCGTTCCTCCAGAAAATACATTTCCTGTCACTACTCACGTATATTGGCAATTGAATACCGTTGGAGGAAGAGTGAAAAAATGAATATGAATATGAGCAAAATCGCCAGTGCATCCTTACAAATAGTCGCAATAAGCTGCTTCATTGCTTTTGGATCATTGAAAGGCGTGAGTCAAGTCAACGATTGTGAGTGTCGTGAAATCAGACCACTGCTTGCGACCTTGAGCAAAGATGTCGGCGACGAAAACCATGCCATATCGAAACTAATGGAGATTGGAGATTCATGCATTGATGAGTTGATTGCAATCTTAAATGGCAAAGAATTCCAACTGAGTGTTGCCGCGCAAGAAGCATTGCGGTATTTGGGCAATGAGAGGGGAGTGGCGGCGTTAGAGGTGTGGAATAGGCACAATACAACGCCTTACCCTGTGAAAGGACCGGTTCCGCTTCCTATAATGGAGTTCGACTATGAGATGATTGAGTTGAATTTTCTTGGTAAAAACCCAAGAGACATGGGCTTGTTATCGAGTCAATACCTCTACGCGCTTGCAATTGATGCAGATTCACCGAAATCCAAGATTCTATTTGAAAAAATGCTAAAAGCCCTTCAGGCCGTTGACAATAGGTCAATCACACGAAAAATGTTGAATAACCTCAGTAGTAACTATCCGCTAAAGCCGTTTTCCGGATCCAAAGGTCTCGAAATCGCGGTCTTGGAAAATGCGTTTTTTCTTAGCGGAGAAGACAAAAAAGTCACTAAAGCGACTTTGTTGGGTTTCAATGGAAGAAGAGATAAAGCATTACTTGAATTATATCTCTCTCGTGGTCTTCTCGCAGAAGAGTGGTATCACGTTGTTGTCAATCGGCAAGAAAATGACTGGAAGTTTTACTCAATTACATTCGTTAAACAGTCCTGAGAAGTTCAGGTGAGCGACTGTCAATAGATCTTTAGCGGTTGGATCTGAAGTGCCCCATGATTCCGAACGTATAAGTCCCCCAACCTAATGATGTCTCCGGAATACAAATGAAAAGGTCAGCCTGTTCAAGATTATTTCTTGTGTAGCTTGCGGTTCCAATACGACGGGGAGAACAAGCAGATCAAGGTGTCAAACACCGCGGGAACGATCGGAGAATACTCGTTCGACGGAGACGGCAAACGCGTCAAAAAGCTCGTGCCCTCGACAGGCGAAACAACATATTTCGTCTATGACGCGGGAAGCAAGCTTATCGCTGAGTACTCTACCATCTTCGAACCCGCCCCAACCGCAAAAATAAGTTATCTCACAGACGACCATCTCGGCAGCCCGCGCATCACAACGGATATGGACGGCAGCCCTTCATCAAGACGAGACTTTCTTCCCTTCGGAGCGGAGCTGACAAACTCTCTCACGCCCAGCAGAACATCGACAAACGGCTATGCCCGAGACAATGTCAGGCAGAAGTTTACGGGGTAAGAGAGGGATGAGGAGAAGGGGCTGGACTTCGCGCGGGCGAGAACTTTTGGCAGTGCGCTCGGACGTTTTACTTCTCCTGACCCACTGGCCGCTAGTGCAAATCCAAATCGTCCGCAAAGCTGGAGTCGATATAGTTACTCTTACAATGCCCCACTTCGATATACTGATCCTAGCGGAATGATCGCAAGCGATTATGTTGATGAGGATGGTAAAATAATCGGTTCCGATGGAACAAAAGATACTAAACTGTATTTTGTTGCCAATGAAACAGAAAGAAACACTATCATAGAAAACCGAAAAGCTGGCAAATCAACCGAATTGAATTCTTTGAGCTCAGCTCTAGAATTACCAAATTGTAGTGGTCTAATAAAACCGGACACCGATCTCGCAGTATAATCGGATTATGAGAAAGTATGACGAAGAGTTCAAGAAGGAGGCCGTTCGGAAGATTCTTGACGGTCAGTCGGTGGCCAGTGTTTCGCGGGAGCTTGGTGTAAGCGAGAACCAGCTTCATTTGTGGAAGAGGAAGCGGATGGAGGCGTCGGAGGGCGGTGACGAGGAACTTGTCAGGCTTAGGAAGAAGCTTCGCGAAGTCGAGATGGAGAACGAAATCCTAAAAAAGGCGGCGCTTATCTTCGGGCGGCGAGGATAGAGAGGTGCCGGTTCATTCTGGCGGAGAGCGGGAACTACCCCGTCAGGATTCTTTGCCGGGTGATGCGGGTAAGCCGTTCTTGCTACTACAGTTGGGCGGCCAGACTGGAAGCGCGGAAAGCGCCCTGCGCGAATGCCGAAAGGGTGCGGGAATGCTTCGAAAGAAACAGCCGAAGGTACGGATCGCGGCGGATCGCTGCGGAACTTGGGATGGGGCGCTACCGGGTGCGGCGGCTGATGCGGGAGCAGAAGCTCGTTGCGATCCGTCCCAGAAGTTTCATCCCTAAGACCACCGACTCGGGGCACAAGGCCGCTGTCAGCCCGAACCTGCTGGAGAAGGGAGGGAACCAGCCACAGTCTTGGGGCGAGGTTCTGGTCGGTGACATAACATATCTGAGGCTTATAGGGGGTGCGTTCTGCTATCTTGCTACGTTTCAGGACAAGCTGACCAGACGGATTGTCGGGTGGGCGGTGTCGGCCAGCATGACGCGCCATCTCGTGACGGGAGCTCTGCGGATGGGCCTTCGGCGCGGGCTGGTCAGGCAAGGAGCGATAGTCCACAGCGACCGCGGATCACAGTATGCGAGTCGCGACTACCGCGAGCTGCTTGAAATGCACGGTCTCAGGCAATCAATGTCCGGCAAGGGGAACTGCTACGACAACGCGCAGGCGGAGAGCTTCTTTTCCAGGTTCAAGTCCGAGCTTGTTGAGGACGGAGCGTTCGAATCGGTCGAACAGGCCATAAGCGAGGCTTTCAGCTACATCGAGGGCTACTACAACCCGAAGCGTCTCCATTCGGGAATCTTGTACCTGACGCCGATCGAGTTTGAAAACCTTTTGAGGTTTGACAACTGGGAGCTCATCAACGAACTTAAATCCCTGCCGGTGAAGCAGAGACGGGCGCTGCTGGCGAGCAACCCGTCAAGGAATAGCCGGCAGGAAACTCATCAACAAATGAGCGTCGGCGGGGCATCCCCAAAGGCTGTCCCGCCGAGCGAACCGCTCCAAAAAGTTGATAGATTTCCTTATGCCTGAAAAACGCAAAAACTTGACACAAATTCAACAAGGAGGAATGTGATATTAGTGTCCGGAATTACTTGACCATGTCAAATGCAACCATCAGGCGGGAAATCGGAATTGATGCGGTTAACAGAACGAAACAGAAAACAACCGATGACAAAAAAGGCAAATTCCACGAGGAAGGTGGAGCGGTATATGACACAAAGGATGGACAAATAGCTGTTCCGGCCAAACCAGGACCAGTTGGTGAGCCTGGTAAAAGTGGGGGAGCTGGAATAAACGTTTTCGATGCCGCTGATCCAAGCCTTATGGAACAGGTTACAGATACAACGCCACTTACTACTTATCATACTCATCCGGGAGGAACAGAAGAAAGTGTCAGAATGGTAGGTGGACAAACAGCAATCATTGTCAAGAGTTTTGAGCAAACACCTTCGAATGGGATAGATATTCCTAACGCCGCAAATAGAAGTACGAGGCTTGGCTATAATATTGTTGTTGGTGCGGGTTCTAAAATGAAGGGAACAACAATTAATAATAAAAGCTCTAATGGGGGGCAGAGAGTCTATTTTTGTAACGGAACTGGGGTTATTGGCTCAATGGCAATTGACGGATTTGTAAAAGCGGGAAGGAGATAGACAATGACATTACTCGTTCGAAAATGTGTTTTACCATTTCTCATTATTGGATTCATTTCAGGAGTTTTTGCTCAAACGCCTGAAGTGAAAGTAATTTTTAGACTCAACGGTGAAGAAATTGAGGTCCAAAAATTTGGAGTATCAATTTTTAAATCCGGCAGCAATGTAAGTCTTAGAGACCTGGAAACACGAGACAATGTAATTGTTGTCCCATCGGAATTCGGTGCATGTGAGAACTTTGATGTGCAAGTCGTTTTTGATAATCAGAAATTGATTTTTCCGGATTTTACCAAAGAGCATTTTGACAATGAGTGGATTATTGATGTAACTGAACCAATAAGACAGATCGTGACATCGAAAGATAAACGACAGAAGAAGAAGTTGATGAAGCAATATTCGATAACTTTTCATCCCCAAAATAAAGAAGGTGCGTATCAGTTAATAGAAATTTATGAGAATTAGGCAGATTCACCGAAGTCCAAGATTCTACTTCAGGGGCCTCTGAATAATACAGATATAGAGATAGAAGTCTTATTCTGAATCGACCTTTGAACAATCAGCCGTTCGATTCAACACTCGGACATGCAGCTTGGAAACGGGAAATGGAAGTCGACGACGTTCAACTCAAGACTCCAGCCGACGAAGATCGCTCTCGGTACCGTCCAGGGCGGAGACGACAAGCTGAACCTCGCTTATGAATACAACACGAGCGGGGTTGCGGACAACAACGGCAACGTGCTGAAGCAGACGATCACCGTAGACTCCACACCCGGGCAGAACAACGGCTTCACCGCCGTCCAGTCCTATGCGTATGACGAGCTCAACCGCCTCAAGTCGGCGACTGAAACTATTGGAGGAACGCAAAGCTGGAAGGAGGCCTACACCTTCGATCGCTACGGAAACAAGAACTACGATGAATCGCAGACAACGACGCTGACAAGAAACTGTGGAACGGCGCCGAACCTCACGATCTGCCAGCAGGACCGCGAGATGGAGAATCCCGAGATCGACCCGGCAACAAACCGGATCAAGGAACTCCAGCCAGACGGCGATTCGGTGAAGGACTACGAATACGACCCGGCCGGGAACACGACAAAGGACCCGGACGGAAGGACGTTCCAATACGACGGGGAGAACAAGCAGATCAAGGTGTCAAACACCGCGGGAACGATCGGCGAATACTCGTTCGACGGAGACGGAAAGCGAGTCAAAAAGCACGTCCCTGCAACCGGAGAGACCACCCACTTCATCTATGATGCGGGAGGCAAGCTCATCGCGGAATACTCGACAATAGTCGAGCCAGCTTCAACCGCCAAGGCAAACTACCTGACAAACGACACGCTCGGAAGCCCAAGGATACTGACGGACAGGGATGGGAACGTGAGTTCGAGGAGGGATTTCCTCCCCTTTGGCGAGGAAATCGCATCAGACATCGGCGGACGCACGACCGCACAAGGCTACGGCGGAGCGGATTCGATTCGTCAAGAATTCACGGGCTACGAGAGGGATAATGAAACTAATCTTGATTTCGCAAAGGCTCGTTATCATAATTACAACTTAGGGAGATTCCAAAGCCCTGACCCAATTACTATTTCTAGAAGACGAATTAGAAATCCTCAAATTTGGAACTCTTACAGTTATGCAGGTAACAATCCTTTAAATTTTGTTGACCCTCTTGGATTAGAACGTATCAAATTAGGAGATAGCGAGGAACAAGTTAAAAAAGATATTGAAGCTAAAAAAGCCGAGAAGAAACGCTTAGAGCAAGAAAAGAAAGATTTGAAAAAAAATAAAGCTGATAAGGCTGATATAGATAAAAAGCAAGGTGAGATTGATGCCGCAAGTAAAGGGTTAAATACGCTAAATAAAAAGTTAGAAGGAACTCAAACCGTCAACAGAATGTTGAAAGCACTTGATAAAGTTGGCGAAAGAAACGGACTACAACTTTCTGATTTTGAGCTAAGCACAGATCCTTACAATGATTTTTCATCTTTATCTGAAGCACAACGAAAAAGCTTGGGACAAGCATTTACAAATGTCCCCAATGAAGGCAAGACGATTTTTATTAATACTAAGGCCGAGAGTGGATTTTATCAGCAGATAAACTCTTCATCAAATCAAAATGCAAGTGATTGGGTATATTATGGAGCAACAGCTTTGTCGCATGAGCAAGACCACAGAGATAATCCGGGACGGACCCATAATTTTGCGTTTCGAAGACAATTAGATGTTTTTGTTAAATTCAAACACTGGTATCAGTCCCCAACACTTTATCAGCTACAATTGGAGGAAATTACGAATGGTGCGAATGGAAATGTGCCGTAATTGTTTTGTAGTTTTTGCTTTTGCAATTTTCGTATTAACCGCGCATGGGCAAGAACTAAAAAACCACAAAGATACGCAAATAAAGTTCGAGATTTTAAGAGCAAGGTTGATGGGGGTTGAGGAACGCTACAGAAAACAGTCAGATAATATAGGTATTGATATTTCTGTAAAAATACGTTTGTCAAATATGGGGCGAACGACCATTTATTATTATACAGATTGGAGTGAAAGCATACTTCCTTATGGTCACCTTATAAAGGAAACAGCGAACGGAATTGTATGGTTCGATGGATTTCACAGTCTATCCAAAAATCCTTTGGGCATAAGCACACTCACACTAGGTGGAGGAGGTGCTTGGTTAAGATTAGATTCGGAAACATCAATAGAGTATGAGTCATTTGATTCTTCTACTCACGCCGAAGAAAAACATGCTCGAACGTGTTTTATGAAAGTTGGAAGCAAAGGCAAAATTACTCAAGTGTTTTCTGATTTTTATACCGTTCCAACAAATGCTGATATTAAGTAACACTTCTAACCGATTAGCAAGCAAAAATCATCTAACCTGCATTTCTCAGTGCGCCGTGCAACGGCGCCTTCACCCAGTGGGTGAGACTCCCACCCGCGGGCTGTCGTTCCGGCCGGTAGCAACTGGAACAGGAGGAAACTAAATATGTGTGGCTTCCGGTGCAACGGGGTCTTGAAAAGAGACCTTAGCGAGCATGCAGGCCATAGCTAGCAGTGGACGCCGAGCAGGCCTCGAATAGGGCTAGAGGCAAGCCGATCCGTCTGAGATTCGGAGAAGGCCGATGCGAACCGGGGAAGAAAGCGATAAGAGCACCCGGTTCGATCCGCCGGGGTAGTGGCGTGTGTCTGCATGCACATGGGAGATGAGCGCTGGCACGGGAAGCCCTCGCGGGACAGACGGAGCAGATGCGCTGGCTCGGTCAAACCAAGGCGGAAGAGCCGCGGGTTCCGAAGGGTGGCGGATGGGGTCGCAAGTACCGACGAAGGCGGGTAATTCCGCCGGAGGAAAGGACCCCTGGTTTGGAAGCAATGTCAGGAAGAAGCAAACGAAAGGAGATTGACATATGAGTCTGGCAACTCCCGAAAAGGTTGGGAAGCTGCAGAGGGCATTACATGCAAAAGCGAAGGCAGAACCCGGGTTTCGGTTCTACATGCTGTACGACAAGCTCTACCGCGAAGACATTCTTGAACACGCCTACCTGAAATGCCGTGCGAACGGCGGAACAGCGGGCGTGGACGGAGAAACCTTCGCGGATATAGAGGCACGTGGCGTAGCGGAATGGCTTGGGGCTTTTAGAATTAACCAAAACATCGCTCAAACGTCCATCGCATCGGCGATAGAAGGGGGTTGAGCAGCTAGCCTGAACCATGTCTAACAAGGATCATAACCGATCCCCGGACAGCTGCCCGCCCCTTTCTACCATTTCATACCACTTATGACGGAAACGGCAAGAGGGTAAAGAAAATCGTTTACGACTCCAACGGAGGGTTACCTTCCAAAATCAGTCTTCAACTTGGTGATATCTATAAAGCATCCAGAATGAGTGGTTTTCTTCTTATATTCTTTGTCGTAGAGGCGCTCTTCGAAGTTATCTTCGAGATAATATTCGAGGTAGTTTTTGAGGTCGTGATCGAGGTAATAAACTACTTATTGTTCGAATCCGTGACCGGGCGCCTCGACCTAACGAGCATCACCGCGCAACGAATCAAATTGATCGGTTTCATTTTTATGGGCGGAATGTTTGGTGGCGCCTCATCTTTTATTTTCCCAACGAAAATATTCGATGCCGCGAGCCTGATCGTACCCGTAGTAGTAATTTCATCGTTTCTGGCGGGATTGGCAACTATCGTCGTGGAAATCATCCGTAATAGAAACAGAGGAGAAGTAAGCCTCCTAGAGCCTTTCATAAACGGCACATTGTTCGCGTTTGTCTTTTCCATCTCGCGGGCGCTTGGACTTTTGTTCTTCGGGAGAAACTAAAACCTTGTTTTCCTTCTCCGTACCGAGCAATTGCGTGTGGCAAAAACGCACAAGTATTTGCACGGAATAGCCAGCAAATGAGTACCACAGAAAGCGAAATCGAAGAGTTCATGGATCGGCTTGAGCATCCCTTCAAGCAAGAGATCAACCAATTACGATCTTTGATCAAAGGCCTCAATTCGACGATTCGAGAAGAAATCAAATGGAACGCTCCGAGCTTCAAGCTCGACGATCACTTCGCGACGTTCAAACTGCATCCGCCAAAAAACATACAGATCGTTCTGCACAGGGGCGCAAAACCAAAACCCCTCGAGCAAGCAATAACGCTCGAAGATCCGAATGGAATTCTCAAATGGCCGGCGCCGGATCGTTGCTTGATAACGTTAAGAACCCACGAAGAGGCCGCGCAGTTGCAGGATACGGTTGTAGAGTTGATTGAATCTTGGATTTCGCAGATTTAGAAACGTGGTTCTGTACTGGTAGTTGGTCAACCAATGGACGAAGCATCAAACACGACGCCCATGATTAGAATTGAAGTGCAGCGCGATGAGCAGGCGATCTCGGCCGTTCTCGAAGCTGCATTTCCGACTCACGCAGAATCAGAACTAGTCTCCGAGCTTCGTCAAAACTGGAACCTTTCGATTTCGCTGGTTGCGGAAATCGATGAAGCGATCGTCGGGCATGTCGCATTTAGCCCAGCTTTTATCGATGGCGCCGCGCCGGGTATGGGTTTGGCGCCAATGGCCGTCCTGCCGGAATTCCAGCGCAGAGGTGTCGGTACGCTTTTGGCGAATGAAGGTTTGAAATTCGCGGAAAATGCCGCGATTCCTTTTGTGATCGTTTTGGGAGATCCGGAATACTACCGGCGTTTCGGGTTTCGACCGGCTGCCGATTGGAATATAGAAGGTGAATTTGGCGGAGGACCGGCTTTCCAACTCATTGAGTTTGTCTCTGGAAGCGTGCCAACCGACGGTGGATTGGCAAGGTACAGCAAAGAATTTCGGAAGTTCGGTTGATGGCCTCCCGCTTATTTAGTACCCATTTCACGCGAAGGCGAAAGCAAACGCTTCAATCATTAAACAGTTGCTGCCTTGCGCGGATCATCATTCTTCTTTTCAAATTGCCTCCCAGAAATGGTGCTTCAATTTCGACATCTGGAGTAACAAGGCATATGTTCGGAAGAACCCCGTAACGCACTCACCCCTTCATCAAATGAAATAATCGGTTTGGTAGAAACCAGAAATGCTATACTTTGGCGCCACATTTCATGCAATGTCGAATCGATTTGATGGATTGTCGATTCTAGTAGAATGCTGTTTGTGTTTGAGGTATTCCGGCCGACAATTTTCAAAGTCGAGATAATCAAAAGATGACAGATAAAGCAGGCGAAGCAACATCGGGCACTTCAATCGAACTGATTAAACTGCTGTGGGAAGAATTCAAATACCGCCACGAGCTCTTTTGGCGCTTATTCTTTAGTTTTTCTTTGGCGATTCTCTTTCTTTTGGCACTGCCTTATGCGTATGCGGAAAATGTCAAGGTATTCAAGAAACTACTGATTTTTCTGCCCGTGGCGGCTTGTACGGTAACGGTATTCTCGTATTGGGTCTTGTGCGCCGAATATCAAAGACTGGTCGCGACACGAAAGCAATTCAACGATGTGCTGCCAGAGCAATTCAAAGAGTATCCATTGAATGATCAAGTGAAGTTTTCGAAGCTTTTGAATAAACCGGTTGGTTGGGTCGTAGTTAATGCTTTCCTAATATGTTTTCTCTTCCTTGCGATTTTGGACGCCTATTTCCTTCTCTGTTTTATGTAAGCCGAACAAAGCGTGCAATTTAATACGTTAAAGAGACGATAACATTTCATTGGTGGCAACACTTCAATGTCAGACTGAACGAAACCTCTATAGAATATGAAGAACTTGCTTAGGAAAGGTAATCTCGGGTCAACAATACTTATTATTCTAATTGCCGTAATCGCTTCCCAGAGCATCTATTGGCTTCTCATGGTGCCTCGTTTGCCAAACTTGTCTCCTGATTCCACATGGCCCTGGTGGCTTGCGGTTCTTTCGCCTTATGGTTTGGCCTCATTGTTTATCGGTTTCCGTTTGAAAGGGTTTTTCGAGATTCCAATCGCCGGGATTGTCGCGGCGCTTTCGTTTGATATCGGCCGCCTTTTGTTCCTTTGGATATCCGGAAAACCGCCGGGGCATGATCTTTGGTGGACCGAAGTGCTTACGGTGGAATCGCTGATTGAGAGGATTCCGTTTGTTGTATTTATTGGGCTGATTTTTTCGCTGGCAATTGCGTTGGGGTTTGTTTTGCACCTGATATCCGCACGCTTAGATTCGAGATCGGGTTCCGTCAAATTGCCAAGCCTTTCAGACCGTTAATTCCGAGGATAAACGAAACTTGGCCACCGTGATGATGATCGTGCTCCATGACATGATAGATTACCCAACTTCTTGAAACTTCAAATATCTGTCCATTCCATTCGTCAGGAAAACAAACCGCGCAATCGGCCGGGGTCCATCGAACGAGGCGGGCTTCCATAAAAGCCCACGTTTCGCACAGTCCTTTTTCAAGAACTTCAATGGTCAAAGTCAGGGGTTCGAGTGAATCCCAAAGAATGTAACCATTCATAACATCGTCCGGATCTTGCAAGGTGCCGCTAAACCAACCGGCTCGAACCGAAATAATATGGCGCAAAATCTCCCCTACTGATTTCGAATCATTTGTCGCTCGAAGTTCAAGAGCCTCATTGGGGATCGACGCAACGCATTCACGTAGTTTTGTATCGTACTCTTTCCAACCTTCGTAGACTGCTTCGATGGTCGTTTGTAATTCTCGAGATGACTCTTGCTCTTCAACACTCATGACACCGATTGTACATCCAATCTGTTCGCTGACAAGCTTCGGCCATAAGTTATGGATTCAAACAATAAAGGGACGGAATACCGTCCCTTTATTACAGTTAAGTAGCTGCAATCCAAGCCATGTGGTTAATCTTCAGACTCACCTCGCCAGATCATATTCCCGAAGCCTTCGGTAAAGCGTCGAAGGCGAGATACCTAGGATCTCTGCGGTTCTTCCTCTGTGCCAGCCCGTCTTTTCCAATGCGGAAAGTATCTGTTGTTTCTCAACGTCTCGGAGGTTTGTCGGTGCCGCGATGTTTTGGAAGCTCGCCTGCTGGTGCTCAACAGGGACCGCTCCAAAATTGACGGGAACCGACGACTGGCTTGTATTGAATACAACCTCCGGCGGCAATTCGCGATTCGTGATCACGCCATTGTCGGCAAGCAAAACGGCTCGTTCGAGGCAATTTCGAAGCTGTCTAACGTTTCCGGTCCAAGAATATGCCGTAAGCGAATCAAGTGCGTCGGGCGATATCTCGGGTGCGTTGTGTCCCGCGATCTTGTTCAGCAAATGCTTTGCGAGCGGCACGATGTCTTCGCGCCTTTCACGCAGGGGCGGGATGTGGATCTCGAAACTGTTGATTCGATAAAGCAGATCGGCTCGGAAAACGCCTTCATTCACGGACATTCCCGGATTACGATTCGTCGCCGCGACGAGGCGGACGTCGATCTCGACCTTCTTTACTCCGCCGACCCTAAAAAACGAACGCGTTTCCAAAGCACGCAAGAGCTTTGACTGAAGCTGCGCCGGCATCTCCATAACTTCGTCGAGAAACAGCGTGCCCTTGTCCGCAATCTCGAACAGGCCGAGCTTTCGTTGCTTCGCGCCCGAGAATGCGCCGGCCTCATGTCCAAAGAGTTCGCTTTCGAGAAGCGTGTCTTGCAGCGCCGCGCAGTTTAGGTCGATAAACGTCGAGTCGGCGCGAGAACTGAGACGGTGGATCGCTTGCGCGATCAATTCCTTTCCGGTTCCCGATTCACCCGTGACGAGGACGGAGGTATCCGACGGCGCCACCCTCTGTACGAGGCGCAACACTTCTTTCATCTGTGGTGATTCGGCGATGATGTCGGGCATGCTTTCCGTCTTGCGGTTGATTTGGGCCTTGAGGCGTTGGTTGTCGATCTTGAGAGAATGTTTTTCCGCAGCTTGTCTGACGAGCACCGAGAGTTCGGTGATTCTGTAAGGCTTTGTAAGGTAGTCGTAGGCGCCGAGTTTCATCGCTTCGATCGCGGTTTCGACGGTCGCTTGACCGGTCAGCATGATCACTTCGGGCGGATTCTGAAGATTCTCGCGGACGCGTCTGAGAAGCGCCATTCCGTCCATTACGGGCATGTCGATATCGCTCAGCAAGACATCGAAATCCCTCTCTTCGATATGAGTCCAAGCTTCTTCGCCGTTTGTCGCGATCTCAACCTGATGTCCCTGGCGTGTCAGCTCTTTCTGAACAACCAGCCTCAAGTTCTTTTCGTCGTCTACTACTAAAATCTTAGCCATAATTCTATTTTTGCGAATCTATTCGGCGATTCTGTATTTCGTCTGTTTGAGCGGAAGGGAAATCGAAAAGGTGGTGCCGATTCCGGGATTCGACTTGACGCTCAAACGGCCTTCGTGGTCAGTGATGATTCCGTAACACACCGCGAGACCAAGGCCGGTGCCCTTTCCAACCTCTTTGGTTGTGAAAAACGGTTCGAAAATTTTGGAGATATCTTCGGGGTCGATGCCCATACCGGTATCGGCAACCTCGATCAAGATTCGTTTGCGAAGATGATGCGCGCGAAAAGTCAGAACGCCGCCTTCGGGCATCGCATCAATGGCGTTCGTGGCGAGAGCGATGATCGCCTGCTGAATCTGTCCCTCATCCGCAATCACCGGTGGAAGAACTTCATCGGCCTCGATCCGTATCTCGATGTTCTCACCGCGCTTTTGATGCGAGATTAGCCGTGCCGATGACTCGATCACTTCCCGTATATCGACTTCGTGCCGGTTTCCCGTTCGTACTCTCGAAAAGTCGAGCAGACCGTTGGTAATCGTCTTGCAGCGAAACGCCTCGCTTCTTATCAATCCGAGATACTCTCTGAGATCCTCAAGATCGGGCGAATCGGCAAACGCGCCTTCGGCAACCCTCGATTCCAGTGCTTCTGCGCAGGCCGAGATCGTCGCCAACGGGTTGTTTATTTCATGCACTACGCCAGAAGCGAGTCTTCCGACGGCGGCCAGCTTTTCGGCCCTTCCGACGGCATGAATCGCTTCGACCCGCATCGTTACATCTTCGCCGACCGTGATTACATGGCTGACGTCCCCGTTGTCTTCCTTCATCGGGACCTTGCTCACCATCCAATGCTTGGTGGCACCATCGTCGTCCGTTGTTTGCTGTTCTATCCGTTCGATTCTTCCGCTTCGGAAAGCGCGGTCAAATTCTCCCGAGAGCTTGCTCTTCGGATACTTGGACAAAACCTCAAACACGTTTCTGCCGATCACGGCGTCGCGGGGCATTCCCTGAATACCGATCTCGCGATGACGGTTCCACATCACGATGTTGTAATCGCGATCGATCACATAGAGCGATACGGGGAGCGCATCGAGAACCGATTCGGTGAATTTCCGATGTTCTTCCTTTGCGCGGTTGATTGACGTATCGAGCGTTGCTTCGTATCGCGCGGTAAGATTGATGCTCATCGCCACGATCTGGGTCGCGGTATCGAGGATCTGCTTATCGGCGTCGGATAAGGATTCCTGCTCGCCAAGCGCAAGCACTATCGCACCCTTTATCTCGCCGTTAACCTGGAACGGCACCACATACTCCGATCCGGATTCGTCGCATTCCAAGAAACGATCGGCTTTCGCATCATTCTCAAACGGTATTTGCGAAGGCAGCAATCCAAGCCATTTCTTGAAACGGTTTCTCTGAAACTTAGTCGGAGACGCGGACGCCAAGGCTTGCGATTCGACAACCACCAACCCGAAATGTTGCAGTTCCATCGCGACCGCGCATCCTCTAACCTCAAACTGGGACGTCAAAGCAGAAACGGTTCTGCTCGCGATCTTCTTCGGATGCACCTCAATAAGCAAATTACGACCAAGATCGGCCAAAAAGCCGAGGTCGGGATTGATTGCTCCGAGGGCATGCAACGCTTTTTGAGATGCGTTTGTCTTTTCGGTGGAACTCATCAAGTCTTCGTGTTTAGTCGAACAAGCCAGGGTGCCATTCGTGAAGCGGGCGGTTGTGGCGGAACATCGAAGCGATCGGCATATGCGATAAGATAGGTACGCGGAACCGCGCTCAAAAGCGGGTCCAATGGATTGTGCGCGAAGGCGCGATTCCTTGCGGCGGATCGCAAAAGAACCTTTCCGGGACGCAATCCCGGCTATTTATAGATTAAAAACAATTTTAAACATTTTGTCAAAAAGTTTAACCCTGATTTTATAATGCCTTTTTTGGGTTTCGGGTAGGTTCTGAGATCAAAAGGCAAATCCGTGGATTGGGAAACACTGGCCGAAAACCGAAACTGTTTGTTTTTCAAAACAAATTACTCGTCTCCGCAAGCGTCAAAGTGATTGACAGTTTGTCGCGATGTGAGGAAGAATCAAGTTTGGACATGATTCGAGAAACGCTCCTAAAGCATATAAGGTCAATATCTTACCGTCTTTTGCCGGCGGTTTTGCTGTGCGTTTTCGCATCGGGAGTGTGGGCGCAGGAAATCGTTGACAAGACCGTCGCCACGGTCAGCGACGGTGTTCACACGGAACTTATCACTTACTCGGATCTGATGTGGCAACTGGCGTTGGTTCCTTCGGCCTCGATCTCACCGGCAACTTCCGAGGATCTTAATCGCGCGCTTCAGGTGATAATTCGCCAAAGATTGATTGCCCTCGAAGCCGAACGCCTACCGACATCCGAGCCGACCGAAAGGCAGATTTCAAACGAGATCAACCGCATTCTCGACATCTTTCCGTCTTCCGCCGAATTCGTAAGACGCCTTAATCTTGTCGGGTTTTCATCCGTCAACGACGAAAACTTTCAGCGAATGATGCGGCAGAGGGTTGCGATCGAAAACTATCTGGAATTCAGATTCCGTTCGTTTGTCGTCATCACGCCCGACGACGAAAAGAAATACTACGATTCGGAGTTTGTTCCCGACTTTAAGAAGCGAAATCCAGGGTTGGAAATACCGGAGCTTTCTGCGGTAAGAGCTCAGATCAATCAGATTCTTACAGAACAAAAAGTAGAGAACGATATCGAAACGTTTTTGGATAACGCCCGGACCCGTGCTGAAATCATCATCCTTTCGGAAGTATGAACCAAATCAAACCCCTGTGATTCGCGTTCCCTGAAGACCCGCGCGTTGCGATTCACGTCAATCTCACTCGCTTTCCAAAACGGCTTTCGAATCCTCAAGCATTTTCAAGTGATCTTCGCCGACCTCCGGAAAGTGCAAGTCCATTTCCTCAAGCGTCCGGCAAACGATTTCCGAAACAGCGAGCCGTGTAAACCATTTGTGGTCGGCCGGAACTACAAACCATGGAGAATCGGAAGTTGATGTGGCCCGAATCGCTTCTCTGTATGCGTTCATGTAGGAATCCCAAAACCCGCGTTCCTTCAAGTCGGCATCTGAAAACTTCCAGTTCTTCTCGGGGGTTTCGATACGTGCGAGAAACCGGCGCTTCTGTTCTTCCTTTGAAACGTTTAGGAAGAATTTCAAAACCCTCGTACCGTTTTCCGTGAGATATCTTTCGAAATCGCGAATCTGATCGAAGCGCTTGTTCCATATCTCGGGATCACTCTTGATCTTGTCAGGAAGAGGCGTGGATTCGAGGATTGCGGTATGGACTCTTACAACGAGTACGTCCTCATAATACGAACGGTTAAAGATCCCGATTCGGCCGCGTTCCGGCACCACTTTCTGACAACGCCATAGAAATCCATGATCGAGTTCCTCGGTGGAAGGTTTTTTGAAAGAGAATACCTGCGTGCCCTGAGGGTTGACTCCGCTCATCACATGCTTGATCGCGCCATCCTTACCGGCGGCGTCCATCGCCTGGAAAATAATCAAAAGCGATTGCTTGTCGTCCGCATAAAGCCGCTCCTGAAGCGCCGTAAGCCGCTTGATGTTTGCGCGAAGGTCCTTTACGGCCTCCTTTTTGGTCGCATAGTCACCGGTAAAATCGGTTGGAATATCCAGAGCGGTGTTTCCTTCACCGGTTGAAAATTGAAAGTGGTCGATATTCATTTTGTTTCGTTCTACAAACCTTGGCTGAAGCTACGCCCAGAAGTCAATTCAAATGGCAAATTGAAGAAAGCATCCCGAATTTCCTCTTTTGTCGCGAAAGAGTCCAATGGACCCGTCGCCAGGGGCGGCACCCTCCTCGGTTCACTTGGAAAAATTCCCAGCGATGTTGGTTACCACGATAACGCCGCAATTGCGTATGTTTCTCCGCGCCGGTACCCGGCGCGATCGTTACTTCTTCTGATACCGTGGATTCCGCGCAAAGCCGCTCCATCCACGGCTAGCAGACCGTATAGGAATTTCGGATTTTGATTTAAAGCCCGCTTCTCAAAGTGGACACTTGGCTTTCATTTACAAATCCGAAATTGAATGCAAAGCTTAGTCGATTCGAAGGGACGTTTTGCCGGCATGATGTCCTTTCTGAGAGCACGGAAGGGATCACATTTCTTTCGGAATCCATCCCGCCAACAGACCACCACTCCCCGCCGTAATAGAACATCCCGCGGTGATCCATGCTCGCCACTGGCTTGTCGTCGTACGCCTTCCATTTGTCGAGGTTCAAATCGAAACCAAATACATGCTTCGTGGCTGAAGCCGGAGTGCCGTTATAACCGAGACCGTTATAGTTGTACGCGGTTGGGGTTCCTCCCATAAAGAGGATCACATTGCGTCTTTTGTCGCCCGCACCCGCCATGCGGTAATGTCCGCGACCCGGAAGCTGCGGCAACCGCCGGTAAACGATCTTTGCCGGATCCTTCTTGTCGATCGTACCCAACCAGCCTTCGTTTACGGTGTCGAACTTCTTCTTTCCGCCGACAACATCGACTACAGCAACTCCGTCCGCGATTACGAATTTGTTTTCCACAATTCCGCCAGCATGCCCGAAAACAGGCGTTCCCGGGTAATCCGTGGCACGAAACCAGCGGTTCTTTCTGGTGTCAAACACTTGAACCAGCGAAACATTCTTGTCCGCGCTCCAACCCGAAACAAGATAGACGTATCGATTTCGATAGACAAAAGAGACGGCATCGTCCACGGGCGTCGGGATATCCTTTAGTTTTTTATACTTACCATCCAAAGGATCAAACGAAAACACATCCGGCGTTGACACTTCGGTTCCGTCTTCGGCTACGGTATAGCCACCAAAGATGTATATCTTTCCGCCCGCCGCTTCCGCCGTTGATGCAAGCCTTCCTTCATCCACCGGAACGTCCTTTAAGTGGGCCCAGTTCATTCCCGATTCAATCCACATATACGCATTGCGCGATATGTCTTTATGAGTCTTGCCGCGTTTCAAGCCAAAAAACGAAAAAACACGCAGTTTGCCGTCGATCTTTAATGATGCGACCGCATTGTTCGACAACGGTGTCGGCAATGGTGGCGGACAAGGGATCGGAAAAGCCAACGACACAAGGGTAAAGAGGCACGCGATCACTTGAATCGCGATGCGAATACGAATTCTTTTTGTTTCCCTGCCGAAAATCATCCCAATCCCTAGAGTTCTCTGCGAGACTACTTCGCCAACAACACATCGTAGTCAGAGCATTGCCATTTGGCAAAGCCATCACAAACCCACAGTTCGATACAAACGACTACGATTACACCAAATGCGAAAAAGGATGCTTCGTCGAAGCGAAAATGAATAACCCGAAAAAAGATCCCGACACCAGTTCAACTTACCTCCATTTCGGAAAATACGGGTATCATAGGTGAAAACGATTCAACGGAGGTATCTATGAGACGGCTTCTATTGGCGACTTTTCTGCTGGCGATTTCGGCAACCGCATTCGCGCAAACGACGCGCGAGATGGATCGCATCAACTGGATGGAATTCAAGAAAGTGGTGCCAACCAAGATCGACACCGTGCTGCTCCCAACAGGCACTCTCGAACCACACGGGGTGATCAACAACGGCGCCGACAACACCGCGCCGACAGCTATGGCGCAAGCGATCGCAGAGAAAACCAACGCGATGATCGCACCGACGCTAAACTATGGGATTACAGGCAGTTTGGAAGCGTATCCAGGTTCGATGCGAATTTCCGAATCCGCATATCGGCCGTTCGTAAAGGAGATACTCGAGGGACTCGCGAAAAACGGGTTTCGAAACATAGTGATTCTCAATGGACACGGCGGCGGGCAAACGGCTGTTTTACAGTCGGTGGCAGCCGAAGTTGCGACTGAGAAAAAGGTACGGACGCTCGTCATAAACTGGTGGACGTTCGCTTCGGATGTCACCAAATCGGTGTTCGGGGAAGACGGAGGACATGCGGGCTGGAATGAAACCGCGTATATTCAGGCGATCGACAAAACACTTGTAAACAAGGAAATCTACAACGACGACTTGGCAACGGCAAATCCCGCCCCCGGCAGTTGGTCGGCGACTCCGTTTCCGTCCTCAATCGGACTCTACAAAGAAGGAGAAGGATATCCAAAATTCGATCAGGCAAAAGCGGACGAGTATTTTCGAAAGGTGAATGAAAAGGTGGCCGAATTGATCATCGAGGTGCGTCGGAAATGGGAGATGATCGAGAACTGAGTCCACTCTAAGAAGTCGGGTTGGAAAGAAAATGGCATCATTTTCTGTCACAACGGTTCGATATAGGTGAAAGACCCCTGCCGCCTTGTCCGGCAGGTGAATCAGGTCAGAAGCTAGTCGCGGCAAGAAATGACGCGTTCCGGCCCCCCTGCCGGCTTGTCCGGCAGGAGGCAAAGGTCCCTAGCTACGGCCGTTAAATGCTTGGTGTGTTGAGGTTTATTGATTTCCTGGAAGGGGCTGACCTTATTCACCTGCCGCACAAGGCGGCAGGGGCCTCCGGATGAATCAATGTGGCTTGGACTAGCAGCTGACCTCATTCACCTGCCACACAAGGTGGCAGGGGTCTTGCCCAGTTTTTCTGAGAATCGAATTGCAGGCCGATTTTTTCCTTGAATCGACTTTTTAGAGTGGACTCAGAACTAGAATCCACGATTTTTAGGGCTAGGGAATTGCGCGCGTTGCACAAACCTCTTGATTTCAGGATCGTTTGGTACTGATTGGATATGAAAATTGGAAAAGAGGCTCCGAAAAAAGGAATTGTTCAAACCGATTCGTGGAAGAATAGGGCGCCATGGATCGCGATGGCAGCTTGCGTCATCGTGATGGCTATTATCCTTAACAGTCAGGGACGGATATGGTGGTGCAAATGGGATTCGCCTCTCTATTTGTGGTCGAGCGATGTTTGGAGCAAACACAATTCGCAACATCTCTTCGATCCATATATGTTTACGCATATATTACATGGGGTTATCTTTTATTGGGCGGGACGATTGATCTTCCAACGAAGGATCTCCTTTGCCTGGCTTCTTTTTACCGCCGTCTTTGCCGAAGGGATTTGGGAGCTGATCGAGAATTCACCCTTTGTGATCGAAAGATACAGAACCGCAACCGCCTCTCTCGAGTATTTTGGAGATTCGATTTTGAATTCGATTGGCGACGTAATCTCGTGCATCACAGGGTTTCTCATCGCCTACAGGCTCAGGTTTTGGAAGTCGCTTGCCTTCTTTGTGATAGTCGAAATCGCGCTGATCATTGCGATCCATGACAGCCTTTTAATAAACATCATCATGCTGATCTATCCGATCGATGCAATTAAGGCATGGCAAACGGCAGGAGCAACGATCGTAAATTAGCCTAAAATCCGCTTGGTCAAGAGTGCACGTCTTTTGCCCTTAGTTTTCACAACTTTGACAAATGAAATATTCAAGTAAGTCGGATTGGACGCAGATTTCTGGAAATCGAAGTATCCGAAAACTCAAAACAGCTGATACTCGGCAACTGCTGTGCATTCTTTAGGGAATGGGGCCGGCGCGATAATCAACTCGTAGAAACTACTCCAGCTTCAGGTGTGACTGGCAAGCTTTAAAGGACTTGCCGTAACAGAACCGGCCACCGATTTAATTGCAATAATCCCCACACCCTGCTATCTTTTCCGAAATCTAAACTATCGAGATTTCCAAGACAATGAGACGAGCGTCACAGCTGACATCGTCTGCTTCCTTTGTCTCAAAAGCGATTCAATTTGTTGGGACCGTTGAGCGTCCGCATATCATATATGCGTTTGCTGTTTTATACGAACGAGACCCATCAATCGCCGGCAAAATTGGAATCTTGGAATTTGAGTCCTAATCGACCATCCAGAACCCCCAAACTTTAAGATTTGGACTCAGTTAAGGAGTTTGCCATGGCTCTAGAAGTCACCGCAGAGGTGTTTATCGAACGTGCGACCGAAGATGTCGCCTCAGTGATGTTTAACCCGAAGATGGAAAAGCTTTGGATACGCGCGCTGCGCGAGGTCTATCCGATGGAATCGGGTTTGTATAAAAAAGGATTCAAATGCGAACGAGTCGGGACTTTTCTTAACAAACACTACTCTGCAAAGCTACTCGTGACGAAATTCGAAGACAATTCGATGATCCAATTTTATGCCGATGAGCCATTTGAGATGAACATCACCTATCGCCTCAATACCATCGATGGCGGTACCAAAGTCAGAACTTCGGTCGCAAGCATCAGCGAGATAGAATTCAACTCACCGATTTCGATCGTTTCGGGAAAGATGGAAGAAATGTTGAAAGACGATTTGAAGCGCTTGAAGGAGCATCTGGAAAACGCGGAATAGCCTTATGGCTATCTGAGAAATCTCAGATACATGCGCAAAACTCGTTGTATCAACGGTTTACGGTAAAAATGCATCGTCTCCTCGATGCTCAAGGCTTGGGCGATTTTTGAAATCGTCGGATAAACGTGAATCGCTTCGTTCAATTGCGAGAGCGTCATTTTATGTTTTACCGCGATCGTAAATTCCTGGATCAGTTCTCCGGCGCCTGAGCCGACGATCGTTGCTCCTATAACTTTCCCCTTTCTGACGATGATCTTGGCGAATCCATTCGCAGCACCATCGGCAACGGCCCGATCGTTTTCTGAAAATTCGGTTCGGAGAATCTCGATGCCATCAGCAAAGCTCAAACGCGCCGAATGTTCCGAAAGACCGGTCGCCGCAATCTCGGGATCAGTGAAGATTGCACGCGGAACGATACCGTGATCCACACGCTTTCTAAGAGGCCAAAACGAAAATGCGTTGTTTAGAACGGTCTGTGCTTCGTGATCTGCCATGTGAGTGAACTGGAACTCCCCAATCACATCTCCGCATGCATATATGTTTTTGTTGGAGGTGCGGAGATAGGGGTCAACTCCGACGCCTTTGCTCGTATATTCAACCCCGGCAAGCTCCAATGAAAGATTTTCAACGTTCGGCGCGCGTCCGACAGCAACAAGCACATGTTCTGCATCCAGCTCATTATCGCCGCATTCGGACTCTACACGCACCATTGCCCCAGCTTCACGCAATTTTCGAAAACCCACAACCCTGGAAGAGGTCAAGATCTCAATGCCTTCCAATTCGAAAGCCTCTTCAAGCGCCTTAGAAGCCTCTGGGTCTTCGGTTCCCAGGATTCGATCCGTCATCTCAACAATAGTTACCTTCGAACCGAGTCTCGCGAACGCTTGAGCGAGTTCGCAACCGATCGCGCCGCCGCCGACTACGACGAGCGAAGAAGGCAAAGTTTCCAATTCAAAAACATTCTCGTTGGTAAGAATTTCGATTTCATCAATCCCCGGGATCTGTGGAATAAATGGCGAGGAACCAGTCGCAATGCAAAACCTTTTCGACCTGATTTGTCTCGTAGATCCGTCGTGAAGCGCGATAGAAAGTTCTTGAGGCCCAACAAATGCGGGTTCACCAAACACAACCTCCGCTCCAAGCTCTTCAAAAACCTCGGGACGATCATGTTCCGCAATGGCTTCAACCACCTCTCGAACTCTCTTTCTAATCGAACCGAAACTATCATCCGAGAAAGCAGGGGAGATCGGTGCAAACCCGAACTTATCGGCGTTTCTCATGAGATGGGCGATTCGCGACGATTTGATCAACGCCTTGGAGGGCACGCATCCCGTGTGAAGGCACTCGCCGCCCAAGCGCGACTTTTCAACAAGAAGCGTTTTGGCGCCAATCAGCCCGGCTCCGCCGGCGGCAACCAATCCTGCCGACCCCCCGCCGATCACGACCATGTCGTATCGCTCATTCTTCATAAACGAAATACTACCCCAATAGAGCCCTTCCTTCGATTAGACCAAAGCCAAATCCACGTTTCAACAAGCAACTTCCGTTTACCCAACCCGATCGTCAAAACTGCGATCAAGACGTCCAACACGAAAGAAATACTCATTCGCCAAAGCAGTATTCCCTACTACGGCGAAATTGTGGCAGTTTTAGTTCGATCAGCATCATATCCAAACACTGTATCTGGAAGACCAACGGGCCGTACTGCGGAACTGCAGCTCGATCTGATCGTTGACAATATCCGTTGCAACAAGTAATGTTGAATGCATGAGCGAACTCCAGAAAGAATTAAAGCAACGCATACCGTTCCAGTTGCCCGAGGAAGAAGCATACCTAAATCTTGTAAGGACGAGCTATATCCTTCGTTTGGAGATGGAGTCGCTTTTCAAAGCTCATGGGCTTTCGGGTCCGCAATACAACGTTTTGAGGATTCTGAGGGGTTCGATGCCCGATGGGCTCGCATGCAGCGACATCAGCGAACGTCTTGTTTTCAAGGATTCCGATGTTACGCGATTGCTTGAACGCCTCGAAAAAGCGGGATTGATTGAGAAACAGCAATCGGAAATCGACCGAAGGGTTCAGGTTTCGAAGATCACAAACAAGGGTTTGGATGTTGTCGGGATTCTCGATGAACCGGTTCGAGAAACATTGCGAAGCCTTCTTGCCCATCTCGGACCGGAGTTGCTCGAACGTTTCAACGCATTGCTCGTATTAGCTAGGTCAAAATCTTAGAACGGATTTTGATTGGTAACCGTTGTGCGAATTGAATCATCTGATGAAAGTCTGCGATTCAATCATCACTTATGAAAAACTATATTTTGCTGGTTTTGGCGGCTTTCGCTATCGGTTCGGGTCTGTATTTCTCAACGCAAACCGCGTCCGCGGTCGGTGTGGCCGAGACACTGAAGACGGTTGCATATGATGATCCTTCGATCCCAAAGAAGGAAAGATCCGGAAAATACGGCTTTGACAAGGCCCATAGTTCTCTTGGATTTCGCATTCGACATCTTGGACTGGTTGATGTTCCCGGACACTTCCGAAATTTCGATGGTTCCTTTTTCTACGACGCCGAGAACGTCGGAAAATCGTCGATAAAATTCACCGCCGAGGTAAGAAGCGTTGATACAGGCATTGACGCCCGCGACAATCACCTCCGAAGCGTTGATTTCTTTGATGTTCCGAGTTTTCCGGAGATGAAGTTCGAAAGCAAGGCGGTTAAGAAGAAAGGTAAATCACTTCGGGTTACGGGCGATCTGACTTTGAAGGGGATTACGAAAGAAGTTCAGATTCCAGTGAAACTGTCGGGGCCGCTCAAGGATGAACGGGGCCAATTGCGGATGGGAGCAAGCGGGACGGTTGAAATTAATCGAAGGGATTTTGGAATAACGTATGGAGGAAATCTTCCTAACGGAGTTCAGGTTTTGTCAGATAAGGTCGTCGTCGAGATAGCGATCGAGGGTGTAAAGGAAGTCGGCGACTAGAAAATTTTTGCAATCAAACAAGGGAAAGGAGTTACCAGATGAAGAAAACATTACTTGCAGTTCTATTTGCAGCAGTCGGCACGATCCTATTTGTTGGATTCGGATCGATTTCGAATGCACGCGAGATGTCGTTTACAGAGCGATATCTTTCAGACGCCGAAAATGTTGCGACAACGATGAAATCGGGGACTTTCGATATCGACCCCAATCACAGCTCAGTTGGGTTCAAGGTAAGACATATGGGACTCGCCTTTGTCCCCGGATTTTTCAACAAGTTTACCGGCGCTATAATGCTTGATTCGGAAGACGTAACGAATTCATCGGTTGATGTTTCGATCGATGTCGCGTCTGTTGACACGCGCGTTGAAGGCAGAAACAAGCATCTCCGCTCGGCCGACTTTTTCGATGTCGAGAAGTTCCCGACAATGACTTTCAAAAGCAAGAAAGTCGCAAAGTCCGGAGACAAGCTGAAGGTGACGGGCGACTTTACGATGAAGGGAGTTACAAAAGAAGTTGTGATGATGGTTGATTTGCTTCCGACGAAAACCGTCCGCGGCACTGAAATGCTTGGCGCGATGGGAACGACCATGATCAAGAGAAGCGAATTCGGCGTAAACTATGGCGTTGAAAACGGCATGATCGGCGACGACGTGGAAATCGAAATCAACGTTGAAGCGAAGGCAAAATCAGAACAGCCAAAACCATAGCGTTGTTTTAGAAACTTGTTTATTCAAAAAACACCCCCGACCAGCAATGTTGGTCGGGGGTGTTTTTATTCGCTTATTTGGAACGCGAGCTTAGTTGTTTCTCAGCAAGACGACCGGGGAATTCTCCGCGTTCAAAACCTTGCCAAAGAAATCGCGAACTTTTTCATAGTCTTTCACTGGGATCTCTGTTCTTTCAGTCATCATCTCCCTGGTAAATACGAGTTTTGAATCCTCGACCTTGTATGTCGTTTTGTAGCTTCCAAAATCGGTTTTGATGTCAACCGACTCCGGCATTTCATCAACCGAGAAATTCGACGGAAGTTCAAAAACCGCGGATTCCTTGAATGACATGCTATCAAGAACGACCGGATTCTTTCGCTCCTTGTCCGTAAGATAAATCGAACGCGAACGGCTGACGATCGTTGGTTTGAAAACAAGCAAGCGGCCCTGCATCAGCTGTCCATATGAAGGAGCCGAGAACTTAACATCAAGCTTGAATGACGCTCCGGCGTGGTCATCGGAAGGAGTCATCGATTCCAACTTCGCCGCCGTCGCTCCGCGAGTCAACCATTGTTCGATGCTCTTGGAATAATCGGTTGCCGAGAGGCTACGATACAAAGCGCGCTCATATTTGGATGATTGTCCTTTTGACTTCTCGACGATCGAGCCTGCAATCGCGCCCGTCACGTCCAACTTAACGTTGACCTGGCGGTCCAATGCGTTGGCTTCGGGACTAGTGATCGGCATTTCGAAAATGCCCCCCTGTTCGCCCGCCATGATAAGTGCCTGGCTGCCTTGGAGATAATCGGGCAAATCGCCAACCGGCGTCATATCGTCGGTTGCATCGAAAATCAACAGGCGGCCGAGCGTTGGATGCTCGATGATCGTTTCCGCCTCGGTTTCCTTGCCAACCACAACTGCGATGATGCAGTGATTGAACTGTCTCGGTGACGGCCATTCCTTCTTAACAAATGTCGGATCACCCGAATAGATCGCAACCGGATAAGAATCGATCTTGAGCGAGCGCAGCATCGCCCTCATCAGATTCGCCTTGTCTTTGCAGTCCCCGTAACCGCGATTCAAAACGCGATCCGAAGGTTTCGGACGATAGCCGTTTCCGTAGGCGACACCGATGTCGATCGAAATGTACTGAAGGTTCTGCACGAATTTTCCGATTGCCCGGATCTTGTCGAGTTCGGTTTCTGCACCGGCCGTAAGTTCTCTTGCCTTTCCCGCCACCTCATCGTTGACGACGACTTGCGGATCATACATTCCGGATGACCATTTCGATACATCCTGCCAGTTTGCAAAAGAGCGGACGCCATCCGATTCATTGCCCGCGGGTTTGAAATTTACAGCAATAAACGGAACGAGATTTACAACCGAAGGACTCATCGGCTCCAATGCAACAGGAGCCAAATAATTCATCTGCCAGGTATAAGTCGAACCATTGACCGAGGGCACGATATTGTCAGCATTGAAGGTAAGGCTATCCGCTTGCCATCCGGATGGAAGATTCAGTGTGTATCTGGATGTAAGTACCGGTAGAGCGCCTTGAAACTGCCATATATCCTGGTAAAACAGGGGAGGATTCTCGATCGTTACGGAATAGCCAAAAATGTCACCGACTGAAACGGTATCGCTGGCATTGATGATCTTGAGCCGATGTTCGTTATACACGTCATCCGGATCGGCGATAAGATCCACCACATCCTTCTTTCCCCATTCTTTTACCTGTCCCGAAACGGGAAGTGTCCAGGCCTCCAAATCGCCGACTTTTCCTGCGCTGACGAGATAAGAAGCGCGCGCGACGGCGAGATCCCGTCCTTCCTTGGTAAGTATCTTTACGGCGTATCTTTCCTCGGTGACAATCTTGCCCGAACGATCAACCGTAACTACCTGTTCATCGAGAAGCACAACTCCAATAACATCCTTCTCATACGAAGGAACCCTTTGGGTTGCCGCGGATTGAAGCCAGGATGGTGCCCTGTCAAATGCGCCGAAAATCGTTGTCGAAAAGGCGAGTAAAAAAACGAGAATTAATTGAGAGCGTTTTGTCATGGTAACTCCTGGTGATTACTTGTCCACTCGCTTAAGAGCGATGCTGTGAGTGTCCGAATTATGCATTTTGTCAAAAAGTGTCTTTAGAGCCGGATAGACCGTTTGGGGGAAAAAGATCTTGCCGCCGTCTCCTAAAAAGAAATCCCTCTTGTACTTGAGTTTTCTGGTTTGCTTGTCATACGTGATCGAATAGTCGGAACCCGCGATCTTTGATTTTTCTACGATATCCGAAGGAGTTGAAAGACTTTCAGGCTCATACCCCTCCGGCAAGGTAATCTCGATCTCATCGAGCTCGGACCACGCAAAGCTGAAGTAAACCGGGTGAAGCCTGTCATTTGTTGAGAAAAAAGGCTTTGAACTGGCTTCGAAGAAATTGGGTACGAAGAACATTCTGGAGCCTGTCTTTTGACCATAGCCGGGAACCGAAATCTTGTAGCTCTTGATTAGAGGGTTATCAGGCGAACCAAAATTATCGAGTTTGACGTCAGACACGACCGCCCCGCTATGTTTCGCCTTTAATTCTTCCTCGATATCGGTCAGCCTTTTTTCGTCACTGTCTTCAAATCCCAAACGCCGATCCTCGGTCGCAAGATAACCGTTGGAAACCTCGGTGATCGAGCCGCTGATCGTTCCATCTTCCGACAGTTCGAATTTGCCCTTGCGGGACAAAAGCGATTCGGACGGATTCTTCATCTGAATTACCGACCATTTGGTTCGGCCATTGCTCGCCAAAACTGCATAAACATTTTCTTCAAACCAATCCAATTCACCAAAACCAAGCCATGGTCTCGAAGGCGAAAAATAGCGTTGTTGCCCTTCAACATTTACAGAAACTCCGGCGAAATGCACGAAATCCAAAAATTGAGGCGAACTGTTCGGATCAAAAAAATACTCGTCGCGATCCGCGGAGAATACCATATAGGAGGCCCGGTTCGTCGCGGTCAAAAGGGCTGCAAAAAGCAGATCGATATCAATGCTATAACCCGCGCCCTTCTTTATGACGTCCGAAACCTTCTTGATCTTTGGCTCTTTGCCTGTTCCGGTTCCTTCCCGTGAGAGGTTCTTAATATCGTTGCGGCAATAGTCGAAAAGCGCTCTGACGATGGCCTTGTCATTTGTCAGATTTGCCGTCAGTTGATCCGCTTTCCGCTTAATCTCCTTGTCCGGTTCAGCAATCAGCGAATAGATGTAGCTAACATCACTAATCGTCCTAAGGATCGACCTGTTAGATCCGGAGTATTGCAGCACCGCCCAGGGTTTAAGCGTGTCTTCCGGCGGCATCAACGCCTCTTCCTTGAACGCGGGTACGCTTTTCCTATCCAGGACCAAAAAACCGCGTTCATTGGGATCGTTGTAAAACCCGAGGTCGGCCATGTTCAAGAACGTCGGATGGATGGTCTGATCTTTGAATGGCCGAACCCTGTATCTGAGATTCTGCACAGGAATGTCTCTCTGAAAATCAAGACGCTCGCCGTTAATGCTGTCGTTCTTGATCTTTCGTCGATATTGATACTCGACAATTACACCAGGCTCGATTCCCGGAACGGCAAACGAACGCGCAAGGATCTTAACCTTGCGCGCCGAAACGATCTGACGATTGATAAAATCGGCGGCCGTAAGCTGTTGAATCGAACCATCGGGCTTTATCACCCGGGCGGCGAGGGATTCGAGGGCATAATCCTTTGAATACCTGATATCGACCTTGCTGTAAGCCTCCTTCCCGCGTTCGGTAAAAATCTTTACCCGAACATAAGTGTTGACATAGAGCTTCTTCTTATCGGAATCATCGAACGTCACTTCCCAAAGAAGCGCCTCGACATCCGCATTGTTGTCAACTACAGGCTCCTTCATGTCGAGCTCGGCCTGAGTGATCGGCTTCCAAACAATCGGATCATTGTCCGCAAATACGTTTGAAGCGCATAACAACGCCAAGAGGAGCCAAATCCCCGCTTTGATTTTCATATATGCTTTTCTCCGTATTTACTCGGCCGCCTTCTGAATCAAAGTCAACGCGTGCGTATCGGCCTTGTGGAAACTGTCGAACAGATTCTTGATCGGCATATACGAACCGGCACGGAAGAAGATGTTTCCTCCACCTCCAAAGTGGAAATCGCGCTGATACTTGAGTGAAAACTTGCTCTTGTCGAGAAACATCTTTGTTCTAAGCGATCCGATTCTTGAAGCATCTTCAACCGGCTCGGGAACGTCAGCGTTGTCGAGAGTGTAGCCTTCCGGGAGCTTGATGTTGATCTCCTCGGTTTCAGACCAAGGGAAGTCGAAGTAGATATCGTATTTGCGTGTCGAACTCGTAAACCTCGGCTGGCTTCCGTTCGCAAAGAAACCGGGCTGCATGAACATCCGCTTGCCGACCTTCTGAGCATAGTTCGGAACCGTAACCTTGTATTTCACGGTAAACGGCATTTCGGGGTCTGTCATATTCTCAAATTTGATATCCGAAACTTCGGCCGTGGAAAGCCTCGACTTGATCCGGTCCTTCACTCGTTCTTCCCGCTCGTTCTCGGAAATATCGTAGTTAAGCGTTTTTTCCCGATTTGAAAACTGACCCGTGTACATGACCGATGCGGTTCCCGTCAAAGTTCCGTCTTCGCTTAGCGTGAAGTCGCCATTGCGTATAATTCGAGATTGGTTGTAGTCGCTGATATCGATCTCAGTAGTGATGTAATCCTTATAAGCAAGAAGGAATACGGGTCCGTTGTCTGATTTCCACGTAAGATATCCGAAAGGGAGGAACTTGCTGCCCGGATCGTAATACTTCCATCGGTTGCCCTGCTTGATTGCAACCCCGGTGAAATGAATGAAGGATTCATGCATTTTGTTGATATTGAAGAACAACTTGCTACGGTCGCCTGTAAAGGCCAACCTGGTTTCAAATCCAGCGGCGTCCGCAAGTGACGCGAAAAGCTTGTTTATCTCAGAACTGCGTCCTTGTTTTCTCTTCAACGTATCGTCATCGTCTTTTGAAGGCTTGATCTCATCCAAAGCATCTTCTGTGATGGACGGATCGTAATTGAGGTTATTAATCTCTGTTTTGCAGAAATCAAAAAGTCTCTTGATTTTTTCCTCTTCTGTCTGCGCATCCCCAATTATCTCCGCAGCCATGGCCTTCATGGTTTTGCCTGGCTTTAGGGTATCCTTGATGTCATAAACCCAAACCATCAGTCCGCCGACTCTCGCCCAAAAATCCATACTCGAACCCTTGAGATTTCGTTTCGAGTCGTAGTAGATCATCATCCAACTGCGCGCCTCGTCCTCAGGCGGCATGTTCGGTTCTTCGCCAATGGCCGGCATTTCCCGCATTTCGATCTTGTATCGTTTGGACTTTTCCTCTACTAACTTGGCATCCACGTTGAAGTTGATGAGTCTGCCAGCAGCGCCCGGACGAAGCCTGTAAACAACGTATTGCACGGGGATGTCCTTTTGGAAATCCATCCGTAGATTGTCGGCCCCGCCATTTACTACCTGTTCACGGTATTTATATTCGACTACAACACCTGTTTCTATATTTGGAACAGCGAAGGACTTGGCTTTAACCTTCACATCATTTGCTTTAATAATTTCACGATCGAACAGGTCTGCCTTTGCTATCTCGACTACCGTTCCGTCTGGTTTGGTCACTCTAGCTTGAACATCTTTTATCTTCTGAGGTTTTACGTAAGGAATATCGATCTTCGCAAACTTTTCGCGACCGACATCTGATAAGATCTTGATTCTCAAATAGTGATCAATAACGAGGTCCGCACCGGAGTCGTTGATGTTCACATCCCAAAAGATAACCTCAGCGTCAGCGTCGGCCTCGACCTTGCCTTTGGTCATTGCCCTTTCTTCAGCTGTAACGGGACGCCAATCATCTCCCGCGAACGCGGAAACGGTAAAAAACGCACAAAAAGCCACAAGCAAAGCGATTTGCTTGAGTGATGGGAAAGACATATTGATACCTCAAAACACAGCCCACCTGCGGCGGGTAAAAGAAAAATGAGGAAGATGCAGTACTTTAATGGGGGTGCAACTTCGCGGAACCGACTAGAATTGAGTTAATTCTACCTTAAAAAATCACGTAAAATCAATATTCTGCGATGTCACATGGCGCTGTTTCGTTGTGCTATAATCCGTTGAATTACAACATATCCCAAGATAATTTTTTGAAAACAGGAGATCAGAAATGTCCGCTGAATACAGCAAAATTCAGGAAGCGCTCGGAGATCAGGCAGATAGCCTGCTTGGGCACGTTTCCAATACCATTAAAAAAGACAGCATTCATATCCCGGGTCCGGATTTCGTAGATCGCATCTGGCGCGATTCCGACCGCAACCCGCAAGTTTTGAGATCGATTCAAACTCTTTTTGACAACGGCCGCCTCGGAGGAACGGGTTATCTTTCGATCCTTCCGGTCGATCAGGGTATCGAACATTCGGCGGGAGCAAGCTTCGCCCCGAATCCAAAGCTCTTTGATCCGGAAAACATAGTCAACCTAGCGATCGAAGGCGGATGCAACGCCGTCGCTTCGACGTTTGGAGTGCTCGGCGCCGTTTCGCGAAAGTACGCGCACAAGATTCCTTTCGTGGTTAAGATCAACCACAACGAACTGCTCACATATCCAAATTCGTTTGACCAGGTTTTGTTCGGCACGATCGAGCAGGCGAAGAATTTGGGAGCCGTGGCGGTTGGAGCGACGATCTATTTTGGATCCGAAGAATCTTCGCGCCAGATCGTTGAGATTGCCGAAGCATTTGCATACGCGCACGAGCTTGGGATGGCGACGATCCTCTGGTGTTATCTGAGAAACTCGGCCTTCAAAACCAAGGATGGAGACATGCATGCATCGGCCGATCTTACCGGCCAAGCAAATCACCTTGGCGTTACGATTCAGGCAGATATCATCAAGCAAAAGCTCCCGACCAACAACGGCGGATACAACAGCCTCAACTACGAAAGCAGTTATGGAAAGACCAATCCGAAGGTTTATTCGGATCTGACAACGGATCATCCGGTGGATCTGGTTCGCTATCAGGTTGCCAACAACTACATGGGCCGTTGCGGCTTGATCAATTCGGGCGGTGAATCCAAAGGCGCCGGCGATCTTGAAGCGGCCGTGAGAACCGCCGTTATCAACAAACGCGGCGGCGGAATGGGTTTGATCTCGGGCCGCAAGGCTTTCCAAAAACCAACCGACGAGGGAGTCGCCCTTCTCAACGCGATTCAGGATGTTTACCTTTGCGAAGAAGTAACGGTTGCCTAGTCTTTCGTTTCAAACAACAAAGGGTACGACCGGAGTTGCGGTCGGACCCTTTTTTCTATTGGTAAAGGCTAGCCCTTTTTCATCTCAACCTTTGGCTGGTAGCTGTTGAAGATCGTTTCAATCCAGCGTTCCTCGTTGATAAACGAACCCTCAGGAGCCCATGATTTGAACTCCGCCGGAAGACCCGCTTTTTTGATTTCATCAAGAGTCTTTCCTTCCTTCATCATCTTTCTGACGTAAAGAGTCGTGGAAACCAGCATCGAGTGATATGCCCTCAGATCCTCGATCGTGGAAACCGGGCCGTGGCCGGGGATGAGCTTGGCATCAACGGGAATCATGCCCAAGAGCTTGCCGATATTGTCTATCAAACCATTGACCGATCCTCCCGAACCCAGATCGACATATGGAAAACGACCGACAAAGAAGTCATCGCCGAGATGAACCACGTTGGAAGTAGTAAAGAAGATAACGGTGTCTCCATCGGTGTGGCCGCTTGGAAAATGCAAGGCTTTTACCTTTTCGCCATTGATGTGAAGCGCAACGCTTTTATCGTAAGTGATCATTGGGAGCCCTTGTTTTGCCATCGGAACTCCCGGTGCTCCATCACGCCCCGGCCCTGGATTGAGAAGCCTGTAACGGACATTGTCTTGAGCGATTATCAACGCGTCGTTACCAAACAAAACGTTCCCGCCGGTGTGGTCGCCGTGGTAGTGCGTATTGAAAACAAAACGGGGCTTGTCGGTTCCGAGTTTTGAAAGTGCTTCCTTGATCCCGACAACATTGCGTTCGAACTGCGTATCGATCGTCATCAACCCGTCATCGCCATAAGAGACGCCGATGTTTCCGCCACTGCCGAACAATGCGTAAACGACACCGTTTACCTTTTCCAGTTTGTATGTGGTCTGTTGGCTATGGGTGCCCGGAATCAACGATACATGGGCGAATAGTGTCGTTGCCGAAATCGAGAAAAATATGAACGCGGTAACAAGTTTCTTCATGAAATCTCCTTTCAGTGTTATCCGTTTGACCCAAATGCGGGCGGCATAGACGGACGTTTGATTTGTTCATGCGCTGGAAATCGATCGATGACAAAGCAATATCGATAACCCGCGATAGCTCTCTAAATAAACCGACCGCGCCCGTAGGCGCCCGTCAGGAATGGATTGGTGGCACGTTCGTGTCCGACAGTCGTTTCGGGACCATGCCCTGAATAGACAACGAAATCGTCTCCGAGACCAAGTATATTGGTTTCAATCGAGTCTAGAAGCTGTTCGTACGAGCCGCCGGGAAGATCCGTTCGTCCGATCGAACCCAGAAACAAACAATCCCCGACAAACACTTTCTGTTCATTCCGCTCCGCCAGAACCACATGTCCCGGCGTATGGCCCGGGCAGTGAAGAATGTCAAACTCCAATTCACCCACATGAAATTTCTCGCCATGCTCCCAATATCTGGTCGGCGGCGGCGGATCTTCGTAATCGAGCCCCAACGCCTTCAACTGCGATGCCGGAATACCCATTGCGAGCGGTTGTCTTGGAATTTTCAGATAAAGATCTTCGTCATCCTTGTGGATCACGACTTCCGCTTCGGGAAACGCGCGTTTGAGCGCGGCCGTGCCGCCCGCATGATCGAGATGGCCATGCGTCAAAGCGACCGCCACGAGATTCAACGAGTTGTCACGCAGGAAGTTGTTAAGTTCCTGAGATTCCTCGCCCGGATCTATGACGATCGCCTGGGATGTTTTCCCGCATGCGACGACACGGGTATTTTGTTGGAACGGAGTGATTGTAAACTTTTCTATTAACACTGAATGCCCACCAATTGCCTAAACCGCAACTTCGAGCAGAATCGAAAGCAGGATTCGGTGCATTCAAGTGTAAACTTCCGGACGTAAGATGTGAAACTCGGAAGTTTTCGAGAGGTGTTTCGCCTAAACGTCCAAGAGCGCTTCCTCGTGCTCCATTTCGGAATCAATTGCGGACAGCACCTCTTCTTCGGTCTCCAGATCTAGATCGGGCGCAGAATCATCTTGTTCAGACTCACTTACGTAGTCGTCCCGATCGGGCACGGTATCACCGCCTTCTGTTAGAAGGTGTGACGGATCTTCCATAACGGCTGGAGATTCGGCAAATGACGGCTCGTTGTCGTGTTCATTTTGAGGCGAATTCTCGGCGGCCTCGACGGCGAGCGTGTGTGGAGAAACATCAAGTAGCTTTACCGGAAATTCAGCGTCCGTAAAATGTAGATGCAATGTCGCCTTATCGTGGCTGCGAAGTTGCCGGTTTCGAACCAGCGCGATCGTTATGAACTCGGGATCCGTGAACTGAATTTTAACGGCCTCTCCTGTCGTCAGTTCCAAATGCGTATAGATGGAAGCTCCCCCGACGCTCAAGTTTTCGCTGACGGCGTCGTTGTCAAAACCGATCTCCGCGCCTTCCGGATTTATCAACGTCAGTTTGCAGGGAAGAGCAACCGGGAATCGGAAATGGCTTCTCGAAACAAACGCGGTTTTCGCCTCGCCGACGGACCAAAAGCCGTCTTTGTCCATCCCGCTCACGCGATAGGTTCTCAAAGGATCTGAGCTATAACTCTTGGGGGCATGCTTGCCAATAAAAGCCACGCCGATCTGGAATCTGCTTCCCGCGTCGGTGGTGATTGGTGTGCAATGCTGGACCAAACCCCAAACCCGGTACATCTCCTTGTCTTGATCATAACTCCGCAACCACTTGGGCATTTTGCAGATTATCGAAATCACACGTCCTACATTGAGTTCGTGTTCGAGATTAAAACCGGCGCCGACTTTTGAAACCGTTTCAAGTTCGGTGTTTTCGGTCCAAAAGAAAGCTTCCGATTCCCGACCCCTTACGACGGCCGAAATGTTTGTTTCGGAGCGGCGCGCAATGCGGCGATCAAATTGTATTTCTGACATTGATAAAGCAAGAGAGAGTGAGATGTTAAATGAGGAATTCGCCAAGTGGGGCTGGCAGGGAAGGCGAGCGCAATCGGCTCAGCTCTATCAAAGCCCGAGGGAGGGCTGTAAAACAATGTTAATCAATCTATTGAAATCCTGCAAGCATTTTTTCAACATATTCCCTCCACTCAAAATCGGTGTGTCGGGTTGATAACAGATGGTCAATCGCGGCGAGATAGGTCGTTTGATCGGGTGTTCCGGGAAAGCAGGGAACCTCATTTTCCGGCACACTCAGATAACTGATAAGAACACACATCAACATCCAGAGCAGGATTTCTTCATCGGTGCCAATCGGATTATGCCTGATGATTTTCTCGCGATCCTCATCGATTCCACGGCAAATTCGTTCGAATTCAGCAGAAGTGAGATGTGACTTTTTGTCAGAGACGATTGCCATATGATTCAGACAAAATGACAGTTATCGAATTCCTTTCGAAGCGGTGGTTTTGTACGGAGCTCAACAAAAACAAAACTGAAATTCAATTCTCGTCTCTCGGTTCAGTTCGGCACGATCATTGCTTAATTGAACTGTGTCAACAACTTAACACAACATGCAAATTCTATGGAATAAGTAACGATTCCGCCTCTTCCGCCAGTTGAGTATCCAAAAATCGAGCACCTATGACGAATGATCAAACCAGTAAAAACGATGCAAATAACGAGATAGAAATGGCCGGCGACAAGCTTGGGATACTGGATCGCCTATTTGGTTGCCGTCACACCCGATTGAGCCGACCCGTAACTTCAGGAGAGCATACTTATCAATACTGTTCTTCATGCGGCTGCCGAAGAAAATACAACCTCACAACATTCAAACCGGAAGGCGGTTTCTACAGGCCGCATGGCGACAAATAGCCAAGCTTGGTTTCTGCCGCTATTTCTTCAGATTCTCCCCGAACAACAGATAATTCGACGCTTCCATCCCAAGCTTTTCGTAAACTCTCTGTGCGCGTTCGTTTTCAAGATCGACATAAAGCCGGAAGCCATGAACATTTCCCTGTTCCGAGGCCAGCTTTTTTACAAACTCGTAAAGCCGCGAATAGACCCTTTTTCCCCGCCATTCCGGTCTAACGTAAACGCTCGAAATCCACCAAAACCAAGCGTTGCGCCAATCGCTCCATTCAAGCACGATCATCAAGCCACCGGCGATTCTTCCGTCCTCCGATTCGGCGACGACATAGAACTCTTTGTTGCCATCGGTGAAAACGGCGTTAACGCCTTTGGCGAGAGTCTCGGGATCAAGCCGTTTTCCTTCGGTTTCAAACGCCATTTCCTGGTTGAATTCCACCAGTGACTCGGCATCATCGATATTCGCTTTTCTGATCTTGATATCCATTAAAAAACCAAAATATGCAACGCAATGTGACGCACGAAAGAATCCGGGAGTTCCGGCGGCGGCCGACTCTGGCACCAGATTCGAAGGAAAATCAAAGACAGGAGTCAGGAATCAATCTTCCCGAGCATCCTTGACCAATCGCGACGACACAACTACTCTATGTTGTTTGCCCGGACGACAACGAATTATCTATGAAACTTCGAATACTCTATCACGGCAATTGCTTTGACGGCGTTTCGTCAGCCGCCATTTTTTCAAAGTTCTACAAGTCGAAAATACACGCCGACGCGGAGATTTCCTATACCCCGACAATGCACCGCGCCGGTAACGCCTTTGACCGGGATCAATTCGACGGCGATGAAAACGCGATCGTCGATTTCAAGTATTGCGCCGATGACAGGCTTACGTGGTGGTTCGATCATCATCAGTCGGCGTTTTTGAGTGATGACGATGAGAAACACTTCAATGCCGACAAATCGGGAAAGAAGTTTCTCGATACGACCTCAAAATCTTGCGCCGAATTCATAGCCCGGATCGCAAAGGAGAAGTTCGGTTTTGAAGACGAATCACTGGCCGAGCTCATTCATTGGGCTCATATCATCGATGGGGCGTTGTACGAATCTCCCGCGCAATGCGTCGAACTCCGTTCGCCTGCCTTGAAGCTGATGCAGGTAATCGAAAACGAACGCGATCCCTCGTTTATCGAAAAGATAATCACCGATTTGATGACAAAAACGCTCGACGAGGTGATGGACAGCGATGAGATTCAAGCGAAGTTCAAACCGATTCTCGAACAACACGAAGCGACGGTTGAGCTAATCAGAAGGAAATCACAATACTCAAAAGGAGTCGTCACATTCGATCTCGCCGATGATAACATCGACGGCTATAATAAATTCATTCCCTATTACTTCCATCCCGAAACGACATACAACGTCGCGCTTACTCAAAGCGAGCACCGTACAAAGATCTCGGTTGGCTCGAATCCGTGGTCTCCAAGGCCGCGAACTCACAACATCGCGGAGATCTGCGAAAAATACGGTGGTGGCGGACACGCGGTCGTAGGAGCGGTTTCGCTCAAGCCCGATGCGATTGAGGAAGGGCGGAAGTACATGCAGGAAATTGTAGAAATCCTGGAGTTCGACGAATAACCCCTATAAAACCGCGCGAGTCCGAGTAACCGAATCAACATCACCACAAAAACTCAAAACTCAAAACTCCAAACTCGGAACTCCGCAGTCGCTACCGCCTGACAACAAACCTCAGCGGCTTGAGGACCGCCTTGGCCTCCTCGTTGTAGTAGTCGTAGAGAACTGACGGCGGGGTTTGCGCGTTTATCTCAAACCTCGGGCGGAAGCTGAAGTCGAATTTCGTACCGCCGGCCCTCGCCCACATGTAAACGACGATCCTGTCCGGCAGGACATCGTACCTGCTGATCAGGTTCAGGTCGCGGGCGCGATCCAGGCTCGCGCGGTCGACATCCGCGCCGGGCGGGGTGCCGATCTCGGCGAGCAGCATTCCGTAGCCGCGAAAGCCGACGCGTTCGGCATCGACGCTGCAGGTGATCTTGTCGGTCGGTTTGGCGGAATACCTGTCGCAAGCGTAGTCGAGCCTGATGGCGCGGCTGGAGTTGACGTTGACACCGTTCGAATCCGATTGATCCCAATCAACGTAGTATGAGGTTGCCAGCCGCGCCTGCAGCGTCCGTCCGTCTGTCGTCCGGACTTCCACCGTGTTGTTTGAGGGGGTGAGGTGTGAGGTGACGTCGAACCGCAAAGGCGATCCGGTCTCCGATGCCGGCGGAAGCGGGAGTTTCTCCACCTGCCTGTCGTTTATGACGATTTCGGCGAAACGTTTCACGCCGTCGTCCTCGTTCGAGCCCTCGATTACGCTCGAAAGGGCGCCGAGGACGTTGATCGTGGCCTGGGTCGAAAGCCAGACGCCATACCGGTCCTTGTTTTTGAGCAGGAACTCCGTGCCCCCCGAGATGACATTCCTGTAGGCGGGATTCCCCTTGCTTGCGATCTGAAGCAGATTGAGCGCCAATCCCGTCGTCTCAAAGCGGCCCGCCGTGCCCCAGCCGAAGAAGGGGGTGTTTGACTCGAGACTCCAGTAGTAGCCCGGACCCTCCCTGAGCGCGAGCTTCGCGAGACTGTCCGCAACGCGCTCAACACCCTCGGAATCGTCGAGAGCCGCCAGCGCCAAGCCGAGATTCGCAAGAGCATACGGATCCCTGAGTATTTCCGTATCGTTCCTCAACCTAAGAAGCCCCGTTTCCAGAGCGAGCTTCTCCTGCCTGTCTCCCTTTGCCGCCCCGGCTCCGGCCAGCGATCTGACGGCGACGGCCGTCGTTCTCAGATTGAGCAGCGTATTCTTCGAGTCGTATTGGTATCCCCAGGTGCCGTCCGCATTCTGCTGGGACGAAAGCCAGCGGCTCGCTTGCCTCATCACAGATTCATCGACATCGATGAACTTCGAGGCATCGCTCAGAAACCTCAGCGCATAGGCGGTCAGCGCGACGTCGGCCTTTCCCTTCGGGCCCCAGTAGGTAAAACCGCCATACTCGCCCTGATATCCGAGCAGGCGCGAATATCCCTCAGCGAGATACTCCCTCGCCTTCTTCGATATCGGCCCGTCCTCTCCGGCGATCTTGAGAATCAGCAGGTTCGGGTAGGTTGAGGAAATGGTCTGTTCCCCGCATCCGTAGGGACGCTTCAGAAGCCCTCCGACCGATTCGGAGACATGGCTGAAGAGGTTTGGGTAGATGACGAGTTCGGACTTCCTTCCCTCGGAAAGCGCGGAGTCCGCGAAATTCACGGCAAACCCGGCGGAGTCGCGGAACAGCGCCGTTTCGCAGAACGAAACGGGCCTGCCGTCCGGCGAGACCGTTACCGGCTTCTCCAGTGCGTCGGAGTCATCCGGAGCAAACGCCTCGACGTGGAACAATCCGTTCCCAACGGCCGACCGCGCCCTAATTCCAAAGTACGCGTTGGTTGTAGAATCAGGCCTCGCCCTGACGGACTTTTCCACAAAGCCCGCGGATGGATCCGCGGACGCCCCGCGCGTCGCCGCCCCCGCGCCGATCACGTTCGTCGTCACATTGAGCGCCACGGAATCCCCGAGCGGGGTCGAAGGCACGGGAGACGACGGAACCGAACTCGAAACGCCGCTGATCGAATCAAACCAGTCCTCGTTTCGGAATTTGACGCCGACCCTCATTTCCGAATCGGTGTAGTTCCGGATCTGGACGGGAAGGCTGATCTGGTCGCCGACTGTCAGGTTCCTGGGAGGAATGATGTCGGCGAAGAACGGCTTGAAGGTCTTGATCTCGTCGGTTGAGTAGCCGACCTCGCCGTTCATGTTGTTGGCGACGCTGTAGATCCTCCACGTTGTAAGGTTGTCGCCAAGGCGAAAGCGCACCGTCGCGTTCCCGTCCTTGTCGGTGACGATCTCCGGAGCCCACAGAAGCGTCTCGGGGAAGTACTTTCTGACTCTCGGCGTATCTACTGGGGCTTTGGAGCTATTCTCTTTTCCGAAATCCACGACAAACGTCTTTTCCGATCCGGACGCCCCATCGATATTTGGTCCTGCCCCTAGTGGCTCGGCTATTACTCCAGGGGCAATTTTCAAGAGACTCGCAAAAGTAACTCCTCTCGGCAAAGAATCGACATTCTCTTTCGTAAAATTGTTTGAGATCATCGAATCACCAATATCCACAATCGTTTCGGAACCAGACATGACATTTACCACCGTGGATATGCTTCCTGGCTCGAGTACAAGATCGAATACAGTTGTCTCAGACGTCGCAATAGCGACTGACTTTCTAATCGTGGTAAGGAAACCATCGGCCGAAGCCGAAACGTCATAGATGCCGGGAGCGATTCGCCCAAAATAGAATCCACCAGAACTATCCGTTTCCTGTTCCTTTGCGGACGAAGACTGCCGTTGCATTAACTGCACCTTGGCTCCGGGGATCCCAAATCCAAGCGAGTCTTTGACAAGGCCTTGAACTGAAGATTTGCCGGCGACAAAAGGACCGATGGTCGCAATACCTGTTTTGGATTTAGGATCAGGGGGATCTACAAGCTCTTCAGAAAGTACAAAAGTGTACGTAAACACGATCGGATTCTTGTAAACGCTGTTCTTATCTACCTTGCCGTCTTCACCGGTACTCCTAACCGAAAATGAAATGGTTTTCCTGGTAAGCGGCTCAATTTTCAGAACCCTTCGTGTTGATTGGTCGGGAAGTTGCTCAATGACGTACGTGTGACGGTCTCTATAGGAGGTATCTTCCCGCTGTTCGATGTAGTACTTCCTACCCCAGCCATCCCTTATCTTGTCAAAATCGACGCCCAATCTCTTTGCGGCTTTCTTGAACTCACGAACACTTCTCGGGTATTTCTCTGAATCGATGTCCAGACTTTCCCATATTTTGAACAACTTGGAATGATAATCGTTAAAAAACCTAACCCTGTAGGTCCAGATATCTATGTCGTCATATTTGCTACTGGGTTTTGGACCAAGACTTCGTATCTCTATCAGATAATCGGTCGCATCGCCTTTGAATTCAAAGACGAAGGGTCTGCCCCACGGGTCAATCAATTCCTCCTTCCCGATACCTTTTGCAGATAGCACTTCCAAAAGCCTTTGCTCGCTTCGAACGTATTCTTTGTTGATGCGCAAATTCTCTTCCAACGCCCGATCCATCGCTCTTCCAGTCTTTTCGAAGTATTTGACTCTAAACTCGCTTGCGACCAAATCGTCCGATCCCGGCTTCTTGTCCGGTCCGTCTGATATAAAACGAATCACGCTTTGGTCACGCTCTGTCGAGAATGACGCCCTGTATGGTCGATCCCAGGGATCCAGCACGTTGCCGAGTTCGATCGAATTACCTTTGAGGATATAACCGAGTTGGGTATCAGTAGTTGGGTGGAATCCATCGTATGCGTACCTTATCTTTAAGGCTGTGATGATGGATGTAACGTCCTGGCTCATCTCGGCGCCGTATTCCATTTGCGTCGGTTGGCCCGAAGAGTCATCGAATTCGTACGGCATTGTGCGATCCGCATCGAATAGTGCAGCAATCAAATGCAAATCATCGTCCGCTTTTACCGACCGACCCAACTCAAACAAATCCCGCAAGCTGACTCCTCGAAAACTTTCAATCTCATAGGACATTTCCTTAAATTCGTACAATGCATCTCGAACATTTCCTCTAAACTGATCCGCAATCGCTCGTTCTTCAACGGCCCGATCAACCACAAACATTCCGATTGCGGTTTCCTCCGCATTACCATCGGCGTTTTCAACCTTGTATTTGATCTGGGAGTTCGTCCCCGGGAGATACGTCTGTTTGTCCGTTTTGGGTGTGATCTTCAAGCCGACGTTTTTCGGGAAGATCACATTGCCTTCACGCGTGCTACGCCAGTCGCACCGTTTACATGTAGCCCCGACATGTAAAATCCCCGAAAATGATTTTGAGAATGGAATCGTTCCTTTGAAAGTTCCATCTTTAAGTTTTACGAAGCGGTTCTCTAGAACTGATGCTCCAGACGAGACTAAAAGCGTTGCTTGCAAATCGGGAACGTTTGAGCGAACCTCGTAGTGGATCGATTCCCCTTTCGAATAGATTTTCTTATCAGTGTGAATGGTCAGGTGCGTTAGGGCATCAGCGATGTAGATGTCATCTATTATTTCTGATCCGGATTTTTTCTTACCCGTGCTCGCCACAAACTTCAATTCAAGTTTGTCATAACAGTATTCACCACGCTTATCCTGGCAATCGGGAAGATTTAGGGAGAATCTTGCGAGACCTTGATTGCTTGTCCGAATTTTGCTGGTGTTTCCCTTAGTCTTCCCATCTAACAATTGAGAAATTTCGACATTCGCACCAATAGGTGTGCCGTCGGCAAGAACCGTCGAGACTATACCCTCAACAGGGAGTCTCGAAGTTACGTCGTCAAACTGCCTAAGTCCAATTACATATAGATGGATGTCGGACTTGCTGAGGCGGATATCGAACTGTCGCTGTTCTGTAAGGTTCGTCGACGAATCGGTGAAATAAGCGGTATAGGAAAGATCTGAAAACAAATCAGAATCTTCTTCGAACTCTTCCCAATGGTCCTTGAGATCAATATCAACAGTGTAAAACCCATTTCCTACCGGCTTCGCCTTGATAGGGTCTACTTCCTTATTCTTCCACTCCTGCTTCTTGAAATCCCATTTGCGCCCACCGCCTTTTGCTACTCGAACCTTACCTTCCGCGACCTTTTCGCCAAACAAATAGTCGGCTTTTATCATTACCTTTGCTGCTTTGTCTGTTGGAAGGTAGTAAGGCTTGTCCGGATCGGCCGATACTACGAAGTTTGGAAGTTCGTAGCGCGAAATTTTAAATGACTTGTAACCCCTTGGTTCATCTATTTCGTCGGAATCGACCCTGATCGAATATTCTCCCAGCTTTTGAGAATCGGGAACTACCCATTCGACTGAGGTGATACCAAATTTGCTGGATTTTGCAGTGCCGGCGAATACAATTTTGTGGTCCTCATCTCTAATTTCGTAGTGAATTTCAATATCTCCTAGCGGAATTCGTTTACCGATTCCAGAGTCATTAGAGTATGCAAATCCGCGGATTTTGACGGTCTGACCCGGCTGATAGAGTTGTTTGTCGGTTGTAAGAACTACATTGTTTGCGTTTTTCAATTGACCGACTTCGGCCTCGACGATCGCATGCATACCTCCAAAGTCGCCAGTGACTACAAGCTCCGAATTGTCACTCCAGCCGTCCAGAGGATCGAAGAGATCAGGAACATTGAAAACCAAAATTACATTTCCCGAATTATCCGTAATGCCCGAAGCTTCCAGTAGCAGGTCTTTTGACCTGTTTGAATTGTGCCTAAGGGTTAGTATCCCGGTTACTTGAAGGTTCCCCAGTGGCGAACCATCTTTGATTCTCTTGGCCGTAGACTGGACGATATAGGATGCACCGCTCGCTGTATATTCCGGATAGCCGATGTCAATCGTGAAGGCATCCCGAAGAATCTCGGAAAGCGAGATGATTCCCTTTTTCGCTGACGTCCCCTCGCCAACTCGGTATTCCAGCCGCTTCCATACCAAGTCGCCGATGTTTCGCACCTCGCCCATCTTCGTGCGCAACTCGATTTGGTTAACTCCGGGCTCCAGCGTTGCGGGCCGCGAGTTTTCGCCGAGCAAGCGGTCGAAGGAACCGACGATTTTGAAGGCCGCGCTTGTTTTAAGGGTTTTGTCGCTCTCGACCGGAAGCACAACAACGGCTTCGTTCTTCTCAAATCGAAGCGTGATGTCTTTCTCAATAACGGTTTGCGCCTTCGCGGATACGAACAGGGAAAGCGCGATCAAGGAGATCAGTGCGATTCGTCTCATCATGGTCAGCAAGGATTCTAAATTTAGACACGACCTTTCGTCGTTTGGTTCCAACGAGACACACCTCGGGCTTCGGATTCAAACTCCGTCCAAGCCAAACTCAATGCCTTGTGATTTGGGTTTTCGCGGAACGCGTCTAACTGCCGGCTAAGATGCATCGAGTTTTTCAGTCGGTTGCATTGAGCGGGGAAATTTTCGTTTTGGTTGTCACGAATCTTCGGGCGTCGGTGTTAACAATTCAGTTCATGAAAAACGATTTGATCTACGGAGGATTTATGAAGCGCATTGCAGAAAAGGTGTTGGCGACGGCGGTAGTATTGGTTTTTGGTGTGGCGACAGGTTTCGCATCCGGCTTTTGCGGCGGTGGAGATTGGAATGACGGAGGCCGAAAGAGCGTTTATGATCTTCGCGATATGACGATTCCGACGAACGGCGAAGTTGCGGTGGATAGCCAGAAAAACGGCGGGATCGAAGTGATCGGCGAGAATCGTTCGGATGTTCGCGTGGAAGCCTGCGTACAGGCTTGGGCTGATAGCGAAACCGAAGCGAGCGCCTTGGTTAAGAGTGTAAACATCCAAACGGATGGATTGATTACTGCTGCCACAACCGGAGAGGAAAAGAATTTTTCCGTCTCTTACAAGGTACACGTCCCCAATGATACTTCGCTGAGATTAAAGGCCCATAACGGCGGGCTGAGGGTTTCCGGGGTTACCGGAAACATGAATCTCGAGACGCACAATGGCGGGATCAAGCTTAGCGGTGTTGGCGGTTCGGTTGTCGGCAGAACCACAAACGGCGGAATCAGCATCTCGCTCGATGGCGCCGTCTGGAACGGCGACAAAATCAACGTCCAAACCACGAACGGCGGTGTCAGGCTCGAGCTTCCTTCGAACTTTGCGGGAAACTTCGAACTCGGAACCGTAAATGGCGGATTCTCAAGCGATTTTGAGGAACTGTCACCGGCGAAGGACGACTCGAAGGGATGGAAGAGAAACAAGAAAGTAACGGCAAGCCTTAACGGCGGCGGCGCGACTGTTAGAGCGGTAACCGTTAACGGGGGCGTGAAGATTAGCAGGCTCTAAGGGAGTTACGAGTTTCGAGTTTTGAGTTTTGAGTTCTGTGAGGGAACTTGAGTCTTGTTGGACAGAAGGCGAAAAAGGAACCGAAACGCGGAAGCATTTCTTATCGAAAAAACCCCTGCCGGACAAACCGGCAGAGGTTTTTTCTCTTGGAACTTGGAACTTGGAACTAGGAACACCCTGCCCCCTTCAACCATTCCCCAGACGCCTACAGATTGTCCTGCCAGAACTTCAACATCTTTGTATATAGATGATAGGTCTGATCGACGTCGCTTATTCCGTGCCTTTGCGTCGGGTATGCCATGTAGTCGAATTGAATTCCGGCCTTTTGGAGCGCGTAGGCAAACATCGTCGAGTTTTGGTAATGGACGTTGTCATCCATCGTTCCGTGAACCAGGAACAGAGAGCCATGAAGATCCTTCGCCTTGGAATTCAAATCAGTCTTGGCGTAGCCATCGGCGTTGTTTTCCGGCGTCAGCATGTATCGCTCGGTGTAAATCGAATCGTAAAGCTTGTAGTCCGTGACGGGCGCCACTGAAATTCCCGCCTTGAACGACTTGCTGTGAGTCATCGCAAACAGCGTCATGTATCCGCCGTAGCTCCATCCCCAGATACCGATTCTCGCGGGGTTCACGTAGCTTTGTTTCTTGAGGAAGCTGATGCCGTCCTCGATATCGAGCTGTTCCTTAACGCCGAGTTCCTTGTAGGCCGTCCAGGTTTCCCTTTCTCCCCTGCCGCTCGCCGAACGCGGATCGCAGACCCAAACGATGTAACCCTTTTGGGCAAGCATTTGATGGAAAAGATATCGCGAGCCAGCCCACGAATTGCGAACCTGCGGAGCGTGCGGCCCGCCGTAAACAAATGAAATCACGGGGTACTTTCTACGCGGATTGAACGCCGGCGGTTTGATCATATAGGCGTCCATCTCAAAACCGTCGCGATTTTTGACCTTTACGAATTCGGGTTTGCTCAATCGGTGCTGCGCAAGAAGCGGCACCTTGTTTTCGTTCAGAGTTTTCTCAAGAGTACCGTCCGCTTTGTAAAGCCTGGTTTGCATCGGCGTGTTTATGTCGCTCCAATAATCCACAAAGTGCGTGAATGTTGAGTTGAAACTCGCGCGATGCGTGCCACCGGGTTTTGAGAGCGTCGTCATCCCGCTCCCGTCTAGCTTTACGCGATAGACGTTGACTCCCAATCTATCGTCTTTCGTGCCCGAAAAATATACCCAACCGTCTTTCTGATCGACGCCAAAAAGCTGGCTTACTTCCCAATCGCCCTTCGTGATCTGGGTCTTGAGTTTCCCGGCCGCGTCGTAGTGATAGAGATGCGCCCATCCGTCTCTTGGGCTCGTCCATACAAAGCTTCCATCTTTTAGCCAGTATGGATTTCCCGGTGAATCGATCCACGCCTCGGTTTTGTCTTGAAACAGAGTTCGCGTTGGTTTTCCGTCGCGCGGTGCGGCGTTCATATCGAGATATGTCTGCTCGCGGTTCTGCGCTTGAAACACGACGTTAAGCGAATCGGGCGACCAATCAACCCTTGAAATCAGGAAGTCTTCGGGTTTGTACTTCGAGGTATCGATAAACTTCACCTTGTTTTTCCCAACCTCGACCAAACCCAAAGTGACGAGCGGGTTTGGATCACCGGCCTGCGGATAGTTCGTGTTTTCGATCCGCTGATCGATGACGGTGTTGTCAACGAGCATGAAATTCGGAATCTTCGCGTCATCGGTTCTGATAAACACGATGTTCTTGGAATCGGGCGACCACCAATAACCGCGGTTTTGACCGCGTCCGTAAAGTTCCTCTTCATAAACCCAGGCAAGGAATCCGTTGAGAATATTCTTTGCGCCATCCTTGGTATAGCGCGTTTCCTCGTTTGTATTTACATCGACGGTGTAGAGATCGTTTCCGCGGACGAAGCTGACCGTTCTGCCATCAGGCGAGAAATCGGCTTCGAGCTCCGGCTCGGGAGTTCGGGTCAAACGCTTCGCCGACTTTCCAACGGTGTCATAAATATACAAATCGTCTTTTATCGAAAGAAGATAAAGCGCCGTTTGATCGCTTTGGCTAACCGGTCTCCTCGCGGCCGAAGCGGCATCCTTTTCAGAAAGACCCGTCTTCAAAAGTGCGGTCGCAACCTCGGATGAATCGTAAAATACGGACTCATCACCGGTCAGCGCATTGACCTTGATTTGTTTCACATTGCCTTCTTCGGTTCGTGGTTCGACAAACGACGTTCCATCATCAGACCATCGAACAAATGTCGGGCTTCCGCTAAACTGCAAACGGTTTTTGGGATGAAAAATCTTGTCCACGGTCAGCGCGTTTTGCGCAAAGGTGAAAGCCGAGAAGAGAAAAATCAGCGCGGAAATACGTATGGTTGGTTTCATGATGCTTGTCTGAAGTGATTGTAGTCTTTTTAGTTTACTCAGATTTTCAATAGTTGTAACGGTTTATACGGATTGATACGGATATTTGGTTTCAAAAGCACCTGACTGGAGCGCGACCGGCAACCCATCGCACTTCTAAGTAAGAGTCCATTCTAAAAAGTCGATTAAAGGAAAAAATCGTCAAGCAAGTTGATCCTGGGGAAACCAGGCAAGACCCCTGCCACCTTGTGTGGCAGGTGAATGAGATCAGCTCCTTTAAGAACAACAATAAACCTTAACACACCAAGCAATTAGCGGCCGTAGCTACGGACCTTCGCCTCCTGCCGGACAAGCCGGCAGGGGGGCCGGAATGCTTCATTTGTTGCCACTACTAGCTTCTGACCTTGTTCACCTGCCGGACAAGCCGGCAGGGGTCTTTCACCAATAACAAACCGTTGTGACTGAAAATGAGGCCCTTTTCTTTCCAACCCGACTTTTTAGAGTGGACTCAAGCAACCGAATAAACACCCCCAAAAGAACTCAAAACTCAAAACCCGAAACTCGCAACTCCCCTCACGCCTTCGGATGTGTTTTGTCGTAAACCTCGATCAGTTTCTCCATCGAAACTTGCGTGTAGATTTGCGTGGTCGAAAGTCGCGCGTGGCCGAGCAATTCCTGTATGTCGCGGAGATCGGCGCCGGAGTCGAGCAAGTGCGTCGCGAAAGAATGCCGGAGACTGTGCGGCGAGATGTTTTTGATATCGGGGCAGAGAAGTATGTATTTATCGACCATCCGCCCGACGCTCCGTGTGGAAATGCGCGTGCCCTTGTAGTTGAGAAAAACGGCCGCCTCATCGCGTTCGATCGGAGGGCAATTGTTCAAAAACACGGGGCGCGACTCATTCAAATAAAACATCAACGCCTGAAGAGCCGGATCGCCAAATGGAAGAATTCGTTGCTTGTTGCGCTTTCCGGTCACGCGAACAAGCTTTTCCTTGAAATCGATATCTCGGAGATTAATCTTTACGAGTTCCTCGACGCGGATTCCCGTGGCATATAGAAATTCAAGGATTGCCCTGTCTCGTTTCCCCAGATCGGTACCGAGATCTGGCGTTTCGATGAATCTAACGGCATCTTCCGTCGAAAGGTGCGTCGGGAGCTTCTTTTCGATCCGCGGCGTGTTTACCAATCGCGCGGGGTTGATTTCGATAACCCCTTCACGAGTCAAAAACTGAAAAAAGGTACGCAAAGAAGCCAGTTTTCTAGCGATCGAAGTCTTCTTCTTGTTTGCCGAATGGAGTTCCGCGAGCCATTCGCGAATCGTAATGTGGTCAACGTCCTTGACCGGCACTTTGCGCCTCTCGCCTTCCTTGGGACGCGGCGCGAGAAACTCATGAAACTGCCCGAGATCACTCAGATAGTTTCTAAGCGTATGCCGGCTGACATTCCGCTCGTAGCGCAGATGCTGAAAAAATTGTTCGAGATATTCGTCGAGCATGAAGAGACCGATGGAATTATAGCGGTCGTCAAAGGGAAATTTCCATTCGGGATGCCGGGAAAGGACTCACCGGGATTCGCAGCATGCGGGCAATGCCGTTACTTCGCGCCCGAATAATACCCGCTTCTGAATCGCAAAAATACATCGGGTCTCGATACTAGTTTTACTTCGATTTGCCGGTAGATTCCCGTGCCCGATTCTTTTTCGGGGTAGTAACCGAGGATGTACTGGCTGGCGAGTTCCGCGGAAATCTGTCGGAAGGCGTTGTCGAGTTCGTCTTCATCAACAGGCGAATAAACCGCACCGCCGGTTTGCTCGGTCAGGCTCTTCATCCTTCTTTCGGCGGCAAGCGCGCGCAGGTTGGCGTTTCCGGATCGCGCTCCGGTGCGCTTTATGTTTTCAAATTCGTTTGTGTGAACAACATAGACCTGACAGTTCGCCTTCTGAACTGCCACCACCATGTTGTCGAATGTCGTATCGCTTAATGTGTCCTGTCCATCGGAGACGATGACGATCACTCTTCTACCGGGATAGTCGCGAAGGTATTCGGCCGCCTCGACGAGCCCGTCGTGTAGTGCGGTCGCACCCTCGGGAGGCGGGAATCTTCGGATCGCATCGACAAGCAAATCGACGTCTTTCGTCAAAGGCTGTTCGAGATGGGTGGTTGCGGCTACGGAAAACAACGCGGCAAGATCGAGCTGCGGTCTTACAACCCGTTTGAAAAACCTGATAGCGGCCTTCTGTTCAAACTCGCGAGCGACGGTAACGCTTGAACTGTTGTCAAAAAGAAGCGCGAGTCTGACGGGGGTTTCGGATCGAAACAAATCGCCGATTTGCGCGGTCTTGCCGTCAACCGTCAACGAAAAATCAGACAGCACGAGGTTCTCAATCGACCGACTAGTTCGTTGATCGATCGCCGAAACGGGAATCGGCACCAGCGTCGAATCAATTTCGATCGTTTCGTCGTCATCGATAACCCGCGGACGTTCGTTTAGCGGCGGTGGTGTCTGAGTCGGTTTTGGTGTCGCGGTTTGGGTCGGAACATAAACCGCTTTGGGAGTTTTCTTCTCTTCTTCTTCCTTGTCCTTCTGCTTCACACGTCCGCTTTGCGCCGCCGACGGCAGCGCAAAGACAATGAGAAACAATAAAAGACTAAGGAAGTACTTCACCTAAGGCTAATTAGTTACGCACGATTGGATTCAACGGGAATCCCTCGATAGAAATCCTACTTAGGATGCATTGTACCGCAACGTATTTGCCTCGGCCGGGAAAATCTAGTGCCAACCAGGCAGCTATTTTCCGATCTTCTGAATATCGGTCTTGATCTGCTGGATCGCCTGATTCTGTGGATCGATCTTTTCAAGCTTGCCAACCGTTTCCGTCGCGCTGGCCGCATCACCCTTCTTCGTATAGGCTACGGCGAGATTCTGCAATGTTTGCTTGTGATTTGGATCCAGGGCCAGCGATTTCTGGAACATTTCGATCGCCTTATCGACGTCTGGCGAGGCGCGGAACATGTAAGTAAGGCCCAAATCCGTTGAAACCGCTACATCGTTGGCATCCTTTTGAAGCGCTTGTTGATACCATTTCTCCGCCTCTTCCCATTTCTCCGCGTCAAAATTCGCGTTTCCAAGATTTACAAGAGTCTTTCGGTCGTCCGGCTTGAGTTTGTTCGCTTTTCCAAGAAACTCGATGGCTTGGTCCAGCCGCTGAATCTGATAGTAGAACTCCGCCGCCTTAACCTGTGCCTCGAAGTTCTCGGGCTCAGCCTTGGCTTTGTCGATCGCCTGCTGAATTTCAGGCGACATCTGTCCCGGCTGAGCATTGTTCACATTCGGATGATCGGCAGGCATCGGCTGATTTGGATCAACGGGGCCCGCTTGTTGTACCGGCGGGGTCTGCGCGACGGTCGTAGTCGCATTTCGATTCATCGAATTTGTAACAAAAAAACCAATGATCAAGCCGGCAAGCAGACCGACAATACCAAACAAAAAATTTTCCTTATTCATACTGATTAGAAGTTAACTGATTACAAAAATTTCTCATAGTGACGACCCGCGTTTCCAGAAAAACAAACGGGCAATAAATCAAACTGCGAGCAAACATCTTGGAAACCGGAACTCGGAACGCGGACCAAACTCCGAAACCCAAAGCTCACGCATACGAATGCAAACCCGGAAGCAGATAGCTGACTCCCAAATACGTAAACACAACAAACAAGAATGCAATGATCGCGAAGTATGCCGAGCGCCTTCCGTTCCAACCTCTCGAAATCCTCGAATGCAGAAACGCAGCATAAGCAAGCCAGGCAACCAACGCCCCGACTTCTTTTGAATCCCATCCCCAATAGCGTCCCCAGCTTTCGTTCGCCCAAACCGCTCCCGTTATCAACAAAAGCGCCAGCCCCGCAAAGGCGGCACCGGCAAGCTTGTAAACCAGATCGTCGAGCACACTCGCTTCCGGCAATGCGTCGCGAAGTCTTTTGGGACTAAACGAAAACAAGGACACAAAAAGAAGCAGGCAAAATGCGAGCAAAAATGCCGAATGTTCAACGGGATTTGCCCGGAAACCCAAACTCAAGCGACCCGCGTTTTCATCAACCCAATCGCGACCGAGCGAACTCAACTGATTCTGAGGCATTGCTTGGATTTGCTGTTCCGGAAGACCTTTTTGCTGCAACATCCAGATTGCAAACTGCGGCATTTGCCGATCCGAAATCAGGGGCCGGACGTCTTTGATAGTCTGAATTTGGTAAGCAATCATCAAGATCGCCAGCAACTGAAACAAGGTCGCGCCGGCAATCGACGCCAAACCGGGCAAATCGTATCTTGCGTCATCCCGCCGCATTCGCAGAAATCCAAACGCCATCGCAACCACTACGCAGATTGCAGTCAAAAGAAAAAGCGTTCCAACCCAAGGAAGATCCACGCGAATCGGTGTCGCGATGCGAGAGCCGGATTGAAACGCCGAGGCTCCATAAACTCCAAAACTACCCGAAGCGAACAATCCAAATCTTCCGGCAGCCGCCAGCACCCCAAGAACGAAAACTCCGACCCAAAATCGAATCACCTCTACGCGCAATCCGTCTTTGATCAGAAACAATACTGCGGCGGCAAAGCAAACCAGGGCGACTCCATAACTCAGCGATGCGATCCCTACATGGATCGGTCGCCAATACGAATCGAGAACCGGAGGCAGATCGATAAAATCCCCGCCTATGAATCGAGCGAGAACGAGTATCATCGCGGCAAGCGGCAGCGAAAATGCGGCCACCGACCTCAGTTCCTTCTTTTGGAGCACGAGAAGCGTTATAAAACCCGCGCCAAACGCAAAGGCGAGCGAAAGATCGTAGAGGTTTGCAAACGGAACATATCTGAAAACCCAGGGCATTTCGGATATCGGCCGGCCCTGCGATGCGAAGACCGCGAGTTCGCGTTCATACGCTTCGACCCATCGAAAGAGCCAGCTCGAGAGGTTTAGAAAAACACCGATCGAAGTTCCGAGTTTGCCGATCCTGGCTGCAAATTCCGCGGGTGCATAGAGGTTTGTCAATAGAAACACCGCGCCGACAAGATACGCACCAAGCGCGAAGACCATCAACGCTTCATTCCCGATCGGCCACGCAACACCCGATGCAAGCCTAAAAATCAGGAGCACTAACGACATCGTGATCGGTGCAGAGACCCAAAACCAAGAAGAGAGTGACCAAGCATCCGAACTACGACGGATCCCAACCGATGTTTCATCTCCAATTGACTCTATGGTACGCAAAGTCATCCGGCGGCCTCCATATCGAAGTCGCGAGCGATCGCATCGATTGAGGCCGAAAGAGAGGCTTTGTTTCGATTCGAATCGCCTCCAAATACTATTTCGCAATCTGCTGTTTCGGTCTGGTAAGTTACCCAGATCCTTTTGTGCGAAAATGCGAAGACGGCCGTAAGGGAAATCGCGAGAAGCGCAAACCCGATGTACACGATTAGCGCTCCCGGGTCTCTTTGAATGGAAAGAACGTGCTGGCTTCCGACCTTTTCAAAACCATCCAAAGCAAAGCGATATCCCGCGATATAGCGGTTTCCGAGTGGATCGTCAGCCGTATTAGCGAGCGCGTAAGCCGTCTCGGTTTTCCCATTTTTGGGCATCACCTGCAAAATCGCACCGGGATTCTTGTAGCTTGCCGAATCATTCCCTTGGACCTCCTTGCCGAGATCGAAGGCGCCCCTGAAATCCGCGAGTCTGACGGTCGTCCCGTCGCCCAACTCGGCGCTGCCGTTTCTGTCAATTTCGATTTTTGTCGAGGTCCCATCGACTGAGGTTGCCGTCAAGCTGATCTTTCTGGCCTTTCCGAGCGGCACGGAGCTGGCTTGGAAAATCCGATAGCCTCGATAATCGAAGGGTTGGTTCAAGCTGACTTTGGCATGACGAATCCCGTACTCATCCTTAATATCAAACTCGGTGATCCAATCGATGGTGTTTGACGAAGTTATCGGTCCGTCATTTCTGACGAGTTTTTGCGAGATGTCGGTGCAGTGGATCTCAAAGGGAAGCCTCCTTTCCGATTGCTGCATCTGATCGAGACTAAAAAACATTTCATTCATCGCACCGAAAGACTGTCCAGGGGAAACCGGTATGTTCCCCGAAAATCCAAACCATGCGGTTAGAAATCCACCCGTGAATATCGTCAGCAATGCGACATGAACCGCGTACGCGCCGAGCCTGTTCCAACGACCGCGTTCTGCAAAGATGTAAACCGCATTGCCTTTTCTATTGGTTTGCGGATTCGCGAATCCATTCCTCTTGAGGGAATCTGTAATTTTCGATTCGAGAACTGCGTCATCTGTTTCCGTTTTCCGGATCACACGATGTTCCTTGGAAAGCAGCCAACGAAGGGGTACGGTCGGATTTGGTTTTGTTGCGATGCGCCACGTTTTTGGAAACCTCTCAATCGAAGCGAGAATGATGTTAAGCGAAATCAGAAGCAATAGGGCATTGAAATACCAAGAATGGTAAATGTTGAAAAGACTGAGTTTGCGAAACAAATACTGGGTCGTGGCCCCAAGGTTCTGGTAGTACCTCTCAAACCCATCGACATTTTGCTGCATGATCAACATGCCGGTAAAACTTAGGACGACGAGCAAAACAAGAAGCACAACACCAAGCCGAACCGAACCGAGCAACCCCAGAAACTCTTCAAAATAGTTTCTTTCCGAGGGGTCGCTTTGTAAGTGATTTCCGAGTTCAATTCCCGGGTTGGTTGATTCTTGCTCCACCTTTGTTTGCAGGCTTGCCGGACGGTGATTTACCGATGCACCAAACCCGACACATTTATTTCCAATAGACACTATTCTATGAAAAGATACGGTCTGTAACACGTAAGGATATGTGACAAAAATCACATACTTACTTCCATATCTCTCATAACATCAATTGAAAGCCGGAAGGGGGCTTGGGAGCATCGTTTTGGATCGCGATAGCAAACGCTTTGAGCAACGTAATTTGAATTGTCGATTGCGCACCTTTATGGGTGTCGCTTTTCTGTTTTTTGTTGGTGCGTTTTCGAATTCGGTACTGGCAAATTACGGAGTTGCGGTTGTCGTTCATTCTGCGGTCGATGAAGCCAGCACACTGTCATACAAAGATTTTCCCCATAGCAAGCATCGCCAAAACTGTAGCAATTGTCACAAATTCCCTTCGTCAAACTGGAAAAAAGCACGGAAGGATCCCTTCCCTGACGTAACAGAATTTCCGCGCCACGAATCCTGTTTGAGTTGTCACCGCAAACAGTTTTTTGGAACTCCAAAACCGCAGATTTGTTCCATCTGTCATACGAATCCCGGCCCCCGAAACAGCACCCGAAGGAAATTTCCAAATCCGGCAACGCGTTCCGATTTCGCGGTTTCATTTCCGCATGACAAGCATGCCGATTTCATTTCGTCGGCCGAGCCCAAAAAGAAGTCCGGCGACGTGATGTTCGCAAAGGTGGCTTTTAGCCGAAAACCCGTTTTCGAGGAAGGCTGCGCGACATGCCATCAGACCTACAAGCCGCAGGGAGAATCCGAGGACGAGTATTTTACGGTGCCCCCGAAAGATCTAGGTGACGCCTATTGGCTGAAGAAAGGAACTTTCAAGACCCAGCCAAGCGATCACACTTCGTGCTTTACTTGCCACAATCAAGAAATGGGGATAAGCCCGGCGCCTTCTAGTTGTGCTACTTGTCACAAATTAAAGGGTCGAGCCCCTGCTTCGGATTTTGACGCTAAGGCCGCAACGGCAATGAAGATCCGCGATGGTTTTGTGCTTTCGACCTGGAAAAAGAGAACCGCTTCGGCCACTTTCAGGCACGAATGGATGAGCCATGCTGAGATGGATTGCTCGACGTGTCACGACATTTCGGCCGATGCGGCGAAGCTTGGCGGACCGGGCAAAGTCAGTATCGCGACCTGTTCGATGTGTCACGCCACGCCTACTTCCGATGACGGCGGTATCCTGAATTACGAGATCGACTCCAAAAAGGCCGACGCCAAATTCGCTTGTGTTAAATGTCACCTCGAGTACGGTCATAAAGCGATCCCGGCTTCGCACACGGAAGCGATTGAAGCGCAGGCGGGTCCGTAACCGATGATGAAAACCGAGAAAACATCTTTTTCACCATCGAATTCACGCCACTGGTCGCAGGGCTTTAAAGGCGTATTGATTTTGATCTTTGCATTTTCGTTTTTTGGGTACTCGATGGTTTCTTGTTCGCTTTTTGAGAAAAAGGAAACGACAACGCCTTTGCCGAAGATCGAGAAGCCAAAACCGAGTGAAACACCGCTGGTGAAGGTAGATCCGAATCTCGACTTTTCGAAGTTCAAGCATTCGAATGAAGAACATCTGAGACTTCCGTGTTCGCTGTGCCATGTTCGCGAGGACAATTCGGCGACACCGAAATTCGCAAAGCATGAAACCTGCTCCGGTTGCCACAAAGAGCAATTCGAAGACAAGAAGAGCACGATTTGCTCGATTTGCCATACGGATGCGGAATCGGGGGCGATGAAGGGTTTTGGTGGTTTGAAGAGCTTCAACGCCTCATTCGATCATGCCAAACATACTAGATCCGCGAATTGCACGGAGTGTCATAGACCGACAAAAGGATCGGTGTCCTTCAGCATCCCGACCAGATCCAATTCGCATGCAACGTGTTTCCAATGCCATTCTGCAGGCAAAGAAATCGGCGGGAAGGATATAAGTTCCTGCCAAACATGCCACTCTCCGGGAAATCCGCCGCCGGCGGTTCCTACGGGAGGCAAGGCGTTTTCACTTGGATTCAGCCACGCGTTTCACAAGATGGCGTGCACGAGCTGCCACAGCGTAAAAGCGGGTGCATCTCGCGGAAGACAAATTTCATCGATAACCCCGGCGATGCATTTCCCCAAAAACAAAGCGCAGAGTTGCGCCGCTTGTCATAACAATCAGAGGGCTTTTGGAGGCGACGATTTTGCTGACTGCAAACGTTGCCACAAGGGCGAGGGATTTAATCTCCGGTAAACGAAAATAGACGCCGGAAAATCAAAGCAAAGGGACCATTATTTAGCAGGAGAATTAATAAAATGAGAACCAGAAAGATTTCGATTTTAGCCGCTGCGGCGTTGTTGCTGCCGGTATTGGCTACGGCATTTTTTGCATTTGGCGGTGGAACACCCGTGGTTAAGGCGGACGACGATGTCGCCGCTGTTTACAAAGCGAAGTGCGCCGCATGCCATGCCGCGACGGCCGCGAAGTTTTACAATCCCGAAATGGAAATTGACGAACAGGTAACGGCCATTCTTAAGGGTAAAAAGGGTGCCAAGCCGCCGTTTATGCCGGCCTTTGAAACAAAGGGCATCGATGAAGCGCAAGCGAAAGCTCTCGCTGAATACATGAAGCAGCTTCGCACGCCGGCCGACGGACAATAGGAATTTGGCAGTTTTAATTCCGCATTCGGTTTTTACTTAAGATTGAATGCGTAACGGCTTAGCGGCGTAGAACCCTTCTCGGTACTTTGTCGTGATAGTCTCCGGATAGATTCGGGATGTGCGACCGCCATTGGCGGCCTCCGTCCCGAATCGCCGTTTTGTACCGCAGTTTCCCCTTCGGCGTGAGCTTTGCCCGCACGAAGAGCGCTACTTGAAGCAATGAGTGAAAAAGAAGAAGACGGAATCGAAGAACCAGCGGAAGAACCAACAGAAGAATTGAACGAGGGTTCGACCGAGGATGAGCAAAAGGAAATCAAGGTTCCCGCGCTATGGCATAACTACATCAGCTTTGGCGGGATTGCCGTTGCGACTGCGGCGATAGTCAGCATCATCCTTTTATTTTTGATCGAGTTTACGGGTTCGTCCGATCAGCCCTATTTGGGAATCCTGATCTACATCATCGGTCCCGCGATCATGATTTTCGGCTTCTTTATCATCCTTGCCGGGATGCTCTTCGAACGTTTTCGGCGTCGAAAAATGTCGCCCGAAGAAATCGCCGCGTATCCGATTCTCGATCTGAACGGACCGAAACGGAGACGCGCTTTCATCGTGTTTCTCTTCGCCTCGTTCGTGTTCCTATTTATCAGTGCTTTTGGAAGCTATCAGGCATTTGAGTTTACGGAGTCGGTTACGTTTTGCGGCGAGGTTTGCCATTCCGTGATGAGGCCCGAACTGGTTGCCTACAAGGCGGCCTCCCATTCAAACATCAAATGTGTTGAATGCCATGTCGGAGGCGGCGCCGAGTGGTATTTGCGTTCGAAATTTGCGGGTGTTCGGCAGCTCTGGGGAGTAATTACGGATGACTACAGCAAGCCGATCAAAACCCCCGTACACAATATGCGTCCCGCCAACGAAACCTGCGGAAAATGTCATTGGCCGGATAAATTCTACGGCGACCAGTTACGTGTTTTTGATCACTATGGTTACGACGAAAAGAATTCACTGAACCAAACGCGGCTCCTCGTAAAGGTTGGCGGCGGAAATCCTGCGACAGGAAACGCGACCGGTATTCATTGGCATATGAACCTCGGCAACGAAATTACATACGTCTCGGCTGATGAACGACGGGGTGATGTTGTTTGGGTTCAGATGAAGACCAAAGACGGCAAAACCATCGAATACTCAAACGGCGACACCAGATTTACGGCTGATCAGATCGCAAAGGCTCCGCGAAGAAAGATGGATTGCATCGATTGCCACAATCGTCCGACACACGTTTATCTTTCGCCATCAACCGCCGTTGACAACTCGCTTTCCGCCGGAAAGATCGACAAGAACCTTCCCTTTGTTAAGAAGAAAGCGGTTGAGGTTCTTTCGGGTAACTACACAACGACCGAGCAGGCGCTGAAAGCGATTTCCGATGATCTGAACAAGTATTACAGCACCAGCTACGCCGATGTTTATTCATCGAACCGCAACGGCGTAAATGCGGCGGTCGTAGAAGTCCAACGGATTTATTCGACGTATTTCTTCCCCGAAATGAAAACCGACTGGCGCGCCCACGACAACAACATCGGCCACTTCAATGCCGAGGGTTGTTTCCGCTGCCACAACGGCAGCTTTACAAGCAAGGAAGGCAGAACGATTCGCAAGGATTGCTCGATCTGTCATACGACGCTGGATCAGACAGTTGACGGAAAAACATTCACGCCCGAAAACGGGATCTTCGAACACCCCGTCAATTTGGGAGACAATAAGAAACTAGAATGCGCGGTTTGCCACAAGGCGGATCGAGGTTTCAAGCATCCCGTGAGCCTTGGCGACATCTCGAAATTCCAGTGCGCCGAATGCCATAAAACGGGATATAAAAAGCCGCAATAGTTTCAGCAAGAAGAGTGCTTGTCTTTTCGTTTTGTTTGAGGAATTCAACAGATCTGGGTAAACCAGCATTTCGGTACAACCATATGGGATGATCGCTGGAATTTGTTGAATCTCATTTTGAGTCGCGTTTGATTGGCGGGCTAGCCCTTCGATAAAACGAACTACTTGACGTCTATTTGGGCTCAGGGACTTCGAGATCCCTGCAAATTTTCCTTGCAAGAAAGTCGTTGATTTCGCGGTGACGTGGAAGTGTCGAGGTCTTTCCTTTGGCGCGGTTTACAAAAACAGTGTGTCTGCTGCCTTCCCGGAGCATCTGGTATCCATGAGATTCCAAATAACGAATCTAGTCGCGGCGATTCAAACGACTGCCATCTGCATCGGTTCGCGAATCACGTCCTTGCCGAGAAGGGACTCTTCCGATAACTCGCGATTCGCATCCAACAAAAGTGCGATCGCTTCTTTCAAATTATCGCGTGTTTCTTCCAACGTGGAACCTTGGGTATTAGCTCCAGGCAATTCTTCAACGTAGCCAATGTAACCTTCCGGTACCTTTTGGAACACAGCAGTAAAAGTGATTTTCATAGAATGCCAATCCCCATTTTTAAGGAAATTTTGCATCAAACCATAACTTTCAACCCAAATAGTCCAATGCTTGTGCCTGGACTGGTCGTCATTATGAAAGACAATGCTTAGTTAGAATGATTGAACAACAGATATTCTCTTGGCAAGTTCCTCAAATTCCCAAACACATTCAAAATCAGTCGATTTCGCTTTGATTCAAGTAAGTGCAAACCAATTCTTCTTCAAGATAGTTTCGTCCCCGCCGCTTACAATTCTTTACACAAAGAACTCACCTTTTGTTTTATAAACAGCGTCTAATGTCTTGTTACCAAAAATCGTGACATTTTCTGCCCCTTGAAATGCAGTATCGGCGTCCGACCAAATCCACGGCGATTCGAGCGGATAGATGTTGAAAAATCTGAAAGTTAGGAGAATTTTTGAAATGAGAAAGGCAGTGTTTTCTCTCGCAATTGTATTTGCTTTCGCACTCGTTGCGATGGCGCAAACCGATGGCTCGAATTATGCCGGCACATGGACGCTCGACAAGTCAAAGAGCGAACTCGGCGAACGTTCGCGTCTCAAATCGATGACGATGACCGTGACGCAAACAGAGGCTGAACTGACCTATGAAAGAAAGGCCGAAATGGAAGAATCGGGCGACGGCGATGGCATGGGTCGCGGCGGCGGTATGGGAAGAGGCGGCGGAATGGGTCGTGGCGGATTCGGCGGCGGAAATCAGGCAGCGACTTACGATCTAAGCGGAAAGGAAACCTCGGCGGCCGGCGGCATGGGCGGAAGCGCAAAGCTCAAGGCTGAAAAGAAGGACGGAAAACTGGTTCTCAAACAAACGAGGGAATTCGAAGGACCGATGGGTTCGATGAAATTGACCACAACCGAGAAATGGGAACTGTCCGAAGATGGAAAAACCCTCACCGTTTCATCCGAAACCTCAACGCCGAGAGGATCCCGAAATTCGAAAATGGTTTTTGTTAAAGAGTAAACAGTTACGAGTTTTGAGTTATGAGTTTTGAGTTCTTTTGGGGGCATCGAAGGGTGTTGCCATAAGAAGCTTGTAAAGATAACAAACACCCAAAGCGCGTGGGCGCTTTGGGTGTTTGTTGTTGGTTGCTGCAATCCTTGGGAGAAAAAAAGCGCTTACATATTTCGTGCGCTGCACGGAAAATCAGCCCCAATTGAAAAAGAACTCAAAACTCATAACTCGAAACTCCCCGCCCTTTGATTTTTCTTTTCCCCTTCAAAAACTTAAAATCCTTTAACCAATGAAACTTGTAAATGTAATCGGAGGCGGGCTTGCGGGAGCAGAGGCCGCTTGGCAAGCGGCGCGGTTTGGCGCGTCGGTGCGGCTTTTTGAAATGCGTCCCGTTATGACGACTCCCGCGCATCGTACAGATGGCCTCGCGGAGATCGTTTGTTCGAATTCTCTTAAAACGGATCAGCCAGGTTCCGCTCCTTATCTTCTCAAAGAGGAATTGCGCAGAGGCGATTCGTTGGTGCTTGAAGCGGCCGAGGCGACCAAGATCCCTGCCGGAGCGGCCCTTGCAGTTGACCGCCACGAATTCTCCAAATACATCACAGCAAAGATTGAAGATAACCCAAACATCGAGATCGTCAGAGAAGAAGTCCGCGACTTTCCGGAAGAAGGCATCTCGATAATTTGCACCGGTCCCTTGACGAGCGATTCGCTTGCCGACGCCATCGTCAGATTGACGGGTGATGACCAGCTATATTTCTATGACGCGATCGCACCGATAGTTGCCGCAGATTCGATCGATATGTCCATCGCCTTCAAGGCCGCCCGTTACGGGCGCGGAGGCGATGACTACATAAACTGCCCTTTTACAAAAGAGCAGTACGACGCGTTTTTCGAGGAACTCGTCAACGCGAAGTCCGTACCGCTCAAGAGATTCGAAGACACGAAATGGTTTGAGGCATGTTTGCCGCTCGAAGAAACCGCGAGACGCGGCGAGGCAACGCTGCGGTACGCCTGCATGAAACCCGTAGGGCTGCCGGATCCGAAAACCGGTGCGGAGCCGTATGCGGCGGTGCAGTTGCGGCAGGAAAACCTGATGGCAGATGCCTATTCGCTTGTCGGATTCCAAAACCATCTGCGTTATCCGGAGCAAAAGCGAATAATACGGATGATACCGGGGCTCGAAAACGCCGAGATAATCCAATACGGACAGATACACCGCAATACGTTTATCAATTCGCCCAAGCTTCTTGATGACACATTGCGTGTGTCTAAACGTCCGAATCTCTTCTTTGCGGGCCAGATCACGGGTGTTGAGGGTTATGTTGAGTCGGTAGGAACCGGATGGCTTGCAGGCATCAACGGTGCTCTATCCGCGCGAGGGATCGAGCCAGTTTCAGCTCCCTCCGCCTCGGCGATCGGCTCGCTGGCAAGATATGTTGCGAATGCCGAAACAAAGAATTTTCAGCCGGTGAACATAACATTCGGTTTGCTCGAACCGCTCCCGCCCGAGCTTAGAAAGAAGTATCGCAGAAAGAGTGAGAGGCACCAATTTCAAGTTGATAGCGCGTTGGCTAAATGGGATGAATGGCTGCCTGGACTGGAACAAAATTTCAAGGAGGCCAATCGATGACAACAATCGTGGTTGTTAGAAAGGGAAAGGAAGCGGCGATTGCCGGAGATACGCTGACGAGCTACGGCAACCAGCTCGAATCGTCGCGGTATATCAAGAATCACAAAAAGATCGTCAAACACAAAGACAACTACTTTGCGCTGACGGGCTGGAGCGCTTCGCAGACGGCGCTCGAAGACCTTCTTTCGAAGATGGACGGCAAACTGAGCTTGAAAACAGAGAAGGAGATTTATGCATGGCTTCATAGCGTTCACAAAACCCTGAAGGATGATTACTACCTAAAGGCTGACAAGCGCGACACCGACGCCTTCGAAACCTCGCGTGCGAACATGCTTCTTGCAAATCCATACGGAATCTTCGCACTCAGCGAATACAGGTACGTAAAGGAGCTTTCGCGCTTTTACGCCTATGGAAGTGGATCGAGCTACGCTTTGGGTGCGATGATGGTGGCATACGACAACAAAGCGCTATCGGCGGAAGACATCGCCAAAATCGGAATAAAGGCCGGTGCGGAGTTTGACGACGGAACAGCTCTTCCGCTCAACTGTTACAAGGTTGGGTTGAAATAAGACAATGTTCCAAGTTGACTGGAAGAGTTCCAAGTTATCCGGAAGAGTTCCAAGTTCCAAGTTCCAGAAGTTCCAAGATCCGGAGTTGAGTCCGCTCTAGAAGGGCGATGCTCAAGGAAAAAGTGCAAATTTAAGCGCTAGATAGTTCGATAGGGAGAAAGACCCCTGCCGGCTTGTCCGGCAGGTGAATAAGGTCAGAGGCTAGTAGTGGCAACAAACGAAGCGTTCCGGCCCCCCTGCCGGCTTGTCCGGCAGGAGGCGAAGGTCCGTAGCTACGGCCGTTAAATGCTTGGTGTGTTGAGGTTTATTGATTTTCTGGAAGGGGCTGACCTTATTCACCTGCCGCACAAGGCGGCAGGGGCCTCCGGATGAATCAATGTGGTTTGGACTAGCTGCTGACCTCATTCACCTGCCACACAAGGTGGCAGGGGTCTTGCTTGGTTTCTCCGAGAATCGAATTGCCGGTCGATTCAAGAGAATAATTTGAAAAAACATCCGGAATTTCCTCTTCTGACGCGAGAGCGTCAAGTAGATACGTAGACGGGGGTGGATCGGCTTTGCGCGGAACCCACGGCCACGTGTCCCCGTGAGGCTACGCCTCCGAATATGAAATTTCGGATTTTGGAATAAAACCGGTTTTTTTAGAATGGACTCGGAAGTTGAGTCAACTCAGGAAGGCTGTAGGATTAACCTTGAAAAGTACAGATTCTGATTCCGTTGAATCAGTGTTGTGTGGAGTCTCGAGAGTTTGGTTGGAGGCTCAGTCGTCGGCAAAACTTATTCAAGCCCCAGCGGGGCGGAACGAGTCGTTTTGGGAAATGGGCCTCGATATTTTGGGTTGAAAATGGAAATTTCGGGTTAAATTGAAGATTCGATCGTAGTTGGGTAAACGCGAAAAACAATGTCAACAATAGTAATAGTAAAGAAAGGCGGGAAGGCCGTGATCGGCGCCGATAGTCTCACGACTTACGGAAACACAAAGGAATCGGCGGAATATGTCGTAAACCATCACAAGATCCTCTCATATAAAGACAACTTCATCGGCATCTCTGGAACCGCGACGTTGCAGATGGCGGTCAAGGATTTCCTTGGCAGAAAAAGAAAGGTCGTCGGTCTTTCAAAAATCGAGGAGATCTTTCGGTTTGGTCTCGAACTTCACAGATCGCTCAAGGAAGACTATTTTCTGCTCCCTGATGACGAAGACAGCTTTGAGACGTTTCATGGTGACCTCCTTATCATCAACAAGAAAGGCATCTTCGGTTTGAGCTCATACAAATACGTACAGGAATACTCAAAATTTGCGGCCAACGGAAGCGGAGCCGAGTTTGCGCTTGGAGCGATGTATGCCGTATATGACAACGAAAACCTTTCGGCGAGGGAAGTCGCCGAGACCGGCGTTTCGGCTGGAGCGGAATTCGATGACGGATCCGGATTCCCTTTGACATTCGAGGAATTGAAACTGGCCTGATACCGCCAAATGGGATTATGCATTTTGATCTTTTGATCGTCCTGGCGGTTTTTGTGGTTGCCATCCTTTACTCTTCCGTTGGCCACGGCGGTGGTTCGGGGTATCTCGCCGTAATGGCTTTCTTTTCAATCGCTCCCGAGATCACAAAACCAACCGCATTGACGTTGAACCTTTTTGTTTCGGCGATTGCGTTCGCACAGTTCTGGCGCAAGGGACATTTTGGAACGAGGATCTTTTTGTCGTTTGCCGTTACCTCGATTCCGGCGTCGTTTGTTGGAGGACTGATCAATCTTCCGATCTCATATTACAAAGTGCTTCTCGGACTCGTCCTTCTATTTGCCGCGGTCAGGCTTGCCTGGAATATGTCGGGGCAAACCGATGAAGAAAAGGATGTAAGGCTTCCGATGGCCTTGGGAATCGGTGCTTTGATAGGGTTGACTTCGGGTTTGATCGGTGTCGGAGGGGGAATTTTTCTGACACCGATTTTGGTACTAACGGGATGGGCGAATCCAAAACGCGCGGCAGGCATTTCCGCACTCTTTATCTTTGTAAACTCCGCAGCGGGATTGGCGGGAAGTTTTCAGAAGGCATCCGCATTGACGTCGAATGTCGCGATTTGGATCGGGGTCGCGATCATCGGCGGTCTTATCGGTTCCACTTTGGGAGCAAGCTATTTCAATTCGATCTGGCTCAGGCGATCCCTTTCCGTCGTTTTGATCGGCGCCGGACTGAAGTTGCTTCTTGTTTAGATTGCTCTTGTGAAGCGTTGTCGCCGGCATCCGACCCAATTTAGAGAATGTTTGAACGTACAAACCTGTGTTTCCGGAGCGAAGATTTACAGTCGTTGCGGAAAACGAGTCAAATGTCTCTTTGTGTGAGCACCGATCTTCGGAACCGATCGAAGTCAAAATCCGTTTATAAATACGGGGTTTTTGTTACATTGATAAACTACGAAGGCTCTTCAAGAATGGAGGTTCAACGATGACAAAAGAGCAGGAATATTTGAAGTGGCTCAAATACGGTTATTATTTCAATGCCGCTTTGGTCGGTTTGTTTTCCTTGATCCCTATCGTTCATGTGACGATCGGGGTTATCGCCATCACTGGAGGCTTTGATGGTACCAAGGATCCGCCGCCGCCATTTTTTGGATGGATTTTCGTTTTCTTCGGTCTTTTGTTCATCACTCTCGGAATGACGCTTGCGGTGGCCAATCTGATCACAGCTAGATCGATCGGAGCAAGAAAGAACTACACGATGTGCCTCGTCGTCGGCGGATTCAACCTTTTAATGGCGCCACTTGGTCAAATCCTCGGGATACTGACTTTTGTATTGCTTCTTCGGGATCCAGTGAAGTATTTGTTTGGTCAGGAAGTTCCGGATTCATAGAACCGTACGACAACTCCTTCCTGGAATTTACTGTGTCGGAGTCTATTGAAGCAACTCAATTTTCAAATTGGCTTGGCCCATCGCCGACAAAAACGGTGATGGGCCAAACTGTTTTGCGATTTGTGAGATGCGTCACGGAGATCAAATCCGATTTTCTCCCCGAAAGAGTTCCTAAAACCATCTTTTGTTGCTATAAATGAGCTATCGGAATTTTGTAATTCTTTTATTTTATTAAAAGCCATTGGATGGAAGCGAGCCGGGGACGGGTCTTTAATGGATCGATTCAACAAACTACAAATCGAACACAAGTGTGATCATTGCGAGTTCAAAGCGGATGACTACTTCTGCAATCTGAAATCGACCAATCTCAAGCTTTTTCAATCACTTAAGATAACGAATGCCTATCCAAAGGGTTCGACACTCTATCTTCAGGATCAGCCGTCAAATGGGGTTTACATTTTGTGTCGCGGTCGCGTGAAGCTTTCGACAAGTCTTCCCGATGGGCGCGTTTTGATACTTCACATTGCCGAGCCGGGGGAAATTCTCGGTCTGAGCGCGACCGTCACCAACTCAGTGCACGTCGCTACGGCGGAAGTAATCGAAAACTGTCAGGTAAATTTTGTTCGCAACGATGATTTTTTGAGTTTTCTCCAGCACAACTCTGACGCCTGCATGAGTGCTGTCAAACAACTCAGCGAAAATTACAACTCCGCGAATCTCAAGATTTGTGCGCTTGGTCTTTCAAGAACGGTCGCCGACAAGCTTGCAACTTTGTTTCTGGGCTGGTGCAAGGCCAGCTGCGAAGACTCCGATGGCGTACACCTCAAAATTTCCTATACCCACGAAGAGATCGCGCAAATGATTGGCACGTCTCGTGAAACCGTAACCAGGGTTTTGAAGGACTTCAAGGAGAAACACATGATATCCATCAAGGGCTCTGAAATGATAATTCACGATAAGGACACTCTCGCGAGATCGATCGGTCTTGACACTCTCGACTAATTGATTGTGACGAGAGTCACACCTTGATGTGACAACAATCATTGTCAATTGCCAACTGCAGACTGCAACATCAGTTTTAGTTCCAGTAAATTCTGGAACTCATTCAAGGTTTGCCATCAGTTGATATGAGACCACGCCCTTCGAATTGGAGCGATTGTTCCGTTGTACCGAGGCATATCTCTGTTAGCTCGCTCTTTAGTGGAATCAAATCCCCGAACCGAAAGGACTTCTTCAAGCAATTTTCAAAGGTTGAAATAAAGAGCGATTCGATCGTGGTTGCGCAAGGCAGTCGACCGGATCTTTTCGTTTTGTCGAAGGGATCGGCGCAATGCAGCTTTTTTAACTTCATTGTTGAAAAAGAAACGATGTATCATCTTCAAGAGGGTGATTTTGTGGGACTTCCCGAAATCCTCTCAGGAAAGTCATCGGTGTTTTGGGTTAAGACTCTATCGGATTCCAGCTTTTTGCATCTCCCAAGAAAGATGGTGAGACCGGCTTTCGAACGATATCCGGCACTGGCCTTTTCCCTTCTCCACCTGTTCTCCCAAGAACTCAACGGATCATTAAAAGACGCGCTTCAGATTTTATAGCGATCAAGCTTGATGAAACGCTATAGAGAGACTCGAATTCGGGCTTATGCCTATGCATTAGCGAAGCTCTCTGAATTAATTTTGAAAAAGACGCATCGATTTGTTCAAACGAATCAGATGATCGCGATGTGTTCCTGGCAGCAATTCCCATCGGAATTGCTTGGCATTAAATCTTTGCATTCGACAAATTTACGAAGAACGGCTAAAGAAAAACAGAGCTTGTGACTAAAATCACAAAATCTTGTGATAGTCCTCACATACACTGTTGCCACTTGGGCATAGAATTTTCTACAGCTTAGATTTCATTCCCTTTGATCAAGAAGTTTATTAAGACCAAGGCGAATACGGAGGCTTTCATGGCTACGAACAATATCGTTAAATTCGCATCGGTTGCTGTTCTGACAGTCTTCCTTTTGGTCTGGCTTTCCCTGGGCGTTATGAAGAGTGTTGAGGGTGCCGACGGTATAGAAACCGCCGGCGTACCGTCAATCTCAACGAGCGCCAATGCCGACGACTACGTCGGTAGCGAAACCTGCCGGGCCTGCCACGAAGACCAGTTCAACAGCTTCTCGAATACAAAACATGCAAAACTCGCAAACTTGGACAGTTGGAAAGACAAGGTTCAGGGTTGCGAATCATGCCATGGTCCGGGCAAGGCCCATACGGAAGATGCCACGGATCTGACAAAAATCATTTCCTTTAAGAACAAGACTTCAAAGCAAATTTCTGAAACTTGTTTGACATGTCACTCAAGCAACGAGGGGCATCAAAAGTTTAAGAGGAGCGAGCACTGGCGCAACAACGTCGGTTGTACCGATTGCCACACCGCTCACGGCCCCGACAGCCACAAGACACAAGTCGGTTCAATCACATTGATCGGCAAGGATTCCGATGACAAACCCGGATTTGGAACCCAAGCCATGCTCAAGAAGAGCGAACCCGAACTTTGCCTTAGTTGTCACACCGAGCAAAAAGCCGGATTCTCGATGCCTTTCAGACATAAGGTACTCGAAGGCCAGATGAAGTGCAGCGACTGCCACAACGCCCACGGTGATTTCGAACTCAAGAATGCGAAATTGGCTATTGGCGGCGACGCGGCATGTGTCAAATGTCACAGCGACAAGAAAGGACCGTTTGTTTACGAGCACTTGCCAACCACGGTTGAAGGTTGCGCAACCTGCCACAATACCCACGGTTCGGCCAATCCGAAGATGCTCAAGAGGGCACAAGTTAGGCAACTCTGCCTAGAATGCCACAGTGCGATCTTTGATGATCTCGCACCGGGCGTACCGAGCTTCCATAACCAGGCGAGCGCGCGCTTCCAGAATTGCACGGTTTGCCACGTTAAGATTCACGGATCACAAACGCACCCTGCATTCTTTAGGTAAAGCGTTCCGCAGGAGGAACTACGATGAAAAGGACAAATCGCTTTAGCAACCTTTCGCTTCTGTTTGGCGCTTTACTAATGTGCCTGATGGCTGTGTCGATAGCGACGGCCCAGTCGGAAGCGGTTTCCACTTCCGGAACGAGTACGGCATCCACCCCCGCCGATTCAGACTCGGACTCAAATTTTGATGTCCGTTCAAGTATCGAATTCGGTGTCAGGGGAAAGAAAATCGAAGGAGATGTCAACAAGTACAGAAGTGATCTCAATTATGGCGCGGGAGTTCGAATCTTTGATTCCACACTGCAGTTGGAAGCAAAGAACAAGGACATGCCGTTCGATTCGTTGCTGGTAACAGGTTCCGGCTGGAACGCCGACCCAAATGGGTTCGCGCGTATCAGCATGGAAAAATTTGGCTGGTATAGATTCGACAGTTCGCTCCGTCGCCTTTCGTATTACAACAATCTTCCCAATTTGGCAGATGGAGAGCATACGAGAAACACCAAGAGAAATCTCGGTGATTTCGATTTGACGCTCTTGCCGCAGAACGAGAAACTCAAACTTCGCTTTGGTTATTCGTTTAACAAGCAAACGGGTCCGGGAACGACCACATTTGATTACGATCGTGATGAGTTTCCGATTCTTGCGAATTTTGACAGCAATGCCAACGATTTGAGACTTGGAGCCGATGCCAAGATCTTTGGTATCGACGTATCGTTTACCGAATCCTATCGCCGGTTTGAGGATCGAACATCATTGCGAATTGACGAACTTCAGCTCGGAAACAACCCGAGTCCCAACGCCTCTTTGGGTACTTTTTCAAGATACATGCCCGAAGACGGAACCGTATGGAGTTCGCAACTCAATCTCCATAAGAATATTGCCAACAGGTTCGAATTTACGGGTCGCATGCTTTATAGCGATTCAAGAGTCGATTTCAGATTTAAGGATCTGTTGACGGGTACTGATCGTTCGGGAAACACCATCAATCTCGATGAAACAAATGTTGAAGGGCAGACCAAGCGACCGCAGTTCTTGGGTGATTTCGGAGTTTCTTTCTTTGTAAACGATTGGGTTAGTATTTCGAATACCTTTAGTTCGAACAACTATAGAATCACCGGTGCCAACCAATTGCTGCAAGCAGTGACAAGGACCACTGCGGGAGGAACACCGTTACCGCAATCGGTTACTAATACGGCGATCTACAGATTTGTAAACTTCAAGAGGATTACAAACACTCTCGAAGCCGATTTTGACGTTCATCGCAACTTTTCATTCTATGCCGGTTACAGGTATTCAAAGAGACAAGTCGATCTCAATGGAATCGATAGAAACCTGGTTTCAAGTTCGGTTTCAGATTTCGCAGAAGACGATCAGAATTCGACAAATACCTTTATCGGTGGTGTGAAGGTCGCTCCGGTTTACAAGAAATGGACGATCTATGCCGATTTGGAAAAAGGTGAATCCGACAACGTCTTCACACGGCTCTCGAATTACAACACCACCAATTTCAGGCTAAGAAACATTTTCAGACCGACTCAGGATCTGACCGCGAATCTTACGTTCCAGTTTAAGAACAACGATAATCCGTCGAGGACCGATACCGTTCCTCCGACCGATTTCTTTGCCGACACAAAGGCGAAAATCCTTTCGGCGTCGCTCAACTGGAATCCGGCGGCTGAATTCTCGCTTAACGGCGGCTTCTCGCACAACAGGGTTGACAACGAAACGGCTGTTATCTTCCCCGCTGGCGGACCGACCGGACAGGGATTTAGCCGATATCAAATGAGGACGAACAGCTTCAATATCGATGCATGGTTCAAACCTCACAAGTATGTTTCGGGATTTGCGGCTTACAGAATCGTTAAGGACAACAGCTATGGAGAATTCTTCTCCGCCGCTGACTTCTTGATCGAAAGCGGATATCCGATGTCTTTCCAATCGCCGGAAGCGAGATTTACCGTTCGCGTTACGGACAACATCGATTGGAATGTCGGCTATCAGTACTACAAATACAGTGAGCAGGTAAACGCCGCGCAGCGGTACAGCGCTCACTTGCCTTACACCTCCCTGAGGATCTACTTCGGTAGAACCGATAGGTAGATTTTTCCTGCAAGTAATGTCTGTAGCCGGTGTCCTTTTTGGATGCCGGCTTTTTTTCTGATTTCTTCTGAACCCGACAATCCGTTGAATGTTGGATGAAGCGATTCGCACGGATTTGGTTATACTGTCTTCAAGCATTGGTTTGAATTTCAAAAACACTAGGAGACCGAAGTCTATGATGGGTGGAAGAACATGGGATGAATGGATAGAGGAATATGAAACCGGCCATCAGCATCCGATGAACCGTTTGACGCATTCGATCGGAATTCCGATGATCGCGCTTTCGCTCCTTCTGATCCCGACCTGTTTCTTTATCACGGGTGTCTGGCGCTTTTCGCTATTGCTGTTTGTTGTCGGCTGGGCGCTGCAATTTGTGGGGCATTATTTCGAAGGCAAGCCGCCCGAGTTTTTCAAAGACTGGCGATTTCTCCTTGTCGGATTGCGTTGGTGGTTTGTAAAGGTCGTGGGCGTTGGAAAAAATGGTAAGAAGTAGCAAGCGGGAGGCTTGTACTTAAGATCAAAATCGATGCGCCTGGAAGCCTCAATCAGAATTCTTGCGCCAGCCTCACAGCACGTGCTACGAAGATCCCGTATACTACAGTATTCCGAAATTTCTTACGCAAGAGTGTGTCAACCGCCCGAAAGTGTGATCCTGTCGTAATAACGTCATCAAAAACGAAAACCGTCTTAGGTTCTGGCAGGATCAAGGTTTCATCAACTACGAAGTTCTCGAGATGATCTTCCGGTCGAGGGCGCATTCCGTCGGCGAGATTATGGGATCCCTCAATGCTCTCTTTCACCGTTATGAGTTCACTGAAACTAAATGAAGTGCTCTTTCTTTTCAAACTTTCGAGGATTTTTACCAATCGATCATCATAATCCTTGTCTTCAATTGACTTGGACGGGGGTACAGGAATCCAAAGGCTATTTGGGTCATCCCACAAAAGATCATCTACTGATGCAATCCAATCTGCAACGGTTTCGATCGCGTGTAATTTGTATTTCCACTCAGGTTTTCCTCGTCTTGAAGGAGATTTCTTCAGATTGTGGATGAGATTATTAGTAGGACTGTATCCATACCCTTGCCCGGAAAAGTATTCACCGAAATAGAAACAACAATCTTCACGTGTCAAAAATGAATACTGAGATAGGCAGATATCGTCAATCTTGAGCAGCCGTGTTTTCACAATTCATGACCTTGTCAAAATCGTCCATGGACTGGACTCTAATCGCTCCTTGATTCAACAACTTGTTCGGCCACTTCAAGTTCGGGTCTTTGAAATTGTTATCGAGAATGAACAACTTTCTGCCTTGTTTCAATGCAGCTCTTGCTTGAGTCAATGTTCCAGAACCTTCGCCGGCCTCAACAATAATCGTGCCCAACGTCAATGCCGACATAGTGATGTTTCTCTCTGGAAAAAAGAACCGATTAAAACTAGGGCCATTCGATTCGTATCTAATAACAGGCACTTGGCTAATCACCAAGAAGCGTTTTGCTATTTCCTCTTGGAGCGATCTGTTTTCTGGGGGATACGAACGGGATAGCGGTGTACCGATAACAGCAACGGTTTTGCCTTTGTTTTCAATGGCCGTTCTGTGCGCCACAGAATCAACTCCTCTCGCCAAACCCGAGAATACCGTGAAATTCCTTGATACGAGTTCCTTAACCAACCGTTTGGTTCTGCGAATGCCTTCGGATGATGGGTTTCGCGTTCCAACTACTGAAATACCGGGAGAAAAAACCAGGTCCCAAATACCACGATAATAGAGCAAATGAAGTTGGTGCTCGGCATCTTTCAACTGAACGGGATAATCAGCCGTTCCTTCAATGCAAACCCCATAATCATCAACACCGCTTGAAAAAAGTCGTTCCTGAGCTCGCTGAAAAAATGTAGTTGCTACGTGTTCCGGCACATACTCGGAAAAATAGTCATGATTCGAAGAAGTTAGCTGTGTTCGAACCTGTTTAAAGGACGAAACTGAGTCGTTCCATAAAGACTCATAAGCTCCCATCTCTCTTGCCGGAGACAAATACTTCATAAACGGATAATATCCCTAGTGAAACGTCCCAACTTTACCACAACTCGAACTGAAGCCTTAACGATTGATGAGAAAAACTCGGGCGGGAACGGCCCAAACATTTCCAACAATATTTCCTCTTTCATCAATTCTCAGAGGAAATACATCCGCTTGCTTCTAAAATGCCGCTGAAACTTCATGAACAAGGTTTAAATCGCATTCTTACGTACTTTTCGCGGTTCAAGACTACTAAAACGATTCCAGTCCCTGACTAACAAGTTCCTGCAGTCTACTTATTGTCCGTCCTCTCAAACCGCACCGTAAGCTCGCCGTCATTGTCCTCGTATTCCGAGTCGTTGATCATAAACTCAAGGAATCCCTCTTCGTTGGGGTAGTTCTCCCAAAATTGACCGCTTGAAACGGCCTGTATGTTTGAATGATTGCCGTTTGGGAAATGGGTTCTCATTAGAAGCGCGCCGGTACGGAACTGCTTGAATATCCGTCTGTCGGTGTGTCCCTTTACCCCATTAGGACCGACGTTTTCATCGATTCCTTCAAGGTTGTATTTTCCCGAAGCGACGACCTTGAATTTCTCCCCTCCGACGGTTCGAATTTTTGATACCTGCCATTCGCTGTCTGCGGAGACAAGAACAGTTTCCTTCTCGGTAATGGGTTCGTCAGGATCCTCGACCGTTGGCTCCGGTGTCGGTTCCTCCGGCGTGGAAACGGTAATCAAAGGGGTTTCCGTAGGCTCGGGGGTGGGTGTCCGTTTTGGAGTCCGTTTCGGCGTAGGGGTCGGATAGGGAGTCGGAGTCGGCGGTTCCTCGCGATTCATCGTTAGATAAATCGCGGTTCCAATGCCGCCTGCCGCAAACAAAACCAACAGAATACCGAGTGCACCAATTCCAAGAACTATCTTCAGATAACTACGGTTCTTTGGATTCTTCGAAGAGATCGTGGCGACGCTTGCAAGATTCGCGGGTCGGACCACAGTCTCGTCTGCAAACGAATCCGTAGGGTTCTCCGAAGCTGGATTTCCCAAAGGTACAACCATCTGCGGTTCAACCGCGAGCGCGTTTCCACACTCAACACAGAACCTCATCTCATTGTCGTTGGCAAAGCCACACGCACCGCAAATCTTCATAACTAAAGAACGCTGTTTTGCTCATCATTTGCCGCATTCGGCAAGTGCCACAACCAACCCCGAATCGATTCCGATGCGATCGAAGGCTTCCGACGCCGGAACGGGACGGTAAAACCAGGTTGGATGCGCGAAAATCAATTCCCACCAAACCCAATACGGAGTAAACTAGCCGAATCGAAAACAACGTGCAAGAACAACAACATCCGCTTTTCCTCGCCCTTGATATCGGCACTTCCAGTGTGCGAACGGGTTTGTATACTTTTGACGGCGAAGTGTTGCCCGAAACGATGGTCAAGATCTCGCGAAGCCTTGAAGCTACGATCGACGGCGGATTCGAGATAGAAGCCGAGACCGCATTCGAACAGGCCGTCGAGGCGATTGACGAGCTTTTGGCGAAGCTCCCAAGCGAACCGATCGAGTACGCCGCGATCTCGTGTTTTTGGCACAGTCTGTTGGGCGTCGATGCGAGCGGAGGTCCGACGACAAAGCTGTTTGCGTGGGGGGAAACGCGCCCGGCACGATATGTCGATGACTTAAAAGCCCGCTTCGACGAATCTCATTTTCACAACATAACAGGGTCGCCCTTCCATTCGAGTTACTGGCCGGCGAAGCTTCTTTGGATCAAGGACGAATTTGAAGAAGCGTTTTCCAGCACTCGCTCGTGGTTTTCATTCTCTGATTTTATCGTCTTGAGGCTTTTCGATTTAGTGGAAACAAGCGTTTCAATGGCCTCCGGCACCGGGCTTTTTGACCAGCGAGCAAACGAATGGTGTCGGGATCTTATCGACGGACTCAATCTGAGTAGAGATCATTTCCCAAACATCGCGCCCGATGAAAGAACCTATCGTCTAAACAGAAAATATGCGGAACGCTGGCCTCAACTCGCAGAAACCAATTGGTATCCGGCGATTGGTGATGGTGCGGCGAACAACATCGGGGCCGATTGCGTCGGCAACGACCGTGCGGCGTTGATGATCGGAACGTCGGGGGCGATGCGGGTGTTGTATAAAGGCGAGGTTCCCGAGACGATACCAAAGGGTCTTTGGTGTTATCGGGCTGACCACAAACTGGTTGTTATCGGGGGCGCGATATCTGATGGTGGAGGCCTTTATCGCTGGTTGAAAGACACGTTGCGTCTCAGCGACGACGATGACGAAACCGAAAAGAAGATAGCCGAACGAGAACCTGCGGGCCATGGGCTGGTGTTCCTTCCATTTCTTGCCGGAGAAAGGAGTACGGGTTATCACGAGTTTGCGACAGGGGCACTTGTCGGACTGAGAACCGCACACAATTCCATCGACATCGCCCAAGCCGCTCTGGAATCGGTTGCTTATCGATTTGCCTCGATTTACGAGCGGCTGGCGTCGGTGCTTCCAATCAAAAGGATTACGGCATCCGGCGGAGCGCTCCGCGGATCTCCGGTTTGGACGCAAATGATTGCCGATGTACTCGAGATTGAGCTCCATCTGCCGGAAACGCGTGAAGCTTCTTCCAGAGGCGCGGTGTTGCTCGCCTCGCAAAAGGCGGGGCTTATCGGCTGGGATGAAATGAAACACACGGTATCCGAGGATGTTTTCGAGCCGGACGTGGCCAAGAGCAAGCAATACTCAAATGCCCGACGGCTGCACGAGGAGCTTTACGAAATCCTGATTGAAAGATAGGTACTAGATTTCTTTCCAGCACATGGCCTTGTGAATCGGCAGTATTTAATACCAAACACTAGCGAAAACCCGAAAAATAGCGCTCTACTTTGTGTTATATCCGCTTTCGATTTAACATAGCGACATACGCTTACAATTTGTTTCGGGACCCCGCAAATAAAGGAATTCCAAGATGACGACCGCGACTATGACTCAGATAAACCGTGATCCAGAGCTGGCGCAGCTTTCGATAAACACCATTCGCACGCTTTCGCTTGATGCCATTCAAAAGGCCGATTCGGGACATCCGGGATTGCCTCTCGGTGCGGCTCCAATGGCTTATGTGCTTTGGACGAGGTTCTTAAGGCACAATCCCTCGAACCCCAAATGGTTCAATCGCGATCGCTTTCTGCTTTCGGCGGGCCACGGCTCGATGCTCCTTTACAGTCTTTTGCATCTTACGGGATACGAGTCTGTTTCGATGGAAGACATCAAGGAGTTTCGACAATACGGATCCTCTACCCCAGGGCATCCCGAGAACCATTTGACTGCCGGAGTAGAGGTTACTACCGGACCGCTCGGACAGGGATTCGCAAATGGAATCGGAATGGCGATCGCCGAACGGCATCTCGCCGCGACCTTCAACACCGAAGAGTTTCCCGTCATCGACCATTACACCTATGCAATCGTCTCCGATGGTGATCTGATGGAAGGGATTTCCTATGAATCGGCCTCGATCGCTGGTCATTTGAAACTCGGAAACATCATCTATCTTTATGACGACAACGACATCACGATCGAAGGCGGTACAAACCTGACCTTCTCAGAAGACGTTACAAAGCGTTTTGAGGCTTGCGGCTGGCACGTCTCATCGGTCGAGGATGGCAACGACCTGGACGCAATCGAAAACGCGATTCGTGACGCACAGGCCGTAACCGACAAACCATCGCTGATCCGCGTCAAAACGATCATCGGATTCGGGATGCCGCATGCCGGCACGAGCTCCGCGCACTCCGACGCGCCGGGTGAGGAAGCGGTTGCGGAAACGAAACGAAATCTTGGCTGGGATCCTGAGAAGTCTTTCTTTGTGCCGGAAGAGGTCTATGAACACTTTGGTTCGGCAAAGGAGAACGGAGCGAGATTTGAAAAGGAGTGGCTCGATCTCGTGACCGAATACGTCGCGGCGAATCCGGAAAAAGGGCATCTGCTTGAGAATGTAACGAGCGGTTCGCTCCCCGAGGGCTGGGAAGATTCGCTTCCCGATTTTGCCGAAGCAAAGGCCGCCGCGACACGCGTTTACAGCGGCGAGGTGATAAATGCGGTCGCTCCGGCCATTCCCGCGATGATCGGCGGTTCTGCTGATTTGGGTCCTTCAAACAAAACGGACATCAAAGGCGGAGGCTCGCTCGCACCCGACAATTTTGCCGGGCGTACGATCCATTTCGGAATTCGCGAGCATGCGATGGGTTCGCTGATGGTTGGAATGGCGCTTCACGGAGGTTTGATTCCGTTTGGCGGAACGTTTATGACGTTCAGCGATTACATGCGTCCGGCGATCCGTCTTGCAGCGCTTTCGGAACTGCAATGCGTCTATGTATTCACGCATGATTCGATCGGGCTTGGCGAAGATGGCCCGACGCATCAGTCGGTGGAACATGTTGCAGCGTTGCGCGCCATTCCGAATCTTCATGTAATTAGACCCTGCGATGCGCATGAAACCCGTGAAGCCTGGCGAATCGCGCTCAAACGACGCAACGCGCCAACCGCGCTTTCGCTTTCAAGACAGGGCATTATGCTGATTGATCGCACAAAATTCGCGAATGCGGATGCGACCTCCAAAGGAGCCTACGTTTTGGCGGAAGCTGAAGGAGGCGATGCACGCGCACTGATTATCGCGACGGGGGCCGAAGTTGGTTTGGCGATGGAGACGCGGGAGGCGCTTCAATCCGAAGGCATTCCGACTCGTGTCGTTTCGATGCCATGCCAGGAGCTATTCGAAGAACAATCCGCGGAGTATCGAGAGTCGGTATTGCCGTCATCGGTTACGGCTCGCCTCGCGATCGAAGCCGGAGTAAGAATGGGCTGGGATCGCTATGTTGGGGCCGGTGGAGACACCCTGACCGTCGATCGCTTTGGCGCTTCGGCACCGGCAAAGGTCGTGTTTGAAAGATACGGATTTACGGTTGAGAACGCGGTCGCGAAGATAAAGGCGGTGATGGGGTAGTTTCGAGTTTTGAGTTTTGAGTTTCGAGTTCTGTTGGGGGAAGTGGTAATTGGAGAATTGAAGTTGGATTGTCCATAGAACTCGATTCGGTACAAATTGGGACGGGAGGCGATACCATTTTTTTGAATCGCCTCCCGTTCTGTTTTTGGCCAGTCTTACGTGTCATACGTCGTTGGATCGCTTGAGAGCTTCCAGAATTTTTGTCCGTCGATTTCCGTGACTGTAAATTCGTCTTCCACCCGAATCCTTCCCAAACCATATTTCAGCTTTTCGATCGGAGAGATCTTTTTCGAAACAACTTTCCCACCCGTAATTTCCTGATCCGTGGCGATCGAACCCGTTGCCTGTTCATAGACACCTCCGAGCAGCAAATCGACGCGATTGATATGCAGATAAATTTCTCCGCGATAGACGTTCCAATAACCGGAGTATGAAAGGACGCGTTTCGTGCCATCCATCTCGTTGTAGTGAAATTTGAACTTGCCGTTCTCAAAAAACTGATAGTAATCGGTAAGTCCGGATCCGACCCCCTGAGAATCCTGCCAGACCCCGACGAGTTTTTCCTTCAGATAGTCATCTTCGGATTGCGTGTCCGACTGCCCGTAGGCCGTGACAGCGGCGAGAAGCAAGATTGCAAAGAGGAGAAGCGTTTTGATTTTCATGATCATTCCATTGGTGCGATAGCGATCGCGAACATATCTTGAACGCCCGAAAGCCAACTAATTGCGAAAGATCGACGCCCATAGTCTGAAGTCTAAAGTATAATCAACCGATGTCTTATCGAATTCTGGCGATCGATTCGCGTCCGTTGATATTAAGGGCGCTACAATCGCTGGCCGATGAAAATGAAGGGTTGGTGCTTGAGGCGACGGCTTCGAACGGGGAAGAAGGGCTCAGGCTTTTTGCACGCCTTCGGCCGGACATCACCGTTTTGGCGCTGCGTCTGGCTGATTTCTGTGCTGCCGAGCATCTCAACCGATTTTTTGAAATCGATCCAACCGCCAAGATTCTCGTTTTGGCAAACGAGGATGGAGAGGCCGAGATGCTTAGAACGCATGAAGCAGGCGCTTTGGGGATCGTCGCCGAAGATGTTTCCGCAGAGGTTTTGGCCGAGGCGATATCGGCGGTTGGAGAAGGCAAAGAATATATCCCGAAGGAAATCTGCGCATCGCTCAAAACCCTCCATCCTTCGGATCGGCTTACCGAGACGGAGTCGGAAGTTATCCGAATGCTCGTTGGAGGGATGCTTAACAAAGAGATCGCATTTGCGATGGATGTTTCCGAAAACACTATCAAAACGCATCTTGCTCATATCTATGCAAAACTCGGTGTGAACGACCGCACTTCCGCAACCGTCCGTGCGATACGTTTGGGATTGGTGCGTTTGAATTGATCTCCCGGCCCGCAGGTAAACGTAATCTTCAAAGCAAATAAGCCGGACGTGACGATTTCATCACCCGATTGGGTGATGCGCAACCGCGCCAGGGCGCGTATCTTGTTTTATTGAGGAGTTTCACATTTTGGGTTTCGAGTTCTGTTGGTAGAGGGACCGTTTTAGACGATATAGTTCTTTGTCGGTGGTGAGGCTGCCGTTCCTTTTGTTCTAATCGCTAAGAAGGACAAGCCATTTCGACAACTCTCTTGGAACTTGGAACTTGGAATCTGGAACACTGTATTTCTACGAACAGGGGGATAAGAGACATGTTTTCAATAAGAAGATCCGACGAACGAGGCGGAAATGATTTTGGCTGGCTGGATACGCGCTACAGCTTTTCATTCAACAACTACTATGACCCGAGGTTTATGGGTTTTCGCGCACTTCGCGTCATCAACGAGGACCGCATCAAACCCGGGCGCGGATTTCCAACGCACGGTCACAGCGATATGGAAATCGTAACCTATGTCGTCAACGGTTCGCTTGCGCACAAAGATAGCACCGGCGCCGAAGAGCAGATCACATCGGGAGAAATACAGCGGATGTCGGCCGGTACGGGGATTATGCACAGCGAGTACAATCCGTCACCCGACGACGAAACCTATTTGTTTCAGATCTGGATCGAGCCCTCAATAGAGGGGCTTCAGCCATCGTATGAACAAAAGAAGTTTTCCGAGGAAGACAAGCTCGGGAAAATGAAACTCATCGCTTCCAAGGATGGTCGCGACGGTTCCCTCACGATTTCAGCCGAAACCGAGGTTTTCGCTTCGATTCTCAATGAAGGAGATGAGCTTGAGTATTCGATCGGCACGAACAGACACGTCTGGATCCAATTGATCAGCGGTGAAATGGAGGTTTCGGGCAACACGATTCGATCCGGTGACGGGATCGCGGTAAGTGAAGAGGAGGCGATTTCGATAATTGCCAGGATGCCTTCGGAATTTCTAATGTTCGATTTGGCTTGAGCTTGGAAGCCAACACCGCGTCTGACTTTTGGGCGCGGTGAATCCCTCCCGCCAAAACCCGTGTTTATCAATTTGTCTCTTTTTCACACAAAGACCTCTAAAGTATTGAGAAAATAGGCCGATAGGAACGTTGGCGAGCCGAACCCGTAATTCGAAATTCACGGTATTTTCTCCCACCTCCCGGCCGCCAACAGGGTAATCCCAGACACGCCCCTTTTGCATTGTTTCGCTTCAAAGGCGATACATCGCTCTGACAAAAAACGGACGGCTTTGCAGGATTCGTATTGGTCGTCGAAGCCCATTTGGTGGAGCCGAGAGATCAAGCCGGGCGCGGGCAAGCAGCGAGGCGTGTACTCGTGCGACATCAAACCGAACCCGCTGTTGTTCTTCTTCCAATGCTTTTGTTGTCGCGCCGTCCTATCGATTTTCAGTGGGAGAGACCAGAATGATAAACATCCTCTTTGTTGATGACGAACCGCTATTGCTTCACGGCGTGCAGCGCATGCTGCGCGACAGGTCGAATGTTTGGGACATGGACTTCGTCGATTCGGGCGAGGCCGCTCTCGCACGTTTCGAGGAAAAGAAGTTTGACGTCGTCGTCTCGGATATGAGGATGCCGGACATGGATGGCGGCGAATTGCTTAACCGCGTAAAGGAAAAATGGCCCGATTGCGTGCGCATCATCCTATCGGGTTTTTCCGAGAAGGACATGATCCTGCGCTCGGTTGGCACCGCCCATCAATATCTCTCAAAGCCATTCAATGCCGACGGGCTCGCGCAGACGATAGACCAGGCACTTTCTCTCCGCGATCTTCTGACTGATTCCAGGCTCCAGCGACTCGTCGCACGCATCGAACAACTTCCATCGCTTCCAAGAATCTATCAGGAACTTGTCGATGAACTCTCGAAAGAAGACCCTTCCAGCGTCAGGATCGCTCGAATCATAAACAGCGACATCGGGATGACCGCAAAAATCCTGCAGATCATGAACTCGGCGTTTTTTGGTCTCCGAAGGAGCGTTACCGATGTTCCCGACGCGGTACGGATGCTTGGCACCGACACATTGAAGGCGCTAACGCTTAGCGTCGGTGTTTTTGCTCAGATCGAGGTGCCTCGTGAGTTTTCTTCCGATCTGAAACGCATTTGGAATCACAGTACAAAAGTCGGTCTCGCCGCAAAAGCGATCGCAACGATGGAAGGCTCGAGCATGACGGACGAGGCTTTCACCGTCGGTTTCCTGCATGAAGTCGGGACGCTTGTGATGATTCTCAATCTCCCCGATCTTTACCGCGACGTCGAGATGCTATGCAACGAACAGGGTATGAATCGTTTTGATGCGGAGATGGAGGTTTACGGCACAACCCACGGTGCGATCGGCGCCTACCTTCTCGGACTTTGGGGACTCCCTCGAAACATGATCGAAGCCGTCGCGTTTTATCACGCGCCGGGAAGTTACAATTATCACACCTTCCGGCCGCTTACCGCACTCCACATAGCCCACGTGCTTACGGAAAACAAGGAAGAAACGCTCGAAGACATAATGTCAAAAGTCGATCTCCCGTACCTTGAAAAAGCGGACTTCAACGACAAAATCGAATCCTGGTACGAGCTCTATCACCACCTCAGCGAGCCGGTAGCGGTATAGAAATAGACAGTTGGAACACTCCGCTCTTAGCGCGAAAAGTTACATCTTTATCTCAGCTTCGAGTTCGATAAATTCGGGGCAATCAAGTCGAATCTCCCTTGAATCGAGTTCTTGTCCAAGTAGGTGGCAATAGAACTCGTCCTTTGTTTCCTTATAGTATTTGCAATTAAAGCACATTCGTTGAATGTTGATGAGTCCTTTCTTGGTGGAGTGATGGATGACTCGGCTCATAATATGCCAAAGAACATCTTTTTCATTCTCGGGCAATTTGACAAAGATTTCACGAAAACAGTCACCGAAATTTTCAAGTTGCAAGGCGGTCTCTTCGCCTTTAGTAGTTAACCCATGAAGGAAACTTCGCGCATCGACAAGACTTTGTTTCTTTTCGATTAAACCTTTCTTTTCCAAGACCGCAACAGCATCGCTGACCGTGGCTTTCGTCAAGCCAAATTCATTTGCCAGATAGCTGACCGTTGATTTTTCTGTATTATGAAACTTGAAAAAGATCAAAATCTGAATTTGAATGGGGCTCAGATTCAGCCGTTTTGCCTTCTCCCACAAAAGCACACGCAAAATTCCTGCAATCCTTTCAAAGGCAACCAAGATCTTGCTTTCGAGGCTGATTTGCTGGTACCGCAAGTCAAACGGTGACGGTTCTAAATTGTGGCTGATTTTTCTATCCATTCGATTTCTTCGGCAGATTTAAGACCGAACCCCTGAGCGAAAATCCCAACGTATTCAACAAAAATAACCCAATTTGGTGCCCCGACGAAATGGATTGCAGTAAACGCGAAGGGAGTCTTCTCGTGATGGATTGCGTCTTTGCGGATTTCACACTTGATGAAGTCCCATAGCATCTCACGCAAATTCGCAAATGCACTACTGGCCTTGACGAATTCATCAAGTTTTTCGAGATGTATTTCGGATGCGTAACCAGCAAAAGCGTTTCTCTCGTCTCGCCAACTATCGCTTTCACATAGACCACCAATCGGGTATTTTCGAGAGTGATCAGCTAAATGTCCTCACAAGCGGAAGAAAGCGATATGATTTCAAGCCCATCCTAACTGATTTTTTCCAAACGCTTTCTGCGTGAGGGTCAAAGCATCGAAATAGCAACCGGGGCAATTCTCCAAAATCTTCAGAAGCAAATCCAAGCGGTTTTCAGAAAACTCGTCTTGGACCGCTTCTGAAGAGTCCAGGCAACTTCGGACATCTTGGTTACAAACAGTTTTCCATCTCAATTATGTGAAAACCACGTTCATTTATGGACCGGCCAATTTCCGGTGATGCTTCTTCAATGTGACAAAAACGACATTCTTTTGTAGTTATTACCTGTCCAGTCTGGCCTTTCTCGGCAAGAAATTTCTCGCCGAAACCGTACACTTTTTCCAAGTCCATTTCGTCGTCGCGAACAAGAATATCGAAGTGCATTAATCTACCGTCCGTACGAGTGACGTAGGTATCAAATACTGAAACCCTCATACTTAGAATTCTCCTTGGTTGATATACGGATGCGTCCAAAGAATGACGGTCAGAACGATTGCCTTAAACCACGCCTCGTGCATCTTTTCTACCGTTGCTGAATCATGCCCTTTCTTGGCCAAGAAACTCTTGATGGTCGACGTTATCGGATAAATGAACGCTGTCATATAGCGGAAATGAATGATCGGTACTGTATCAACCCCATCGGTTTTGTTCTTTTTAATCGAATGGTGCCGCAGGGCGATCTCGTGCTGGTAGTTAAGCCAATCCTGGTCGAATGGACGATTGCAAATGTCCATTATCCATTGCCCGAAGCGCTCACGAACTGCTCCGAGATAGTCCATATTCGGCACTCCGTCCTTTGTGAAGTAGTGAAGCAATTGCTCATTGCCGCCTACGAATCCATACCAAAGATCAAGCACTTCTTCCACCTGGTCAAACAAGACTTCGCCGGCCATTCGCAGATGCTTTTCGTCATCTTCCCCAAACATCACCGTCTTCTTCAAGAGTTCCAAATCAGCCAAACTCACCGGCGATGGATCTACCTTTCCATAATCATATCCTTGCATGTTCTTTCCTCCCATTAAATCTTTCTGAAACTGACGTTTCGGCAACAGTATAGTTAGGAATCCTAACTAATGCAAATCGCTTTACGGCAGTTCCGTTTGCTAGATGACTCAATTCGAGGAAGAGCACTCGATACTCTAAACTAGAACTCCTAACTCCCGCCCTCCGACATTTATTTGAACCCCGATTGACCGACGGGTTACAGTCGGTTTAAGGATTCAGAACAAGGCTTCACAAAAGTGTTATGGCAGAAACCTGCAATCGGATAAGTGCTAAATGGATTCTTGTTGTTGTACATCCTCTGTTGGTTGGTTTTCTATTGGCGTCCGGGTAAATTCGGTATCAATTCAATCTTCCCGAAGAGATGAGACTTGTCCAGGTTGTCGGATGGGTGGAATACCCGGCAAGTTCTGTGCCGGCAAAAATCGCTTCCCCGTTTATACTAACAGAGGGAATTCAGCCGGACAGGGCGCCAACCAAAGCCGAAAATCACGACTTTCGGGTTTTAAGCGGATTTCTTCTTCGTCTGTGCAACTTTGCAATGGTTCACCTTGGATTGGTGGTTTGATAGGCTGCTTTCACATCCTCCAACTTTGTGAGATCAGAATGGTACGATTTTATCGCTTCCGCAATTGATTTGGTCCCGACTACGATACCTTCCAAAACGTTCCAAATTCGTATACCTCACCTCAGCATAGATTGGAACAAAAGGGACTTTGAGGTTGATTGTCGATAATTAATTTGTACCTCGATTGACAGTGCCTCATAGCCCGCAAGGATGCAAAGATCAAGAGAGTTTCCAGAATGAGAATGAGAATTAAACGAACAGCAGTTGCGTTCCTCGTCGTGCCGGTTCTATTCCTGTTTGCCGGAGTTGTGGGGCTCAAAATGACTTCAAGATCAGTTGTCTGGTCTTACACTGAAGAAGGATCGGTTTCAAGACTTCCAATTTTCGTTTTATTCAATCCTTTTCGAGACAAAGCCGTCGAGAGTGCTTCGGAGGAAGCTCTGAAGTCGATTCGCAATGGACGTTGCAAGGAAGTAGTAAGGGGGCTGAGACGCTCGGATAGATACAGATCGCTTTGTGAGAATCTGAAGAGCGATTCGATAATCGATTGGAAGATGGTATTTCGTGAAGATAGAAGCAACGATGTTACCGTCTTCTACAAAACCAAAAGAGCTTCCAGCGAAACGTTTGACGATGAAATCGGGATTACATTCAATTCAGAAAACCGGCGGTCATGGCGCCTGACGGACATTGGTACGATCTACTGAGTTATTCGAACCAGTTGCCAGTGTACGAAGCGTAGTTCGAAATCGCTCACTTTGCTGAGCGATTTCCAGCAGATGAGTCCACTCGTCGATTCAATGAAAAAATTAACCGGCAAATCGACCCTCAGAGAAACCAGCCAAGACCCCTGCCGCCTTGTGCGGCAGGTGAATAGGGTCAGCCCCTACCAAAACAACCATACCCACACACACCATGTATTTAACGGCCGTTGCTACGGACCTTTGCCTCCTGCCGGACAAGCCGGCAGGGGGGGGGGCGGAACGCTTCATTTCTTGCCGTGACTAGCTTCTGACCTCATTCACCTGCCAGACAAGCCGGCAGGGGTCATTTATCAATATCGAACCGTAGTGCCCGTAGATCATGAACTATCCTTGCCAAACCGACTTTTTAGAGTGGACTCAGTAGTTAGTTAATCCAAATCAAATCGTCCGCTCCCGCTTTTGCAACGTTCCCCCAAATCTTACAATTGACACTGTGGCGCATCCGCAAGGTGCGTAATTCAAGTTCAGCAGTGTTTATGCATAAAGAGTTAGAACCAGCAGTGCCGGTTGATGCCGCGGCTTTGGTTGTTTTGGAGCCGGGTTCAAACCGTGTCTTATGGGCGCGGCGAAATCCGGCCCTGGCGTTTTTGGGAGGCTTTCATAGTTTCCCCGGCGGGAAATTCGATGCGGCCGATTCGGATGCGGACGTCAGGAACAGCTTTGATCGTGAGCATGACAGATTGATCGCTTGCGCCGTACGCGAGGCGTTTGAAGAGGTTGGTCTGCTCATGGTTCGAAACGGTAGCCGGCTGACGTCAGGACAAAGAAGATCGCTTCACGATGATTTGATTTCGGGAAGAAGCAGCTTTGCCGAGATTTTAGAGCATTGGGGGCTTTGGATTGACGCTGCGGATTTCTCGTATGCGGGATCCTGGATAACTCCGGAGTTTTCACCGCGAAGGTTTGATACAAGGTTTTACGTTTGCACGGCACCCAAGAATCAAACTCCTTATTCGGCGATCGACGAACTCGTGGATGTCGAATACATCGATGCGCAGCTCGCCCTCGCTCATTGGCGCGAATCCCGTGTGCTGATCGCGCCACCCGTACATGCCGCGTTAAAAGCGCTCAATGAAATTCTGGAATCGGAACCCGAGGATCCAAACCCAAGACTTGCGGAGAACTACAAGCGCCGTTCCGAGAAAGCCGCCGCGGGACCGCATTATTTCGCACTGAACGATCGTTCGGTTTGCATCCCGCTCCGTACAAAAACGCTGCCCCCGGCAACCCATACCAATTGTTTTATTATTGGAAATAAGGACTTTATCGTTATTGATCCGGCATCGACCGAGCCCATTGAGCAAGCGCGGCTCGAAGCCTTGCTCGAAAGGCGAATGCGTTTGGGCGCGAATCCAAAAGCGATCGTCGTTTCCCATCTTCATCCCGATCACTTCGGCGGAGAACAGGCCTTGAAGCGGTATTTCAAAGAACGGTTTGATCTGGACGTGCCAATATTGGCACACAAGGAAACGATAGACGCCTTAAACGGGAAAACGGAAATCGATGGGGAAATCGGGCGTGATTTCGTATTGAAGGACGAAGCGGGCGAAGAGTTCGTTCTCGAAAACCTTCATCTGCCGGGACACGCCAAGGGGCTTCTGTGTTTTTATGACAGGCAACGGGGGTTTCTATTTTCAACCGACAACGTTGTCGGGATCGGTTCCGTAGTTATCGCGCCCCCGGAAGGAAACATGTCGGACTATTTGGAATCATTGCGGAAAATGGAGGAGCTGCCCGGGCTACGTTCGCTATGCGGTTCGCATGGACCGGCGATCGGAGACGCAAGGCAAAAGATCCGACAATATATCGAACACCGACTCGAACGCGAGCAACAAGTTCTATCAGCTTTCGAGACTGGATTTAACGATTCCAACTCAATTGCTGAGTTCATTTACAAGGATCTGTCCGAAGCTTTGATGCCTCTCGCAAGGCTCTCGGTAGAAGCGCATTTGGAAAGGCTGGAAAAAGATCGGAGAATCAGTCGCTAGCCGATCAACACCCACCTGAACGGAAAGACACTTTCGACCCGCGGCGATTCCAGGCCGGCCGCTTTTCCGAATTCGAGGAGCTCGTCACGCGAAAACGATTTCATGATTGAAAGCGAGCCATCGTGTGTCACAAGCTCGCTGATACGGAAGGATGCGCAAAAAGCACGGTAAGACCAGTATGCCCACGGGCTTCGTTTGAGATCGATTCCGATCACCGCCTGTTTGGCAACCCGGCGCATTTCAGCCAGTGTCTGAACTATCTGACTATCCGTAAGATGGTGTAGAAACAACGAACAGATGACAATATCAAAAGCGTTGTCAGCGAACGGAAGCGTAAAGGCGTCGCCTTGAACCGCGTCAATGGCGGAATTTGCTTTCTCGGTAGAAATGCGTTTTGCCGATTGCGGATGATTGTCCAAACCAACTAGGGAGTCGAAAGAATAGCGCGACGTCAGATGGCGAAGTACGGCGCCCGATCCCGCACCGACATCAAGGAGTGTTGCCCCGCCCGATTTCGACTGGAGAACGCCCGAGACCGCAT
>JAWKHN010000010.1:0-188660 GCA_041394795.1 Pyrinomonadaceae bacterium | reverse complement strand
GCAGTTACGATCAGTCGTACGGACAGGCGGACGGCAACGGGTTCTTTTCGGTTCATTTCGGCAAGGCTCCTTCCGGCGGGGAATCCCAAAAAGCCAGTTCAATCCGCGGCTCCCAAGGTGACCAAATCGCTTTCAAGCGATGATCGCCCCGGGGATCCTGCGGCCAAACCGCTCACCCCGCGATCTTTTCAACCGGACCGGCGCGCCACGCCCTCCATCCAAACGGCGGACAAAAGAAAAGCCCCCCGGGAAAGGAACCCGGAAAGGTCTCGACATTGATTGACTTTTGTGCCCGTGGAAGCATTCGCGCCCTGTCGTTTATGAGTGTCTATCCCAGACCCGCCTTCCGGGGAGATGTCCAATAAGCTGCCGGGAATTGGCGGACCGTTTAACTTCTGCGATGCCCGAATGTTCTCCGACTTTTGGGGAATTGTCAAATGAGCGCCAAATCAAATTTATCTTGAAGCCAAATGCCAATTCGCCCCTTCAGGGCGTAAATCCATTCTTGAACTTTTACCGGACGCGGCGCAAAGCTTGCGTCTGGCTTGAGTTTTGCCGAGGCCGTCTCATAAGTGAAGTTAGCAACAAGAGGCACGACAATCTCGGAAGCGAAAGTAAGCTAGCTGGCAAGACCCCTGCCGGCTTGTCCGGCAGGTGAATCAGGTCGAAGGCAAGCAGCGACGACAGAAGATTCGTTCCGCCACCCCTGCCGGCTTGTCCGGCAGGAGGCAAAGGTCCGTAGCTACGGCCGTTAAATACATATTGTGCTCAGGTTTATGGTTGTTCTGGAAGGGGCTGACCTTATTCACCTGCCGCACAAGGCGGCAGGGGGCTTGCTTGTTTTCCTTGAGGATCAATTTGCCGGCCGGTTGTTTCATTGAATCGACTTTTTAGATTGGACCCAAGAGTTCCATGTTCAAAAAGTTCCGAGTATTCTGTTACCTTTGAAAACCCAACTCGACTATACCCCAAGCATCTTGGAACTTGGAACTCTGCCCGGACGGAACTTGGAACTCTTCCGGACGGAACTCTTCCGGACGGCACTCGGCTTTTTAGGGATTGTCCAAAACAAAACCCGCGAAGGCGCGGCCAATCCATTTGCTGCCAAGAAGCATCGGCATCACCCGACGTATTCCAAATCTTGAGATAAACGTATCGCTCAGCGCCATCCTTCTGCCGAATTCCGTGATTCGTATCGTACGTCTTCCGACAGGTATTCTGAGTTCCGAATATCGCTCTTCCATGCCGCCTGTGATTAGGTCAACAAATGTGCAGGCATCATCCATTCCGAGATTCATTCCCCGTCCGCCAACCGGCGAATGGCAATGGGCGGCGTCACCGCCGATAAACACTTTGCCCTTCTGATATGTCTCGGCCTGTCTAACCTGAATCCTAAAGGTCGCGGTGCGATTCACCTTTCCTACCGCAAACCCAACGGGGAGATTCTCAAGCGGGTTTTCGCTGCTCCCGACAATCCGATAGCGTTCCTTTGCAATCGGGATAATGATTCGTGCGAGATTTCTGCCAAGGATGTAAACCGAAGCGCGATCCGCAAACTCCGGCGCGACGGCCTCGACATCCGCAACGCCCCATTCGCCTTCAAGGGTTTTGCCGTCAAACGGTATTTCAAGCGCACTCCTCACGCGGCTCCCGATACCGTCGCAACCAAATATCACATCGAATTCGGATTCTTCGACCAAATCGGAACCGCCTTTCCGCAATCTCGCAACCGGCTTCTCCGGTGCGCCCGAAAGACCTGTAAACTCATTCCGATATCGGATTTCACCTCCAAGTTCGCGAAACCTTTCGGCCAATACGCTCTCGGTTTTGTCTTGCGGAAGTGCGAGAAGGAAATTGTAGGGCTTCGGCGCGAGATCGGTTCGGATTGAAAACATCTTCTCGAACCCTAGATGCACGGCACCTTCACTGACTTTGATTCCCGAATCGATTAGGCGGTCCGTCACTCCGGCGGCCTCCAAAAGCGAAAGCGATTTGGCGTTAATCCCTACGGCGCGCGAAAGGGTTGATGGACCATCCCGCTTGTCGATCACAATCGGGATGATGCCCCTTCTTGCAAATTCGCAGGCGGCCGTGAGTCCGGTTGGCCCGGCGCCAACGATAAGCACTTTCTCAGACCGATTCATTTGACCAGTTTACATCAAATGATTCGGCGAAACCTGTGTCCGCCGATTCCACGATTCCCGATGCCCAATACCACTCTTGTGAAGTTTGCCTGACCTTCAGCTTGGTGAAAGTTCCACGTCTTCTTGATATCCGCCAAAGCCCCGAAAGCAGGGCATGAGCAACGGGTTCAAAATAGACTTTATTCCCCAAGCCTATCGTCGATAGGCGATGAGGAAGCAACTTGAATTTGCTGCCGATTCTTGTTGCTTTCCCGGGAGCATGAGACGAATGCGATGCGGATTTCCAAAGTACAACCACTAAATATGTCGACATCTTCTTTTGCCTATCGGCGATAGGCAAATTCCGCAAGAAGCCCGGCTTTTGAGTTGAACCTCCATGGTGCGGACGCAGTCGGGGCACGAAAAGCGAACCTCGTTACGACAATACTTGCGTACATTGGTTGTTGGACCAAAGTGAATCCGTCAGTCATGGAAACCCTTGCCCGCAAGGATCATGGGGATGCATTTTTCGATTCTTGCCTCGCGCGTTTTCGACTGCTTGGCGGAAGAAAAATGAAGTATATATCCGCGTTGGCGTCCGGGTGTCAAGGCCTCGAATGCGGACCGCAATCTTCCGTCGCCTGCGAGACGCGCTTCGAGTTCCTGGGGCATGGGTTCGGATGTAGTCTTGAATTCAAACTTCTTGCCCGCATTTTCAAGCGCTATCGATTCCGCGACATACGCCTTTACGGCCCCGGCACGCTCCGCGACCTGGCTCGGACTCGTAAACTTGATCAATCTCGCGGCCTGCGTGTTTTCGCCAGGTTTTTCAAGGAGCTTCTTGTCATCTTTTAGAAGCGCGCCGTTGGGAAAACTCACCGAACAGTAGTCCTTGAAAGCGCTGAGCAAAACGATGTTGCGTCCCTCGTTGGTATAACAAGGCACGCGCCATTTGAGCTCTTCCTCAAGATCGCATTCGAGAAGAATCTTACGGAGCTCCGCAAGTTCATGCTCCCAGTTGTGAACCTTGCACTTCGGGGTATTGTGATACTCGCATCGCCCGCAACCAGCCTTCAAATATGCATCGACTTTTGAGTTCATATCGCCTCTTCAAACTTTTCCCGAATCCCTGTTTTTCTGCTTTCAGGTCTTAGATACCATGAAACCACCGTCAAAACGAGCAACAGGATCGACGGCAGGATCTCGGTGATAGGGTCACCCACAAAGATATGGGAAACCGCCGCTCCCGACATCGCAAAAAAGAAACCGGCATAGGCCCATTCTTTCAAGAGTCCCAGCCCGGGAGCGAGCACCGCCGCGACGCCCGCCATCTTCCAAGCTCCGAGAATCAACATCAGATAGGACGGGTAACCGAGCCCGTTCATTTTCGCAACCTCTTCGTCCATTCGAAGCAGTTGTACGAGACCGGTCGAGAACATTCCAAGCGAAAGCCAGAGCGTCGCAATCCAATAAGTGATCTTGGCTCCTTTTGACATCAACCTTCTCCTCCCGCGACGGCCTGCAGACGATCGTGGGCCATGCTGATTCCCTGCGCGAAAGGAAGCTTTAACATCTCGTCCCTAAAGTGCGTCGATTTAAAAACTATCGTCATCGTCAGAAGGCTCTTTCCCTCACCCGTTTCTTCGAAATCAAAAAACTCCAATTGAGGCGGAAACAGTCCCCCTTCCATCTCAAACGTACGAACGATGGTTTTGGGCTCTTCGAAATCGTGGAATACGCCATTGGCGCCAAATACCTTTTGGCCCTCGCCGTTCTTCGTCTCGAATTGCCAACCGCCGTATTTTTTTCCGTCAAGCCTTACGACATTGGTTCCCATCCATTGAGCAACGATCGCGGGATCCGCATGAGCTCGAAACAACAACCCGACGGGCAGATCAAACTCCCTTTTGATGACGATCGTCTGCTCTCCCTCAACCGCTTCAACCTTGGTTTTAAGTTCCATTGGCCTTTCCTGTCCTAAAGATTCCTTCGAGCAAGGTTCGGGACAAATGCTCCACTTTTCTATCGTTTATGCGAACCAACAAACCGGCGGGCGTTTTTGAGGAGCCATGTTTTTCAAAATCATTTCCGTCTACCACCGTCGGCTTCATAGTTCTTCATGATCGCTTCGAGTTCATTAAATCGATCATCCCACATCTTCCTGAACGGCTCGATGAAATCCGCCACTTCTTTGATCTTTATCGCGTTCAGATGGTAATGGATCTCTCTTCCGTTTTGCTCCTGGGAAAGCAGTTCGCATTCGGTAAGAATCTGTAGATGCTTTGAAACCGTCGGTCTCGCCGAATCGAAATTCGCGGCGATCGCACCGGCGGACATCGATTGCGCCGCGACCAAGAGAAGAATCGCCCTCCTGGTAGGGTCTGCAATCGCCTGAAATACGTCTCGCCTCAACTTCATAATGTAGTCACTTGGCTACACTATACATGTAGTCAAATAACTACGCAAGAGATTTTTTGATTCGCGGTCCAAAAATTTTTGAATTTACCGAAATCCAAAAACCGAGCCCGGGTCGGCTCGGATTTGTTGGGATGTTTTGGAAGTTTTTAACCGCCTCAATCGGCGGGAAAGCAATCAACTATTGATCGGCTATGATTTTGGCGACGGTTTCCTTGTTCAAACCTCCGCCGTTTTTCTTGTTGTATTCGACGAGTGAAATTTGAGGATCACGCCAGGCGTCAAGATGACCAACCTGATGGACGCATTGAATCGTGCACGACGGAGCGCACCACTTCTCGGTGTGGTATTCGCGGTCCATGTGAGCATGAGTGTATTCGAGAAGCGGGATGCCGGGCGTCCCCCTTTGCTGCGAACACCAATGGACAAGCCCGTCTTCGCAAACATACAGATATCGAGCACCGGCGCGGCAACGCCAATCGTATTCTCCGCCATCAACGAGTTCGTCCTGAAACCAATTCCAACGCGCATAGCTTCTCGCGCCCTTTGATTTGATCTCCTTGTAAACCTCTTTTTCGCGCGGAGTCAGGCCCTTGTTGAGACCATCCTCATCATGGATTACTCCAACCGTCGAAGAAAAGCCGAGCTCCCGCGCACGATTTGCAATCTCAAGCGCTTCCTCGGGTTTTGCAACCCCGCCTCCGACAACCGAGTTGATGTTTACCTTGAATTTGGCGTGCTCGCTCAGATTGACGAGTTTGGCATCAAGAACCTTGAGGCTCTTTTTCGAGACCTCGTCCGGCGTGACGTTATCGATCGATATCTGTAGATAATCGAGCCCCGATTCATTAAGCTGCTCGATTTTGGGAACCTGAAAATAGTAGCCGTTTGAAATCAATCCGGCGATCATTCCGTGGTGACGAATGCGGGCGATGATATCAAAGATGCCGGGATGCATCATCGGCTCGCCGCCTGAGATCGTGATAACCGAAGTGCCAAAAGAAGCCAGTTTATCGATTCGGGCGAGCATCGTGTCGAGCGGCACCGGATCACTCGTCTTGTCGTATTCGTTACAATAGGTGCAAGAGAGATTGCACCTCCGCATCGGTACGATATGCACCAATACGGGGTGTTTGGTCGAAGCGAAAGCCCTGACCGTATGTCGTACCCCTCTTGTAAAGCGGCTGAACGCGCTCGCTTTTGGCATGATTCAATCTATCCTAAAATCGGTAATCCTAATTTTCGCTTTTCACGTGAAGAATTTCAAACCCGGCGGGGCCATGCAGTCCGATTCTCATGGGAAGCGCTCAATTCGGGTAACTTTTGAAATCAAAAACAACGGTTGGCACATGACGGGCAGTCCGTCCGCGCCAACCGATTGAATTTCAAAAGCCAACCCGCAATCACTATCCGCGGATTTTTTTGACTCCTTTCAAATCCGGAGAAAATATTTTGGCGTCAATCGTGACGTTCTTCTCGAGAGAGCTCAATCGAACCGTTGCTTTATCTTTGTTCTTTTGAACGATCATTGCTTGAATCGGCATCCCGTTTCCATCAACCCACAACTCGGCCTCGCGGAATTCGTCCGCGTTTTTTGGCGTAAGCTTGAGATGCCAAGTGGTTGTACCATCGACAGTCGCCTCGCCGAGATATGCGGTCGTGTAGTTTGCCTTAAGCTCCGCCTTGGACATGCTCATAAACTTGAGCGAGTTGCTCGTCGCCTTTTGCGACTTGGATTCTTCGACATTTCCGACAACGGCCTCGCCCTTGTCCTTTCTCCAGAGCACATACTTGCCGTTTGCAACGATCAGACTCTCATCAGGCGAGGCCCAATCGATTCTCACCCAAGCGTCGCGGCCGGGTTTGGAAATGTACTGGACCGCGCCCTTCCGTTCCGTTTCATCGGCAAGAGTCGCCTCATATTCCGAAAATCTGACTTTCGCCTTAAGCGTTTGAAGGGATTTCTTGTGCTTGTCCATCGTCGTCAGAATATCGTTTAGCTGGGCCGATGCACTTACAACTCCAAAAAATGAAACCGCGATAGTCAAGATCAAGAGTCTTCCAATCATTCCATCATGAATTCGCATAAATATTGCTCCTAGAAAATTGAGGTTACCTAGTTGCGGAATCCTCCGCGTATAAAAAACAAAACCCGAACCTCTCAAAATCAAATCAAACTGACCCGCACGAATCTCCGCTCAAAAATCGCCAAAGCAGCAAATGATATCGGGGGTGTTGCAAACGTCCGGCATGACTAACTTTTGCCGGACCGCTTATCCGGGAGATCGGTTTCGAAAACTACGACGGCAAGTTTCCCTTTTCAGGGGCACGAACAGAACGTTCAGCTTTGACGTTCCGAAGCAATTTGAGGTTTGCCGGGTCTTTTCGCTCGCCAAACCAAGACTTGGGAGTCAAAAAAATGAACGCGATGATCAGGAGGCAAAACAGATCGTATTGCCATGTGCCCCGACTGTAATCCCATAAAATTATCTTCTTCATCGCTCTTTTCTCTGTTGCCGGCTATTCAATTCCATGCCTGGAACACATCTCAGCAACTTTACCCGCTCAATCGCGGAACGAACCCGTCTTCGAAAATCCTCGAGCCATTTCTTCACTACAATATCCGAAAAAACTCAGGAAATGCGAATGGGACCAACGATTTTTCAAAAGTCCGCCCCGTTCGGAGATTGCTTGAATCTTTCCAATCAACGAGACACTACAAACACCAGCCTTATTGGGCAAATCCTACAAATCCAATCCCAACGTGTTGTCGCCCGAACCGCCCGCCAACGCCTGAACGACCAGCCGGATCCTAATCGGCAACCTGTCCATCGCGCATAAAGATCGTACGTCCGCAATGCGAGGCGGCTTCGGGATTATGCGTGATCATTATGATCGTCTGCTGAAATCTCTCGTTGAGTTCCTTGAACATATCAAGAACGATTTCAGAGTTTTCGCTGTCCAGGTTTCCCGTCGGCTCGTCGGCCAAGAGAATCGCCGGACTGTTCACAACCGCACGAGCGAGCGCGACCCGCTGCTGTTCTCCGCCTGAGAGTTCCAACGGCTTGTTGTCCATCTTCTTTTCGAGCTTCAACAGACGAAGAATCTCACGACGATTCTCCGGGTTTCCACCTCCACGACCCATATGAATTCTCTCGGCGAGCCTCAAGTTTCCATCGGCCGTAAGCGTCGGAAAAAGGTTGAATCGCTGAAAAACAAAGCCGATCTTGCGCCGGCGGATGTCAGTTCTGCGAGCATCCGAAACCGCTGCCAAATCTTCGCCGTCGATGATTATCTTTCCGCTGGTCGGCGACAAAAGCCCGCCGAGCAAATGCAGGAGCGTCGACTTTCCGCATCCCGACTGACCCATGATCGCCACAAATTCGCCTTTTTCAACCGATATGGAAACCCCACGCAATGCGTGGGTTTCGACTTTCCCGGTTTTGTAGGTCTTGTGGAGATCTACCGTTTCCAAAATACTTGCCATTTCTTTGATCTGCCGCGCTCGGAATCGAGGCCCCGAGCCGGCTGAAGCCGTCACGGCTCCAGATTTTCCTGAGCGGTTGCTCCTTTCGATTTCTCCCGTTGCAACTCTCTTAACTTCTCATCCAGATCCAACGGCGGAAGGTTCCATTCGTTTTCCAATTGAAACGCGGTTTCCGGATACTGCTTTCCTATCGTCACCCCTTCCGGGTTCTTGTAGGAAAGCGTCATTTTATACTTCTCTTTCGGGCGAGTCACCTCGACACGCAAGGGCAAAACATAGTTGCCTTCCGCGGACACCTTCCCGCGCTTGCCATAAACGATATCCGACTCGATTTCTCCCGCATCGTCAAAAATCTGCTGTCTGGTCAGAAGCGGCGTACCGACCCGATCAAACCAAAATCTGCGGCGAATTTTCAGCGAGCCGTCACCGGTTTTTTCGAATTCATCAAGAAGATAGTAGCTTCTAAGCACCCAACCGAGTGGATCCTTTTTCTTGTAGAGTTTGAAATCCACCTCTTCCGTCGTTGTAGTACTCAGCAGGTATAGAAATTTTGTTTTATCGATCGGAGAAACAAGCAACGCGCCGGTAAAATGCTGCGGCCTGAAATTCGCAAAGGCATTGGCGCTCTTTTTAACCTGATTTGAATCTCCCTTGACGACGTCATCGACCTTTTCCTGAAGCTCTGAATAATCGGCCGAATTTGTTCCCGTAACAAACTTCTTGTTCTTGCCGCTTCCGCCATCTTGTAGGATAGCGACCCTGAAACTCGTGCCGTCAGACGTCATCACGGCGACATCGGAACCGATTACGGGCACCTCAACTTTGAGACGTATGTTTGCCGGACGCTGGACGACGATATCCGAATCCGCGGATTTGTAAACCTCGGCCGCTCCGACATCGGCGTAGGAATTATCCTCAAATTTGAAGTACATCTGAGCACGCATCGAAGTAACCTGCGCCAGATAGTCTACCTGGTTTTCCAGTTCTTCCTGCGTCGCGTTCCCAGCCTGCAAGAGCGTCGCGGTCTGCTGCTTTGAGCGCGGAGTAATGCACCCGCTTACCGCCACGGAGGAGATCGCGGCAAACACTATAAGGATTTTCTTGATTTTGTTGGGGTTAAACATCAGCCCGTTTTGATGTAGGACACACACTCCGTTGTTGTCTCAAATCTTTCTATATTGGGAACTTAGCGTTATTTTTCTCGATTCTGCATTCGCTTTAGAATATTTCGCCCCAAAATACAGAAAAAGACGCGACGCTGTAGCCGATTTTGCCGGTGAAGCGCCGCATCAAATCTTTCGAAAAGCGATCCCGCATTTCTCATAAAGGAAACGATTTATCGGGAGATCCTGCGAAAGTGTTTTATCCAAAACTCTCTGACTCAAAGTCATTCTATGGTCGGGGAGTTTTGGGTAAAAATTCAAAGGAGGATTTTTCGAGAAATCGTTTGGGAACAAAGCGCGATTTGGCTTGTTTCCCGTAAAACAACTAACGTCAATTGGATGTCGCTTTGTTCCGCCTTTATGAAAATTGCGTTCTAGTTACCCACTACCGAACGCGTCAGGTAGTCCTGCATGGTGTAGGCAAACATGATCGCCAGCCAGAAAAACGCCGCGACCGCCGACAGCCAGATCAACCTTGATCCCCAACGAACATGCATAAAGAACAGCACGACGAAAGTCATTTTTGTAAACGCGATCAATAGCGCAACGAGCGTGTTTGCGCCCGCAAACCAATGCTCGAGGTCAACCAGAGCGACGACATACGTCAATATCGTTCCCACAACAAGGATTGCAAAAACGCCAAAGTAACCAGGCAAGCCGATATGTGATTCTTCACTCATAATTCTCAATCCCTACGCGATGAAATGACGACCAAGGAGATAAAGCAGCGGGAACAAAAAGATCCATACGATATCGACGAAGTGCCAGTAAAGACCGGAAATTTCAACCGGCGAATAGTATTCGGAGGAATACGTGCCCTTCCATGCCTTAACCAAAAGCCAGAGCATGATGCCCAAACCGATGATCATGTGAAGAGCGTGCAATCCCGTCATCACGAAGTAAATCCAAAAAAACATCTGAACCCTAGAGGTAAACCCGGCGGGGTCAAAGATCTTGTTCTTTTCGTCGTAAACCTTGTAGTAGCTGATCTTCTCGGCCTCGGTCAAAAACCCGCCTTCTTCGGCCTTCTTCACGACTTCCATCTGAGCCGGCGTTATCTGAAAATCACCGTTTGGATTGGCGTGATGCTCGGCGGGAGTGCCTTCGGTTTCGGCTGCCGAAACCTTGGTTTCAAACGGGAACCCCGCCTTTGCGGTTTCGGTGTGCTCGCCTTCGGGAATCTTCTTGTTCCAACCGTTGACAGGAACCTGTCCGTGTTCCCATTTCGCGGTATATTCGACCGCCTTGACGCCAAGAAATGTCGCACCGAAGATCATCGTCAAAATGATCATCAGCACCTGCATGTTCCTATTGCCCTTTTGCGCGTAAAACACCGCAAGCGCCATCGTCAGCGAACTTACGATGAGAACGAGCGTGTTCGCGAATCCCCAAAACGCATCAAGGATGTTACTTCCGGCCGCAAAAGCCATCGGATAACGCGAACGGAAAACCAAATAGGCGGTAAACAGGCCGCCAAAGAACATGATTTCCTGGACAAGAAACGCCCACATTCCGAGGGTCACAGAATCCATCTGCTGTCCCATGTCTTCAAACTGATGCTGAAGACCCGGTGCGTGGTGATGATCGTCGTGTGTATGTTCTGCCATTTCAGTTATTTATGAAATAAACCGGACCCGGAAAACTACCGGGAGTTGGCACGCGCCCTTTCACGCGCCCCTTCAATATCGAGACCGCTCTCTTCACCAAACGAATAGGCTTCCCAGGTAACAACCGGGGTTTCCTTGAAGTTGAAGGTCGGAGGCGGAGAAGTCGTACGCCACTCAAGCCCCGAAAGCATCCACGGGTTGTCTTCAGCCTTCTTGCCGAAAAAGATCGAGTGCGTCAAATACAAGACCGGCAGCGTCAATCCAACACCGAGAACAGTAGCGCCGGCCGTCGAGAAGATGTTGAGAACCTGAAGTTCTTCGGGATACGCGGCGTATCTCCGCGGCATACCCTGATACCCGAGAATAAACTGCGGGAAGAATGTCAGGTTAAAGCCGATGAATACCAGCATCGCCGAGATCTTGCCCCAGAATTCCGAGTATTCCTTACCGGTCATCTTCGACCACCAGTAGTGGATTCCACCGAGATATCCAAGCACCGTACCGCCAACCATCACGTAATGGAAGTGGGCGACGATGAAATATGTATCCGTCAGATGGACGTTGAGCCCAACGGAGCCAAGGAACAGACCGGTCAAACCACCGATCAGGAAAAGGCCCATAAAACCGAGCGCGTAAAGCATCGGAGTATCGTATGAAACCGAACCGCGATACATCGTTGCGGTCCAGTTGAACATTTTGATCGCCGATGGAACGGCCACGACCATCGTCAGGAACGAGAAAACATATCCCGCGTAGATGGATTGGCCGCTGACAAACATGTGGTGCCCCCAAACGAGGAAACCAAAAACCGCGATCGCGATGCTTGAAAACGCGATAAACTCGTAACCAAAAATCTTCTTTCGCGAGAAGCTCGACATCAGTTCCGAGATGATTCCCATCGACGGCAGGATCATGATGTAAACCGCCGGATGCGAATAGAACCAGAACAAATGCTGGAAGAGGATCGGATCTCCGCCGATTGCGGGATCGAAAATTCCGACTTGCGTGGCGCGTTCGATGGCGAGCAGAAGCACTGTGATCGCAACCACCGGCGTGCCGAGAATCATCACGAGACTCGTAGCGTAATGCGCCCAAACGAACAACGGCAACCGGAACCACGTCATCCCCGGAGCACGCATGGTGTGAACCGTAACGATAAAGTTCAGACCCGTCAGAATCGAGGAAAATCCGTTGATAAAAATCCCGAGCCCGACCGCCATCACATATGTATTCGAATATGTCGTCGAATACGGGGCATAGAATGTCCAACCGGTATCAACACCGCCCTGCATCAGCGCCCAAATCGTAAACGCACCGCCAACCCAGTAAATGTAGAGACTCAAAAGGTTGATCCGTGGAAACGCAAGATCCTTGGCTCCAATCATGATCGGCAACATGAAATTCCCCAACACCGCCGGAATCGCGGGAATCAGGAAGAAGAAGACCATGATGATGCCGTGCTGCGTGAAGACCTTGTTGTAGGTTCCCGATTCAAGCAGGTCACTGGCCGGGGTCAGCAGTTCGAGTCTGATGAAACCCGCGTAAATGCCGCCCGCGAGAAAGAATACGGAGACACTGATCAAATACATCAGCGCGATTCTCTTGTGATCCTTCGTAAACAACCACGAGCTAACGCTGAAACCGTTGGTTAAATAGTTGTCACCGGGTTCGGAAACCGATACTTCCGGAGCTAATGTTTCTACGTTCTGCATATTACTTACCGCCCTCACTCGCTTTATCCGCCGACTTATCCGGATCGGACTTCTTAGCCGCAGCATCAGCCTTTGGCTCCGCCGTCGCGGCCGGTTTGGGCTGGGCATTTCCCGAATCCCCGCTCAACGACTTGATATAAGCGACCAAATATCCAAGCTGCTCTTCCGTAACCTGTCCCTTAAATGTCGGCATGATCGGTTGATACCCTTCAACAACCTGTCCGCCGGGATTGAGTATGGAATTGCGCAAGTACTGATCATCAACCGTCGCCGAACTGCCATCGACAAACTTAACTTCCTTGCCGAAAATCCCTTCGAGCTTGGCGCCGCGCTGATTGTCGCCGCCGGCGTGGCACGAAGCGCAACCGAGTTTGTTCGAGAACAGATCCGCTCCGGCCTGAACCGGCGTCATGTCCGAACTGCTGCCTGAGAGCCATTTGTCAAACTCATCCTGTGGCATGACGTAAACCCATCCGCCCATTCCGGAGTGGTTCAATCCGCAGTACTCGGCGCAGAAGATCCTGTATTTGCCGGGCTTTGTCGCCTCAAACCACATGTGCGTATAACGTCCCGGAACGACATCGGCCTTTGTTCTAAACGCCGGAATAAAGAAGTCGTGGAGTACGTCTTCGGTCGTCATCGTTAGTTTGACCTTTGTGTTGACCGGAACATGGAGTTCATTGATTTCTCGCTGTCCCGTGCCGTGCTGGATCTTCCACATCCACTGTTTTCCGACGACGAAGATCTCCATCGAGTCTTCGGGAATGCGGTATTGGGTGTAATAAACCCATGCGCCTCCAAGGAAAATCGTCATCGAAAGCACAAACGGTACGAGCGACCAAAAAAGCTCGAGCGGGATCGAACCGTGGATCTCCTTTGGAGTCGCGAACTTCTCCTTTTCACGATACTTGATCGCAAAAACAAAGATCGCCGCCACGATGATCACCGAGAAAAAGACACTGATCGCCACCAAATAGAAATAGAGATAATCTACTTCCCAGGCGAAAGAGGATGCCTGTTCCGGAAAAAATGGAATCCATCCTTTAGTCTGCATAATCATAAGAACTCAAAACAATGTTCACTCGGAACAATATTGCGATTTAATCCGTTTGCACGGTCTGATCTTCCCTATTTCGTTTTCGCCAGAAGACGAACATCATACCCGCCAACCCGACAAGCGTCGCGATACCGGCCAATCTAAGTACATTCATGATCGCCAAACCATAGGTACCCGACGCCGGATCGTAATGGTAGCAATACAAATAAAGCTGTTCGGCCGGGTTGCCGATCTTGTTTTCGGCCGATTCCATGACGCTAAACTTGATGTCTTTGGGCGAATAGTCGATTCCGTAAAGGTATCTCGACATCCTGCCCTCGGGCGTTGCGATCATGATTCCGCCGGCATGAGCGAACTGATTGGTTTTTGTGTCAAATTCATAATTGAATCCGACAGCTTTTGTAACCTTGTCGATCTCGCTCTGCGTTCCAGTCAGAAAATGCCAGCCGTTCTCCGTTCCGGGGCGATTGTATCGCTCCATATATCCCGCTTTTTTGTTCTTGGCGAGATCAGCCTTGTTGTTTTCCCTGGCGTCAAAGCTCAAGGCGACGACATCGAACTCTTTTCCCGCTTCAAACGAAATTCCTTTCAAAGAACCGGTCAGACCGTTCAATACCTCGTTGCACAGCATCGGGCACTCATAATAAACGAGAGCCAGAATCACGGGCCGCTCCTTGCCGAAATAACTTCCCAGCTTTACCTCTTTGCCGCTTTCATCCTTAAAGACCGCATCGAGTGGAAGCTGGCTGTTCAACTTCTGATCGATCCCGACCTTCTTCAGTGCGTTAGGAAGACCGGAACTGGAATTTTCTGTCGGATCATATGTTTTGGGCGAGTAAAGCGGCGAATTGTAGTGCTGCAAATTCTGACCCAAAAGATAACCCGGCAAAATTATCATCAGAGGAAGGATCAACATTCCGATCCTCTTCAGAACTGCAAATTCTGCCTTGTTAAAAAACATCAAAAACCCCTTATCTTTTCTTCTCCGATGCCAATCTGCCTGCGCTGGAGGCCGAAACCACCATCGAAGCGTCCTTCATCGCCGCGTCGCCCGTCGGTCCTTCAACCGACTTGACCGATCCGTTTTTCAGAACCTCTTCCTTTGCCTTCGCCATCGGAAGCGCGATCACCGTCTTGCTTGCGGCATCGGTTTCGCCCTTTTCCCAAAGCTCCTGCCACTGCTTCATCAGCTCGCGATACTCGGCCTGCGGTTCACGTCTTTCGAGATTCACGCGACCATCCTTGCTGTCCACGCCAAATCCCGGAGCGGACTGCAAACGCGGTTCGGGAGGAAGCTTTGCGTCTCCCTTGCTGGCGACCGGCAATGTGTTCGCCTTATCGCTTGCGGCCCATTCGGGCTCGAAAACGTAATACTGCAAATAGGCCATCAGACCAAAAGTCACCACTATCAGCAGGAACAGTCCCGCACCGAAAAGGATGATTCCCTTGAATTCAACCACATTGCTTTGATATGGCTGGTTCGGATCGATTTCTACCGTGTTATGTCCGGACATTTAATATCTCCAGTAACTCTTCTAGTGCCCACCGCGACCATGCTTGATGGCGTTTTCGAGGAACGGATCCTTGATCGGTACCAGCGGCCGCTTCTTGAGCTGCCAAACGAAAACCGCGACCCACAAGCCACCGACCGCGATCGGTGCCACGATATCCCAGGGCGTAAGCCTAAATGGAACATCCAGCAAATGCTTTTCAAGTTCGCCGAGTTTCGGGCTGGGACCGATGATGTAATACATATCGACCAGTCTCATCACCAAAATGAAAACCGCGAGTCTCGCGAGCCACTTCGCCTTGCGCTTGAAGTCCTGCATTAAAAGGATCAGGAACGGGAACGCAAAATGAAGCACGATCAACGCAAGTCCGATAGCTCCCCACGTTCCTTTCGAGCGAACGACGTAAAACGGGGTTTCTTCCGTAAGGTTTCCGGACCAAATGATCAAATACTGCGAGAAGTTGAAATACGCCCAAACCATAACGAGGGCCAGCATCAACTTTCCGATATCATGAAAATGCCGTTTTCCAAGAACTTCGTTGAGCGGTTCCTTTGTCGCAAAGTTTGCTAGCACCGAAACCGAGAAACAGAAGCACGAAAGCGCCCAACCCGCGGTGAACAGGAATCCCCACATCGTCGAAAACCAATGCGGCTCCAGCGTCATCATCCAGTCGACCGACGCCAGCGTTACGATCAATACGAAGAACACGATCGAGGGCCCTGAGAAAGCGGTCGCCTTGCCAAGCCACTTCGCCGACTCCTCGTAATCGGCGGATTCGTCCTGTTTCGCGCTCCAGGAAGTCAGCAGGTACCCCATGATCGAAAACAACACGAAGTACAAAACCGTCCGAAGCATCCAGAAACCGGGCGTCAGATAAATTCCGCGAGCCGCCACAAGATGATCCTCGGGGTGATTCGCCCATTCGTACAGACCGAAAACCCCGACTCCGATCGGAATAAACAAAAGACCGACAAACGGGATGGTGCGGGCGCACGCTTCGGCGACCCGTCTGATCACAACGCCCCAGGCGCCGCCCGTCAAATACTGCAGTTGAAGGATTCCAAGACCGCCGATGGCGATACCCGCCCAGAATATGAATCCGAGAAGCCAGCCTCTGAGCGCGCTTTCGGGATCGGTCATATAGCCAACGATCCATATGATCAGGCCGATTCCGCCGAGTCCGAGCGCGATCGATTGCCACCGATTCAGGCTATCCGGGGCTTTGTAAGAATTGCTACTCACCTATTTGGCACCTCCGTTGTCAGCCGCCGGCGTTGCATCTTTCTTGTCTGTTGTTTCACCTTGCTGTGTGTTTTGTGTATCAGCGGCGGGTTTTGCGTTTGGATTCTGACTCGCCTGAAGCGCCCGTATGTAGGCGACGATCGCCCAACGGTCGGCAACAGGAATTTGAGAAGCATATCCATTCATGCGTCCCCATCCATTGCTGATCACATCATAAAAATGGCCAACCGGTGCATTTCGCAACCGATCGTCGTGGTATGTCGGCGGCTTCGGGAATCCCCTTCTAACAACCATACCGTCGCCCGCGCCAACGGGTCCGTGGCAAACCATGCAGAAAACCCTGTATCGCTGTTCGCCCCGATCCATCAATTCCTTTGTAAGCGGAACCGGCAAAACCTCAATGTCGTTTGGAAAACTCGTTACGAGGGTGTTTCCGGAAGCATCCGTCGTCGATTCGACCTTCGCGTTCGGATCGGCACCGATCTTTTTGCCGGTGTAAAGCTCCTTGTTCTCGTGAAGCTGTCCGCGAGCGATCGTGCCTTTTGGCGGATCCTGCATCGCCTTGCCATCGGCAAAGAAACCGCTTTCCTTATAGGCTTTGTAACGCGGCTGATCCTGCATGTCGTAACGGCAACCGACGCCGAACGCGGCTCCGGCAACTACCGCCAACAGTAGAAGAAATCTCATGTTTGCAAATTTGGAAATGATCAAACTACTCGTCAACATCGAAAACCTCCTGCGCATGCAAGCCTTCAAGGAAGGTCTTGGTTTCGGTGTAGTCATACTTCGGATCGCTCGCCTTGATCAGCAAGAAGAACTTTTCGCGCGAAGCGAGGCTGAATCTCGGCACATTGAAAACCGGGTGATACGGACGCGGCAATCCATTCAGAAACAACATTCCAAAAACAGCCGTGAACGCCGCCAGCAAAATCGTCAATTCGTATGCCGGTGGGATAAAGGCCGGGAGACTGAAATGCGGTCGACCGCCGACGATGATCGGATATTCAATCACATGCGTGAAATACTGAAGACCGATGCCCAAACAGAGTCCCGTAATACCGCCACCAAAAACCAGGTAAGGCAATATCGTTCTCTTGATTCCAAGCGCCTCATCCATTTCATGAATCGGAAACGGGCTAAAAGCGTCGGTTTCGGTGAAGCCGGCGTCACGAACCTTTTCGGCTGCGGTAACGATCTCCGTAGTCGAGTCGAATTCAGCCAACAATCCGTAAAGTTGCTTTTCCATAAAATCTACAAATCCAATTTCGCTCTTTCCTTTCAAACCCGAATTGGCGTTTTTCCAGGAATTCCCGAAAATTCAACGACCGGGGCGATTCTAGCCCCGAAGCGTCCTGCTAATCTCCAACCGTTCCGGTACCCGAATGCTCGTGCTCATGCCCATGATTGGCAACTTCCGCCTGCGGCAGAAGCGTACGAACCTCGAAGATCGAAATCACCGGCAACATCCTTACAAAAAGGAATATCAGCGCGAAGAAGAAACCAATCGTTCCGATATACATCGTCCAGTCAAAGATCGTCGGCGCGTACATTCCCCACGATGAAGGAAGAAAATCCCTATGAAGACTCGTAACGATGATCACGAATCTCTCAAGCCACATGCCGATGCTAACAACAACCGAGATAACAAAAAGCCAGAAAGGACTTTCCCTAAATCTCTTGAACCACAGAAACTGAATCGAAACGCCGTTGCACAGGATCAGGAGCCAGTACGACCACCAATACGGTCCCTCAAACATCCTGTTCCACATCATGAATCGTTCAAGATCCACTCCGCTGTACCAAGCGAAAAACGCTTCCATCGCGTATCCGTAACAGACGATAAGTCCCGTTGCGAGCATCACCTTGCCCATGTAAATCAGGTGGGTATCGGTGATCAGGTCCTTCATGTTGTACCAAACACGCAACGGAATCGAGAGAATCAAAACCATTGCGAAGCCGGCAAAGATCGCTCCCGCAACAAAATACGGCGGGAAGATCGTGGCGTGCCAGCCGGGAAGTTGGGCGACCGAGAAGTCGAAACTAACGATCGAGTGAACCGAAAGCACGAGTGGCGTGGAAAGACCTGCGAGGAGGAGATACGCGAGTTCGTAGCGATGCCAGTGTCTGGCGGAACCGCGCCAACCCATCGAAAGCAGGCCATAGGCAAACTTGAAATAGGGATTCTTCGCGCGATCACGCAAAGTCGCGATATCGGGAATCAATCCAACGAACCAAAACAGAAGCGAAACCGTGGCGTAGGTCGAAACAGCGAAAACGTCCCACATCAAAGGGCTTCGGAAGTTTTGCCACATGCCCATCGTGTTCGGATACGGCAGCATCCAGAATGCCAGCCACGGACGCCCCGTGTGCAGCACGGGGAACATGCCGGCACAGGCAACCGCGAATAGCGTCATGGCTTCCGCAAACCTGTTGATCGACGTCCTCCATTTCTGATTGAGAAGCAGAAGAATCGCCGAAATCAGTGTTCCGGCGTGACCGATACCGATCCACCAAACAAAGTTGATGATCGGAAAGGCCCACCCGACGGGCTGGTTGTTTCCCCAAATCCCGACACCGTTGGCAAACAAAAGCGTGACGGTCATCAGCAGCAACTGGCTGACCATAAACGCGATGCCGAATCCGATAAACCAACCGAACGGAGTCCTCTTTTTCAGCGTGATGTCGCTGATTTTGTCGGTAACACTCGCGTAATCGTGGTTGCCCTCAACCATCGGCGGGTAAATTTTCTTCTGAATCTGTTTTAGATCTTGCATGTTTGTATTCGAATCATGGCCAAGCCCTGGCCCTTCCAAAATCAGGTTTGGCGATTAATGTCCGCCGCCTTCTTCATCCTTCTTGGGCGCTTTGTAATCGGGCATTTCCTTGTTGGGATTTCTGATCCCTGCAAGATAGCTCGTACGCGGCTGGGTATTCAGCTCCTTGTTGAGAAGCATGTAATTCCTGTGATCCTTTTTCTTCTTCGAAACTTCGCTGTTTTCGTCCTTGAGGTTTCCAAAAACGATCGCGTTCGTCGGGCAAGCCGATTGGCAAGCGGTGACGATTTCGCCGTCCCTTACCTCACGACCGTCCTTTTGCGCCTCGATGCGGGCCGCTGAAATGCGCTGCGTGCAATAGGTGCATTTTTCCATCACACCGAGGCTTCTTACGGTAACATCGGGGTTTCTCATCAACTTCTTCGATTCGGTGTACCAATCCTGGTAGAGAAGGAAGTTGAAGCGCCTGACCTTGTACGGACAGTTGTTCGAGCAATATCGGGTACCGATGCAGCGGTTATAAACCATGTCGTTCAAACCCTCGGCGCTGTGGACCGTGGCATGAACCGGACAAACAACCTCGCACGGAGCCTGTTCGCATTGCTGGCAAAGAACCGGCTGAAAATGCGGACCTTCCGGATTGCTCATATCGCCCTGATAGTAGGCGTCGATGCGGAGCCAATGCATTTCGCGGCTTCTTTCCACCTGCTCCTTGCCGACGACCGGAATATTGTTTTCCGATTGACAGGCCAGAACGCAGGCATTGCAGCCGACACAGGAATTGAGATCGATCGACATTCCCCAGCGATCATTCTTCGCATAGGTCTCGCCATGGACGTTTCCATAGATCGACTTCTCGTAATTCTCCGGTCCGTCATGGTTTTCGTGAGCCTTCTTGGCCTCGGCCTCGAGATCACCAAGCTCCCAATTGCGAAGAATATCGCGGCCTTCCATATTGAAATGGATTTGCGTCGAAGCGACATTGACGGTTTCCCCTACACGGGCCACATCTCCCTTTCCAAACCACAACGCGTTCGATTTCTGAACCGCATAAGCGTCATAACCGAGATTGCTTCCAACGCTGCCGGCGCGGGTTCTGCCATAACCGACAAACATCGTGATCACGCCATCGGGCTGCCCGGGGGTGATCCAGGCCGGGGCGGTTTGGGGAACCTTTGACCCCTCGAAGGTAACGGTAAGGAGATCAGACTCCATATTTCCGCCCTTTGTCGTTATAAACGCACGCCCCAGTTCGCCGCCTGCGTAATCTTCATAACGCTTGTTCTGATTAATGCCGAGTTCCTTTGCAGTGTTCGGACTTACCAGAATGACGTTTTCCCAGGTAACCTTGTTGAGCGGATTCGGGAGCTCTTGAAGCCAGCCGTTGTTTGCAAACCGTCCGTCATAAACGCATGGATCGGGGAGGACGGTGAATTCAAATTTGCCTTCGCCGCCTGGCTTTGGAGAATCGGCGACAAAACCCGTGCTGACCGTCACCGACTTCGGAGTCGAAGCGGTTCCGGCAATAAACCCGTCATGAACGACCTTGTTCCAGCGATCGTCAAAACTCGCCGGAGCCGGAACAGCGGGTGACGCGGCGATCGGCGCCGGGGCCGGAGCATCCTGCTTTGCGGCATCCGCATTTGGCGTCGCCTCGGTTTCCGCCGCGGCAGGCGTTTCCGCCGGTTTTGGCGAAACAGGCGCAGGCGGAGCGCTGAGCCCCTGTTTTTGCCAGAATTCCCTTACGATATCGGCCGCCTTCTTCTCAAAGTTTTCCTTGAAAAACAGCTGGAGCACTTCCGAAGCGCTCTTGCCGTTATAAAGAGGATTAACCAAAGGCTGGGCAACCGAAACAGTTCCGTCGAAAGAACGGCCGTCCGTCCAGGTCTCGAGAAAATGCGTTCCCCTAACGTGCCACTGACAGTACTGTGCGGTTTCATCAACATGCTCGCCGACGTGAACCCGCATCGCAATCTTATCCATTCTTTCCTTCGTAAATCGAAGATCCGAAGGAGCCGAATAGGACGGATTTCCACCGAGGCAGACAAGAAGCTTGACTCTACCGGCATCAATATCCGCAACCAATTCCTTTAATTGTGAAAGCTGCGACTTGTCGGGGTTGGGACGGAAGGGTTCGATAAAATCTACAGTTTGGCCGATATTTCCGAGCGCCGAGTTCATGGCGTATGCCAAAGCATGCACGTAAGCCGGTTGCTGCCATCCTGCGACGACAAGCGATTTGCCCTTGAATCCGTTGAGATCCTTGGCCATCGCCTTGACCCAGGCGGCGTGGGTTCCCGCATTCCCGGAAGCACCCTCAACGCCAAATTCGGCAGCGGCCGCCTTTGCGATCTCGATCAACTCGCTCGGCTTGACCGCCAAACGGTGATCCGCCTTCGCGCCAACCAGAGTGAAGGTTGTTTCGACCGCGTAGAGGCGGTTCATGTCCTTCTTCTCTTCGGAAATCGCTCGCCCTTTTGCGAAATCGGTCGCATAACGGGTGTTGAAGCTGCTAAAGAAATCGGCATCCAGCGAAAGAATCCTCTCTGCCTTGTCAAACTTGTAAACAGGTTGGGCGGGCGATCCAAACGCGAGCTTTGCGCCTTCGAGCGCGTTGTCATCATTCACCGGTTCGTATTGAACCAGCTTTGCGTTCGGAAGTTCGGACAAAACCTGTCTAAACTGCTCGATCATCGAAGGCGAACTGATAGTTTCCGTAAGAAAACGAATACCAGCCCCGCCATCTTTCCGGTTTTCCTCGATAATGCCGCGAAGCTCTGTCGAGAATTCCTTCCACGACTTTGCATTCGCATTCTTTAAGATTTTTTGCGAACGATCGGGATCATATAGATTCAAAAGCGAAGCCTGGGTTAGCACATCGGTGCTGCCCAAGCTTGCCGGATGATCCGGATTTCCCTCAAGCTTTGTCGGACGGCCTTCATTCGAACGAGCCAAAAGGCCGTTCGAAATACCGCCGAGCGTCATCGATGTCGCATAAAAGAGTGGTTTCCCCGGCATCAAGCCATCGGGCTGGACGACATAAGGAACGATCTTCTCCGCCGGCTGAATTACACAACCGGACAAACCCGCAAACGCCAGCGAGGCGCCCATAACCTTGACGAAATTGCGACGACTGAGTGAGCTATCCCACTCCTCGGCATGCTGAGGATATTCTTCCTTCACGAATTCCTCGAATTCCGGTGCGTCCACAAATTCTTCAACGCTCCGCCAGTATTCCTTGCCGCTGCGTTGCAGAATCTTCTCTTTAAGTAACGCAAAGCTTGTTGAACTTTCTTTGCTCGTCATGCTCTTTATGATCCTTCAAGTAATTTTTCAAATGGCCAAACTAACGGTGGCACATGGAACAACTGGTAAGGAGTTCTCTGCTCCTGATTTTGTAGTCTTTGCTCAATTGTTCGCGCTGATCCGCGGTCAGATTGCTGTCCTTCCACGACATGTTGTAGATCTCGCTCTTCGGTCTGATGAACTGCTTCGGATCCTTGTGGCAACTCAGGCACCATTCCATCTGCAAAGTGTTTTGCTGGTAAACAGAGGCCATGTTGTCGATCTGTCCATGACATGTCGAACAACCGACGCCCTTCGCGACGTGAATGCTGTGGTTGAAATAGGCAAACCCCGGAAGATCGTGAACACGCTCCCATTTGATCGGCTTGTTATCCCTAAAGCTCGCTTTAACCGGTTCCAGATATGGAGAATCGGCCCACAGCTGGCTGTGGCAATTCATACAGGTTTGAGTCGGAGGAATACCGGCTGAAGCGCCGCTTTCGACACTCGTATGACAATAGCGGCAATCGATCCCGTCATCGCCAACGTGGTGGCGATGCGAGAATTGCACGGGTTGCTGCTTCTCGAGGTATTGACCGGTGATGTAACTCGAACGAGCTATTTGCGTATAAGCGTAAAAAGCTCCGGCAGCGAGAATCACGGCAAGGGCGAGGCTCGCCCTAGCGACGTTGTTCGCTCCACGGTGAAAAAGTTGAGCCATTTCTTCTTCCTTAGACTAGTTGAAAGAATTCACGGACTTGAACGGGAAAATTCGCCGTTCAAACCTGCGTTCACTCTTAGAATTCAAATTTAAGTTGGTAACGTTTATCGTCTAGACAAAACGATTTTACTTATTCTCAAGCAATGCGCAAATGAAAACCCTAAATCTACAGCTATTTGCACGTTTGTGCAAGTTTTCACATAGCAACTTCGATATAAAATCCCAAACGGGCGGCATTTTCTGTCCAAATACCGCAGACTCTTCTCCACGAATCAAAGGATTTCGAAATCCCTTGTCAGGGTTTGGAAACTCAAAGCGTCTAATTTCCGTGTCTAAAGGCGGCCAGCAGCGCCGCCCCATTTGCGGCCGCATCCTCACCAAGTTTCGCAGATTCAATGCTTACCGCTCTAAACGCGGGTTCAAACGAGAGCTCGGATGCTCTGCTTCTGATCGCATCCACAACGATGTCGCCTGCACGAAGGATTTCGCCGCCTACAATTATCTTCTCGATATTAAGAAGGTTTATTACCCCGGCGACCGCATTACCGATGAACATCCCGGTCCGTTCCAACATCAGCTCCGCCAATCCGTCCTCTTTTATCGCAGCGCTGAGAATGTCTTCAAAAGTCAAATTCTCTTCCCCAACCTCAAAAAGCGTCGAAGCGGGATCCTGATGCAGCCTTCGCTTTGCCCTCGCAACGATTCCATCGGCCGAGGCGACATCTTCCAGATGCCGTCCGTCCGAATCAATCGATATGAATCCGAACTCGCCGGCAAATCCTGAAACTCCGTGCCAAATCTCACCACCCAAAACCAAGGCGCCGCCAACCCCGGAACCGACCGTTAAATAAAAGAAGTTTTCGGAGCCCCCGGCCGATCCGCATTTAAGTTCGCTATAGGCGGCGGCATTGGCGTCATTTTCCAAAAAGACTTTTTTTCCTGTAGCCTCGCCGAGCGCGGCCGCAAGATCCGAATTCTCAAGCTTTGGTTGGCGGGGTGCGTAAACTATCCGGTTCTCACGTATGTCCACAAGACCCGGGACGGCCAACCCAAATGCATTGAATCCTCCCGTCTTCGCCTCAAAAGCGGCAACAAACTCGGAGATTTGGGCGATTGGATCCTCTTCCCTATCGAATTGCACGCTTGACGAAAGCTCCGGATGACAGTCGCCTCCGGGCATCACGGCCCTGATCGCGCTGTTCATCAGTTCAAATCCGGGTATTTTTTGACCTGATATTCCTGTCTCGTTCATGTCGAAATTGATCTGGGAGATCCATTAATGAGTTGTAAACTGCGCTGATTCTATTCAGAGTTTGCGGGGGTGTCAAACGCTCCCGATTGCATGAGATATGGGATTCGATTGGCAAACATTTCTAAGCAAAGTTGCTCGGGTTCTGCTCAAACATTCAAAATCGATTCCCCGCCCATCCGTTGAATTCGTTGCCGAGTTTCCGTTTTGAAGGCTTTGAGCCAAGTTGCGCCAGGGAAAAGAAGTTTGACTCAAAGTATTGTTGGGGTTACCTTTGGAATATCGTCCGCAGAGCAACAAAGTCCTTCTCCTTATGGAATTGCAGTTCTTACAACTTTTTGAGCAATACGGGATTTATGCGGTCTTCGCACTTTGCACGGTTGAAGGCGACATCACCTTGTTGCTATCGGGTGTTCTTGCACATCGTGGGTATTTCGGTCCCTACAGCTTTCTTTGGGTCTATCTTTTTGGAACCATGGGAGGAATGGCCGGTGACATCTTCGGTTATTTTGTTGGAAGGCTTTTTCAGAAGACCGTCAGGCATCACACCTTTTACAAACTCGCCCAACCTCGAATCGAAAGGCTCGTTGCAAAGTTCGGCGCTTTTTCGGTAATCGTTTCAAAGTACATTTACGGAATCAGAGCTGCGATGTGTGTCGCGAACGGTGTAGGAAGGATGCCTTTCGGGCGTTTTCTGATTTTGGATTTTATAAGTTGCTCGCTTTGGGTATTGATTCTTTCCAGCGTCGGGTACTTTTTCAGCGGAGCGGTAACCGCAATAATCGGTGATTTCAAGCAAATTGGCGTCGCCCTCTTCTTTATCGTCCTCGCGGGAATCATCGCGTTTTATCTTGTCGAGCGGTTTCTGCTTTCGGATCGGATCGAAGATGCCGATCTTCAGACGATCCACCTGATAGAAGAAAAGCTCCACCTGCCTTCAACAACTGATTCGGTTTCGGCCACCGGTCTTCCGGAGCAGAACGGAAACGGACATGTTGCAAAAGCGGACAAAACAACCGCTGCAACTTCATCGGATAAACTCTAGTTCCCGCATTTTTCGAGCCTTCGCTTTGTTTTCAGGACTCAAGAGCGGCGATCGTGTTTGAAAGCGAGCGGAAGATGTCGCGTCCGTCATTCGATCCCAACAACTCCTCGCATGCCCTTTCGGGATGAGGCATCATGCCGAGCACATTCCGATTGACGTTGCAGATTCCCGCGATATTGGATCGCGAACCGTTGGGGTTTGAATCCGCGTTTGTATCGCCTTTGTTGTCGCAATAACGAAAGACTATCTGCCCGTTTTCCTCCAACGAATCATAAGTTCCGTCGTCGCAAACATAATTGCCTTCGGCATGGGCAATCGGAATTGACAGCACGTTTCCATTTTTCAGCTCCGATGTATATGGCGTGTTTTCGTTTTGAACCGAGATGTTCACATGCTTGCAAATAAAATGCAGACCGCGGTTGCGGATCAACGCTCCCGGCAGCAACCCCGCCTCGCACAAAATCTGAAAACCATTGCAGATTCCAAAAACGAACTTGCCTTCCTCGGCAAACCGTTTGACGGCTCCCATCACAGGCGAGAAACGCGCCAATGCACCCGCCCGAAGATAATCGCCATAGGAAAACCCGCCGGGCACGATAACGGCATCATATCCCGACAGATCCGTTTCCTTGTGCCAGATAAAATCGACCGGCTGGCCGACATGCTTTGACACGACATGGTAGGCATCGTGATCGCAGTTGGAACCCGGAAAAACCAATACTCCAAATTTCATCTTTAGTATCTCCCTTCCGGCTTAAACGAATTCGACCCGAAAATCTTCGATTACCGGATTGGCGAGCACATCGCGGGCGATCTTCTCCGCCTCGGACTCCGCTTGTTCCCTGGACAAATCGTCATCGAAACGAATCTCAAAATACTTTCCCTGACGAATATTGGAAATTCCCTCGGCACCCATCAATTCAACCGAATGATGAATCGCGGTTCCCTGCGGGTCCAATACACCGGATTTCAGCGTTACGTAAACTTTGGCAAGCATAATTCCCTATACCTTAACTATTTCTATAATCTCTGTGTTTGCTCGAAGCCGGAAACCGGAATCCCTGATTCCTCGGCCGCCAATACTTGAAATGCCGCTCGAAGGCGAAAGACATCCGAAACACGTCTCTCCAAAAACGACTCGAAACGATTGCAAACCGGTTCCACAAGTTCGGAAAACAAAGCACTTGGGAGACAATAGATACAAAACCAAGCGCGAACAAAGAGCCAAAACGCCGATGCCGCCAACTTCATTTCCCGCGATCTTCAACAGGAGAAGCGACATGCAAACCGGACGATCGGCCAAACAAGTCCATTACAATTGGTCTCGAACCGGTTGTCAAAAACAAAGAATTTTACGCAAAATCTTGTCAGATGCAACGTTCTTGTGTAGAATTCGGCGTAACTACTTTCAGGAAAGGCTTTCGAATCAAAAACTTAACCCCAAAGGAGAATCGTATTTACTATGGACAATTCTGCTGGAAAAACAGCACTTGGTCTCGATAAGAACATCGGTGGTTTGTTGTGTTACCTTCCGATCTGTGCAATTAGCTTGATTTACAGCATCATCGTGCTCGTAACCGATAAAGACAATCGCGATATGCGCTTTCACGCATTTCAATCGTTGTTGCTGACGGGCGGCTATATCGTGTTGTTAGTAGGAATCAATATTGTCAGCGTAATACTGACAGCAGCTGTTTCCGAAATACTCGGCGCGCTGATGGGTCTTGTTTCACTTGCTTTGATTCTCGGATTCTTGGTGCTCATGATCATCGGATGCATCAAGGCCTTCCAGGGTCAAATGTGGAAGGCTCCGATCGTCGGCAACATGGCCGAGAACTGGGCCGGTTAGTCGTTTGAAAACACTCTTTCGAAGACCTTCCCAACATTTCGCAGGTAGTGTTTGAGATCAAAGACGCGGGATATCTCGTCGGGCGAAAGCCTTGAGGTGATGTCCGCGTCTTTTTCTATCAGTTCACGGTAATCTCCTCCCTCGTCCCAAACCTTCATCGCATTTCTTTGAACCCAGGCGTAGGCGTCTTCGCGGGTAACGCCCTTCTGCGTAAGGGCGAGCAAGATTTGTCCGCTGAAGGTAAGGCCCTTGGACAGCTCGATGTTTCGAAGCATGTTTTCCTCGTAAACAACGAGTCCCTCAATCAAATCGGCGGTTTTTGCAAGAAGATAGTCCAGGGTAACGCTCGAATCGGGAAGCACCATTCTTTCGGCCGATGAATGGGAAATGTCGCGTTCGTGCCACAACGCGACGTTCTCCAGACCGACGATCGAATTCGCGCGTACAACCCGCGACAAACCGCATATCTTCTCGGAAAGTATAGGATTGCGTTTGTGCGGCATCGCCGATGAGCCTTTCTGCCCGACCTTGAATTTCTCCTGGGCCTCGCGAACCTCGGTTCTTTGCCAATGCCGAACGGCGAGCGCCATTTTCTCAAGCGTCGAAGCGCAGATAGCGAGCGTCGATAGGAATTCCGCGTATCGATCCCTCTGAATAACCTGCGTCGAAATATCCGCAGCGGCAAGACCGAGCCGTTCACAAACCCTTTCCTCGAGATCCGGATCAAGATGTGCGAAAACTCCAACCGCTCCGGAAATCTTTCCAAAAGAAACCGTCCTTAGCGCCCGTTCGAGCCGTCTGCGATTTCGTTTCATCTCCGAGTACCAGAGAGCGAAAGTCATCCCGAAGGATGTCGGCTCGGCATGGATGCCGTGTGTACGCCCCATCTGCGGAGTATCTTTGAATTCGTAAGCACGCTTCTTGAGAACATCCAGCAGCCGGTCGGTTTTCTCGATCAGCAGTTCGCAGCTTTCCTTTAATAGCAGGGCGTTCGCCGTATCGACAACATCGGAGGAAGTAAGTCCGTAATGAACAAATCGTGACGATGGACCGATGTTCTCAGCGAGATTGGTAGTAAATGCGATGACATCGTGATCGGTGGTCTTCTCGATCTCGTGTATGCGTTCGACGGAAAACGCCGCTTTGGCCTTGATCTCTTCTACCGCGTCGCGCGGAATTGTGCCGTCTTCGGCATGTACCTCGCATACGGCTATCTCGACATCGAGCCATTTTTGAAACTTGTTTTGAAGCGTCCAGATGGCGCCCATTTCGGGCAATGTATATCGGTCAATCACTTTGCTTGAAACTCTCTGACGCCGAGGCGTCCGTTATTGTATGTACTTGTTAGCTACAAGGAGCTCGGCGTTTAATATCGCCGCGCCTGCGGCCCCGCGAACCGTGTTGTGGCTAAGGGCTACAAATCTGTAGTCAAAAATGTTATCGGGGAAAATACGGCCAACCGTCACCGACATCCCGTTGCCGCTCTCGCGGTCCAATCTCGGCTGAGGCCTCGAAGGCTCATCGCTGACAATGATGAAGTTCTCGGGGGACGAATGCAGATTCAGGTTCCCATATTCGTTCATTGCGTCGTATATGCCCTCCAAAGTCGCAGTTTCCTTCAAATTAACTCGTACCGCAGCGGTATGCCCGTCGGTAACCGGTACGCGAAAACACTGAACCGAAACCGGAAACTCCGCCTTTTCAATACCTTCACCCGTAAATTTCCCAAGAATCTTTTGCGACTCGGTTTCCGCTTTTGGCTCTTCGCCGGCGATATAAGGCAAAACATTGTCGAGAATATCGAGGCTTGCAACTCCCGGATATCCTGCACCCGAGACGGCTTGAAGCGTTGTAACAACGACGGAATCGACTCCAAACGCCTCGTGAAGGGCGGCCAAAGGAGGCGCGAAACTCATAACCGCGCAATTCGGATTAGTTACGATAAATCCGTGGTCAAAACCTCGATTTCGACGCTGGATGTCGATCAACGAGAAGTGATCGCCGTTGACTTCCGGTATAACAAGCGGAATGTCCTCTTCCATTCTAAAGCAGGAGGAATTGCTGATGACCGGATAACCCGCACGGGCAAAAGCCTCTTCCGCCTCACGCGCGATGCTGCCCGGAAGACTGGAAAACACGATATCGCAGTCCAGGTTGGGCTCGATAGGCGCGACCTCGATTCCGCGCACGGATTCGGGCATCGGCGTACTCAATTTCCAAGGACATGCCTCGACGAAGTACTTGCCCGCCGAACGCTCCGATGCCGCCAATGCGGTTATCTCAAACTGCGGGTGCCCTTCAAGCAATTGGCAAAATCTCTGTCCGACGGTGCCCGTCGCGCCCAGTATTCCGACTCTGATTCGTCTCATAAAATCCTTCGAATCGAAGGCGCCGTTTCAAAAACCCGATCAAACGCGGCTTTCGATCGCCTTCTTCATCCTCAACACGCCCTCGCGGATATTCTCTTCGGAAGCGCAAAACGAGATTCTCAAAAAGCCTCGAGCTTCGTCTCCAAAACCCGAGCCGTTGACCGTAATAACCTTGTTTTCCAAAAACAGGTTAACGATCTCCATCTCATCGCCAAGCGAGGAAACATCCATCATCGTGTAAAACGCGCCTTCGGGGGCAAATGCGGTCAAACCGAGTTCTGATTCGATCAGCGATATCAGAAGATCCTTTCTTCTGTTCCAGATTTCGCGGCACTCGGTTTCTGCCTTCTTGCCTTCATCCGTCCAATACGCCAATGCCGCCTTTTGCGAAATCGTTGAAGCGCAGACTGTGTTGTAACCATGAACGACAAGCGCGCTTTTCATCACATCCGCAGGCCCCAAAAGCCAACCCAGACGCCAGCCAGTCATCGACATGTTTTTGCTCAGACCACCAACGACAAGAGTATTTTCGTAATGCTCCGATATCGAGCCGGGCCGTTCGTCCGTGTAATACAAATCTCTGTAGATCTCGTCTGAAATCGCATAAATCCCGGTTCCATCCAAAATCGAGGCGATCGTCTTGAGTTCTTCCGCCTTCAATGTCCGGCCTGTCGGGTTTGAGGGACTCAATACGATTACGGCCCGTGTTTTCTCGGTTATCGCTTTCTCAAACTCCGCGGCATCAAACCCAAAACCCTTTTCGCGCGGCATGCGGTAAAGAACCGTTGTACCGCCCGCAAGCCTGTTGATGGCCGGGTACGCCGGAAACGCGGGATTGGGAACCATTACTTCGTCGCCTTCCTCGCAAAGCGCCATGATCGCGCAGAACAATGCCTCATTGGAGCCAACCGTTACGATGCAATCGTCGGCACTGACTCCCATATGGCGATAGTCTTCGGCAATCCTTTCCCTCAACGCCGGAAGTCCCGCGTGAGAGGTATATCCGAGGTCTTCTTCAGAAATAACTCGGATCGCCTCGTTTCTGATCGGTTCCGGCGTGGCGAGATCCGGCTGGCCGAGTCCAAAATTAATACTTCCCGCCGGAGCGCTGTCGAATATCTGCCGAATATTCGACTTCTTCATCCCCTGAAGCCGCTTCGGCACCCTGAATTCTCCTTTTCGCATCTTTACTTCAGACATCAATCAATTTTTCCGGCCAAAGAAGCCGGATGCTCCAAATTCGGTTGAAAACGGCTTTGCCTCAAACCAACCGAATAATCAAATCCCGCAAGCCCAATTCTTACCGGTCCGGACTTCCAAACCTCAAAAAACCGGATTATGCACCTCGCGCACATTTTCAACTTGCCTCAAACAACCCGCAGGCCGCATCCCAATCGCGCGGCGCTCGACATTTGACATCATCTTGCGAAGAAGATTGACGGTTCTCTCATCCCCAAAGAATACAGCAAAAGGCGGTTTGGTTCACCCCGCGGTGCGAATGGTTACCGTGAAGCTCGCAGCGACACCGAGCGCCTGACGACCGTTTCAATGAATGCGCCTCATCAACAGTTCAGGCGGCGAATCTGGTAAGGCCACTTTCCAAAAGTTGGACAGATTCACCGTCTTTCAATTTCGGCTTCACAACGACCAAGACTACCCAGTACAAAACGCGGCATCCCGCGGGTTATCTGAAAATTCCAGGTATTCCTTGCAGAATGACTCCTTTCAGATTCTGGTGCATGCGGATGGTTCCTCAGGCGTACCGAGATCTTTCAAATATAAATTTAACTTAAATTTATATCACTGCTTAGAATCATCAAATATAAAAATATCTTGAATTTTTACCCATCCGAAATAGGGTCAACAATAAACAGAACATTAATATTCGTGTGTATTTCTGGGGTTATCAGACATCCGCAGCGACTCTATTTTTGAAAATTCTGAATGATTGAAGGGATAATTTTTCAATATTTTGGATAAACATTCCTAATTCATTATCCGGCAATTGCTCCAACATATTGAATTTACGCATCTTTGCGAATCCCAACCAATTGGCACCAAATTTGCTCAAGAACTGCGATCTTTGATTGCGCGTTCATTTTTACCAATTCTGTTTTCGAATCGCTCGGGCTATTTGAAGAGAATGCGATTTTGGGAATTTTTACGAGTTTCCCGAGTGAAGTCGAATTCCAGCTTGAAATCGAAAAGTGGGAATTTTGTGCGCGGTAGATTCACTGAATTCTGATAGGAGAAAAATCATGAAAAGATTTATCGTTCTTATCGCCGTCACGGCCCTTTTGGCCCTTTCGGCGGCCGCCCAGCTCACGACGAGCAGGCTCGTTGGAACCGTTACCGGTCCCGATGGCCTCGTACCGGGAGCAAAGGTGGTGGTTAAAGACGTAAAGACCAACAAAGAGGTTACGGTAATGGCCGATTCCGAAGGGAAATTTACGGTCGGCAACCTTGATGTTGGAACCTATACCGTTACGGTAACGGCCGACGGGTTCAAGACCTCGACGACCGAAAATGTAAAAATTGAAATCGGTTCCGACTACTCGCTTGGTGTCAACCTCGAGGTGGGTGGTATTACTGAGGTTGTTACGGTAACCGCCGGTGCGGATATCATCAATTCCACGGATGCCAAAATCAGCGGCACGATTTCGCGGAAAGCACTCGACGATCTTCCGTCGCTCGGCAGAAACCCGCTCAATTTTGTTGTCCTTCAACCGGGTGCGGCCTCGAATCCGAGCCAAAACACGGTTATCAATGGTGTCAGAACCTCTGCCACGAACACGACGATCGACGGCGTAAACGTTCAGGATAACTTTATCCGCTCGAACGCGACCGACTTTATCCCGGCTCGCCCGACCGTTGACGAGGTAGAAGAATTTGCGGTTTCGTCGCAATCTTCAGCCGATGACGGCTTTGGCGGGGCGCAGATTCAGTTCACGACCAGACGCGGTGGAAACGATTTCCACGTTCGCGCTTTTGAATTCAACAGAAACAGCGCGCTGGCGGCGAACAACTTTTTTAGCAATTTGGACAATATCGAACGCCCCTTCCGAAACAGAAATCAATTCGGGGGAAATGTCGCTGGTCCGATTCTGAAAGACAAGCTCTTCTTTTTTACATCCTATGAAAAGTTGATTGACAAGCAACCGGCGGCAGTCCAGCTCAGCACGACTCTTACGGATAGTGCAAGACAGGGCATTTTCACATACACCGCCGCGGCTAACGATGCTCCCAATGGAGTTACAGCGGGTCAAATTGTATCCGTTAACTTGTTGAACGCGGTTTTCGGTACAGGAATCACATCAATCAACTCGATAATGCAGTCCCGAATTCTTTCGAATCTTCCGAACGGAAACTCGACCCAACGTGGAGATCTGAGAAACACGACAGGATTTGCGGTAATTCAACGAAGTGATTCAGAGCAAACCAATTGGGCTACGAGAATTGACTTCAACCTAAACGAAAAGAACGCAATAAATGGTGTTGTTCGTTATGTACGTCAAGACACATTGCGTCCTGATATCGACAACACTTTTGCCGTTATCCCGGCCGCCACACAGCCTTCTGTAAATCCTTTTGTTTCCGTTGGCTGGGTATTCACTCCGAGCGCAAGGTGGTCAAATGAAGTGCGTGGCGGATGGTTCAATAGTGAACCGATTTTCCTTCGTTCGAATCCTGCGCCTTCCGAGTATTTAACTATTCCGCTTGTCACGAATCCGGAACTTACGTTTCAGAATCAAGGTCGAATCGTTGATACTATGAACATTCAGGACAATGCGAACTTCTACTTTGGAAAACACTCATTTCGTTTTGGTGGCCAGTTCCAATCTGTGAAGATCGATGCATTTAATGATGCCGGGATTGTTCCAACATTTACTATCGGTACTGGACTTAATACTCCCCAAATCACCGCTGCCCAATTCACGAATACAAATCTGTTTCCCGGCGGCGTACCTAGTGCGCAGCGTGGAACTGCCAATGGACTTCTCGCGTTATATGGGGGAATCGTTTCCGCAGGGTCTCGTGTGTTTAACGTCGAGACGATAGATTCTGGATTTGTTGACGGTGCAACTCAGAGAAGGAAATTTGATTACGAAATATTTGCTTATTACTTCTCGGACCAATGGCGTGTTACGAATGATCTGATTGTGAACATCGGTTTGCGTTATGATCGCTATACAGCCTTGCGTGCTTCCGAAGGTCTCGGATTCGAACCGGTGATTTCAAACCTTGATGACCCAATTTCGGCGATTCTCGATCCGAATGGAACGTATCAGCTGGTAGGTGGAAACCTCGGTTCACCGGGTCAGATCTACAAGTCGGATACGAACAACTTTGCACCCGTTATCGGTGTAGCCTATTCGCCGAGCGTTACCGGCGGCTTCCTCGGAATGCTGCTTGGCGACAAGAAGAGCGTATTCCGTGGCGGCTATCGTCAAAGCTATGTCAATGACGAACTCGTTCGCGCACCGGATAATGCATTGACCGGTAACCAGGGTCTTCAATTGACGGTAAACGCCATCAATCCGAATACCAATACCACTGCTCTGAACGCACGGATCGACAGTTTGCCGGGGATTACAACTCCGACTTTCTCCTCGACCCGCACGTATGCCCAGAACAATCTGGCCGCCGGCCGCTTCGGTACCGTTTTCGCGGTTGATCCGAAGGTCCAAAGCCCGATGGTTAAGGAATACTCGGTTGGATATACGCGAGAAATCGGATGGGATACGGCGCTTGAAGTACGATACGTCGGAACCCGCAGCGACAACCTGCTTCGCGGTCTCGACCTCAACCAGGTCGATATTCGGAACAACGGTTTCGCGGCCGACTTTGATCGTGCCAGAAGCAACTTGCTTCTTTGCCAGGCAACGGCCGGCTGCAATACGGGTGGAAACTTCAACCCGGCGGTTGCAGGAAGTGTTGCGCTCAGCGTATTCCCGAACCTTGGCAGTGCAGGGCTTTTGACCAACGGTACAGTAACGGGACAATTGGTTAATGGAACGCCTGCGGACCTAGCGATTATCTACATTCAGAACAATCTTGCGGGAACGGTGAGCTTCCTTGCTAACAACAACACCGGCGTTGCCGACTTAATTGGTAACTTTGGTGAATTCAGATATGACTCGCTTCAGGTCGATCTTCGCCGACGAGTTGGAAACGGTCTTCTTTTGAACGCGAATTATACGTTCTCGAAGAACCTGACCAATGCCCAGGGTACGGGACAGACGCGTTTCGAGCCTCAGCTCGACAACCTTCAGCCCGAACTCGAGCGTTCGCGCGCCGATTACGATCAAACCCACAAGTTCAACTTCGCTTCCGCCTACGAACTTCCGTTTGGTGAAGGCAAGAAGTTCTTGAACCAGGGCGGTGTTGTAAACGCGATCTTTGGTAACTGGTCGCTTTCGGGAATTCTCCAGATCGGTTCTGGTGCGCCGATTACGATTACCGATGCCAGAGGCACTTTGAACCGTGTCGGACGATCGGCACGTCAAACCGCATTGACCAGCTTGACAAACTCTGAGCTTCAAAATCTGGTTGGTGTCTATCGAACGCCAAATGGAATCTTCTTCCTAGACCCAGTTGTCTTGGGAAGAAATCCTGATGGAAGCGTCAATGATGCCGTTGGAGGAACGGGTCGTGGAGCAAACGGTTTCGGAACCCAAGCTTTTACAGGACAAGTTTTCTTCAACAATGCACCTGGAACCACAAGTCCGCTTGGCAGGGCCATCTTTAACGGCCCCACAACGACAAATGTGGATTTGTCACTAATCAAGAGATTCGTTCTGTTTGAGAAGTATCGATTCCAATTGCAGGGAGATATGTTCAACGTGTTCAATGCCGTTAACTTTGTGCCCGCTCAATTCCTGGACATTAACAGTGTGAATTTTGGCGTAATATCGAGTTCAAACAGCGCGCGTGTTACACAGCTCGCTTTCAGATTTGAATTCTAATCTGAACGCTTTGTGAAAACCTTGGGCCTGTTCGGAAAACTTCCCGAACAGGCCCATTTTTTATTAACTTCCAGCTTCTTTAGAGACGAAAACCCTCTATCGAAGATATTCTTCGAGTTGCGTCGAAGCATCGGTTTTACTATCCCGATATTTCACGATTAAAGGCGCGTAAACCGAAAGACCGTTCGTTTTGCCGAACTCCGTCGTAACAGATCTGCCGCCTTGTACCACTACGGCACCTGCCGGAATCTCAAGCGGATTTTCGTCACCGCCCCTGATCACGGTTTCATTTACCAGATCAAACACCGGCGTGGATCTTGTTAAAATAACCCCCGAAGCCAAAACAGCGCGCTCCCTGACGATCGTCCCTTCGTAAACACCCGTGTTGCCGCCGACGAGCACATCGTCCTCGATCACGACAGGTACCGCTCCAACCGGCTCCAGAACGCCACCGATTTGTGCGGCCGCCGAAAGATGCACATTCCGACCGATTTGCGCGCAGGAGCCAACAAGCGCGTGAGAGTCGACCATCGTTCCCTCATCGACATAAGCCCCGACATTAATATAGCTCGGCGGCATGCAAACCACGCCCTTTGCGACGTAAGCCCCGTCTCGGATCGTCGTTCCGCCGGGAACGATTCTCACTCCATCTTCGAGCGACATCGGCCTGATGGGATACGTATCCTTGTCAAAAAAACGAAACCTGCCATCACTCGTCGACATGTCCGTCATCGCACCCATACGGAACCCGACGAGAATTCCCTGCTTTACCCACGAGTTCGCCGACCAGATTCCATCAGGCGACTTAGCTGCCGCCCGAACCTCGCCGTTTCTAAGTGCTGCGAGAAACTCCACGAAATCCCCGCGATCCTCCGCCGAAAATTCGGTCTTTTTCGCCAACTCTTCAATCTTCTCTTTCATTTCTTTAATCCAACCGAATCGATAATTGAGTGACTCCCAATCACCTTCTGTTCTGGAAACATACACCAAAATCCAATATCTGCGAGATCATATGGTTCTCGACAGACGAACGTTACCGATGACAGAATTGGAAGCCTTATTCATCCTCTCCGTCCTTTCTTCCGGCCTTTGCGATCTCGTCATACTTCTTAACCAGAAGCTCGGTTCTTGCGGCATAAATCGATGACAATACCGAAGAATCCGAAGGGCGAAAACCCCGAAACATCGATGTTCTCGATCTGACTATCCCGTTTGAATCGATTACCACGATCGACCTAACCCACGAAATAGGGAGGAGCCAATGAAAGCCATAATCACGCGTTACATTGCGATTCGGATCCGACAGGAGCGTCAGGGGCAACCGGTGGTGATCTGCAAACGAAACATGTTCTTCGACCGATCCCGGCGAAATGCCGACAATTTCAGCTTTTGTCTCCTTGTACTCCGTCCAACGATCTCTCAGCGAACAAAGCTGCTTGGTACAAACCAGAGTTTCGTTTCCGGGATAAAAGAGCAGTGCAACGACTTTTCCCCTGAAATCCGATAAACGCCATTTCGTCAAATTGTGCGCTTGCAATTCAAAATCGGGGGCCTTTGAACCCACCGATACCAACCCATCGGATTCTTCCACTTCGACAAATCTGTCCATATTTTCCCCATTTTGACCGCAATGCTCCATCTGAGTCCCAACCAACGCCCTTATAGAACGTGGCATCGCTGGAGCATCGGCACGCGCCGATGGATTTCGACGAGATCTAAAATCGGCCGAGGCCCTTGAGTCTCATTCCGATATCGAACTCGAATTTCTCGGCCGCAACCTATCGAATGAAATACGGTCCGCCATTGTATCGCCGTGGTTTTTTGAACTGATACTGCCGCAGATTCAATCGGAAGAGTTTGTCACTTAAATTTACGACTACTCCTGAAAATCGAATCTTGGGCTAGATTTCCGACAAAATTTCCTTGAGCCGCTTTTTTGACTCCGAACCAATTCGCACCAAAGGAAGCCTTAGGTTTTCCTCGAGCAAACCCATTTCCTTCATCACAAACTTGCACGGAGCCGGAGACGCCTCGATGAAATTGGCCTCCATCAGCTCGAGGAATTTGAAGTGGAGACGCCTCGCCTTGCTGTAGTTGCCCGCCAACGCGGCTTCTACCATCTGCGAGGTTTCTTTAGGATACTCATTGCTGCAAACTGAAACCAGTCCATCGGCGCCGAGCGAGATCATCGGAAGCGTCGTCATGTCGTCGCCCGAAAAAAGCCTGAAGTTCGCCGGACGCGTGCGCATGATTTCCATGATCTGAGAAAAATTGCCGCTCGCTTCTTTTGTCGCAACGATATTCGTATGGGCTTCCGCAAGCTTGACTGTAGTTTCCGCGGAGATGTTTGAGGCGGTCCGCCCCGGAACGTTATAAACCATGATCGGAAAATCGCGAACGGATTTCGCGATCTCGGAAAAATGCGCGAACAGACCGTCCTGCGTCGGCTTGTTGTAATACGGAGCCACTATCAGCGCACCATCCGCGCCGAGCTCCCGTACTTTCCTTGTAAAATCGATCGTCGCAGAAGTGTTGTTGCTGCCGGTTCCGGCGATAACCCTCGCCTTGTGTTTCTTTGCGACATCGATCGCCATCGAAATTAAATGAAGACGTTCCGCCTCGGACATCGTCGCGCTTTCGCCGGTCGTTCCGCAGGGAACCAAAATCCTCACTCCGCCCTTGATCTGCCTCGCACAAAGCGATTTGAAGCAATCGTCATCGATCGAGCCGTCACCCTTAAATGGTGTAACAAGCGCCGTCGCGCACCCTTTTAGCCAATCTATTCGTTTAGTCATAACTTATGCCCGCTATTGTAATTCGTTGTAGGTCAATTTGAAATCGAAAAAGCCGTTTGGTTCGCATGAAATTGCGATATCATCCACAGTTATGGGTGGAACTCGGAAGAAAGCATCAAGGAGTCTGGCCTCGATTTTGCTCGTTTTGGCTGTAAGCTGCACTTCGCGCATGCAACAGAATCCGGAAGAGAAAACGGAACGAATTCCGGTCGCCGAGTACTTTAGCTATCCAATTGGCGATGGCGGACCAATAACAAGCAGGCGAGACAAGAAGGATGAATGGTACGACGCCCAGAATTTTGGGCGTAACAACCATCTCGGCGAGGATTGGAATGGAAACGGAGGTGGCAATACCGATTGCGGCGAACCCGTCTATTCGATCGGAGACGGTGTGATTTCATATGCGGATGATGCGGGGCCGGGTTGGGGCAGCGTCGTAATCATTACCCATCGATTGCCCGACGGGAAAAAAGTGCAATCTCTTTACGGTCATTTGAAATCAATCGACAAAAAGACCGGAGCCGTCAAACGGCGGGACAAGATCGGCGAGGTCGGCAACGCGGACGGTCGTTATCTTTGCCATCTGCACCTTGAAATCCGCGAGGAAGACTGCCCGCAATGGGATGAAGTATATTTGGGATATAGCACAGAACGCGCGGGATGGCTCGATCCTTCGGATTTTATAGATTCGCGGCTTTTTAAGTATGGAGTTTAATTAACGTGAAAGCCGATTGCGTTTTCTGACTTTTTTACGGTCACCAGGTAATTGAATAGATGAATAAGAGAATTTCGCCAAATCTGCACAGCATCGCAAGGGTCTTCATTTTTATTTTTGTCGCTGCATTTATTCTTTCCGAAACCGGATTTGCACAATGCGACGGTGTATTCTTTAAAACGCAAAAGGGCACGAAACTAAGCGAAAGGTTTCTCTACCATTTTTCCGCTGATTTTGACGGGGACGGCGACAAGGACATCATCGGTTTGCGCATGAACACGAACCAGTTCTCTCCCAATGCGATTTTGTTTTTTGAAAGAACATCCGCCGGTTTTCAATCCGCCCCCGTTGTCACGCCGATGACTTTCAATGCCGTCGCCCATTGGTTCGTGGTTGGCGATGTGAACGGCGACGACAAGCCCGATCTCATCGTCGAATACAACACGAGCGCGCCGGTCGCCATTTCATATCTGAGCAATGGAAATGGAACTTTCTCGACATCGACCCCTTCGCTGATCGATGGCGGAGCCGCCGGCTTCGAACGTCTCGAAAACGCGGTCGACGTCAATGGCGATGGTCTTGATGATCTGCTTACAATCACATTCGCCTCAAGCAATCTCGGATACCGGCTCGCCAACGCCAACGGTACGTTCCAAAACAGGATCGCGCTCCAAGATCATGTTTCACGTGTTTTTGCTACCGATTTTACGGGTGATCAGCAAATCGATCTTTCGGTTTTCTACGACGACCCGGTAACTTCGAATCCGGATTATCTGCTTCTCCTAAGAAATCTTGGAAGCGGCATATTCGCGCCGGATACTACAAATCAAGTCCTTACTAGGATCGCTCCATTGGTGGTTGGAGATTTTAATGGTGACGACCGACCCGATCTTGCAACCGCAGAGTATCCTGATCCGATCAATTTGAGTCCCAAGTTTTCGCTGTACATGAATTCCAAAGGCGGCGTGTTTTCCAAGGTTGATTTCCCCGCTCCCAATACCGGATTTCAATACGGCGCACCGTACGCAGGCGATTTTGACGGCGATGGAAGCGACGACATCGGCTATTTCAATGGCGGGGGCCACCGAGTCTATCTGAATTCGGGTGACGGAACCTCATTCAGCCCAACAGATTCAAGCGCCTCTTACGGAGGCGGCTATCCGGAAGACACCGACGGTGATGGCCGAATGGATTTTGTCCGCCTGCGTTCTTCCACGCTTAATCTGGTGACCCATATCGAGCCGGGGAACGGTTTTCAGTATTACGCCTACAACGTAATAGCATTCGAGAAAAACGTCTGTGCGAAACCCGGCGAAACACGCATCGTGGATTATAACGGCGACGGGCGAACGGATCCCGGGTTTTGGAGACCGTCGGATGGACGCTGGCGTTGGCTGGAGCGTGTAAGCGGCGGAAGCTCCGGCGTAACCCTTACCGAACAAACCGCCAATTGGGGACTCGGATCTCTCGGAGACATTCAAGCCCCAAACGATTTTGACGGCGATGGAAAAACCGATCTCGGCATCTATCGCGCCTCGACGGGCACGTGGTGGATCAAACGTTCATCAGATGGAGTCGGCACGGCGTTTCGATTCGGCCTCGAGGGGGATCACCCAGTGGCAGCGGATTATGACGGCGACGGGAAGGCGGATTACGCTTTGTATCGTCCGTCAGAAGGAAATTGGTATGTCTGGCTAAGCGAGACGGATTCGTTTTTCGCCGCCCACTTCGGCCTCGAAGGCGACATCCCTTTGCCGGGCGACTATGACGGTGACAGCAAGGCGGATCTTGCGGTATTCCGCCCCTCGACAGGGGTTTGGTACTACTACCATTCTTCGGATGCGAACTTTACAGCAATCCAATTTGGAATCAGCACCGACATTCCAGTGCCGGGAGACTATGACAACGACGGGCGCATGGATTACGCAGTTTATCGTCCGAGTGATGGCATCTGGTACATCATGTCGTCAGCGGATTTGGCGGTTGACTATATTTTCTTCGGAGCCTTTGGCGATGTTCCGGCGCCTACGGGATTTCAAGCGGATTACACGGAGGCGACGGTTTTTCGCCGATCCCAATCCCGCTACTATTTCCAGAATATGGGAAGCTCTTATTACGTCGGAGTTTATGACTGGGGCTTTACGTTTGATGAGCGGGTAGTGGTTTCGACGATCCAGAATGAGGGATTCTGAGATTCGGTCTTCGTTTTAAGCTGGTAGGAGTTGATCGCAAGATCGAGAACGATTCAACCAAAAATCATTACTTGCCGAGCGCGTGGAAAAACGCCTCGAGTTTTCGTGCGTCGAGCTCGCCATCGGTTCTGACTCCGCTGCAAAGGTCCACTCCGTATGGCCCAACGGCACCGACCGCTTCAACCACGTTTTGAGCGTTCAGCCCGCCCGCCAAATACACCGGAACATTTACCGCTTCGACGATTTTTCGGCTAACCCGCCAATCATGCGTCCGACCCGTTCCTCCGAGTTCTTTCGTCGCAAGATTAGGGTTTCCAGAATCCAAAAGGATGAAATCCACCGAGCTTGAAATTCGAACGGCCTCGTCGATAGTTTCCTCTCCCAAGACATGCAGCACCTGTACGATGTCGGTTTTGGGAAGTCTCGATCTAAGATCCGCGTGGCTTCCAACCTTCAGCGAGTCAACGATCTGAATCGTCTTCGTTCGGGTCTTGCCGTGATGCGCCGCGATCTCTTCGATCGATGTTTCGCTAGTCAAAAGAAAGGTGTTTGTTTCCGGCGGTATCGCTGCGACGATCTTCGAAATCTCTTCATCCGAGATCACACCCGGCCCGGACGGCATACTGCCGACAAGCCCCAACGCGTGAGCTCCATGGTTGAGCGCCGTTAACGCCTCTTCGACCGATGAGATGCAGCAGATCTTTACCCTAACGCTCATCTTGAAGAATTTAAAACCTCGTCCATCACATCCGAGAACTCGTAGAAACCCTTTCTGCCAGCGATCCATTCGGCAGCAAACACGGCGCCTTCGGCAAATCCCTGCCGCGATCTAGCGATATGTTCGAGGTTGATCTGATCGGCAGGTCCGTCGAAACCGATTCGATGCGTGCCGGGAATACTTCCGGCGCGGGTTGATGAAACGATATGATCGCGGCCGATGCGCGCGTCAACGATCGATTTCAATTTGAGCGCGGTGCCGGACGGTGCGTCGAGTTTTCGCGAATGATGCTGTTCTTCAAGGTAGGCCTCGTATTCGTCAAATCTTGAGAACAATTCCGACGCGTAATCCGTGATCCTGTAAAACAAATTGACGCCGATCGAGAAATTGGCGCCAAAAACAAACGAACCGTCGGCCTCGGCAACGGTGCTTTTGATCGACTCCATTTCAGAGGCCCAGCCGGTTGTGCCCTCGACAACCGATACCCCGGCGAGCATCCCCGCTTCGACGTTCCGACGAACCGCGGAGGCGGTCGAGAAATCAATCACCACATCGCTTGTTTTGAGCAATTCCGCAAGCCCCGCCGCATCCGCCCCGGCATATTTCTCGTCTATTACCGCCGATACCTCATGATCCCTTTCATCGACGATTCCGGAGATGAGTTTTCCCATCGCGCCATATCCGATTAGAGCTACTTTAAGTGACATACCCCCTCCCTCAATCGCCGGCCAAAAGCGCCTTTGCCAGTCCTTCATAAAGCGAAACGGCGTGCAAAAGGTCTTCCTTCAAAACAAATTCGTGCGAAGTGTGCGCATCCAGAATCGATCCGGGGCCCAACAAAAGCGGTTGCCCCCATTTCGTCAGATATGGAATGTCTGTCGTAAACCGAACTACTTTCTGTTTAAACCCATCAACCGCAAGCATCCGTACGGGCAAACTCAAAGACATCGTTTCCAACGTCGCGCGTCCGTCAATCGCCTGCTCGAGTTTTTCTACGACAGGCTCAAGATCGCCAACCATTCGAATGTGAAGGCCCGCCTCGGCGCTGGGTGCGACGACATTGGTTTTGAGACCGCCGGAAATCGTACCGATATTGAGCGTCGTCTCGCCAAAGAAATCGTCTTTTGGCAACTCGGCGGCGAGGATATCGTTGAGAACCGCCAGGAGTTTTTCGATCGCCGAATCCCCCATCTCGGGATATGCCGAATGCGCCGCTTTTCCATTTGCTTTCAGAAGCATTCGCAAAGAGCCTTTCGAACCGATCGCCAAATCGTTGTCGGTCGGTTCACCGTTGATAAGGAACTTGCAATTCGAGGCCCAAGGATGCTCATTCGCGGCTCTGGCACCCATTCCGCCCTCTTCCTCATCAACCGTGTAGAGCAACCCGATGCGGTTTTCTCCCTGTTGCCGTAACCTCTCGGTCGCAGAAATCTGGGAAGCTATGATTCCCTTTGCATCGCATGCCCCGCGTCCATAAATCTTCTCATCATCTTCGGTTGGCGCGATAAACGGCGGGACGGTATCCAGATGCGTCGAATAGAATACGGAAGCACTTTCGCTCACACGCGCAAGCAGATTTCTCCGGCCCGGCTCGACCTCCTGCAGTTCCACCTCATATCCCAAACCGGACAAAAATTCGGCGAGATAGTTGCCGACCTCGCCTTCATTGCCCGAAACCGACGGGATTTCCATCAGTCGCTTAGTCAAATCGAAAGTGTCAATCATTTTGCCCCAAAAAATTCTCCATGAAGTTTCCGTATAACGCTTGGCGCGTCCGTTTCTGAAACTACAAATGTCATGTTCACGCTCGATGCGCCGTGGGAAATCATCGACACGTTAAAATCTCTGACGGTGGTAAAAATCTCCGAGGCGAGCCCCGCCGATTCGCGCAAACCTTCGCCAACTATGCAAATTACCGCGAATCCGCCAACCGCCGAAACCTCTCCCAAACGCCCGAGTTCGGCCAACACCTTCTCAAGGTTATCGGTATTATCGAGCGTCAGCGCGACCGAAACTTCAGAGGTCGAAATTACATCAATCACCGTTCGAAATCGTTCGAAGATCTGAAAAAGCGCTGACATAAAGCCGTACGAGCCGAGCATTCTCGCGGATGTGATCCGGAGGACCGTGATACCGGTCTTGTGCGCGATCGACTTGATCCTGCGTTCGGAAAATCCGCTTCCGCGGACAACCATCGTCCCGCGTTCGGCGGGTTCGTGCGAATTGCAAACCCTTACTGGAATCGCATTATCGACGGCCGGTTGAATGGTTTTGGGATGGAGCACCTTGGCACCAAAATAAGCAAGCTCAGCCGCCTCTTCGTAGGAAAGCGTCTCGACCGTTCTCGCGTTCTCGCAGATTCTCGGGTCACACGTAAGGACACCGGTAACGTCGGTCCATATCTGGATTTCCCGCGCCTCAAGCGCGGCGCCAATCAGAGCGGCCGTGTAATCCGAACCTCCGCGTCCAAGCGTTGTCGTTTCGCCACCGCGATTCGAAGCGATAAAACCTCCCATCACGGGAACTTCGCCGGCCTCGAACATCGGGTTCAATTCCAGCCGTGCGAGGTCTTCCGTTTCTTCGGAAAGAGGTTTTGCGTTGCCAAACTCGTCATCCGTAACGACGATTCTTCGCGAATCGACGAATCTGGCATTGATGCCCTCAGATGCCATCACCAAAGCCAGCAAACGCGACGACATCAACTCGCCCGATGCGACAACCGCGTCTCGCAACATCTGAAGAGGCAGCGAACGGCGCTCGACGCGCGATAGCAATTCGGTCAAATCTCGTCTCGCAAGGTCGATCTCCTTTGCAAGCTTCTCAAACGCCTCGCCCTTGAGTAGTTCGTTCGCGACGGCGATGTGTCTTTCAAAATGCTCTTCCAGAGATCTGATCGCTTTGTCACTATCACCGTTCCTAGCCAAATCGAAGGCTGCCAGCAAAGCATCGGTCACCTTCGCCATTGCCGAGGTAACGACTACCGGGCGCACGCCCCCCTCGCCCCGGACGATGCCGGCCACACGTCGAAAGGCCTCCGCGTCACGAACGGAGGTCCCTCCAAACTTCATTACTGTCGGTTTGATCTCGGACAAACTAAACTCGTATTCCAAATTCCCTTGAAATCGTTTCCTGATTCTGGTTTCCCGCGGGGTTCGATTTCAGCGACGGAAACCACAGAACTATTTTTGAACAACTAAGGCGAGCCACAAAAACGCATCCTTATCGGCTCGATAAAAATATCTGATGGCCAAATTATCCGACAGTATTCGCCTTACACGCAAACCGCTATGACCGTTGGTGTTGCAACTCACCGCGTTTGCTTCCCGATTCGGTCGGCAACAAGGACTCCACCAATCTAATTCCCTTTTGACATCGCCCCTGCGAGCTTCTCCTGCGAGAGACGCCCAAACGTGCGGTATGAAATCAGCTCGACTTCCGGGCTCAAAAAGTCATCTTTGACGGGTTCATCGCCAAAAAGATCGGTACTCAAATATTTTTTGTTGCTGTCGGAGAAAACCGTCGATACCACGGCATCCGAGCCAAGCGAATCCAAAACCTTCAATGAGGCGATAAAATTGGCCCCCGATGATATTCCGACCGCAAGCCCTAGCTCGGCGGCAAGCCTTTGCGCCATGATGATCGCATCTCCATCAGGCACTGCAACGACTTCATTAAGCTTTTCGAGTTCGACGATATCGGGAATAAACTCGTCCGAAATCCCCTGAATTCGATGGCTTCCGACCTTGTGGCCCGTGCTGAGAGTCGGCGATTCCGCCGGCTCCATCGGATAGAGCCTGACGTCGGGCGAACGTTCGCGCAGATAGGCTCCGGTGCCCATGATGGTGCCGCCGGTTCCAATTCCGGCAACAAAAGCGTCGGGCACGAGTTCGTGCTCGGCAAGCTGTTCCCAAATCTCGGGTCCCGTCGTCAGATAGTGCGCCTCGCAATTGGCCTTGTTTGAAAACTGATGGGGCAGAAAAACATCTTCCCGACCCTCGGCAAGCTTGTCTGCAAGCTCGATGCTCCCAAGGAAACCACCCTCTTCGCGCGAAACGAGTTCGATTCGTGCTCCGAAACTCTTTATCAGCGCGATACGTTCGCGGCTCATCCAGTCGGGCATGTGGATCACGACGTCGTGTCCGTAGGCCTTTCCGATTGCGGAAAACGAAATGCCCGTATTCCCGCTGGTCGCTTCAGCGATCAGATCGCCCTGCTTCAAGGCGCCGGTTTCATAACCCCGCTTGATGATGTGGAGCGCCATCCGGTCTTTAATGCTTCCGGTAAAATTAAAATTCTCCGCCTTGGCAAAAATCCGCGCCGGCTTTCCCCGAAACCTCATATCGATTTCAATCAGCGGCGTGTTTCCAACCAGGCATTCCAATGATCGTTTGTCCGTTTGTAAAGGCATATGCTTGTGGTTCAGATTCTTCGTTGTGTAAATGTTCCAGGTTCCAAGTTCCAGAAGTTCCAAGTTTTTCTAGGTAGAATTGCAATCTTTTCTCCAATTCTTCGAGCCGGAATCTGTTTCAATGGCCACCGTTCAAGTTGCCCGCCAAGAACTTGGAACTTGGAACTTTTGGAACTTGGAACTCTTCCGGACAGAACTTGGAACTCTTCCGGACAGAACTTGGAACTCTTCCGGACAGAACTTGGAACTCTTCCGGACAGAACTTGGAACCGGTATTCTTACCCGCACAAAACCGCTCCGCCGTTTATGTTTACGACTTCGCCGGTAATATGCCGGGACCAATCCGATAGAAGCCAGCAGATTGAAAGCGCGACGTCGTCGGTCGATGCCATTCTCTTTAGCGGTATCCCTTCCAATACCTGTCTTTTATAGGCTTCGTTCTCAAAAACGGGCCTCACCATGGCGGTTTCAATCCACCCCGGCGCGACGCAGTTGACCCTTATGTTTGGCGCAAGCTCGGTCGCAAGCCCCTTTGTAAATGCGATCTGTCCGCCCTTTGAGGCGGCATAATTCGTGTAGTTCGCCTCTCCTCTCTGGCCGGCCGTCGATGAAACAAGCACGATCGCGCCGGTTCCCGACTTCTTGATAGCCGGCACGCACGCCTTCGACATCGCCCACGCCGATTTCAAATTCGTGTTCAAAACCTTGTTCCAAACCTCTTCCGACATTTCCTCGATCGGCGATCCTTCCCAAACACCTGCGTTGCAGACAAGAAGATCGATCCCGCCAAAAGTTTCAATCGCGCGGGCGGCGATGTTTCTCGCATCCATCCATTTCGAGACATCGCCCTGGACGGAAACCGCACCGACTCCCTTTTTCCGGCAAAGCTCGACAACCTCTTCGGCGTCTTCCTCGCTGCTCAGATAATTCACCACGATGTTTGCCCCGCCTTCTGCCAGCCTGAGCGCGGTCGCGCGTCCAACGCCGCGCGAGGAACCCGTGACAATTGCGGTCTTTCCCGCAAAGAGATTCGCCGGAAGACCGATCGTTTCATTAGCCATGCCCCGATTCTAACCCGTATTTTCAACAAATAAAACAGTGGCGTGGCTGTAGCGACGCGATTGAGAACAGCCATTAAAACACGGACGGCAAGCACGGGTATTTTACTTGCCGAAAATACCGGATAGAATCAGGGTATGTCTGAAACAAATCCTTTTGAAGGCCAGCCGATCGCTTGGAAACCCGACGATGGTGTTGTTGAAAGAGCCCGTTTGACTTCGTTTATGAAAGCCGTCGGGGTCGGTTCCTTTGATGAACTGATGCGTTATTCAACCGATGATGTGGGCAGGTTCACAGCGGACGTGATCGAGTTTCTCGGAATCGAGTTCGATCCGCCTTACGAGGCCATTTTGGATGTCTCGAAAGGCGTTGAATGGTCCGAATGGTGTATCGGCGGCGGGCTCAATGTTTCCGAGGCGTGCCTCGACCGTTGGATGGACTCTGAGGTTTCCGATCAGCCGGCGGTGATTTGGGAAGGCGAAGATGGAACGAGCATCACGAATACATACGCCGAATTGCTGGCACTCGTCGAAGAATGTTCGGCGGGTCTTCGGGCATTGGGGCTTGGGAAGGGAGACGCCGTCGGGATCCATCTTCCAATGGTGCTTGAAACGGTAGTCAGTCTTCTTGCGATAAACAGAATCGGGGCGATCGCAGTTCCGGTGTTTAGCGGATACGGCGTCGATGCCATCTCCGCGAGGCTCAATGCGGTGAAGGCGAAGGCGCTCGTAACCTGTGATGGATTTAGACGAAGGGGGAAACTCGTCGAGGCGTTTAAGACGGCCTTCGAAGCGGTCGAAGCGAGTCCGACGGTCGAAAAAGTCATCATCGTCAATACCGCGGAGGACGAGCCGACATTCGCTAGCCCCGACCAGCGTTTCATTCACTATAAAAACATGATCGAGCTCTTCGGAAAGAAGAGACCGGAATCGCGATACGCAGAAAAGACCGCCGCCAACGATCCCGCGATCATTCTCTACACATCCGGCACCACCGGCAAACCAAAGGGAATCGCTCATGTACATTGCGGGTTCCCGATCAAGGCCGCGCAGGACATGGCTTTCGGAACCGATGTCGGAGTCGGCACGAGGATTTCATGGGTTACGGATATCGGTTGGATGATGGGTCCGTGGCTCGTATACGGCGCTCTGATAAACGGCGGCACGATCGTGATCTATGATGGCTCTCCGGATTTTCCCGCTCCCGACCGCATGTGGCAATTCTGCGCCAAACACCGTGTCGAGATACTTGGAATCTCTCCGACACTCGTCAGGCTTTTGGCCACGAAGGGCGACGAGCTCCCCGCAAAACACGATCTTTCAAGCCTTCGCGCGTTTGCCTCGACCGGAGAGCCGTGGAATCCCGCGCCTTGGTGGTGGTTGTTTGAGAAGGTCGGAAATTCAAAGCTTCCGATCATCAACTATTCGGGCGGCACCGAAATCTCGGGCGGCATTTTGATGGGAAACCCTCTGCTCGATCAAAAGCCGGGATCATTTCCCGCCCCGTGTCCGGGGATTGCCGCCGACATCGTCGATGAAGACGGAAATTCGGTTCCGAACGGCACCGTCGGGGAATTGGTAATACGCGATACATGGATCGGTATGGCAAAAGGGTTTTGGGAAGAGCCCGAGCGATACTTGAACACATACTGGAATCGCTTCGATGGCGTATGGGTTCACGGCGATTTCGCGATGCGCGACAACGACGGCCATTGGTACATACTCGGCCGTTCGGACGACACGCTAAAGGTGGCGGGAAAACGGGTCGGCCCGGCCGAGGTCGAAAGCTTGCTTGTCGCCGATCCGCGAGTCGCGGAGGCCGCCGTGATCGGCGTGCCGGATGAGATAAAGGGTACGGCGATGATCGCTTTTGCGGTTCTCGGTGAACTCTCGAATGATTACGAGATTCACGAACTGGAGTCGGAACTCAAGGCGGTCATAGCCAAGGACATGGGAAAACCTTTGACGCCTTCGCACGTATTTTTTGTTTCGAAGTTGCCCAAAACAAGAAACGCCAAGGTGATGCGCCGTGTGATTCGTTCCGCCTACCTCGATGAGGACCCGGGCGATCTTTCAGCACTTGAGGATCCTTTGGCGATCGAAGAGATCAGAGTGGTCGGCCAACGCACATCAGGGAAATAGATTGACCACGTTTTAAAAAAGGGCGGCGCTGACCGCCCTTTTCGCCGGGATGAAAATATGCCGCAGTAGTTTTATGCGAGCTGATTATTTTGACGTTGTCAGTTCATAGTCGAAATGATCTTTTTGGATCATAACCGCGACGCATTCCAATCCCTCGAGGCATTCTGTTTGATGCTCAAGTCCGGCCGGAATGGACCAATGGGAGCCGGGTGGAAGCTGAACATCGGTTGACGGTTTTCCTTTTACGGGATGTCTCATGTTTCCGCTGATCACGATTCCTATGTAGTCGGTAGAATGGACGTGCATCGGGATCTTCGTTCCCGCGGGAAATCTCACATAGGTAACGTGTTCGCCCTTCATGATTTCGCCGGCAACGGGCGATATCGTCACTCCGCCGGGTATCGGAGATTGGTGCCACTTGAGTTCCGTTGTCGGTGTGAATGTCGCCGCCAGCGGCTTTGCGCCAATTCCGTAGATAACTCCGATTCCGCCAACCAATATCAAAACCAATCGAATCGCGCCTTTCGCGCCAAAAGTCTTCATCACTATCACTTCCATTTTTAAGATTCGGCGGATATTGCCCGCATTTCTTGCAAAGAAAGTGCTGGACAAGGTGTTCCCCCCGTGATTGAAAAGATAACGATTCATTGTATTATTGTGAAATTCTATTTCTGAATTGCTTTATAGTTTTTGTCTATGAATGTCAGCCAACTCAAATACACCCGAGCGGTTGCCGAAACTCTGTCCTTCAGCCGCGCTTCGGAGCAATGTTTTGTTACTCAGCCGGGCCTCTCGAACGCGATTGGCCAATTGGAAACCGAACTCGGCGGAAGATTGTTTGAACGGAACACGAAGAGCGTTGCACTGACTACGTTCGGCGAGCGCATGCTGCCTTACGTTGTAGCAGTACTGGATCAGTTGGAGGAACTGACAGGCGCTGCCAAGGAAATGTCGGAGGCAAGCAACAGGGTATTGCGAATCGGATTCTGCCCGCTTCTTGATACCGATTTGCTTAATTCGGTTTTGGCGCCGTTTATGAAGGAAAACCCCGAAACCGAGTTTGTACTCAGAGAGTCCTACATCGAAGATTTGGCAGGAAAGCTCTCGGACGAAAAACTTGATGTCGTTATCGCACCATCCGAAACCAAAATCCGTAAATCGCTTCGATTGAGATTTTACAGCGACGAACTGATGTATTTCCCATCATCACAAGACAAGAGATCAAACGCGAAGACGGTCGGTGTCGTCGATATCGCCAAAGAGTCGTTCACAATCGCCGGCGAGGGCTGCGGGCTCGTCGCATCACTACGTCAACTGTTTGATAGCGAAGGTTTTTCATTTGAAACCTATCCCGGACAGGCGATCAGCTATTCGATTCTCGAGGAATGGGCGCAACTCGGAATTGGTCCGACAATACTGCCATCGACAAAGACTTCCGGCATCGCAGATTCTGCCCTAAAGCTTGTCGATTCGAGCGGCAAACCCGCGATCATCTCTTTCGATATCTTTTACGGGGCCAAGAACCGCAACGGCAAGAACGTCTCAAAACTTATCCGCTATTTCGAGAACACGGTTCCGAACTATGTGAAAGGGCTGAGGAGAATTGGATAAGTTGGGGGAACTCCGCTTTACTAAACCATTAGATAGCTTGCTCCGGCCCGGGACAAGTTGTTAACGGCAACTCATTTTGTCCCTACCCCTCATCCACGTACGGCTTTAAACTCGGAACCCAGCACCTTACGGCCTTTATGTATCGATTGAACTCTTCGCCAAATCTCGCCGCAAGATCGACCTCTTCGTGCGGCCGGAATATCGTTTGCCAAACCGCCGAGCCCATCAACGCGTAAATTGCGACTAGCGCCGAGCCCCAAAACAATGCCACGACCAATCCCTGTAAAATGCCTGACACCGCCATCGGATTACGGACATAGGCGTAGGGACCGCTGACGACAAACTTCGTCGCATGGTCGAGCGGCAAAGGCGTTCCGCCACCCTTCTTTGACATCTCTATCGCCGACCAAACCCCCGGCACGCTTGCGAGAACAAAGAGCAGAACCGAAATCGGAGTTTGAAATGGAATTTCGAGTTGCGGCAGTCCGATTTTTGGCTCAACGAGTGTGATCAAATACGGCATCACGCCAAGTATCATCGTCCACACGACAACGATCTGTGAAAACGTTTTCAGAAGCACGCGACCCGCATCCGAAGTCGCCGACGGCCGGAACATCGTGTGCCCGAGCGAGGAAACGCCGATTGCATAAACGCCGCTCCAAATTGTCGCCGGAACCATGAACACGACTCCGAGCCATCCGGTATCGGTAAGCAAGGCGAAGTTGAATGCGTAGAACGTCGCGTATGTAACAAGACCCGCCACAAACCATGCGACATAAGCCATGTACTGCGAACGCAAATAACAAAGCAGGGCGGCGAGAAGCGAACCGCCGCCAAGAAAAGCCATGTCCGGCAGTTGGAAGGACATCAGCGTCGCCCCGTCGCTTCCCATTTGAAAGAGTTTCAGGACCGAATCGTTGGTAAGTAGCAAATACCACCAGACGAGCACGCCAAGTCCCTGAACAAGGAAATACAGCGATGCATAACGTGTTACCTTTACAGGAATCATTTGTATTCTGTATGGCGCAAACCCCGCGCGGATTGAGCATACAAGCGACGAACGATATGAACAAGCGCGTCAATCAGAGAAATCTCAAATCCCAATGCAATGCGTTGGTCGATATCGAACCGCGTTTTCAGAATGTGCTCGACAAATACGGTTACCCGCCGCTTTGGGACAAACCCGAGTCGTTTGCGACGCTGATCGACATCATCCTCGGCCAACAGGTTTCACTCGATTCGGCTCGTGCGTGTTTCGACAAGCTTGGAAACCTCATCGGCGAGATTACACCCGAACGATTTATCGGATTGGATGACGATGAGCTGAGGTCAGTCGGATTCAGCCGTCAGAAAACCGCCTATGGAAGGGAGACCGCCAACGCACTCTTGACCGGCACGCTCCGACTCGAAAATCTTCGCCACCTTGAAGATGCGATGGTGAAGACCGAGCTTGAAAAGGTTAAAGGGATCGGCAATTGGACTTCGGACATATACCTTCTGATGGCGATGCTCAGGCCCGATGTGATGCCGCGCGGAGACATCGCGCTCCACGCCGGTTGGCAGGATTTGGCGGGTCTCGACAAACGGCCAGATGCGGATGAGTTTTTGATGATCGCCGCCGATTGGTCTCCATACCGATCCGTCGCCGCAAGGCTGCTATGGCATTTTTACCTTTCGGAAAGAGGGCGGAGATGGTAATCGAAAATGCCGGCAGGGCCGTTCGCCACTGATAAAAGGCGTTGGTTTGGGGATTTGTGATCAAAGGTTAAGATAAACGGATGGCACTTCTTCTGGCGGGCGAAGGTTTCATAATCCTGTTGCTCCTGTTTGCGGGGATCGCTTTTCCGACGCTTCTGATCGGCGGGATCATTTACGTTTTACTGAGGGCGGAGAAGAGCAAAAAGGTGTGGGCGCAGTATGCGTCGATGCGCGGACTTCACCAACCCGAACCCGGAAAACTGCGGATAGAAGGGGTTTTCGATGGAATACCGACTTCGCTCTTTATCGAGATCGAGAGAAGGTCGGACGGAGAACGGACGCGGGTGGATACGTTCACCGCCTGCTACGCAAAGTTTCCAAAGAACATGCGATTTGGTCTCGATATAGCTGGGCGCGGCGGACTCCAGCTTTTTGATGTTGGCAGAAGAATGCCCGTCGGCCACCCGATGGACGCGCAGTTCAGGGCGCTCGCGTATGACCACGAGGTATTGAGGCACTTTCTTGTGACGGAGTTTGGCGAGGGCGCTCCCGCCTCGCTCGCCGACGATCTCGTGGCGGCAAAACGGGAATATCCGACGATTACGATCACCGACAAGGGTATAAAAACCCGTGTTTCGGGCACGATCAGTACCGACGAAAAACTCGACCGAATCGCAACTGTAACCGCCAAACTCGCACGAAGATTCATGACCGCACGGTCTTTGTTTCCCAAGACCCGCCTCGAAAACGACTTGGAACGGGAATGGGCCGGGTTTGCCAGCCAAAGGGGGCTCGGCTTTGACCCAGAGAATTTGACGATAGAGGGGTTATGGCGGGGATATCCGATAAGAATTGAAGCATATACCGAATTGAGTTCGTGGATCACCAAGTTTTCGATACGTTATCCACGCCCGTTGATGATGGGAATCAGCCTGACCCCCGAATACACAGGCCATATCGTTGCGAAACTATTGGGTTATCAGGACTTGAAAACCGGAAATCCCGAATTCGACAAGAATTTCATCGTCCAGGCAAAGAATGTTCAGGCGGCGCTTCACAAACTCGATCAGGCGACATGCGTCGCGCTACTCGAAGCGAAACGTCACTCTAAATCACTCAAGCTTGATGACGAAGGCCTTGAGATTGAATTTGAGCGCGTGGTTGTTTCGAGCGTCGAACTCGGTTCGTTTCTTGATGCGCTACTGAAACCGATGAACAGGTTAATGTAGTTTGCGAAGAAGAATGTCTCGTCAGATTTGAAACAACAGATCTTCATGGATCGAGGGCAAGTCCTAATGGCGCCTGTATGTGATAGCGGTCAAATCTTTTTCACTGCCATGGTCCCTTTGCTCGCCAAGAAGGGAATAGAGTCTCCTTTTGCTTCAACAACCTAACGAGCGGAGAAACAAACTCATCTATCGAAAGTACGATCTCGCCAAATGATTCGGGCAGATCCAATTTTCCGAGCCGTTTGCGAAAGGCCGCCCACTGAACCTGCTTTTCTGAAACGAACTGATGCTCGAAGGCTTCAATTCTTCCAGGCAAAACCGTATTTCTTTTTCCGAAGGTCAAGCGAATAGCCTCGGCCAGTTTCATTCCATCAAAATCGAATTGCCTGGAAAGGAGCCATATGTCGTGGAAATCTTTAATTCTGCTATTCAAAGTTCCGAGGTTGACCATGGCCTCGAATTTTTCAGCGATGACGCTCTCTCGGCTGTAGCAAAGTAACCGAGGAGCGGGTGATTCAAGTATAGTGGGCAATTCTTCCTCGATTGCATTTGGGAAAACAATATCTCCAAATCCGATGTCCAGAAGCATCGGGAGTACGGCGGTTCCCAACCTGCCACGAAATCGAATTCTTATGCCTTCGTATTCCGCATCTTCAAGAATACGTTCGGACCGAATTGATGCAGGTTCGCATTCTATACCGTCTGGATCGACCCGGACCGACAAGACTGACTTGATCTGTTGGACAATACTGGCGATGTCATTGCTTGTTCTTCCCAGCATGTCAATGCCCAAAGTGGGGCGGACAGAATGTGGATCCCAAACCCTCATCATCAGGGCACCTTTCAAAATGAATTGATCTACGTGGTTGGACTTTGATAATAGGTACAAGAAACGCTCCATCGCATAAAACTGCAGCAGTTCGTTAAACGATCTGCCGGTAGCGGTGGCGCGATTCATGATTCGCTGCCGGATCGAAGCTGGAAGATTTTTTGTGAGGGTCAAATGCTTGCCTCCAAATAGGGTCTCATCACGTTCTCCACCCGGCAAATACGTGCGAATTTCTGCAACTCGCTTCGGTTCAGCTTTTTGTGTCGATAGAGCTTGAGCGCCTCCAACACCACATCCATGCCTATCTTGTTGCGGAACTTGAAACAGTCCGCAATCGTTTTCTCGATGCTGTAAATCTTGACGTCCGCCCCATCAATCCTGTGTACTTCGATTCCCGCCTCAAAGGCCAGCTTTGAAAACCGATGAGGGCTGATAGGCGGAAACTTCAAGCGCGGAACTCTAGAATCTCTTGATACGGCTATCGATACGGCATGCGGGATCTGGGTGGTGATTTCATGATATGAAAGTGCTGATACAAGGCAGATTACGGCGTTGGGAAACCGAAGCGAGACTGTTACCAAATCGGGATTACCAATCAACGGTAGATCAAAAAGCCTGAAGACTCCCCTGCTTACTTGCTCGACCACCCCGGTATCCCGCATCTTGTAAAGCATGAACCGGCTAATTCCGCGATCAAGCGCCTCGGTCATTCGGAGCTGTCCTCCGTTTGAGCGAAAAACCTCAACGGGATCATTTTTAATTGAAACCTCCAGACAAACTGACTCCATTTATTACTAACTGGTAACAATATGTCTTGTATTTGCAAAATACGCGAGAAAAAAGGAAATCGCCGAAATTAACGCCAAGCCCGGTCTTGCTTTAACCCGCATTTCTCACAAAGGAAACGTTTTATCGGGAGATTGTGCGCAGAAGTGTAGTCTAAAACTCCCCAAGCATAGTGATTCTATGGTCGGGGAGTTTTAGACTAAAATTCAAAGCTGAATCTTTCGAGAAAACGATTAGGAACAAAAGGAAATTTCCACGTTTCCCGTAAACCTCTGATTGCACATTGGTTATCTCTTTTTGTTCCGCCTTTGTTAGAAATGCGGGTTAAGAGGCGTTGCATCAGAAGTCAACATCGACGAGTACAATAGCCCGCATTTCTTACAAATGCGGGCTATTGGTTACCGATCCTAGAGCTTTTATGTTCAAGCCGGAAACTTTCAAACAACCCAGGCATTTATTCCATGCCTTTCAGCCCCAATACATGGCTACTCAATTTCGGGCTCAATCACACGTCTCTTTACGGGTGAAGAAAGCACGATCGCCGTTGTCGTTATTCCGTAAGGCGTGAGTTTGTCGATGATTTCCTGCAGATGCTCGACCGATGCGACGGCGACCTTGATGATGAACGAATCTCCTCCCGTCCCGCGATGACACTCCAAAACTTCCTTTGCTTCGCTTACGGTTTCGATGATTCGGCTGTAGTCGATACCGGTGATGCTCATGCGTATGAAGGCCGTCACGGGAAGCCCTACTTTCGATGTGTCTATCTCAACCCGATAACCGGTGATGACGCCGGAATCCTCGAGTTTTCTGATTCTCTCGATTATCGCCGGCGTGGTTAGCCCGACACGCCGCCCGAGTTCGGCATAGCTCGTACGCGCGTCGTTCTGCAATTCGATCAGGATCTTCCAATCAATTTCATCAAGCATTTCAATCTCACAGGGGTTCCAACCGGACAGAGTTCCAACCGGACAGAGTTCCAACCGGACAGAGTTCCAAGTTCCAAGTTCCAGAAGTTCCAAGAGCCGAAAGTTGAGTTGACTCTAAATAGTCGGTTTTATTCCAAAATCTGGAATTTCCTATGCGGAAGTTGTCTCATGAGTCGCATCAAAGCTGTGATCGACGGGTAACGTGATTTCCAAAGAATCCAAGCGAGACCCCCGCCACCTTGTGTGGCAGGTGAATGAGGTCAACAGCTAGTTCAAACCACATTGATTCATCCGGAGGCCCCTGCCGCCTTGCGCGGCAGCTGAATAAGGTCAGCCCCTTCCAGAACAACCACAAACCTAAGCACGCCATGTATTTAACGGCTGTAGCTACGGACCTTTGCCTCCTGCCGGAGAAGCCGGCAGGGGTCTCGCATCAATATCGAACCGTTGTGACCGATAGTGTTGTCCTTTTCTTGCCAAACCGATCCTCATGAGCAGACGGTCGAGACGCTTGTCGCTTCATGCGGGAAGATTCTATCTTCATATCCATCCTCTCGCTTCACTTCGGCTTTAAATTCTAAACTCATTCCGACTAATTTCCTAACAAAGTTAATCAAGCTTAAATGAAAAACGCATGAAGCCTCTTCATTCAAAACCCCGGAGGGTATAAAATAATGTGATATCCGCATTCAGACCGTTTATTCACTCAGTCGAGGATCACCGATGATTTCAAACACGACCTTAGATTCGAAACCAGCAACGCTTGAGAATTTCAAAGTTGGGGAGGAAGACCTACCTGCCTTTGAGGACATGCCTTTTGAGGATATCGAGGAACTTCCCCTCGAACATCCCGGCGCAAAAGACCCCGTTTACAGGGAACGCCGCGATTACATTGCGAGCCTTGCCAAGAATTTCCGTGAAACGGGCGTTATCACCGATGTCGATTACACCGCCGATGAGCAGGGAGTCTGGCGCTTTGTCGCCGAAGAGCTCGAGGAACTGCATCAGCGGCGCGCATCGCCGTTTTATCTAAAGGCAAAAAAGGATCTCGGAATCAGCAACGAGCGAATACCGCAGTTGACCGAAATGAACCGAAGGCTCGGCGAGACAACCGGATTCCGCGTCGCTCCGATCGAAGGTCTTGTAAACACGAGGGCTTTCCTGAGCTGGCTGTCTTGGAGAACGATGCTCTCGACGCAATACATTAGACATAGTTCCCGACCCGGCTATACGCCGGAGCCGGACATAGTCCATGAAGCGATCGGACACATCCCGATGTTTACGAATCAGGCCTTTTCGGATTACTCGCAATTCATCGGACACGCCGCCCGCATGGCTTCGGACGAACAGATCGATGAGCTTGGAAGGCTTTATTGGTTTACCGTCGAATTCGGACTCGTGGAGGCGGAAGGCGAGATCAAAGCCTATGGTGCCGGTCTTCTCAGCTCATTCAAAGAGCTCGAACACGCGTTTTCTGATCAGGTTGAACGCCGGCCGTTCGTTCTGGAAGACGTAATAGCGCACGATTTCACGTATTCGGATCTGCAGCCGGTTCTATATGTCGTTCCTTCCTACGATTTTTTGAAGAAGGAAACTCGAAGGTATATCGAAACGATGATGTAGCGCGCGGTCGACGGCGACACGCCGGGCCGTTTGCGCCGATGACAATAATTGGTCCCTTTTTGGCCTGGACGGGTAACCGAAAAACTTTGCCCTAAATTTTTAAGAACAATCAAAATATTTAATAAGACTATGACTCAGCAAAATCCATTGGGAATCAAAAAGATTCATCATGTCGAATTTTTTGTCGGCAATGCCAAACAAGCCGAATTTTATTATCGCCACGCGTTTGGATTTTCCCGTGTCGCTTACGCCGGCCTCGAAACCGGCAATCGCGAGATGACATCCTACGCGCTCCAGCAAAACCGTATTACATTTGTTCTTTCAACACCGCTCAATGAAGACCATTTTGCCGCCGAACATATCCGAAAACACGGCGACGGGGTACGCGACATCTGTTTTCTGGTTGAAAACGCCGATGCCGCGTACAGCGAGGCGATCAGCCGAGGCGCGGTCAGCGTTTGCGAACCAAAAGATCTGAAGGATGAAAACGGCTCCGTAAGATACGCCGCCATAGCGACTTATGGCGACACGATTCATTCATTGATTTCATACAACACCAATAACGGACACAATTACTCGGGACCCTTTCTTCCCGGTTTTACCGAAAACCGAGTTGAAGGCGATCCGACCGATCTGATCCTCGTCGATCATATCGTGGGCAATGTCGAGCTCGGCAAAATGACGTATTGGTGCGATTTCTATCGCGACGTGATGGGTTTTGAAAGATACATCACGTTTGACGACAGCGATATTTCGACCGAGTATTCTGCGCTGATGTCGATCGTCATGTCCGACGGCGAGCACAACATCAAGTTTCCGATCAACGAACCCGCAGAGGGGAAGGCCGGAAAAAGCCAGATTCAGGAATACATCGATTACTACAAGACGGCGGGCGTCCAGCATGTCGCGCTTCTTTGCAAGGACGTGCTTCATACCGTACAGAAGCTTCAAGACAACGGAATCGAGTTTTTGCGTGTTCCCGATGTCTATTATGAGGAACTTCCCTCGCGCGTCGGAGAGATCGACGAGGATATCGAGGATTTGAAACGATTGGGAATCCTTGTTGATCGTGACGACGAAGGCTATCTGCTTCAGATATTTACAAAACCCGTTGAGGATCGTCCGACGGTCTTTTATGAAATCCTTCAACGCAAAGGCTGCAAGGGCTTTGGCAAGGGCAACTTCAAGGCGCTCTTTGTTTCGATCGAAGAGGAGCAGCGAAGACGGGGGAATTTGTAGAAATATGAGCTACGAATACATGACCGGTTTCGGAAACGAATTCCGAACCGAAGCGGAAAAAGGCGCGCTTCCGGTTGGCCGCAACTCCCCCAAAAAAGGGCCGTTGGGTCTTTACGCCGAACAGCTTACAGGCACGGCGTTTACCGCGCCAAGAGCATTTAACCGAAGAACCTGGACGTATAGAGTCCGCCCCTCGGTTGTTCACGATCCATTCGAACAGGTTTCCGCGGGTCTGTTCAGGTCGGGTCCTTTTGACGAGGTTCCGACAACACCCAACCAATTGCGGTGGGGCGCCTTCCCTTTGCCGCAGGACCCGAAAGACCTCATCGAAGGAATGATGACGGTCGCCGGCAATGGGGATCCTTTCTCGCAGGCGGGTATCGCGATCCATATCTACGCTGCAAACAAGGATATGGAAAACCGCTATTTCTATAACGCCGATGGCGAGATGCTTTTTGTCGCCGAAACCGCGAGAGTGCGGTTTTTCACCGAGCTTGGAGTGCTTGAAATCGAGCCCGGCGAGATCGCCGTAATTCCGAGAGGCGTGAGATTCAGGGCGGAACTGCCCGACGGACTCGCACGAGGATACGTCTGCGAAAACTACGGTTCGTTTTTTAGGATTCCCGATCTTGGCCCGATCGGTTCAAACGGGCTCGCAAATCCCGGAGACTTCAAATATCCGGTAGCGTTTTATGAAGAGCGCGAAGGCGATCTGGAGATGTTCGCCAAATTCGGCGGCAATATGTGGGTTTCGAGGATCGGCCATTCCCCGGTCGATGTCGTCGGTTGGCATGGAAATTATGCACCATACAAATACGATCTCCGGGATTTCAACACGATCGGTTCCATTTCATACGATCATCCGGATCCATCGATCTTCACGGTTATGACGAGCCCGAGCGGCGAGGCGGGAGTTGCCAACTGCGATTTCGTGATTTTCCCCGAGCGCTGGCTCGTTATGGAAGACACCTTCAAACCGCCGTGGTATCACCGAAACACGATGAGCGAGTACATGGGGCTCGTCTATGGCCAATACGATGCCAAGGAAGAGGGTTTTGTTCAGGGCGGCGGCTCGCTTCACAATCAGATGACACCGCACGGCCCCGATGCGTACGGTTTTGAGAAAGCGACAAACGCTCCCGAGGAACCGCTCAAGTTAAGCGATACGATGGCGTTTATGTTCGAATCGCGCTACATCATTCGCCCGACACGGATGGCGATGGAAAGCGAAACTCTTCAGAAGAATTACCATCACTGCTGGGACGGACTGAAAAAGCATTTCTCTCGTTAGGGTTTGGATTGCAGATGCGGGTCGATCCGAGGTCGGTCGACAAACGCGCTTTGGAAAAAGCGGATCCGATTTTTGCGGATCCGCTTCAATTTTTCACGGTGAGCCGTACTTTGCGAGGATTCTCTCTTTCGAGCGTTTTACGAATCTTTCGCAAGGCTCTAAACTATCTCTGATGTCGGAAAACGTTAAACAATCTGTAAAAGCGTTGCTTTACGAGATCGTGGATTATGCGGGGCTGTTTCCTCCGGCGGGTTTGTCTATGCCCGAGGCCGTCTTGAACTACGCTACTTACAAGAACAGCAATTTCAATTGGATGCTGGGTCGATTCGTCGTGCCAGTTTCAAGGCTTGATGAATTCACGCAAACCGCAAAAGATTTCTTCTCGCGTGATGAGAAAGGACGCTGGCGCATAAGCGCGATTGGAGACGAGGATATCTATTCGAATATCAGGAAGATCGAAGAATTCAATTCCCATCAGTCTCCATACGCGGTAATCGATTCGGTCGAAATGAAGGCCGAAGATGCGGAGTTCATCACCAGGGCCGCGGAAGCGATGCCCGATTATTTGACGGCCTATTTTGAAACACCTCTTGGCGACGGACTCGCCGAACTCGTTTCCGCGCTCGCGCTTTCAAAGCAAAGGGCGAAAATTCGCACCGGCGGTTTGACGCCGGATCTTTTTCCGACCAGCGCCGAAATCGTAAGATTTGTAAGAACCTGCATGGCGGCCAACATACCTTTCAAGGCTACGGCAGGGCTCCATCATCCGATCCGTTGTTTCAAGCCTCTGACATACGAGCCAAATGCTCCAAAAGCAACGATGCACGGTTTTTTGAATCTGTTTTTGGTTTCGGGATTTGCGCGCGACGGTTTCAAACCCACGGTGTTGGAAGAGGTTCTCGAAGAGGAGTTTGAAGAGGTATTCGAGTTTGACGACAACGGTGCGTATTGGCAGAAAGAACATTTCTTGAACCTGCACCAACTAGAATTGCTGCGCGAGAAAGGCGCGATCTCATTTGGATCTTGTTCGTTTGAAGAACCGATATCCGATCTACAGGAAATTGGATTGCTGTAGATTTAAAACCGACGACAGGTTTCTCACAAAACTCAATTGGCTATGAAAAGTATTAATGAATCGCACAACCCCGCGCTTCTTAGCTGGGTTGAATCCGCAAATGTTGAAGACTGTGACTTTCCTTTGCAGAATCTGCCGGCATGCAGATTTTCCGCGGCGGGCCGTCAGGCGGTAGGACTTGGTATCGGGGATTTTGTTTTTGATGCCTCAGGTTATTTTGAAACCCATCAGGAACTGGGCCTGTCGGGAATTACTATCGAATCCGCGCTTTCTTGCGGAGAGCGTGCGGAATTCCAACGATTGCTCGGAACGGATACGGATAGCGAAACACGGGAAGAGATAGAAAACCGATTTCTCTACCCAATGAACGAGGTCGAGTATTTTCTTCCATTCGACATACGGGATTACACCGATTTTTACTGCTCGATCTATCACGCGACCAATGTCGGACGCATTTTTCGCCCTGACAATCCATTATTGCCAAACTACCGTTATGTTCCAATCGGTTACCACGGCCGGGCATCCTCAATCGTAATAACGGGAACCGACGTAATCAGACCAAAGGGGCAGAATCGCTCTGATACGGAGAATCCGCCGGTCTTCATCCCTTCAAGAGCATTGGATTACGAGATGGAAGTCGGGTTTTATGTCGGTCGCGGAAATGATCTTGGAACGACGATCCCGATTTCCGAGGCCGAGGATCACATTCTCGGCTTGAGTCTTGTGAATGACTGGTCGGCAAGGGACGTGCAGGGTTGGGAAGCTCAGCCTCTTGGGCCTTTCCTTGGAAAGAATTTCGCGACGACCGTAGCCCCGTTTGTGGTCTCGATGGATGCATTGGCGCCGTTCCGCGTTCCCGCTTTTGATCGCGGGGATGAGCCCGCGCCGCTTGAGTATCTCTCTGATCCTGATAACGAAAAGGCCGGCGGTATCGATCTAAATCTCGAAGTTTTGATTCAAACCGAAAAGATGCGCGAAGGCGGCGTTGATCCCCATTTGTTAAGCCGTTCGAATCTCAAGGATCTTTATTGGACGGTTGCGCAGATGCTGACCCATCACGCCTCGAACGGTTGCAATCTTCAAACCGGCGATCTTATCGCTTCCGGAACCGTTTCGGGCAAGGAAGACGATCAAAGGGCGTGCCTTTTGGAAATTACAAAACGCGGCAAGGAACCCGTCGAACTTCCAAATGGAGAAATCAGGAGATTTCTCGAGGATGGGGATGAGATCATCATGAGGGGATTTTGCGAACGCGAGGGATATCGTCGAATCGGCTTTGGTGAATGCAGAGGCAAAATTCTGCCATCAATCTAACGGGCGTTTTTCGTTTGACCTTGGTGCTCTCGGTTCGAAGAAAGCAGGAAACGATAGATCAACGAAAGTATCGCCCGACTTTGGTAAACTTCTCTAGTGTCTGAAAAATCGGTCAAAGATGTCAGTTTGAAGAGGTTCGAGGGCGATTCGGAATGCGATGTCGAAGATCTTGTTGCCGTCGAAGAACCCCTTGAGATCCGTGTCGGCTATTACGATGGCGACATCTTCCGCCACAAGGCTGTTTCGATAACGATGCGAACCCCCGGCGAGGATTTTGAGCTCGCAGTTGGTTTTCTATTTACCGAAAAAATCATCGCTTCAAAAGACGATATCAGCCAAATCAAACACTGCGGTCCCGAGGACGCCGCCGGGCGTGAGAACACGGTTAGGGTCGATCTGAAGAAGGGTGTTGAAGTGGACTTAAAGAGCCTCGACCGGCACTTTTACACCACTTCGAGTTGCGGAGTTTGCGGAAAGTCCTCGATTGAAGCTCTATCTTACGGAATGTCCGCCGATACGCTTTCGAGCAACAGTTCATTTTCCGTCGCACCTGACGTTGTTTCGAAATTTCCTTCAGCGCTTACTTCCGTACAGGCGATATTCGAAACCACTGGCGGTCTGCATGCGTCGGCATTGTTTTCGGCCGACGGCGAGCTCGATGTTGTTCGGGAAGACGTCGGAAGACACAACGCTTTGGACAAACTTATCGGTTCCCGCCTTCTGGCCGGGGCTCTGCCGATACACGACACGGCATTGTTCCTCAGCGGACGCATTAGTTTTGAACTCGTCCAAAAGGCCTTGGCAGCGGGCATCCCCCTGATTGCCGCCGTCGGGTCACCGTCCTCGCTTGCGGTTGAACTTGCCGAGGAATATGGAATCACTCTTGTTGGATTTGTCAGGAACGGCCGTTTCAACGTCTATTGCGGAGCGGAGAGGATACGGAGCGCTTAGACGCGTTTCGAATTGAGAATCGGCCGACTTTGATTTGGACGAGACTTCCCTGTTTTTATGAAACTCAGAATTCGAGGAAACACGATAAGGTTGCGCCTGCTAAAAAGCGAGGTCGGCCAATTGCAGGCCGATGGCGCCGTGCGCGAAGAAACCGGGTTTGGTTCGGGGTCGCGCTTCGCCTATTCGATAAGATCGGCAGATGTACCGGATGTCACGGCATCTTTTGAAAACGGCGAGATCATAATCGGCGTCCCTTTTGAACTTGTTGCCGCATGGGCGGAATCCGAAGAGGTGGGAATAGCCGGATCGCAGGAAACCCCGGGCGGAAATCTGGAGATTCTCATCGAAAAGGACTTTGTTTGTTTAACAAGAAAGGATGATCCGGACAATCTTGACGCCTGGCCGAACCCCGAAGACACAGCTTGCTAACCAAATGGCCGGACTGACTTTGGATTGGGTTTGGTTGGCACTTTAACTTATGTTTGACGCATACATTTTGGCCGGCGGCAACTCGAGTCGCATGGGACGCGAAAAAGCGCTGCTTGAAATAAATAAAACGCCGATGACCTCGATCGTGGCGGAAGCGGTTCGAGAAGCCGGCGCCGACTCGTTAAAAATTGTTGCCGGTACGAAGGCCGCTTCACTGAGCAGGTTTTTCTCCGATTCACCGGTCATCGATGATTTCTCGCCAAACCTCGGCCCTCCGGGCGGGATATTTACGGCCCTTGAGGATGCCAAGCAGGATTCGGTTTTTGCGGTGGCGTGTGATTTGCCGTTTGTTTCCGCGGAACTGATCTCTTTTCTTAAGTCTAGATTTGACGAAACCAATGCGGACGCGCTGATTCCAATTCAACCCGATGGCTTTAAGCAGACGCTCTGCGCGTTTTATCGAAAGAGCAAATGCATCGTGCCTTTTCAGGCGCATCTGCTTCGTTCCGACGTGACTCCGTCTGTCAGGGACATGCTCGAAAGAGTCGAAGCGGTTTACGTAGGGTTTGAGGAATTTGAACATCTTGCCGGAGCGCATGACTTCTTCCTCAATTTGAACACCCCGATGGATGTTGAGTCGGCGCGCGAAATGTCTCGACCAAAATAGGGAAATTATCGCCAATGGTTTCGATCCCAATCGACGATGGCGATGTAGCCTTTTTTTCTGCCGCGTCGGCCTTTTCCCCGACACCTCGACTAAGACAACGCGCGTTTCAATGTTATTCTAAAGCTCCCTTTTACACCGAGACATGACTGATTGGATCTCCGACAAGTTCCGGGAAGAATGCGGCGTCTTTGGCGTTTTTGGCCATGGCGAAGCGTCAACGCTTACGCAATTGGGCCTTTTCGCGCTTCAGCATCGCGGACAGGAAGCATGCGGCATCGTATCTGCTTCGGGAAACGATTTTTTTCAGATTCGAAAGATCGGTCTCGTCGCCGACAAGTTTCGCGAGGAAACGCTGCGGAAACTGCCCGGCAATTCGGCTATCGGTCACACACGTTATTCGACCGCCGGACGTTCGTCGGTGCGCGAAGCACAACCATTTTCGGTAACCTGCCAGCACGGAAAAATCGCGGTTTGCCACAACGGAAACCTTCCCGACGCACCCAAGATCAGGGCGGAACTCGAAAAAACCGGCGCGATTTTCAATTCGACTTCCGATACCGAGACGATTCTCCATTCCATCGCTCGAACCGAGGCCTCTGATCCTGTGGAGGCAATCGCCGAAGTGCTCGGAAAAACCGAAGGCGCCTACTCGCTTCTCTTTTTGCTCTCGGGCAAGCTGATAGCGGTTCGCGATCCGCGCGGATTTCGTCCCTTGGTACTCGGAAAGCTCGGAAAGGCGTGGGTTGTCGCATCCGAAACTTGCGCCTTTGACCTGATAGATGCCGAGTACATTCGTGAGATATCGCCTGGAGAAATGCTTGTCATTTCTGAAGATGGATTGGACTCGAAGTTCCCTTTCGAGCAACGTTCCCGCTCAGCGTGCACTTTCGAGCATGTTTATTTTTCAAGACCCGACTCTGTGATTTTCGGGAGATCGGTTAATCAATCGCGGCACATGATGGGTCGAAGGTTGGCGCTCGAGCATCCCGTTGATGCCGACATCGTCGTGCCCGTTCCGGACTCGGGAGTTGCGGCGGCGATCGGTTACTCCGCCGAATCCGGGATCAGCTTCAGGCAAGGGATCATCCGAAATCATTACATCGGCAGAACTTTTATCGAACCAACACAATCCATACGTTCGTTTGGAGTGCGTTTGAAATTGAACCCGATCGAGGATCTGATCTCAGGACGAAGGGTGGTTTTGGTCGACGATTCCATCGTCCGCGGGACGACTTCTAAGAAGATCGTGGCACTCGTACGCGAGGCGGGCGCGGCCGAAGTGCATATGAGAATCAGTTGTCCGCCAACGATTTCACCATGTTTTTACGGGGTCAACACGCCTCGAAAGGAAGAATTGATCGCCGCCTCAAAATCTCCTGAGGAAGTCCGTGACTATATCGGAGCCGATTCTCTTGGCTATCTTTCGCTGGGCGGAATGCTGGAAGCGGCGGGCATGGAGCCGGACACGGTTTGCGCCGCATGCTGGAGCGGAAAGTATCCAACGGATGTGCCGGTTTGAGATCGCAATTCCAAGCGAAACCTGGAACGGTTTTACTTACCAGGCCGGCCATTCTAAAAGCGCTTTCATCTTAAGACTTGTCAATCCGTCCACGAGACATTTAAAATCGTCTGATTATGAAATTATTTTACTACGCAGTTCTCGGAACGCTGATTTTGGCGATAGGTTGCCAGGGAGAAGGTTATGCACCTTCAAGCACCGCTGAATCCGCAAAAAACACCGATCTCCGAGTCGAAAATACCGCTGTCGCTCATGATCATGAGGACGATGTCGATGACGCACCCCGAATCACGCTTGAAGACGCGAAGAAGGCGTTTGATTCGGGAGACGCCTTATTTTTGGATACCCGCGGGGAAACCTTCTATGCCAACGAGCATATCAAGGGCGCCGTTAACGTAACCTCAGGCAATATCGATGAGACTTCAAAAGACCTGCCCAAGAACAAGAAGCTGATCGCCTACTGTTCCTGACCGGCCGAAAACACAAGCGCCCGTGTGGTGCTTAAGCTGAAAGAGAAGGGATTCAAAAACGTTTACGCTCTAAAGGGCGGTACGAAAGTATGGAAAGACGCCGGATATCCGATGGAACAAGCGCAGGCAAAATAGGGGAACAAAATACAGAGTTCGGTCCGGAAGAGTTCCGTCCGGAAGAGTTCCAAGTTCCAAGTTCCAGAAGTTCCAAGGGCCGGAGGTTGAGTCCACTCTAAAAAGTCGATTCAATTAAAAAATCGGTCGGCAATTCGATCCTCAGAGAAACCAGACAAGACCCCTGCCACCTTGTGTGGCAGGTGAATGAGGTCAGCAGCTAGTCCAAACCACATTAATTGATCCGGGGGCCCTGCCGCCTAGTGCGGCAGGGGAATAAGGTCAGCCCCTTCCAGAACAACAATAAACCTCAACACACCAAGCATTTAACGGCCGTAGCTAGGGACCTTTGCCTCCTACCGGACAAGCCGACAGGGGGCCGGAATGCTTCATTTGTTGCCTCTACATGCCTTCGACCCTATTCACCTGCCGGACGAGCCGGCAGGGGTCTTTCAACGATATCGAACCGTTGTGACTGAAAATGATGCCCTTTTCTTTCCAACCCGCCTTTTTAGAGTGGACTCAGAAGTTCCAAGGGCCGGAGGTTGAGTCCGCTCCAAGTAGTCGATTTTGTTCTAAAATCCGGAGCTTCCAATTCGGACGCGTAGCGTCACGTAGATTTTAGCCGCGGATGGAGCGGCATTGCGAGGAATCCACGGTAAACATGGAAACACCGTTCGCGCCGTGTACCGGCGCGGAGCAATGCCCGCAATTGCTGTATCCCAAACGCCCTTAACGCGGCTGAAATACTTTCGTTGGAACCACCTTGAAATTGTGTTGTTTGGAATTCGGAAATTCGGCTGCAACCACGATCGATAGTAAATTTCAATCGAGCCCCGAACGGGGCGGAAATAACGTAGCCAGACGCAAGCGGAGCGCCGCGTCTGGTATGGGTTAAGCAAATCACTTACGCCCTGAAGGGGCGAATTGCGGCTTTGCCCGAAAAATAGTCTCCCGGTCCCGCCTTGAAACAACCATCTATCGCAATTCTCAAGAGTTGCTGAAAAAGGTTTGCTGTTGACTCGCGTCTCCCGGCGCCGGTACTTGCCGCGAACACTGATTTTTACGATTGTAGGTTCGGTTTCGCCCTTAAAGATCCTGACTTAAATACTCGCCGCGACCAACGCGTCACAGATTCGTTCCGCGGTCTTGCCATCCCACAAAGGCGGTACCTTGGCAGTCTCGCGGTCAAATCCGCCGTCGAGTATTTCGTTTGCGGCTTTCCTGATCGCGTCCGGGTTTACGCCGACAAGTTGATTGCTTCCCATCTCGATCGTGATCGGTCTTTCGGTATTCTCGCGCATCGTAAGGCATGGGATCCTCAAAGCGGTTGTCTCTTCCTGGAGTCCGCCCGAATCGGTCAATACGAGTCGCGCCCCGCTGTAAAGACGAAGAAAATCCAAGTATCCCAATGGTTCGACGACGCTTATGCCGCCGATGGCGCCGTCTCGGATCAGACCGAATTCAGCGAGTTTCGAGCGGGTTCGCGGATGCGCCGGAAAGATTATCGGAATGCGTTCGGCGATCTCCCTCAGCACCCCTATGAGATTTCCCAGCGTTTCCCGGTCATCAACATTCGATGGCCTGTGAAGCGTGATCACAGCGTAATCGTCAACAAGATTAAGATCCTCTCGAATCGTTGATGATGCGGATCTTTCAAGATTCGAAAAAAGCGAGTCGATCATCACATTGCCAACCAGCACAACCTTTTCGTCGGCTATGCCTTCGGCCTTAAGATGCTCGTTTCCATCGGGTGATGGAGTAAGAAGCAGATCTGAGATCGAGTCGGTGAGTATCCTGTTTATTTCTTCCGGCATCGAGCGGTCAAAAGAACGCAGCCCCGCTTCGACGTGCGCAACCCTGATTCCAAGCTTGGAACACACCAGGGCGCAGGCGATCGTCGAATTAACGTCTCCCACCACGACCACCCAATCCGGTTTGTGCTCCATTACGACGGGCTCGAAAGCCAGCATGATCTTGGCCGTCTGTTCGGCATGGGTTGCGGAACCAACCTCGAGATCGACATCGGGTTTTGATATTCCGAGATCGTCAAAGAACGCCTTCGACATCTTCTCGTCATAATGCTGCCCTGTATGAACGATCAGCGGATCAAACTCCGACGCACGCCTCCGCATCTCCGCAAAGATCGGTGCGATCTTCATAAAGTTCGGTCTGGCGCCAACGATATTCAGAATTTTCAGCATTCCTAAAAGCGCATCACCCGCCAGTTGCCTCCCATGGGAGGCCAACTTACCGGGTGATTTCAAACAGGAGGGTTAACGCGCGCTTCTCTTCCACAGCTCGACGCAACGAGCAAAGAAGCGCGCTAGTTGCGATAAACCCGTTGAATTAGAGCCTAACCACCTTGGCCTTGCTCGCGTCCCTCGCTTCCTTGTTCAAAGCGTTTCTCGTATCGACGATCAGTTTCGCGCGATCCGTAACCTGCGAGTAATCAACCGCCTTGTGAGCGGTGCAGATCACGATGCAATCCGCCGAATCGATGAGTTCGTCCGTCAGTTCTTCGTTGTAAAGCGGTTCGCCGTCTCCGATCGTATAAGCATGATCGAAAGTAACTTCGGGGACAAACGGGTCGTGATAAACAACCTCCGCTCCCTTGGAACGGAACAGATCGATAACCGAAAGCGCAGGGGATTCGCGCATGTCGTCGATGTCATTCTTGTATGCGACGCCGAGAATCAGAATCTTGGATCCGTTAACGGCCTTTTTCTCGTCATTCAAAGCGTCGGCCGCGAGCTTGACGACGTATTCCGGCATGCTCGAATTTACTTCCTCGGCGAGCGTGATGAACTGCGAATCGAAACCGTGTTGTCTCGCCTTCCAGGAAAGATAATGCGGATCAAGCGGGATGCAGTGCCCGCCTAGGCCCGGACCCGGATAAAATGCCATGAACCCAAAGGGCTTTGTATCGGCGGCACGAACAACTTCCCAGGTATCGATTCCAAGGGTGTTGCAAAGTTTCGCCATTTCATTCGCCATCCCGATATTGATCGCGCGAAAGGTGTTTTCCCAAAGCTTGCAGGCTTCGGCGACGCGCGAGGAACTGACGGGATGCACCGTTTCCACAATTTGCGAATAGAGAAGCGAGGCGACTTCCGTCGAATCGTCTCCAACTCCGCCAACGACCTTCGGTATGTTGTGTGTTTGAAACTGCGGATTGCCGGGATCGACGCGCTCGGGTGAAAACGCGAGCAAAAAGTCCTTGTTCAATTCAAAGCCCGCCTTCTCAAAGATGGGCTGGAGGATTTCATCGGTGGTACCCGGATAGGTTGTTGATTCGAGGATCACCATTTGGCCGGGGCGCATGTATTTTTGGATCTGATCGCCCGCGGCAAGGATGAACGACATATCCGGATCCTTTGTTTTGCGAAGCGGGGTCGGGACGCAGATGATGATCACGTCGCAACCGGCGAGCTTCGAAAAATCGGTGGTTGCATCGAATCTTCCGGTATCCACACAGCTTTGAACCATCTCGTCGGTTACATCGACGATGTAGGACTTCCCGCCGTTTATCGACTCCGTCTTTTTCTCATCTACCTCAAAACCGATTCCCTTAAATCCGTTCGAAACAAACTCCACAATCAAAGGCAGGCCGACATAGCCAAGGCCGATGACACCGATCGTTGCGGTCTTGTCCGCAATAAGCTTCTTAATATCTTCTTTGATCATCAGATTAACGCTGAATATTCCTTAACATGGATGTTGAGAGAAGTTGGAGGACCGGTTGAGGGAGGGCCCGCAAAATTTAGAGTAGATTATGCGGAAACCTAAGTCAAGACAGATGTTTATATTTGTTCAACAATTTGTAATAACACACAACCTCGTGAAGAAGTTGCGAGTTTCGGGTTTTGAGTTTTGGGTTCTTTTGGTGATGGATATTCGTTTACTTGAACTTGCGGGATTGCAGGCCGGTCGCTCACTAACGATTCCAGTTTGCCGGCCGACCCTGGCCCCAATCACTTTCCGCTTTCCTTAAACCCATTCTAAGTGTTAAACTTCGTTTAGTGCGGGTTGGTTTCCATGCACCCGACCCAATTCGCGATCCAGGCCCTGATTCTCACCCATCGCCGTGATCCTTCTGATTTCCAAATGAATTTCGAAGTAACATCTGAAAACAAAGTAGTTCGCGCAATCGTCGGAGGCGAGGCTCCAAGACCCGCACAGCTCGCGGCATCAAAGGGCATGCTGCCGCTTCCACAGCTTGATCTGATGGAAGTGCTGGTGCATATGGCGGGCAGCGGCGACAATGAACTCGCGGCAAACGCCAAAAAGACAATCGGAGAGCAGGACGTCAAACAACTCCGTGAACTCGTTCGAACCCCTCAGATCGCGCCATCGGTTCTCGACTATCTTGCTCGACAGGACAGTCTTTCGCAGGAGCTTTACGAGGTTGTAATCGCCAATCCCCTGACTCCACACGCGTCAATAGCCGAGTTTGCAAAGAATACGAGCAACGGCGATCTGCTCGAAGTGTTGTCGTTCAACCAGCAACTCCTCATCAAAACTCCCGAGATCCTCGATGCGATTCTCGCCAATCCAAACAAAACCGCCGAGGCCGAGCGTCGTTCGAACGAAATCAAGCGAGAGTTTTTTGAAAAGGAACGCGGCGCCGAACAGATCGCGCGCGAACTTCGTGCACAGGGCAAGGAAGCGGCCGCCGAGTTTGTTGAAAACGCCGAGTTCGCGGAAGATCTCGACGGAGGCGGCGATGACGGTATCACGGCCGAGGACGCACTCTTTTTTGCTGCGCATATCGAGGTTCCCGACGCCGAGGTTGACGACAGTTGGCTCTCGCTCGAATACATCGAAGAGTTTTACGAAGAGACGCCTGAGCAGCGCGAGGCGAACGTCAAGAAGATTCTTGGCGACATGCTCACCGAAGGCGAAGGCGAAGTTCCGCACGAACGCGTTGCGATGATCGCACAGATAATGCGTATGAACATGAAGGATCGAATGCGGATGGCGATGAAGGGCGACCGCGAGGCGCGCACCATCCTCATACGCGATCCAAACCGGATCATCTCGCAGGCGGTTATTCAGAATCCAAAGATTACCGAACAGGAAGTCGAGAGCATCGCGTCGATGAAGACCGTTCCTGACGACGTCCTGCGCCAAATCGCCATCAACCGGCAATGGTCGCGCAACTACATCATCAACCAAAAACTCGCGACAAATCCGCGCACTCCGATCGGAAACGTGATGACGATCCTAAACCGCATGCAACTCCGCGATCTGATCGCGATCAGCAAAAACCGAAACGTCGCGGAAGCCGTACGAAAACACGCGCTCAGGCTTGCAAATTCGAGGCAATCGCGATAAATCGAATACTACAGATAACAAATACCGCTAGGGAATTTTCTTTTCTCTAGCGGTTTTGCTTTGGTGTAAATCTTTGAACAAATTGCATTTCGAGTCCTAACCCTGTTTAGGGAACACTTTCAACATTCCCCGGAAGAACCCGAAACTCAAAACTCAAAACTCGTAACTCGAAACTCGTAACCCCCAGCATTAAACTTCTTCGCCCATCCTGTCGATATGTACCGTTGGGTGGTATTCGCTCGTTGCTCCTTTCCGCACACATTCAATGAAATTCCGAAATTTGCCGCTTTTTGCATCACCACCCGCACGGCACGGACGTTGCATTTGATGAGCCATGGACAGGGGAGCGAGACTTTTTTCGGTCATATTGAACTGAACTTGCGCGCACTTTCTCGCACAGGCGGTCAAAGTGACTGAACGCCACGCTAAGGAAACATGAAAGTAAAAACATTCTCCTCAAAATCGGTTCCCAACCTGGATGAATTTCCAAAAGAGGAATGGGACTCGGAAAACACCCTCGTGATCGCATTTGGTGCCCCTTCATTTATCGACAACAGCGAGCCGTTTTCAAGAATGCGCGAGCATTTTGGTTCCTCGATCTTTATGGGTTGCTCGACTTCGGGAGAAATCACCGGAAGTTCGATCGTCGATGAGAGCATTACCGGAGCGGTGGTGCGATTCGATAAAACAGGGCTTTGCTCGACTACCGTTCCCATAAACAAGTTTGTCGATTCGTTTGAGATCGGCGAGACGATTGGCAAGAATCTGTTTTCCGAAAAACTCCGCGCCGTTTTGGTTTTTTCCGATGGGCTAAACGTAAACGGCTCGAAACTGGTCGAGGGACTCAACTTCATCTTGCCGGCTAGCGTTCAGGTCTCAGGAGGACTCGCCGGAGACGGGGACAGATTCGAGAACACATGGGTTTTGAATAACGGCATTCCGGAATCAGGCTACGTAACCGCGGTCGGCTTTTACGGAGACCATATTTCCTTTGGACACGGTTCGCGCGGAGGCTGGGACATTTTTGGACCCGAACGGGTAGTTACCAAATCCGTGGACAACGTCATCTACGAAATCGACGGCAACCCCGCTCTTGAGCTCTACAAAAACTATCTCGGAGAATTGGCGGCGGAACTCCCCGCTTCAGCGCTTTTATTTCCATTGTCGGTCAGAGAAAGTGATTCCGCAGAAAAACGCGTTGTTCGTACGATCCTCAAAATCGACGAGGAAACCCAATCGATGACATTTGCCGGAAACATCCCCCAAGGCGGAATGGTCCAGCTTATGCGTGCCAATTTTGATCGTTTGATCGATGGTGCTTCCGATGCCGCCGAAATGACGAGCGAGGATTGCGGGGATGCATTGCTATCGATCGCGATCTCGTGCGTCGGACGCAGATTGATCCTTGGCGAGCGTGCGGAGGAAGAACTCGAGGCCGTTGTCGATTCGCTTCCCGAGGGAGTTGCGCAGGTTGGATTTTATTCCTACGGAGAAATATCTCCCTACCACGAGGGATACTGCGATCTTCACAACCAAACAATGACTCTTACAACGATATCGGAGAAATAGGATGAAACTCGGCGAGATTCACAGCGTGCTGAACAGACAGCTTAAGAAAACCGGACTCACCTCCGAAGAAGCCCCCGTTCTTCCACGCTGGCGTGAGTTTTTGGATCGGGTAAATCGTTCCTATGTCGAGTCGGATCAGGAACGTTATCTTCTCGAACGTTCGCTCATGATCTCTTCGGAGGAAATGAAGGACGTTTACGAGAAGTTGAGGGAAAGCGAAAAGCGCTACGCGTTGGCCGCACAGGGAGCCAACGATGGCCTTTGGGACTGGGATCTTACAACAGACAAGGCATATTACTCGCACCGTTGGGTTGAGATCATGGGGATGAAACCAGAACCCGGCCAGGAGCCCTGCAAACGCTGCTGGATGGAGCGCATCCATCCCGAAGACATCGATCGCGTCGTCAGCGAACTGGACGCGCACATGGCCGGGAAGACAAAGCACTTCCAAAACGAACACCGCGTTTTGCATAGCGACGGTGAATACCGCTGGGTTCTGAGCCGGGGGCTAGCAGTTCGCAACGAATCAGGCAACGCCGTACGCATGGCAGGTTCTCTGACGGATATCACCGAGCGAAAACAGGCTGAAGAAAAGATGGCGTTTGATGCCGTACACGATTCCTTGACGGGATTGCCAAACCGGAAGAGCCTCATGAATCGCCTCGATCGAACCCTTCGACGCGCCCGCCACGATGAAAGCATACAGTTTGGCGTGATGTTCATTGATCTTGATCGTTTCAAGGTGATCAATGACAGCCTTGGGCATCAAAGCGGAGACAAGCTCCTCCTCGCCATCGCAGCCAAATTGATGAATGTCCTCAGACCTTCCGACATGGTCGCACGGCTTGGAGGTGACGAATTCGTGCTTCTTGTCGACAACGTCCGCGAACGCGCGCATCTCGAGGAAATCGCCGAACGCGTGTTGATCGAATTGAGCGAACCGGTGGAAATCGAAGGACAGGAAATTTATAGCGGTGCGAGTATCGGTGTCGCGATCGGCTCGCATGATTATGAACGCCCGGACGACATTGTCCGCGACGCGGATCTCGCGATGTACCGCGCAAAGGCGCGTGGCAAAGGGCGATACGAATTCTTTGATTCGCATTCGGATCAGGACACGATTTCGCGTCTGCAGTTGGAGATTGAACTCCGTAAAGCGATCGATCACGGACAGTTTGTATTGTATTACCAACCAATCGTCGCGCTTGTATCCGAAAAAGTGATCGGATTCGAATCACTGATCCGCTGGCAACACCCGGTCCACGGACTCGTGCCGCCTAACGATTTTATTCCGATCGCCGAAGAGACGGGATTGATAACAACGATCGGCGAATGGGTTTTGCACGAGGCGTGCACGCAACTCAGGCAATGGCAGGATGAGTTTCCCGAAGCCGCGGATCTCGTAATGAATGTAAACCTGTCCGCGCGCCAACTCGAGCAGAAGAATCTCCTTGACCTGATTCGGCGGACGTTGAATCTTACGGGGTTGTCGCCGAATTGCCTCAAGCTCGAAATCACCGAGAGCGTTATCATGAACAACGCCGAGCAAACGATTGAAACCGTCAACAATCTGCGCGAGCTTGGCGTCAGGGTATCGATCGACGAATTCGGCACCGGATATTCGAGTCTTAGCTATCTGCACAGATTCCCCATCGACACGCTCAAGGTGGACAGATCCTTTATTTCGAGGATCGAAGATGGTGAAGGCGCGGAGATCGTTCAAACAATCGTCACGCTCGCTTATACGCTGGGAATGGATGTTGTTGCTGAAGGCGTAGAAACGATCGGGCAATCGAAGTTTCTGCAGGAAATGAAATGCAGCTACGGACAGGGATATTACTACTCACGACCGATGGATCCCGAGAAAGCAACCGAGGTTGTGAGAAATCTCGGAAAGGCCGCCCCGCCACCGCCCGAAATGCCGTTGCCCGTTGGAGTTCCGGAGCATTTGCCGGTTCAGTAGTGATTGCTACTGGCAGGGTCGGGGGCACTCCAGTCAGTTGCGTCATTCGTATCCCGTCACGACCCGGCGCGAGTGCCAAACACAAGCAGGTCAAAGGCAAAAGTAACGAAAATAATCACGCTGACAAACGCGTTTGAGGTAAAGAATGCCGCGTTCATTCTCGAAAGGTCTCCGTCTCTCAAAAGACTGTGTTGATAGATCATCAAACCCGCAGTCGCGATCACGCCGATTAACGCCGGAATTCCAAGAAACGAAAATCGCCACGCGACGACGAGCACGATAAATGCCAAGAGGTGAAGGCCTCTCGCTATCCAAAGCGATTTGGCGATGCCGAATCTCGAGGGAATCGAATGAAGGCCCTCATTTTTGTCAAACTCGTAATCCTGACAGGCGTACAGAACGTCAAAGCCCGCCGTCCAAAAAAGCACAAACGCCGAAATCAATACCGGCAAGGGGCTGTCGAGCGTTCCTCTAACCGCGATCCATGCCCCGGTTGGCGAGATCGCCAGCGCCCACCCAAGCAGCAAATGAGCGAGTCCTGTAAACCTCTTTGCGTATGAATAACCGAGGACGCTCAAAAGCGCTACCGGTGAAAGCAAGAGCGTCAACCTGTTCAACACCGCTGCGGCCAACAGAAATATCGCCGTCGAAACAAGCATAAATCCCCAGGCAAACGAAACCGAAAGCTTGCCCGCGGGAATTTCCCTGTTTGCGGTTCGAGGATTCTTGGCATCGATGTCGCGATCCACGATGCGATTAAAGCTCATCGCCGCGCTCCTCGCCCCGACCATAGCCATCGTAATCCAAAAGATCTTCCAACCTTCGGGCACGCCCCCTGCGGCGAGCACCGCGCCCAAAAACGCGAAAGGCAGCGCAAAGAGCGTGTGCTCGAACTTGATCATGCGGAGTGTTGTAGAGACGTTTTCAAGCATTTTGTTGCGATATCTACATTTGTTCCCCGTATGCGGAAAATTTTCGGCCGCAAAATAGACTCAAAATAGGTTCCGACTGGTCACCTCTTGTAAACCTCACCGTTCTTCATCACAAAACTCACGTTCTCCAACGCAGTGACGTCGTCAAGCGGGTTCTTTTTGACAGCGATGATGTCGGCGAACTTCCCGGCCTTGATCGAGCCGAGTGCTTCCTTCCAACCCAAAAGATCTGCTCCGTTTATAGTCGCCGCCTGAATCGCAGCCATCGGCGTCATTCCCCATTTGACCATGTAGGCAAACTGTTTGGCATTTGTGCCATGTGGAAAAATCCCGGCGTCCGTACCAAAAGCAATCTTGACTCCAGCTTCGTGCGCTTTCTTGAAATTGATCCGCTGCGCTTCTCCGACGATTCGCTCTTTCGCCAAGACACGCTCGGGAGCGCCGAACTTCGAGTACTCGTTCAGGATGTAGTCGGAAACATAGACATCCGCAACGAGATACGTTCCGGACTTCTTCATCATCTCGATCCCTTCAGCGTCAATCAAACTACCGTGTTCGATCGAATCCACACCCGCTTTTACGGCCATCTTGATCGCTTCGGTGCCATGCGCATGAGCGGCGACCTTTCTTCCCCACAGATGCGCTTCGGAAACGATCGCGTTCATCTCCTCCTGCGTGTACTGTGCGGCTGAAACGCTATCTTCGCCCGAAAGAACACCGGCGCTTGCTCCGAACTTGATTACAGTCGCTCCGTTCTTGACGAGAAACCGAACCTTCTTTCGAACCTCATCAACACCATCCGCGATTCCGGACATTTCGGGTGGAAGTTTTGTACCCTCCCACGGGGAACCGCCGACGCGATCTCCGTGACTGCCCGTCGAGCCGATATAGAATCCCGCGGCTCGAATCCTCGGACCATCCAAGAAACCCCTATTGATTGCGCGCATCAACGAAACATCGCCGAATCCCCCCGCTCCGAGGCTTCTGATGCTTGTAAAGCCGGCGAGCAAAGTCCGTTTCGCATAGACGTTCATAACAACCAGCGGGTCAACCCACGGATCCGACAACCTCTGCCGATCAGCCATTTGGGAAATAATATGGGTGTGACAATCGAACAGACCCGGCAAGACAACAGAATCAGAAAGATCGATAAACTCCGCCCCGTCCGAGATCGTAAGCGAAGGACCGACCTCGACGATCTTCCCTTCGCTGACAAGTATCATCTGGTTTTCAAGTACCCGGCCGGTTTCCGTATCGATCAGTTTGCCCGCCTTTATGATCTTCATGTCCGCGTTCTGGGCCGCGACAGCCAAAACAAACAACGACATGCAGCCCAAAGCCAATACACATCGAGTTATCAATCCGCAATTATTGTTCATATCGATTTCCGTTTCTTGCTTTTCCGGGCGATGGGCCCGGCATGCTATTTCAAAACGATGGTTTTTCCATCCTTCATCACAAACGCGACATCGGATAGATTCTCAACATCTTCAAGCGGGTTTTTGCCAACCGCGACAATGTCGGCGATATAGCCCTTTTCCAGCCGTCCCCTGCTCTTCCCCATCGACATTAGCTCGGCGGCGTTCACAGTCATCGCCTGAAGCGTCTTCATGGCGGGAACCCCGGCCTTCTTCCAGGATTTCAAAACGAGGTTGCTTGTTTGAACACGGTTCATGCCTGGAATCTCCATTATGACATCAGTGCCGTAGGCCATTTTAACCCCTAGTTTGTCGGCTCTTTTCAGGCGATCGATGGTCGAATTGAAAATCGTCTCGGCAAAAACAGGGGGCAGGCCGTATGCTTCCAAGTTGTCAATCCATAAATCCGTTCCAACCAACACTGTTCCGCGCGTCTTCATCATCTCCAATTGTTCGTTGGTCAAATCAAAGCCATGCTCGATCGACGCCGCTCCGCCGAGTATCGCGTTTGTCGCACCCTGTCCTCCGAGCGAATGAACCGCAACCTTGAAGCCATGTTTTCCGGCCTCATCAACGGCGGCACGGATCTCATCCACATCATAATATGAGGTGATTTCTGGCGAGGATACGAGCTTGATGGTATTGGCTCCGTAGTAGATATTCTGTCGAACCGCCTTGCGAATCTCATCGGCCGAGTCCGCGTCGAGATACTCAAAACGCCATATATCTCCTGCCTCCGGCGCGACTCCCGCCGATTGCCCGCCAAATGGGGCGATGATTTTCCCGGCATAGACTATCTCCGGACCGTCAAAATAGCCCGAACGGATCGCCTTGATAACGTCGGCCGTGGCGTAATTGGCGTCGTTTCCGATCTCCTTTACGACAGTAAAACCGTTTTGAAGAAACAATCGCGCGTTGTTGGCGGCCGTTAGAGCCCTGAAACCAGATGAATTGTTTGCGTAATATCCTGCGAGTCCGCTTCGCTTGTAGGGTAAGGCCGCGGAAAGATGAACATGCGCGTCCATCAATCCCGGAAGTACGAATTTGTCCGACAAGTCGATCACTTCGGCATCTTTCGGAAGCGCACCGGCGGGTTCAATCGACTCGATCCGTCCATCTCGAATCTTTATAAAGACGTTCGTTTTGATTGTCGAAGTGGCGGGATCGATCAAAGTGCCCGCCTTTATGATCTTCAGATCTCCGGTCTGTGCGGCAACAATGGCGCTAATAAACAACCCGAGAACGAACACCGATATGCAACTCGCCAATATTCCAATTTTGTTTCTCATACTACTTTCTAAATTGCCCTTCGTATCGTATTCGCTGAACGCACGAAGCTGCTGGTTCCACCAAGAAACCAAAGCCGCAAACGCACCCCACAAAAACCTGGAACTTGGAACTCTTGGAACTTGGAACCCTTCCGGCCAGAACTTGGAACCCTTCCGGACGCCCCCCCTACCGATACCGATCGTTCAGCCCCTTTTTTCCCAAAATCATCGGCAGTATCTTTTCGAGACGCCTCTCTCTTGTTTCCTCGCGCTTAGCCTCTCCGACATACTCGCAATACTCGCGCTTGCATGAGAGGCTTAGGGCTTCGAATGCCGATTCGAGCTTTTTGTTCTTCTTCAATGCAGACTCAAGCTCGGCAGGCACGACAAGCGGTTTACGCTCAGGCTTTATAGCCTTACCAGCCTCTTCGTTGGCGACGGCTTCACTTATATAGGCAAGTATCTGTCGCGGCTTGATCGCTTTGGCGGAGTCCATTCTCCACTGCCGCTGCGCCTTCGTCTTCCCTTCCTGCGCGTTGATCAAGACACCCGCCTCGTCTTTCAAAAGCGCTCCCTGAAAAAACCAAAGACCGACATAGGATTTGAAAACACCAATCGAGGCGATGTTTTTTCCATTGTGTGTGTATGTCGGATGCCCCCATTTCAAGGTTTCCACCAAACCGCTCTTCAACATCACATCGCGAAGCTTTAAGATCTCCGCCTTCCATTCGATTGTGTTCTCAAAAAACTCGTCAACCGTTTTAATCTTGCTCATAAGTTTTCAAATCTCATTCCGAAAATCGCACCGCACGTTTCAAAACGCCAAAAACTAATTCCTTTTTGAAATCTTTCGGATCTCTTTCGCCGAAAGCCCTAGTTTGCTGCCAAGGACTTCAGCATACTCCGAGGCTCCATAAAGCGGATAATCGGTGCCAAACACTACTCTCTCCAGCCCGATTTTTCTTACATAAACGGCGAGTCTCTTAAACTCATCATCCGTAAGTTTTGAAACGCCTTCGCTGTCTTTGTCGAGAGCGACCGCCGAAATGTCGAACTTGATCCGATGCCTTCCCGAAAGCGCGTTTTTTCTCGAATCAAACTCCAAAAACGCATCGACAATCTCTCTTGTTTTTGCCGTAAACCCGCCGCTTGTGCCAAAATGCGCGATCTGAATCCGAGTTCCCTTTGTTTTTGCCAAAATCTCCCTAAAGAAGATCTCGACGTCTTTCCTACCGGTTTTGGGATGGCTGTTGTCAAAATGTATCAAAAAGCGAAGCCCCAGCTTTGATCCTTGATCAAAAACGCCGAAGAGCTTTTTTACGTGTTCCGGCTCGGTCAAATAAACTTGATTCGCGTTAAAATGCAGCTTTATTCCCTCAACGCGTTTTCCGGCGCATCGATTTACCTCATCCGTCGCGTAGTCCTTCAAAGGGTTGACGCCGCAATACGCCCTTGCCTTCGGGCCAATGGATCTGGCGGCCGCCAGCACAAAATCATTCTCGCTTCTGACCTTTTGCTCTTCGTCCTCTATTTCGCCGAATTCCGGATGCCCCCAGACATATGCCATCGAAACTAGCTTTAACTTAGACGTACCCAACCGGCGTGCGATTTCCGCGGGATCGGAATATGCCGAATCGGGTTTTGAAAACGGCACGCCGGCCTTTTTCCAAAACGCGACTAAAGAAGGGCTCATGATGTGAACGTGGTTGTCGAAACCGTCGAAAGGATCTACTTTGACCTCAACGGTCTGCGCAGCCGCATTTGGAGTAACTGCTACCAGGCAAGAAACTCCCAAGATGGCGATCGCCGTCATCCGAACGATTACAGATTGAAAAACCATGAAGTAAAAACTAATTCTACTTTGCGATTCGGTCAAGATTTGGGGTGCCCGTCAATTGTCGCGAAGGCCTTTCACGGTTTGATTCGCTACCGCGTTAAATCTTGTCTTTTCAAATCAGCTTCCCTCTCAAGTCAACATAGATGCCGCGTTTTGATAGAATTACGCTATTCAAATTCCAAACGGCGAATGACATCATTTTTCAGGTCGCCGGCAATGGGAAGCTGAAGAAACGTTATGAATTTCACTTTCGACAATACATTGTCCCCGATCGCGGATAAGGTTAACTCCGGTGAGCGTCTGACATTTGACGAGGGCATGGCGCTCTTTAACTCAAGCGATCTCAACGCGATCGGAAAAATGGCCGACACCGTCCGAAGGAAACGGCACGGCAAGGCCACCTTTTACAACGTCAACAGGCATTTCAACCATACGAACATCTGCGTCGCCGATTGTAAATTTTGCGGATTCTATCGCAGAGGCAGAGACGAGGACGCGTATACGCACTCGGTTGAAGACGCCGTTCGCATCGCCGGCGAAGCGGTAAAGGAAGGCGCGACGGAGCTCCATATTGTCGGCGGACTCAATACCAAGCTTCCCTTTGATTACTACACCGATCTATTCTCGTCGCTAAAGCGCGAGTATCCAACGCTTCATCTGAAGGCATTGACGATGGTTGAGCTGGATTTTTTCGCCCGCTTTTACAAAATGAGCGATGAGGATGTGATTGAAAAACTAAAGGCGGCGGGAATGGACTCGTGCCCCGGCGGCGGAGCAGAAATCTTCGCCGAACCGACCCGTTCGAGAATCTGCGACCACAAATGCGACGCACCCCGCTGGCTGGAGCTTGCCGGAAAATGCCACGCGGCGGGCCTCAAGACCAACGCCACGATTCTCTACGGGCACATCGAATCGATCGAAGACAGGGTTGATCACCTCGTGCAGTTGCGCGAGCAGCAAGACAAATCCGGCGGATTTCAATGCTTTATACCGCTCGCTTTCTATCCGCCAGGGTCCGCACTTGAGAATTTACCCGGTCCGGATGGAATAGACTCGTTGAAAATGATCGCAGTTTCGCGTCTGATGCTCGACAACTTCGACCACATAAAGGCTTATTGGGTGATGCTTGGAAAACACCTCGCCCAAACCGCGCTTCATTTTGGCGCGAACGATCTCGATGGCACGATTACCGACGGTGGCGAGCTTACCGAGGCCTATTCGGTTGAGAACGGCGAGGTCAAGATGTCGCGAGAGGAATTGGTGACGTTGATCGAGCGCGCCGGCTTCGAGGCAGTGGAACGCGACACGGTTTACAACAGAGTGGGTGCATAACACTCACTGCGAATGGACGCGGTTGATGTCTGCCGATTCGATTTGTCAGCCGGCACGCGCGGCGCACTACTTACAGAATCCTTTTTTCCAAACGGGTATAGCATATGACAACCAAACAACTTCGAGGGCCACTTTCGAATGGCTTCCTTTTGACTGTTCTGTTTGCGGTTGCCGCGACGTTTTCGGCATTCGGTCAAACTCCGGTATTTCAAGGCCAGCAACCGGCGAGGGTCGTCGATACGACGACCAAACCGATCGCGGTCGAGAAACATGGGAAGATTAAATTCAAGGAAGACGGTGTCACGTTTTCAAACAAGTTCGACGGTGCCCGAATGGGAACCGTAACTCGCACGGGCGAAAACGAATACACGATCCTGATCACTCCCGAAAACACCCCGATCAATGAAAGCCCGTGGTATGCGTTTCAAGTAAAGTCGAGCAAGAAAAAGGAAATTTCAGTTCGAATGACGTATCCCGAAGGAAGCGTCCATAGATACCGCACGCAGATCAGCCGCGACGGTGTTCGTTGGTCGTATCTCGATGACGCGAACGTAACCGAAGAGGGAAAGGGCGATGCGGATTTTGGACCGGGGTCGAGACCCAAGCTTGCGACGCTTAAGCTTGAAGTCGGCCCCAAGCCGTTGTGGGTAAGCGCGCAGGAGCTTCAGACAACCAAGCATGTATATGGCTGGATGAAAAACCAAGCCAAAAAGAAGTTCGTCAGCATGAGCACGTTTGGGAAGAGCAAGCTTGGAAAACCCCTAAAGATGCTGACGATCGGCAAGAAGAATTCGAAGCACATGATGCTCGTGATCTCGCGCCAGCATCCTCCCGAAGTAACGGGTTATTTCGCGATGCAGGCGTTCGTCGAGACGTTGACGGATGATTCCGAACTTTCAAAACGATTCCGCGATGATTGGACGATTTACGTTGTTCCGCTCATGAATCCCGACGGCGTAAACGCCGGACACTGGCGGCACAACGCGGGCGGCATCGACCTCAACCGCGATTGGACGCAGTTCAACCAACCCGAAGGCAAGGCCGTAAGCGAATTTCTCAAAAAGCGCGAACGTGAAACGGGTGGCAAGTTTTATTTTGGCATCGATTTTCACTCGACGTGGGACGACATCTACTACCCGATGAGCGAAAAGCACCAAGGCGCGGTGCCGAATCTCGTTAACGATTGGTTGAAGAAAATTCAGGAATCCATTCCACATTACACGCCAAACATCCGACCAAACGAGCGTGCCGAACCGGCGATAGTATCTCGAAACTATTTCCTTGTGTCGCACAACATGGAAGCCATCGTGTTTGAGATCGGTGACAACACGTCGAGAGAATTCATCAGAACAAAAGGCAGCGTCGGCGCCGTTGAGATCGAGAAACTTCTTCTCGAACGCGTCACAAACAAGGCCGACTAGCCTGACGTTTCAGCGGGGTCAATAGGCGATGGCGAGAAAAAAGAGCGAGCTGCTTTTGTGGACAGAGGCCGCCATAGTGCGACTTGTCTTTTTCGCGTTTTCGCGTTTCCCTCACAAAACGGCGATGCGCTTTGGCGCCGGATTCGGAAGACTCCTGACCCGCGTGTTCCCAAGATTCCTGCATACCGCGCTTCGCAATCTCGAGATCGCTTATCCCGAAATGCCGGCGGAGGAACGACGCCGAGTCGCTGCCGGAACCTTTGAATCGCTTGGAAGGCATCTCGGATTCATTTCGCATTTTCGATTTTTCGAACGCGAAGACATTCGCTCGCTGGTTGATGTACATGGAATCGGAAACTACCGAAAGGCACGCGAGACCGGACGCGGAATAATCTTTTTTACGGGTCACTTCGGAAGCTGGGAGGTCTTCAATCTGCTCCCGCCGGCGTTTGACGAAAAGATAAATATCCTGGTGCGTCGGATTGATAATCCGAAGGTCGAGGAATATGTTGACAGGCTTCGAACAAAGTTTGGAAGCGTCACGCTCGGAAAAAGACAGGCTCCGCGAAAGATGTACCGCTTGCTCGAAGCCGGTGAGGTTGTCGGGATTCTTGCGGATCTAAACGCACAGCTTCACGACGGCGTTTTCGTTGACTTCTTTGGAGTTAAAGCCTCGACTACGACGAGCATCGCAAAGCTAGCGCTCAAAACGAACGCCGTGATTCTTCCCGCGTTTGCTGTCTGGAACAGAGAATTGGAAAAATATGAGGTTTTTCTCGAACCCGAGCTTGAATACGAGAAATCAGATAGCGACGAAGAAGCGATCCTTTCAATAACAAAGGCGTTCACCGCGGTAATCGAGCGATACGTGCGAAAGTATCCGGAACAATGGCTCTGGATCCACAAACGATGGAACACAAGACCGAAAGGCGAGAAAGGTCTCTACTAAAATCTCTCTAGCAAACGAGGCCCCAAATCCAACCAATGCGCTTCACTAAAATCCGCGAGCCACTTCACCAAAAGAATCCGAAACTCGAAACTCGCAACTACCCCCGGGTAAACCACTCGACAAACTTCCGTATCCCCTCTTCGATTTGAACTTTCGGATCGTAACCCAGCAATTTCTTTGATTTGGAAATATCGGCACAGGTCAATGGAACGTCACCGGGTTGAAGCGGTTTTCTGTCGATGATGGCTTTTTTGCCAAGATTTTCCTCAAGAAGTTCGATCAGCTCGCGGAGTTCAACGGTTCGGAATTCCCCCAAATTGAAGACATCAAACTTCGGTCCTTCGTAATCAATCGCCGCCCTGATTCCCTGGATGATGTCTTCAACATAGGTGTAGTCGCGACGGGTCGTCCCGTCTCCAAAAACGGGGATCGGATCACCATTTGAAATCAACTTGGCAAACTTGTGGATCGCAAGATCGGGACGTTGGCAGGCACCGTAAACGGTAAAAAAGCGGAGACAAACCGTTCGAAAATCATAGAGATGGGAATAAGTATGACAAAGCGCCTCGCCCGCAACTTTTGTCGCCGCATAAGGGGATATCGGCTTTGTGATGTCGGCGTCTTCCGAAAAAGGAACATCGGTTCGTTCACCGTAAACGCTTGAGGAAGAGCCGAATACGAATTGGGGAACCCCGAATTCCCGCGCGCATTCGAGTAGATTCAAGGTACCGGTGATGTTTGTTTCCGCGTAAAGTACCGGTTCCTCCAAAGAGGGCCTAACCCCAGCTCTCGCCGCAAGGTGAACGACGTGTGTAAAACCGCCTTCGGAGAACGCCTGTTTCATCGCGGGAAGATCCCTAATGTCAGACTCTATCAGCTTGAAATCGGTATTTCCGCAACAAGTTTCCACATTCCTGCGTTTGCAGGCCGGATCATAGAAACTGTTGAAATTGTCGACTACTGTGACGGTATTGCCGCCATCCGCAAGCAGGCTCCGAACGAGGTGCGAACCAATAAACCCGGCTCCGCCTGTAACCAAAATTTGCTTTTTCACTTTTCCAAAAAGGGCGAGAACAATCTAATTTTTGCCGGATTCGAAAAGATTGCAATGAAAGCGAACCCCGCAAACTTAAGTAACCTACAATGATTTCCGCAATTTTCAAAATCATCGCGGAATTGAATAGTTTTGATGCATTTCCTTACCGTTTTGTAATGCGAGAATTGAAAAACAATTCGGACCGAATTCCCGGGTCGGTCACAATGAAATGAGGGCAATGCAATATCCCAACGAAAAACAGGCGGCCCGCGTTCTCTCAACACGATCTGACGCGCGATTCGATTTGAAATTCCGGTGTAGTGAGCTCTAAAACCGCGAACTCCTCAAACGATGGCGGTGGAGCAATTCCTCCAGAAAACCTTCGTAGGAAAATCCTTCGACTTTGTATGCGGGCTTGATCTTGAACATAATCGGCAACGCAACACGCCATGCCATCCAAATACGCTGTCTATCCTTTAAATCCCAGCGACGGCGCAGAAACATCTCAACGACCTCGATTTCCTCGTTCGTCACAGAGGAAATGTCCGCCTCAAACTCGGTTCCCTGGCAAACCCTCCGCAACGCCGAATCCCCGACATTAGATCCAAACGTTTCACTAAATGAAGGAGCGTTTTCAATTGTCTCTCGAACGACAACGGTACCGGAAAAAAGATCGCCAATGCGCTGATCACGGTTGCTCAAAAACACCGAAATCAAGCCGATTGAGTAAATGGGAATAACCATTCCGGGAAACGAATCGATGATACGCAGAATGTTTCTCGAAATTGCCTCCCAAACCGTAATCGGGCGACCGTCCTGTCGGATCACCCTCAACTTGAAAAGCCTCTTTCCGGGAGTTTGGCCGTTAAACAGCCATTCGAAAAAGACAAAGTAACCGGAAAAGAGAAACGCCGAAACTACGATCCACAGTGCCACAACCCAATTGCTCAATGGTTCCTCATCCGAAGGCGGTCCAATGTCGACACCGTTGTCGGCGGTTATCCAATAAATCACCAAACCCAGAACAAACAGCGAAAAGAATTGGATAAAGTGATCCACCAGAACCGCGAGAAAGCGATTCCCAATCGATGCCAGCGCAAACTCCAGCGGAACCCGCTCGGGGGTTTCGATGATTAGGGTCTCTTCCTTCTCGATGATTCCGGTGTTCATTGAATTCTCGGATCCAATACGCAGGTGTCGTGGAAGCCAATCGGCGCCACGAGCAAAACTATGATCCTGTGATCTTTAAGAATTTCAGTTTTCCGACCTGAAGCGTCTTTACATCGCCGGCCCCCAGCTGAATTTCCTCGGACGCGTCTCCAATTTTTTCGCCGTCTATTCGGACGCCGCCTTGTTTGATAAGTCTTTTGGCCTCACCCTTTGACTCGACCATCGAAGTGTCCACAAGCAGATCCCCGATCCTGTAGGTCCCCGCGGGCATCGCCTTTTCCTCAATATCATCCGGAAGCCTGCCCTTCGAAAACTGTTCTATAAACGAAGCCTCCGCCGCGTCCGCATCTTCCTTGGAATGAAAATCGGTGATAATCGATTTTGCCAGTTCAATCTTGACGTCTCTGGGATTGAGATCCCCCGACTCGCATTGCTCGCGTTTATGGCCGAGCGACGCGGGATCGATATCGGTCAGGAGTTCCCAATATTTCCACATCAATTCGTCTGAGATCGACATCACCTTCCCAAACATCTCCTTCGGTTCATCGTCTATCCCGATATAGTTTCCAAGCGATTTCGACATCTTCTCAACACCGTCCGTTCCTTCAAGAAGCGGTGTTGTGATCACGACCTGAGGTTCCTGCTCGTATTCCTTCTGAAGCGAACGCCCAACCAGCATGTTGAACTTCTGATCCGTGCCTCCAAGCTCCACGTCGGATTCAAGCGCAACCGAGTCGTAACCCTGAACCAATGGGTACAAAAGCTCGTGAAGCGCGATCGGACGTTCCTCTTTCAGTCTCTTCTCAAAATCATCGCGTTCGAGAATCTGCTTTACCGTCGTGTGCGAGCAAAGCCTGACGAAATCCGCAGCACTGAATTCTTCCATCCACTCGGAATTAAATCTGATCTCGGTCTTTTCGCGATCAAGGATCTTGAAAATCTGCGTTTTATAAGTCTCGGCGTTTTCGAACACCTCTTCGCGGGTAAGCGGCGGACGCGTCACGGATTTCCCAGTCGGATCGCCGATCATCCCCGTGAATGACCCGATAAGAAATACGACAGTATGGCCCAAATCCTGAAATGCCTTGAGTTTGCGGATCACGACCGTGTGTCCGAGATGAATATCGGGCGCCGTTGGGTCCGCGCCGAGCTTTACTCGGAGCGGCTTTCCGGTTTCCGCCGAGCGCTTCAATTTCGAACGCAAATCATCCTCGCGGATAAAATCCACCGTTCCCTTCTTTAGAAATTCAATCTGTTCTTCAATGTTCATTGCAAAACCAAACGGAACCATCGCCCCGCGTTCTGATAACTTTACCCTTGAACAAGTCTCAAGTGAAACGCCAACCTTAGAAAGAACTCAAAACTCGAACCTCCATCGCTCAACATTTCCTCAACACAAACCGCCAGACCATCCTCTTGTTTATCTCTTCAAACACATACTCGGCATCAACTATTTTCCAGCGACCCATGTTTTGCCAGCGATTCACCCCCAGTTTGCAATAGAGCGGAACCTCTGCACCGGTCGAAATTGCCGAGATCAATGCCTGATTTCGGACATCCAGTTTCTGATCCCCGCGTCTTCCCGAACCCGTATAAAAAATCAGATCGGAGTCCGCATCATGCTTATCCGGATAACAGCGACTTATTTTCCCTAAATCGGTCAGCAATGATATTAGTTCGCCATGCCTTTGGTAAATGCCGTGCCGTGACTTGTGGGTCAAAGAAACCTCCGCCCAAGTTAATGTTTTGATATCGTTTTGGGAGTCCATTTTCGGCAAAAATTTATTTTCTATTTATCTTTGGTTGACTTTGTAAAAAAGAGTGCTAAAATCCATCTCGCTTTCCTAAATTTATTATAAATTCCGGCAATTCACCCCTGCCGGATTCATGCAGACAATTTGGAGTTAACGAACTATTTTTTGGCGTGTTTGTTGGGATAGATGCCTTTTCATATTTGCTGGCCTAATTCTATTTGGCAAATCTAAATTTCCCAAGGAGTAAGTCAGAATAGTGAGAAAAATTCTAGGTTGGATTGCGTTGGCAACACTGATCGCGAGTACGTTCGCGATGCTCGGAATTGGAGTAAGCGCGGGCAAGCCCGCATTTTCGAAAGGCACCCAGGACGAAAAGGATCTGGCTCGAAGGGTCAGTCTTGATTATCTTCGCAACCGCGCGGCGGAGAGGGCGATTGGCAACGTCGACGAGTTTCTTGTAACCCGCGTTGACATTGACGAGCTCGGCATGGCCCATACAAGGGTTTCGCAGGCCGTTCAGGGCATTCCCGTCTGGGAGGGCGAGGCGATCGTCCATCTCAAGTCCGACGGGTCGGTTTCCGGCATGACGGACGCTCTGTTTAACGGAATCTCCGTCGGCACCGAGCCGAACTTTACGATCAAAGAGGCCATCGAGATGGCCCACGAACTCTACACCGGCGACGCCAAGATCTCGCATCGCAGCGACGCACAGCTTTACATCTACCGCGGCGAGGAGAGGGATCACCTCGTTTGGCGCGTTGAAACCCCGAGAATCGACGGCAACGACAATCCCGAGGTTCCGGTTGATTTCATCGACGCCCACACGGGAGAGCGTCTCTGGGGATATGACAACCTCAAGACGGGCACCGGAAGCTCGCTCTACAGCGGCACGGTCAGCATCACCACGAGCTCCGTCGGCTCGACCTTCTACATGGAGGATCTCGGTCGCAAGATGGGAACCTTCAACATGAACAGCACCGGCAACGAGAGCACGGGAACCGGCGGAACCGCCTCGCGCTACACCGACACCGACGACAACTGGAACTCGACCATCCAGCGGGCCGGAGTCGACGCGCACTACGGCGCCGCGCAAACCTACGACTACTATCTGAACACGCACGGACGAAACGGCGTCAACGGCTCGGGTGGCCCCGGCACATACGCCGCGGCGGCCAACAGCGCCATCACGCTGATCTCCTCGCGCGTGCACTTCGGAACCTCCGGAGCCTACAACAACGCCTTCTGGTACAACAACCAGATGACCTACGGCGACGGCAACGGAACCACGTTCTCGCCGCTTACAACCACCGACATTTGCGGTCACGAAATGACGCACGGTGTTACGGAAAATACGGCGAATCTGACGTACTCAAAAGAATCCGGAGCTTTGAACGAATCGATGTCGGATATCTTTGGCGCCATGGTCGAGAGATATCAGAACGGCGGTGTCGTAAACGCAAACACCTGGAAAATCGGTGAACAGGCCTATACGCCGAACATTTCCGGCGACGCGCTTCGCTATATGGACAATCCGGCGCTTGCGGGCGATCCGGTTCATTACAGCCAAAGGCTCTATCCCGGAACCTGCAATCCTTCGGGTTCGAACGACTACTGCGGCGTACACACCAACTCGTCGATTTCCAACCACGCCTTCTATCTTCTGGCGGCGGGCGGAACAAACTCTGTGAGCGGTGTTACGGTTCCCTCGATCGGCGCGACGGCGGCCGAGAAGATCTTCTACAGGGCGCTCGTGTTCTACATGACGGCCAGTACGAACTTCTCGGGTGCGAGAACGGCGACGCTCAACGCGGCGACCGATTTATACGGCGCTTCGAGCAGCGAGTACAACGGAACAGCTACGGCATGGTGCGCCGTTGGCGTTGGAACCTGCCCGGGCGGCGGAACACCGACTCCGACTCCGACCGCAACCCCAACTCCGACCCCGACTCCTTCGGGCAATGAATTGCTTACCAACGGTGGTTTCGAGTCAAGCCTGAGTCCATGGGTCAAATCTGGGAGGGGTGCGCTTTACACCTCGAATGGCTCGTCTCCGCATGGCGGTACCGGTTACATTTACTTTGGAAATGCGAACCGCAGGACGGGACAAACCTATCAACAGGTGAGCATACCTTCGACCGCAACCGGTACGCTGACCTTCTGGCTCAACGTCACTTCGGCCGAAACCACGACGACCACCCAATACGACAGGCTTTGGGTTGAAGTCCGATCGACCGGTGGTTCGTTACTGGGAACTTTGGCCACATACTCAAACCTTGACAAGACGAGTTCGGCGAGCACCTATTCGCAGAAGTCGTTGAACATGGCGGCGTGGAAGGGACAAACCGTAAGGGTTCAATTCCGCACCTCGACCGACAGTTCCTTGGTAACTACGTTCAGGGTTGACGACGCTTCGTTGAAGTAGGAATCTTCCTAACGTTCGACTTTCTTGGGGAACGGATTTCCGTTCCCCTTTTTTGTACATTTTCTTACTCAAAATTAATGCCATATTTATATTGATTCAAAGCCTCTGAAAAAAAAAATCAATTCGTTAAGCAATTATTAAATGAACACTTACGGTCTCGATTCGCCTCCAGCTTAAACGTCAAATTAATATCTGCTTGACTCGAATCCTAATAGTGCTATTATCCGTTTCGCTTTCCTAATTATCTTTATCTGCAAAGGAGATTTTCAACCATTTCAGTCTGGCTTTTTTGACGCTGCGAAGGGCAGATTTCTGTCCGGATTCCGTTTATTCCTTTTTATATTTCTGCGGGCCTGATTCTAAAAATCGGCGTTAAATAAATTCCCAAGGAGTTGACTGAAAATAGTGAAGAAAATTTTAGGTTGGTGTGCGCTGGCCGCACTGATCGCGAGTACGTTCGCGATGCTCGGAATTGGAGTAAGCGCGGGCAAGCCCGCATTTTCGAAAGGCACCCAGGACGAAAAGGATCTGGCCCGAAGGGTCAGTCTTGATTATCTTCGCAACCGCGCGGCGGAGAGGGCGATTGGCAACGTCGACGAGTTTCTTGTAACCCGCGTTGACATTGACGATCTCGGCATGGCCCATACAAGGGTTTCGCAGGCCGTTCAGGGCATTCCCGTCTGGGAGGGCGAGGCGATCGTCCATCTCAAGTCCGACGGGTCGGTTTCCGGCATGACGGACGCTCTGTTTAACGGAATCTCCGTCGGCACCGAGCCGAACTTTACGATCAAAGAGGCCATCGAGATGGCCCACGAACTCTACACCGGCGACGCCAAGATCTCGCATCGCAGCGACGCACAGCTTTACATCTACCGCGGCGAGGAGAGGGATCACCTCGTTTGGCGCGTTGAAACCCCGAGAATCGACGGCAACGACAATCCCGAGGTTCCGGTTGATTTCATCGACGCCCACACGGGAGAGCGTCTCTGGGGATATGACAACCTCAAGACGGGCACCGGAAGCTCGCTCTACAGCGGCACGGTCAGCATCACCACGAGCTCCGTCGGCTCGACCTTCTACATGGAGGATCTCGGTCGCAAGATGGGAACCTTCAACATGAACAGCACCGGCAACGAGAGCACGGGAACCGGCGGAACCGCCTCGCGCTACACCGACACCGACGACAACTGGAACTCGACCATCCAGCGGGCCGGAGTCGACGCGCACTACGGCGCCGCGCAAACCTACGACTACTATCTGAACACGCACGGACGAAACGGCGTCAACGGCTCGGGTGGCCCCGGCACATACGCCGCGGCGGCCAACAGCGCCATCACGCTGATCTCCTCGCGCGTGCACTTCGGAACCTCCGGAGCCTACAACAACGCCTTCTGGTACAACAACCAGATGACCTACGGCGACGGCAACGGAACCACGTTCTCGCCGCTTACAACCACCGACATCTGCGGTCACGAAATGACGCACGGCGTAACTGAAAACACCGCCAACCTGACTTATTCCAAGGAGTCGGGCGCGCTCAATGAGTCGATTTCCGATATTTTCGGTGCCATGGTTGAACGCTATCAGAACGGTGGCGTGGTAAACGCAAACACCTGGAAAATCGGTGAACAGGCCTACACGCCCAACACCGCAGGCGACGCGCTTCGCTACATGGACAATCCGGCGCTTGCCGGCGATCCGGTTCACTACAGCCAAAGGCTTTATCCGGGAACTTGTACGCCATCCAGCTCAAACGACTATTGCGGCGTACACACCAACTCGTCGATTTCCAACCACGCCTTCTATCTTCTGGCGGCGGGCGGAACAAACTCTGTGAGCGGTGTTACGGTTCCCTCGATCGGCGCGACGGCGGCCGAGAAGATCTTCTACAGAGCGCTCGTGTTTTACATGACGGCCAGCACGAACTTCTCGGGTGCGAGAACGGCGACGCTCAACGCTGCAACCGATCTCTACGGCGCTTCGAGCAGCGAGTACACTGGAACTGCCACGGCCTGGTGTGCCGTTGGTGTTGGAACCTGCCCTGGCGGCGGAACACCGACTCCGACTCCGACCGCAACCCCGACTCCTTCGGGCAACGAACTCTTGGTAAACGGCGGTTTCGAATCAGTGCTGACACCATGGGTTAAGTCTGGCACGGGTGCGCTTTACACCTCGAATGGTTCGGCTCCGCACGGCGGTACCGGCTACAGCTACTTTGGTAACGCAAACCGCAAAACGGGACAAACCTATCAACAGGTGAGCATTCCTTCGACCGCAACCGGTACGCTGACCTTCTGGCTTAATGTAACATCGGCCGAAACCACGACGACCACCCAATATGACTTGCTATGGGTAGAAGTCCGTTCGACGGGCGGTACGCTTCTCGGAACGCTCGCCACCTACTCGAATCTCGACAAGACGAGTTCGGCGAGCACCTATTCGCAGAAGTCGTTGAACATGGCGGCGTGGAAGGGACAAACCGTAAGGGTTCAGTTCCGCACCTCGACCGACAGTTCTTTGGTAACCACGTTCAGGGTTGACGACGCTTCATTGAAGTAGATTCAAACCATGACCTACTGAAAAAGGGACGGCCCCGGCCGTCCCTTTTTTTTGCCGGATTCAGCAAAGATTCGCTTCGGGCTAAAAGAATAAAGTGAAATATGTAAAAGAGTTGGGTTGCGCTAACATTGATGGTTAAAGTTCAGTGCCCGATCAAGCCATGACTTCATTATGATCTCGCTCTTCGCAAAACTCTGGAGAATACTGCCTTTCGGCGCACGGCTTTGGTTAATACGGCTCACGCAATCGAAGTTCACCGTATCGGTGATCGCCGTGATCCTGAATGATAAACAGGAAGTTTTGATTCTCGATCATTACATACGCCCCGGCGCGACCTGGGGTTTGCCCGGAGGTTTCATCGACCACGGGGAAGAAACCGTTGACGCGCTTCGTAGGGAGATCATGGAAGAAACAGGACTTGAACTCATAAATCCCGAACTGCAGGAAATCAGAACAGTCGGCAAACATCTTGAGATTGTTTATCGATCAAGATACACGGGCGAAGTAAAGCTCGATTCAAGGGAAATCCGAGACTACGGCTGGTTTTCGCCAAACGACCTTCCGACAAACATGAGCAAATCCCAAAAGGGTCTTATTCGAGAATACGTTCTCGGAATCGTCGAACAGTAAGTTGGATCCAAATTCCGACCCTTGGTGCTTCTGGAACTTCTGAATTCACTCTAAAAAGTCGGTATTACAAATACCTCGCTTGTTCAGTGGAGCTCAATCAAGCACCGAACGGGGCGGAAATAACGTAGACAGTCGCAAGCGGAGCGCCGCGTCTGGTCAAGGTCCGGCAATGGCTTTACGCCCTGAAGGGGCGAATGGCCTCGTTCCACGAAGAATTGTTAACGCCCTCCGGGATTATATAGAACATATTTGCGATTCGTACCGCCCCGCTGGGGCTTCAATTCTTTTTGCAATCTCGACCCGAGGCTGCGCTTCGCTTGCCACGGGCTAAGCTATTTCCGCCCCGTTCGGGGCTTGATTGAGTGCTGCAAGCGGTCGCGGTTCCAACCGAACGCCCTAAACTCCACACACCACAAATTCCAAAGAAGCCGAATCTACATCTCCCGAAAACTGCCATGACCTCACTTTTTATAGTGGACTCAACTCCTTAACCTGGAACCTGGAACCTGGAACCTGGAACTTGGAACTTCTGGAACTTGGAACTCTTCCGGACGGAACTCTTCCGGACGGGACTGCTCACTCCTTCCGCCCAACTCGATTGAGGCTGCGCAAAAGTCTCCTTCGTTCCCTCAAAACCTGAACAAGAATTTTTCGCCTCGTGATCAAGAGCCAAACCGCTTTGAACCATCCCCTCAGCCCTACAAACTCCTCCCACCAACGCAAAGCGATATAGCCGATCATGATGATTCCGGGAATCACGAGCATTGCCAGAGCCGAACCCGTAAACCAGTAAACAGCAACCGCCACAGCAAACCATGATAGCGGCATCAAAACCATTCCAGACACCACTTTGACCGTCGATATGATGTCGTCCACGCCGTGATGCGTATAACGAGTTGCGATGAATTTGCTCAGTTGATATGCCGGAAAGTGAACAACCGTCCCCAGCAATGCGATCGGAGAGGCCGCAAGCAGAATAGTCACGCGGGCGATAAACTTGCTCAACACGAAGGAAACCGGCTCTTCCGCCAATTCGAGATTCTCCGGCCTCAAACCAAGCGCGCGGAGCTTTCGCTTAAATCCCGAAACGCGCGCCGTCAGGTCTTCTCCTTCGGAATCATCTGAATCAAATTCGAGATATTCCCGCACAAAGCTAAAGCGAGCAGCCAGAGTTCCATCCGATTCGAGCGTTTGAGAAACCGAGAAGAAGAGATTGGCAGCGGCGGCGGCGGTCTCGATTTCCTTGTCGGATTCGGCGTTCACGGTCAATTCCCGGAGCGACATCGAAATCCTTTCCGAAAGACGGTTCACAGCATCGCGAAATTCCGAATCAGAAGCCTTCTCAAAATCATCGGGAACCGCGAATGGTTCGCCAAACCAGATCAGAGCTTCGGACCTGAAAGTCGTCTTGCTCGTATAAAACAACCCAACCGGTACGATGCTTACCGACACATTTGCCGCCGGATCAATCGCATTCAAAGTGCCTATGGCAATCCGCGCGGCACCTGTCTTGATCGGAAGCAGCTTGGGCGAGCTATGCGAAACGCCTTCTGGAAAGAGTGCGATCGCGCCATCACGCGCGAGAAGATCGATGCAGGCGGCAAAAGTTTGTTCATTTTGAGAAACATCTACCGCATCCATACGCCGATAAACCGGCAACGCCTCGAGCAGTCTCAACACGCGGCCAAGCACCGGAAAATCAAAAAGCGTTGATTTTGCAAGAAAGGAAAAACTCCTCGGAATCGTGACAAAAATCAGGGCGGGATCGATCAACCCGTTCGGGTGATTCATCACAAAAATCGAGGCACCTTCCTCTGGGATTCGATCGGCATTCGCGGTTTCGATTCTTCGGAAAAACAGCCGAAGCGTGATGCTGACAAGCGCGTGCACAAACCGACGCAACAAGCCGCCACGCCTTAGGCGAATCATGTCCTCCAAACCCAATTCCCGAAATTCAGGATTTCCCTTTTCAGTCATCGCAAGCGGCTTCCAATCAAGGTGCGAATGTTCCAAGGCTCGGAAGAGTTCCAAGTTGACCGGAAGAGTTCCAAGTTGACCGGAAGAGTTCCAAGTTCCAAGTTCCAGAAGTTCCAAGATCCGGAGGTTGGGTACGGCCTGAAAAGTCGATCTTATTCCAAAATCCGGAATTTCCTATTCGGACGCGTAGCGTCACGTAGATTTTAGCCGTGGGTGGAGCGGCTTTGCGCGGAACCCACGGTAAAGACATACACAACATTCGCGCCGGGTACCGGCGCGGAGAAACACCCGTAATTGCTGCATTCCAGCGCCACGAACGCGGCTGCGAGGTTTTCATTCCGCAGCTCTAAAAAATCAATTCAAAAAAAAGTCAATTGGCACGTTGATCCTAAGAGAAACCGACCAAGACCCCTGCCACCTTGTGTGGCAGGTGAATGAGGTCAGCAGCTAGTCCAAACCACATTGATTCATCCGGAGGCCCCTGCCGCCTTGTGCGGCAGGTGAATAAGGTCAGCCCCTTCCAGAACAACCATAAACCTAAGCACACCATCTATTTAACGGGCATAGCTAGGGACCTTTGCCTCCTGCCGGACAAGCCGGCAGGGGGGGCCGGAACGCGTCATTTCTTGCCTCGACTTGCCTTCGACCTCATTCACCTGCCGGACAAGCCGGCAGGGGTCTTTCTTCCTGTTAAACCGACATACCCTAAAAACCGCGCTTTTTCCTTCAATAAAGACTTTTTAGATTGGACGCAACTTCTTTAACTTGGAACTTGGAACTTGGAACTTCTGGAACTTGGAACTCTTCCGAGCCTTGGAACTCTTCCGGACAGCACTTGATTCACCCCTACATCTCGTGCCGATTCGAAAGCGCCTTGTCCATCGTTACCTCATCGACAAACTCGAGATCCGAACCTACCGGCATGCCCATTGCAATTCTCGTAACCTTTACTCCAAGAGGCTTGATGAGTCGCGCAACATAGTTTGCGGTGGCTTCGCCCTCGGTCGTAGGATTTGTGGCGACGATAACTTCCGTAACCGCGACACCGTCGTTGTTTTCGGGTGAAAGCCTGGGGAAAATATTAGCAATCATCAATTCTTCAGGACCGATGCCCTTGATAGGGGAAAGCGACCCATGAAGGATGTGGTAAAGCCCGCGGTATGCACGTGTTTTTTCCACTGCGACAAGGTTGTAGGGTTCTTCGACGATACAGATTTGGCTTCTATCCCTCGTTGGCGATGCGCAAAACTGGCATGGATCGACATCGGTGAGGTTGTTGCACACCGAACAAAAGACGATCTTGTCTTTAACCTCACGCAGTGATGCGACGAATTCCTCGACTCTTTCGCGTGGAAGCCGAAGGATATGAAATGCGAGTCTTTGGGCGGATTTATGCCCGACGCCCGGCAGGCGTTTGAACTCATCGATTAATTTTGCGACCGGTTCGGAATAATCGAGCATTAAATAAATACGGGCCGAACAAAGCCGGCCCAAATACTAGAATCCAAGTCCGGGAGGCAGCATGCCGCCGAGTTTCCCCTTAAGCGACTCCTCAACCTTTCGACGTGCCTCATTCAACGCGGCAACCGCAAGATCCTGAATCATCTCAGTATCGCCATCAGCGACCAGATCGGGAGAGATAACGAGCTCGACGACCTCAAAGTCACCGCGCATCTTCACCGAAACGGCACCGCCGCCGGCAGAAGCGTCAACGACCATTTCCTTCATCTCGCGGCTCATCTGCTCCTGCATCTCTTTCGCCTGCTGCATCATTGAGTTCAAATCAAATCCACCGGGAAAACTCATAAATCCATATTCCTCACAGAAAAAATTTTCATCAATCGTATTATCACACCCCCGCAAATGCAATTGCCACCAGAAGAGTTCCAAGTTCTGTCCTGAGGAGTTCCAAGTTCTGTCCGGAAGAGTTCCAAGTTCCAAGAGTTCCAAGTTCCAAGTGCTTCCGGCGAACATTGGTGGTTTTTGTTCGAGAGTTGTTGCAATCTGTTCCAGACGTTCGTTTCAGATTACTTTGTGAAAAAGGAGCTTCACTAAATGCCCCATTCCGGACAACTTGGAACTTCTGGAACTTGGAACTTGGAACTCTTCCGGAAGGGCTAACTTCTCCAAAACCGTGTATAGTGTAGAAAACTCCGATCAATTCCTATTTCGATCCGGACGATAATCCAAGTTTCGCTGACCAATTCAAATCATGATCAAAGAATTCTTCGTATTCTCGTTGTTGTTTTTGTGTCTTTCCCTGTCTGCATTTGGCCAGGGGTCTATGCGCTACATGACGGAGCCCGCTGTTTCGCCCGATAACAAGGAAATCGCGTTTGTTTCGGGAGGTGATATTTGGTTGGTTTCCGCTGACGGCGGCACGGCTTCGCTTTTGGTGTCGCATCCGGCCGAGGAAAGCCGTCCGAGATTTTCACCCGATGGCAAAAAGCTCGCATTTATGTCAACGCGCACCGGAAGCGGGGATATCTATTTGCTCGAGCTCGCCACGGGACGTCTCACCAGGCTCACCTACAACGACGGAAGCGATGTTTTCGATGGCTGGTCATACGACGGCAAATGGCTTTACTTCAATTCCTCAAGCTTTGACATTGCAGGGATGCGCGATATCTACAGGGTCTCGGTCGATGGCGGAACCCCGCAACTTGTCAGCGGCGATCGCTATGTTTCCGAGTACTTTGCCGCGCCATCGCCAAAGGGCGAAACGATTGCGTTTAGCGCGCGCGGGATTTCAAATTCGCAATGGTGGCGCCTCGGGCACAGCCACATCGACGAAACCGAAATCTGGACGAAATCATCCGCGGGTTATCGGCAAATTACTGAACGCGGCGCGAAACAGCATTGGCCGATGTGGAAAGCCGACGGATCTTCGCTCTACATCTCGTCCGACAGGGACGGCGCTCAAAACATCGTCGAGATCGCGATGAACGGTCGTGCGACTCCAATTACAAAATTCACCGACGGACGCGTCATTTGGCCATCTATTTCCTACGATGGAAAAATCATCGTCTTCGAACGTGATTTCGGTATCTGGCGATTGGATCTCGGATCGAAAAAATCGAAGAAGCTCGACATTACGCTTCGCGGCGCTTCGGCGGGAGACGAAGAGGAGTTTATGGATCTCTCGGGCCGCATCAGCGAGTTCTCGTTGTCTCCGGATGGGAAAAAGATTGTCGCGGTTGCACGCGGCGAAGTGTTTGCGGGAACCGCCGATGATGCCGGTGAGGGCTTTCGAGTCACGAACACCGCCGCACCCGAATCATTTGCTGGCTGGTCAAACGACAGCAAGCGAGTGATCTATTCCTCCGAAAGAAACGGCAATCTCGAGTTGTTCGAGTACGACTTTGCGGCCAGAACCGAAACGCAATTGACAAAGGGAGCCGAGGATTATTCCGCGGTCTATTCCACTGATGGAAAATACATCGCTTTTATACGCAAGGGCAGAGGGCTTTGGATTTACGATACCGCAAAGAAATCGGAACGAAAGATCGGCGATCTTTATTCGGATCTACCGCCTATTTCGGGAAAACGCACGTTCGCGTTTTCACCCGACAACAAATGGATCGCGTTTCTCACGCTACGGCCTGACACCAGAAGCTATACAAACGCATCGATAGCAAACATCGAAACCGGCGCCGTGAAACCCGTGAGCTTTATCGCCAATTCCTTTAGCGGAACGATTTCATGGAGTCCGGATGGCGAGTATCTCTTGTTTGACACATCTCAGCGTACCGAGGATCCATCGCTTGCGAGGGTGACGCTAAAACTCAGAACACCCAAATTCAACGAAGACAAATTCCGCGAGCTTTTCCCCGAAGAAAATCCAAAGGAGAAAACAAAACCAACCCCGATGGAAACCCCCGTCGAGGAGCCGAAGAAGGTTGATGCACCATCAACCGAATCGACAGATTCCCGAAACGGGATGGCAGCTTCTCCGGGCGCTCTTCCCCGCAAGGATGAAAAGAAAGACGTCGAGATCGAATTCGAGGAAATTCGCAAGCGAATAGACCTGCTTTCAACTGGGGTTTCGATCAACGAACACGTGATCTCGCCCGATGGAAAGACGCTTCTTGTAACGGCGGCCGCTGAAGGCGGTTTCAATCTCTATACGATTTCGCTGGAGGAACTTGCGCGGAGCCGCTCGCCACTTCAAATCACGAGCACGCCGGGATTCAAATCCGACGCGCAGTTTTCGCCAACGAGCGCGAGCGTTTTCTATCTTGAAAACGGTCGCATCCGCGAAGTCAATCTCGCGCGAAGATCCATCGATACGGTTTCGCTGAACATCGGCGTCAAGTCCGATTTTGACGACGACAAGATGGAGATCTTCAAACAGGGTTGGCGATACATGCGCGATCATTTTTACGATCCGGGTTTTCACGGCGCCGATTGGGAAGCCGTGCGAATGCGGTATGAACCGTATATTCGCGGTTCGCAAAACCTTGAGGAAACGCGTCGCCTGATGAACATGATGGTCGGCGAACTGAACGCCTCGCATCTCGGTGTCAGCGGACAAAGTGATTTCCGCGCGGCACCGACCGGAAGGCTCGGCATGCGCTTCGATGCGGCCGAATACGAATCGACCGGCAGGCTGAAAATCACGGAGATAATCGAACTCGGCCCCGCAGCTGTTTCAAAGGAAATTAGTGTCGGCGATTATTTGATCTCGGTTGATGGTGCGAAGACGGGAATGAGCGTAAATCTCGACGAACTGCTCGAAGGCAAAGTCGGAAAACGCGTCGAACTCGGAATAGCCAAGACCGCATCGGGGGCGAACGAGAAAAAGGTTGTTCTAAAACCCGTAAGCACGGGGCTTGAGAAACAGCTTCTGTATCGTCAATGGGTTGAATCGAATCGCGCCTATGTCGAGAAGATCAGCGGCGGAAAGGTCGGATATGTACATCTGCCGGATATGGGTTCGGGCTCGCTCGAGCAGCTTTACATCGATCTTGACGCCGAAAACCAAAAGAAAAGCGCCGTAGTAATAGACATCCGAAACAACAACGGCGGTTTTGTAAATCCATACGTGATCGATGTGCTTTCGCGTCGGGGTTATCTGACGATGCAGGAAAGGGGGCTCTGGCAATATCCCGCCAGGAGCGCGCTCGGACAAAGGGCGCTTGAAAGACCGACCGTTCTCGTGACAAATCAGCATTCGCTTTCCGACGCCGAAGACATGACGGAAGGATTCAGAGAACTAAAGCTCGGAAAGGTAGTTGGAGAAAAGACGGCGGGCTGGATCATCTTCACATGGAGTCCGGCTCTCTATGACGGCACAAGATTCCGTTTGCCGCGTTCGAAGATCACCGACAACCGCGGTCAAAACATGGAGCTCAATCCGCGTCCGGTCGATGTTTCGGTTACAAACCCGGTCGGCGAAAGCCAAACCGGTCGCGACAGCCAGCTTGATGCTGCGGTGAAGGCGTTGGGGTTTTGATGTTGGCTCCGTTATCCGGATCAGCTTGCATTACTTTCACGAAGCCGGGCCAAATCCGCTTCCGTGTCGATATCAATGAGAGGATCGGTGCATTCGCAGAGGATTCTGCGTTCGGGAGAAAATTCTGCAATTGCCGGCTTTGCTCCCGCACCGTCATCAAGCCGCTCGATCACAAAACGCGCCCCCGCCGTTGAAAAGCAGGCCGGAACCCCTCCATGTTTTGCGTATCGAGTGGCGACGCAGTCCACATCGTTTTTTTCGAGAGTTTGACAGAGAGTGTTGAAATACTCGCTTGAGATTAACGGTTGATCCGCGAGCATTATGAGGTGTGAAGTTGCCGCTGGATGATTTTCGATCAAATGCGACAAGCCGGTTTTGACGGAGCTTCCCAATCCCTTTGACCAATCCGAATTGACTATGATTTCAGCGTCAATGGACGCAATAGTGCCAGCGATTCTTTCACATTCGAAACCCAAGACAACAAAAACGCAATCCGCGCTTTCGTTCGCGAGTCGAATCGAACGGGCAAGCAGCGTTTCGCCTTCAAATCTCTCGAGTTGTTTGGGTCTGCCAAAGCGGGAAGAACTCCCCGAGGCCATGATCAACGCGGTTCTCATTGCGCTGCTTGGATTTCAGCTTTCCTACCATAGATCGAACCCGACCTTTCGCGCAGGAAGCCTCCGGTTCTCCCGCTCGCAACTGATTGGATTTCCGCGACGATCGAAAGCGCGATGCTTTCGGGATCGCGTCCGCCGATATCGAGTCCGACCGGACCATGGATCCGCGAGAGGGTTTCGCTGGAAAATTCTGAGCCCGATTCACGGAGCTCCGCGATTATCGACTCCGTTCTGGATTTCGGACCCATCATCCCGATATAGGGCGTGTCGGTTGAAAGCAATGCCGATAGAACCGTGCGATCGTGTTCGTAGTTGTGCGTCATAACGACGGCGTGGGTATTTCGTGGAAGTTCCAAACCTCCCGCAATCTCTTCGATCGAACGGCAAATCACCTCGTCGGCCTCGGGAAATCTCTCCCTTACCGCAAATGCCGGTCTATGGTCGGAAACCATTGTCCTCCAGCCAAGTCCGCTGGCGATCCGAATCAAGGGCGCAACATCGCCTCCCGCTCCAAAAACCGCGAGTGAAACGGGCGCGCCAAAATACTCGACAAACACCGCGCCGTCCGTTGTTTCGCGCGTAAACGAGGCACGCTCCGCAAATGATTCTTCGATAAACTGCATCCATTCGGCGGGAACTTCGCCTTCCGACGTCGTTCGCTGATCGTCTTCCCAAACTATCCGCCTCGCACCGATGTTCCGCTCGCCTATTCCGGTCGCAACCACCGCAACAGCTCCGGTCGAAATGTTCCTCTCGAGAAGTCCGAAGAGAGGATTGTCCAAGGCCGGTTCGACGAGTATCGTCACGACCCCGCGGCAACCCATGTTGAGGCTAAAAACTGAATCGGTTTCCTTTCGCGTGTCGTAAACAATCGTCGCCGGCTTTCCGCTCTCCGAAACGGCCTTTGTCCTCTCCAAAAGATCCGCTTCAAGGCAACCTCCCGAGACTGTTCCAACCGAACCGCCATCGGAAAGCACAAGCATCTTCGCCCCCGGAAGCCGATAGCTCGAGCCAACGACATCAACCACCGTCGCCAACACCGAACCATCGGAAACAAGCCCGTTTCTCAAAGCCTCTAGAATTTTGCGTGTTTCAGACATTAATACAGAGTTCCAAGTTCCAGAAGTTCCAAGTTCCAAGTTCTTCCGGCGGGCATTGATTTTTTTGAGAGTTATGACAATTCGTTCTAGACGTTGATTTCGCAATTCCAGGTAGTAAATTAATTTTGCCTAAATGCCCCATTCCGGAAATCTTGGAACTTCTGGAACTTGGAACTCTGCTCGGACGGAACTTTGAACTCCTCCGGACAACTTGGAACTTCTGGAACTTGGAACTTGGAACTTTTCTTCCTACCCCATCACCTTCTCCACCGTGATCGGCAATTCCCTGATCCTTTTTCCGGTGGCGTGATAGACCGCGTTTGCAATCGCGGCGGGGATTCCGACAAGGCACAGCTCGCCCATTCCCTTTATTCCGAGTTCGTTGACGATCTTGTCCTCTTCCTCTACAAAATCCGTTTCGATATGAAGCACGTCGGCGTGTGCCGGAATATGATAGTCGGCGAAATTCGTCGTCATCATCTTTCCAAAACGATGATCCACCTGCGTGTCTTCATGAAGAGCCATACCGATGCCCCAGACGATTCCTCCCATCTCTTGCGAATGCGAGGTTTTCGGATTCATGATTCGGCCACAGGCGGTCGCCTCGACAACACGCGTAACCATAACTTTCCCAATCGCTTCATCTACCTTTACCTCGACGAACTGCGCGCCATGAGCCATCGTCGTGTACTTGCCGCGCTCGGCATTCGGCATCGACTTGTAATCGACCACAACCTCATCCTTTCCGGCCATCGTCAAAATCGCCTCTACCGAAACGCTCTTTTCGGGTTTGGCGACCAAACGCAGGTTCCCATCCGCAAGCTCGAGATCCTCCGGTTTTGGCGTACCCAGCACCGCGGTACCAAGCGTCCGAATCGATAGCTCGTGGATTTCTTCCTTGATCTTCATTGCGGCTCCATAAACCGCGGAGCCGACCGAGGCCGTCGTTATCGATCCACCCTGCGAGGGTGCTTCGGGAAGCCGGGTATCTCCAAGCTCAAACTTTATCTTCTCCGGCGCAACACCCAAAAACTCCGCCGCGATCATCGTTATCACGGTGTATGTTCCCGGCCCGATATCGGACGTCGCGCTCCCGACATGTACCGTGCCGTCCTTTCGCAACGTGATCTTGACCGAAGCCGGCGCCTGCCAGGCGCCCCAAGTTCCGATCGCCGTCCCCCAACCCACGAGCAGATCGCCGTCTCTCATCGAACGCGGTTCCGGTTTTCGCTTGTCCCAGCCGAACTTGCTCGCCCCTGCCTCAAAACACTTCATAAGCGCCTTGCTCGAAAACGGTTTGCCGGTTTCCGGATCCTTCTCGGCGTAGTTGATCTTTCTCATCTCGAGCGGATCGATGCCGAGCTTGTAGGAGAGTTCGTCGATCGCGCTTTCGAGCGCGAAAGCCCCTGAAACCGCACCCGGAGCGCGCATCCAAGTCGGCGTCGGAAGATCCGTTTTTACGATCGAATAAGGCGAGTCGTAGTTCGGGCATTCGTAAAGCGTGCGTCCGAAAGTCGCGGATCCCTCGCTGAAATTCTCAAATGACGAGGTGTTGCTAAAGGATCGATGGATCACCGATTGCAATTTTCCGTCTTTCGCCGCGCCGACCGAAAGCTTTTGAACCGTAAACGGACGATAGCCATGGCCTGTAAACATCTGCCGCCGCGTATAGACGACCCTCACCGGGCGTTCGAGTTTCTGTGATGCAAACGAAGCCAAAAACGGGTAGTAGTGCGGAAGAAGCGATGAACCGAAGGCGCCGCCGACAAAAAGCGAAACCACGTTTACGTTTTCCTTTGGAATCTTAAAGCTCTCCGCGAGATGTTCCTGAACTCCGTAAACTCCTTGCGATTTGTCAAAAATAGTGAGCTTCCCATCCTTCCAGAAAGCCGTCGCCGCATGCGGTTCCATCGGACTGTGATGCTCGATCGGAATCGAATACTCGGCCTCAAACTTAACATCCGAATTTTCAAATCCCTCGGCCGGATTCCCCCTAGCCTTTGTCCTTCCGGTTCGATCAACGAGTCTGGCGGCTTCATCGCGCGCCTTGAAAATATCGGTTTGGGGAACCGATTTATCGAACTCGACTGTCACAAGCGATGCCGCATGCCTCGCCTGCTCGAATGTTTCGGCAACAACAAGCGCCACGGGCTGACCGGCAAACAAAATCTCGTCGGACTGAAACGCGCGAAACGCGCTTCCCTTTTCCTCGACCCGCAACGTGTTCTCATGTGTGAAAACCCTTACAACTCCGGCGGCCTTCTCTGCGTTTGCGGTGTCGATTTTCTTGATTTTTCCCTTGGCGATCGTGCTTTGGACGATATAACCATAGGCGAGATTATCGAGCTTGTATTCCGCCGCATATTTCGCCTTTCCCGTCACCTTCGCGACGCCATCGACGCGACTCATGTCTTTTCCGATGTATTTCATTCCGTTCTCCGGTTTGCGAACAAGGTTCCGCCAAGTCTAGCCTTTCGTGTTGGCCGCCTTTTCGAGCGCTCTTGCAACCGCCTTTTCGGCGAGTTTGATCTTGAAAGCGTTGTCTTTGAGCGCCCGCGCGCCTTCCATCGCCATAACACCCGCTTCGGCAAAGACCTCCGCCGTCGGCGCCTTGCCTTTCAAATACGCCTCGGCTGAAAACACCCGCCACGGCTTGTGGGCGACGCCTCCGAGCGAAACCCTCGCGTCGGCGATCTTCCCGCCCTCAAGCGCAAGACCCGCCGCCACCGAGACCAGCGCGAACGCATAACTCGCGCGATCGCGCACCTTCAGGTAATAGGAGTTTGCCGCAAAGCGATTCTTTGGAAGCTCGATCGATGTAACGAGCTCGCCCGCGCGGAGCGTGTTGTCTTTCGAAGGATCGGCGGCGGGAAGCGTGTGATAATCGCCGATAACGATTTTCCGCGTGGCTCCGTCGCTGCCAATAACATTGATCGAAGCATTTAGTGCCGATAGCGCGACCGCCATATCCGACGGATGAACCGCGACGCATTTCTCATCCCAACCAAAAACCGCGTGCATCCGGTTTAGCCCGCCTATCGCCGCACAGCCCGAACCCGGATTTCTCTTGTTGCACGGCATCGAGGTGTCATAAAAATACATGCAACGCGTGCGCTGGTTGATGTTTCCGCCGTTTGTCGCCATGTTTCGTATCTGCGCCGATGCGCCGGCTAGAATCGCACGGGTCAGCATCGGAAAATGCTCGCGTATCAACGGATGGTTGGCGGTATCCTTGTTTCGCGCCAATGCTCCAATCACGACCGCGTCTTTCGTCGCGCGGATTTGATTGAGCTTGACGCCGTTTATATCTACCAATCCCGAAGGGCTCTCGACACCCTCCTTCATCAAATCGACGAGGTTGGTTCCGCCGGCGAGAAACCGCATTCCCGCTTTCGACGCCTGTACGGCCGCCTTCTCGTCCTTCGCCTTTTGATACTTAAACGGTTTCATCGGCGCCCTCCTTGTAAAAATTCCAAGTCTCCGCGATCTCTTCTCGTCTATGGACTTCCTGAACCGCCTTCAGAATATTCGGATAAGCGCCGCACCGGCATAGGTTGCCGCTCATCCGCTCCCTGATTTCCTCATCGCTCAATACAACCGAACGCGCCTTGACGGGGATGATCTCGGAAACATGGCTCACTTCGCCCGCCGCGGCCTCGTCCAAAAGCGCCACGGCCGAACAAATCTGTCCCGGAGTGCAATATCCGCATTGAAATCCGTCGTGTTTAATGAAGGCCGATTGCATCGGATGAAGCGATTCATCATCGGCAAGCCCTTCGATCGTCGTCACTTCCTTCCCCTCGCAGGTTGCCGCGAGCGTGAGACACGAAAGAACGCGCCGACCATCAACGATCACCGTGCAGGCGCCGCATTGACCATGGTCGCAACCCTTTTTCGAACCGGTAAGATCAAGCCGCTCACGCAACGTATCGAGCAGCGTCATCCTCGAATCAACCTCGAGGCTGCGCTTTTCGCCGTTGACCTTAAGCGTAAGTTTTACGGCGTTCTCAAGCGAAAGAGCCTTTGTCGAACCGTTTGTCGAGGTCGCCGCAAGTGCCTCCTGCTCCGCCAAAATCTGGAGCGCGAGCAGGCTGAAACCTGCCGTTCCGACCTGGCCGAAAAACTTCCGGCGCGACTCACCCTTCAGACCGAGTTCGTTTGACAGAAACTCTTCGTCCTCGTCCAATTCAATTTCTTGAAAATCGGGTTCATGCAATTTAGTCATAACTTTCTTCCGAATTTACTAAAGGTGCCGATGTTCGGGGAGTTTGTGCGGTAAGCGAAATCGATCCGCTTGCGACAAGGCTCGCGAGCGGTACGGTCACTGGAACGAAACTGCGGCCATGAATCTCGAACAATTCATGCCTGCCGGCGATGCGCTCGTATCACATTTCGCTAGTCCACAAAATTATAAAATACCGATCCCTTCGCGTTGACGGGTTTGCCGTCAACCGTCACGGGTTTGAATTTTGAATTTTTCGCCGCGCGCTCCGAAGCGGATCTGAGTGCGGGGTGGCCGTTGACAGCCTTTGCCGAAACCACATTTCCCTGCGTGTCGATCGTTACATCGACGACGACCCTGCCCTTGGCCTTTAAATCTCGCGCCGTTGTCGAATACTCGGGAGCGGGAAGCCGAACCGCGCGGTTGTTAAGCGAGCCAACAACCACCGATGAATTCGAATTCGCGGGCGGTGAAGGAGGCTTTGGCGGCGAGGGTTGCGCCGGTGTAGTCGGACGCGGTGTCGCCGGAGTTCCCGGATTCGGCGTCGCCGGCGTCGCTGTCGCCGAGGGCGAAGGAGCGGGTGTCGGCGTCGGGCTCGGGGTCGGCGTAGGACTCGGCGTCGGCGACTTTGTCGGAGACGGCGTCGGCGTCGAAAGTTCAAAATTCGAGTTCGAATTGAGATTCGAGTTTATATCTAGATTCGAATTTGTGTTCAGATTCAGATCCTCAAGATTGAAATCCGTATTCTCGTTCAGATCCGTGTTCGTATTCAGGTTTTCGTTAATGTTCAGATTCGAATTCGCGTCATCGGTGCCGCTTGTCGTCAAAAACCAATAGAGACCAAATGTCGTCAAAAGCACCAGAAGCGTTGCGATGATGGTAAGCAGAACGATGATCGCGGTGTTTGATTTCTTGGAAGGTTCGACCGGGGGCCTGACGACCGCTTTTGGTCTTACGACTTGTTCCTGCTTTGTTTCGCCCGTCGAAATCACCATCCGCTGCGCGTCATCGCGCACGCCGCCCGAGCTTCCCTGAGGGGCCAGCGGTTCGGTATCGGGCGCGGGAGTTTTCCTTCGGATGATCGTCTGCGCTCCCTCGTCATCATCGATCGAATCGGAACCGGAGCTCGGCATGTTGTTTGTAAAAACAGGTGCTTCGTCTTCTACCAAAGGGGTACCGTCTTTCGTGCAGAAGCGGATAACTTCCTCATCGTATTCGGCTTGGCAAGTCGGGCAATATTTCATTCTCTTCTAAGGGGGCAACGCGTTTCGGTTACCTTAAAAATTATGTAACAATTGGGTTTTCAGCATTCTAGCACGAAAAACACACGCTGAAGAACCAAAGCCTATCACCAAACAAGCATACGACAACCAGTTTCAGCAAACGGATCGGTTCACTGCCGATGACTTCATCGCAAAACGTATTTCTCGGATTCCGCCTTCGGGAATACGCCGGTTCTTCGGTCTCGCGGAAAAGATGCCGGACGTCATTTCGCTTTGTATCGGAGAACCCGATTTCGCCACTCCGGCACCCATCGCCAAAGCGGGTTTTGACGCCGTTTACGAGGTCGGTATCGGATATACCGCCAACTCGGGGCTTCCCGCGCTTCGAGCCAAACTCGCCGAACATCTCGCACGCCGTTATCTGGTTTCATACGATCCGGAAGGCGAAATAGTTATCACGGTCGGTGTAAGCGAGGCCGTAAAGTGCGTTTTCACCGCGATTTGCGAACCTGGCGACGAAATCATCGTTCCCGAGCCGTGCTTTGTATCCTATTTTCCGGAAGTGCTTTTCGCTGGCGGCACCCCGGTTTCCGTCCAGTGCCTTGAACGCCATGGTTTCGAACCGCTCGCAAGCCAGATCGAAGCGGCTGTGACTCCGAAAACAAAAGCGATCTTTCTCGGTTACCCGAATAACCCGACGGGCGCCGTCCTGACGCGTGCCAACGCGCTGGCGATCGCAGAGGTCGCTAAAAAGCATGATCTCCTCGTTATCTCGGATGAGATTTACGACCGTTTGGTTTACGGCACCGAGCATGTCTGCTTTTCGTCTCTTCCGGGAATGAAGGAGCGCACGGTGCTGCTCGGCGGTTTTTCGAAGGATTACGCGATGCCCGGCTGGCGCGTCGGATACATGTGCGGGAATCGCGAGTTGATGTCGGCGTTTCTAAAGGTGCATCAATACGCAGTGATGTCGGCGCCGACGATCTCGCAGTTCGCGGCGCTTGAAGCGCTTCGAAACGGGGAGAAGTTTGTACGCGAGATGGTCGAAAAATACGACAACCGAAGGCGTTTGCTCGTCGCCGGACTCAACGACATCGGTCTCGACTGCTTCGAACCAAAAGGCGCGTTCTACGCGTTTCCAACCGTATCCTCGACAGGAATGAACGGAGATGAATTTGCCGAAAAGCTTCTGATTGAAAAGAAGGTCGCCGTCGTCCCCGGAAGCGGCTTCGGCTCGGGAGGCGAAAACCACGTCCGAATTGCCTATTGCAAATCCTACAATCAGATCGAAACGGCGCTCCAAAGAATAAGGGAGTTTGTTGCGGAGGTATAGCGGCCGATTCGGTGCACGGCAATCGCACCCGCAACGATCATCAAACCGCTGACGATGATCGAAGAGAAGTAAATCAAGTTTTCCGGTGAACTACGGAACCTCAACAACGATCGCCGCTTCCTTCTGCAAACCCACCAAAGAAAGCTCCTGCCCCAACTTCCCCTTACCGACAAACTCGGTTCCGTTAAACGAGCGTTCGCCTTCGCGATCAATAAACCTCCGAATCAAGCCGACATGTTCGAAATACCCGACCCGAATTTCTATCTTGGAGACATCGGCCGTGCCCGCTTCCTTCAGCGATTCTTCTACTTCGGAGACCACAAATCTCCCATCGCGGACCATATATTTCAATCTTCCCGATGGTGGTGAAGTTTCCCTTATTGGAAAACCGATCGAAAATATTTGCTCCAATGTTTCGTTTGGAGCAAGTTCCTTGATGCGAACATTTGTTCTCGCTGAATAAGGATACGGATTTGGAAGAGAGAGCAATCCAATATTAAGTTTGGCCGTGCGATTTGCTGAATCATATTCGACAAAGGCCTCATTTCCGCCCGACACCGTTTCTGACTTAAACGCAACAAATACCGGTGTTGAGCGGATATTTCTGACGCGAATCGTGAAATGGAGCGTTCCTTTCGATTCCCTGACTTCGCTTACGGCCAATTCAACCGATTCGCCCTGATCGGTCCCTGACCATTTGGCTCCAATGGAATTGATGCTCGTATCGCTATCGTCGAAAGTTCCGTCATTCCTCAGCTTCGCTACGCACAAAACCGGGTCGAACTTTGGCGAAAAGCCCCTCTTCGTCAACTGCCAATTAACGCACGAATAATCCAGAGGATTCAGCCCAGCCTTCCGCGCCCCAGCAAGACCAAGCTCTTTGACTTCCCTAAACCATGCCTTGTATGAGGCAAAGGCCCTCTCTTCCAATTCCCGGGCATTGGAAAACCGAAAATCGCCAGCGCCCTGGAGCTCGACTCCTCCCGCATGATGCCAATCTTGAAAGTACAAATACGAAATGTAATACAGCGCGTTGACACCCGCGGTCTGTCGCGGCGGAGGATCCGAATTCTCAAACGATGTCGCGCCCTGAAACGTCCCCATCCCTCCCTTGCCTTCCAAAGTCAAAAGACACTCGATTCCCTTCAGAACAACCGCCGGATCGCTCTCGTCAGGCGCGCGCCCAAGCACCTCGCTTGTCGTTCCGGCCTTCACCAGACCCAACCAATAGGAACAATCGGAGGCCCGTGCTTCCTCACAGAACAGGAAGGCAGCGATCAGCGCCAGGGGCAGGATTCTGTGCGCTTTTGCTTTCATTTTACTTTACGGATGAGAGAAAACACGGACTTAACATTCGAACTACAAAACGCTCCGAAATTCCACCACCAACCAACCTTTTCGAATCGTTGAAAATCAATCATGTCAGAAGGACACTAAGGTACTTTCGTTCTGGACCGTAGAATCCAATCTGCCACATGCCGACCGAATCAGATAACCTAATAATCCTGTTCAACACTTCGATAACATTATCGTTTTCAGCTAACTGAGATTTTCGCCCTTCTTTGTAAAATAGCTGGGATTTCATCAGATATTCAAACGAAAACAAATAATCTAGACTATTGCTTTTCAAAAACTTGTTTACTTCCGGTGAGCCGATAATGGCGTTGATCAAATCGACGCGCCTCGTTTCTATCGGCATCGCGATGCTCGAAACCTTGAGATTCAATAGATCGAAACACTTTGGGAACCGATTTCGCGGTTCGAAGACGAATACACCCTCGTATTCGTACCATCTATATTCTGTATCAAGCGCAACCAAAGCATCAAACACACTGCTTAGATCTTCAGCCTTTCGCTTCAAGCTTATCTTTGGTTCCATCGAGGTGCGTGAAGATTCCTCAAAACCAATTCTAAGTCCCGGGTTCTGCTGCGTGAGCACAAAAAGAGCACTCGAAATAGTGACATTACTTACATCGATTGACACCTGATCGGTTTGCTTCACCAATTCAGCGTTCTGTCCAAACACATTGACGGCAGCCGCGATCGGCATTGCAACTAGAACAATAATGACAACCGATCTTGCCTTGCTTTTTATTCGTGCGAACATTATCGAAGCTCCAAACTAAAACACCTGTGCCAAAACCAACTAACAGCAACCTCTAGAGCCAAGTTGCCACTTTTACCGGACTATAACCTTGGTTCAGAGTCGGCGACCCTAGCTAATACCACTTAACAGCCGACCCTTCAAGTGGATCGATTTTCTTCTCGCGGGCTTCCTTGAGTCCCGTCTCCTTGATCTTGACAAACCATTCTCTGTAGCTTTTGTATGCCAACGAGATGGCTTCCTGGGAATTGAAGTCGTTGGATCCATCTCCGCTTAAAACGAGTGCAACTCCGTTGGCGTAGTCAAACCTTTTGTAATATAGATACGAAATGTAATGTAGCGCGCTAACCTCCACCGCTGCACTAGGAAGTATATCCGAGACTGCCATATGAGTTGCGCCACTTGGCGTTCCATGACTCTTGTTACCTTCCAACTTGAGGAGACACTCTATTCCTTCAAAAACCTCGGCTTCATTGTCGAGATCAATGTTTGAAGGAGTCTGCACCGGCTTCTCCTGTCCACCGACAAGCCCTTGCCAGGATTCGCAAGTGTGGGTCATATTGGTAGAGCCGACTATACCAATCGGCAACATAAGCCAAACTGCAAAAACAGAAACACAACAGCTAATGAGGATCTTCATAATAATAATTCTTCTCTGCATTCTATAGCGCTAAGGAGACTTGCTGGAAGGCTCCCTCCTTGTCCAAACTTGTAGTTTACCGGACTCCCATGCGGTGCCCGGCCCCGGCCCCGGATTTATGGAATTTTGTCGTGGGTTAATTCCACCTTTTGAAGTAACTGATTCAGCATTGTTATATTTCACTGAGTGTTCAACCTGCCCAGATGAGTTCGTGTACAAGCCAACATCGCCCGCCATCGCCGTTTCTCCCGGCAACAACTGCCTGTAACCCATCGCGTTCATTACTGTATTGGTAATTTCCCTAGCATTTATCCAGACACGCCCACCCGCAAAAGTATCTCCAATGCAATTTGTCGAATTATCATAATTGCTTCTAATCGAAAGAGCATTCAATGCTCGTTCAAATCCCTCAGCAATCTTCTTGTCTTTCTCATCAGTGAACGCATTCCCATTCTCGTCAACTACCTGGTAGGCAATCGCACCGACGGCTCGATTCGCAGCAATCTTAGTTTTTCCGTCCGCTGCAAGTACATACCCATTTTCCACCTCCCATGTAATCTTGGCAAGTGCTTTCTTTCCATTTACAGTCGCCGGTCCAGACTGGGTATTGATTGTAGTTTGGTTGAACGTAATCGTTGAATTCTCACCTTCTTTAACAAACTCTCCGACTGGATCTGGCGGTGGAGGCGGAGGAGGTGGGGTGGCGTTTTGTTGCGCCTCCCTTGTCCTTTTCGCATTCTCCACAAACATCTCAGCGGCATCTTGCCCAAACGAATCTCCGCGGCCGTCGGTGCTGTCGAACATAGTACCGCCGGTATAGCCCCCGCCAAGGGATTGTGGACATGCTTGCCCGCACGCCCCGGTATTGAATGATATCAACCCCAGCGGATCCGTGAACTTGTACGGGCTGTTGAGAACGTAGGAGTACCTGTTGAATGTCTGCGGATTCCTTGTATCGGCCGAGGCGGTGAGCGGATCGACTCCGGTGTATCTTCCGTGGAGCGACGAGTAGTATCTCGCCTGCGCGAAGTCGAGGCCGGATTCGTCGTCCTTTTCGTAGCCGGTGTACTGCTTTCTCACGCCGTCGGAGCCGCCGTATTTCATTGCGGCGGTTCGTCCTCCAACGTTGCCGAGCTTTTCGGTCACGTCCTCGCCGTAGGCAAGATAGTCATGCCTCGCCCTGATGTTTCCAAGCGCGTCGGTTACCACTCTCGGGCTTCCGAGATGGTCTGTTGTCAAATAGCTTGATTGGGGGTTCGAAACCGTCTCGTTCGAATACTCGGCGACGAGTTTCCCTCCGGCATTGTACACGAAAACGGTCTCGGTTCCGTCGGCGATCTTTCTAACGCGCCTCCCCTCGCCGTCATACTGGTAGACCGCATCGGGAGTCGAGCCGCTGTTCGAGCCGCGGAAGAACTGCTTCAAGCGGTTCTCGGCGTCATAGACCATCCGCTTGTTCTCGGCGTCGAGCGTCAGGTTGCCGTTCTTGTCATAGTCGTAATCGATCCCGCCGCCGTCCTGATCCTTTTTGATGCGGTTTGTCGACTCTTCGATGTCGGGGTTTTCGATTTTGTTGTTCGAGGCGAGCGTCGTGGTGTTGGCCGCGTCGAACTCGCGGTTTCCGTAGCGGTCGTATGAGAACGTCTGCTTCCAGCTCTGGCTCGCCCCGCCGTTGTACTTCTCCTCGGCGGATTTCAGGCGGTTGAGCCCGTCATAGGTGTAGGACTGCTCGATCGGCGAGGCGAGGCCCGTGTGGCTCACGGTCTGCTTCATCAGCGAGCCGTTGTTCTGCGACGCCGTGCCGTATTCGAGCGATATGTCGAGCAGGCTCTGGTTTCCTGCCGAATATCCGAGGCCGATCGACGTGATCTGCTGCCTGTCGTTGTAGTCCGCGGTCTCCCACAGTCCGTTTCCAAGCCTCAGGCTCTCGATGTTTCCCGAGGCGTTGTAGGTGATGTCGGAGAGATAGACCTTGGAGCCCGTCTGCCCCGGCTTGGTTCCCGAAAGGACGTCGAGTACGCCGTCCTCGTCGTAGGCGTGCGAGATTACGCGTCCCGAGGGATATGTTTCCGAGACTACCGCGCCAGAAAGGTTGTAGGCGTAGGCGGTCGAGTATGGATTCTCCGTGCCCGCAAGCTGCCCGGCGGTCGTCCGCTGCTCGTGCGTCAGAAGACGGCCGAAATCGTCAAACGAGGTGTACCGCGTTTCCGAAACGGTGCTCTTGACGGCAGTCGTCTGCCCCAACGAGTTCGATGGAACGGACGGCAGTCCTCGGCCGTCGTAGAAGAAGTCCACGTCGGGCATCGTAGTGTCCGAGTAGTCCCGCTTTACGATCCTTCCGATCGCGTCGTATGTCGCCGAAACGGTGCTGTTTCTGGCGTCGGTGACGGTGAGGATCGCGCCGTTGTCGTCATACGTGTATTTCGTCGCCCACTGGCTGTTTCCGGTTATGGGATCGGCGAATCCGGTTCCGCTGTAGGCCGTGTTCGCCTCCTCCTCGGGCATCTTGGAGTAGAGAAGCCGTCCGATTGAGTCGTGCATGAAGTAGCGGTGCTGCGCGCCCTGGATCGTTTCCCTCAGGTTTCCCGGAACATCGAAGACATAGTCGGTCGAATAGGCAACGCCCGCCGGATCCTCGATGACCCTGACCATTCTTCCGAGCGCGTCGCTGACGCCCCTTCTCTTCCTGCCCGCCTGGTCGGTGACCTCCTTTGAGGTTCCGACGACGCCCGATAGCGAAACGCCGTACGACGTCTGGACGGTCGCGCCGTCCGGCAGCTCGACCGAAACCGGTCTTCCCGCGTCGTCGTAGTAGGTCGTGGTCCATTTCTGCGTGTCGCCGCTGCGGAACGGATTCGAAACCCGCTTTACCTTTCCGTCGTCATAGAACTCCTTTTCAACGAAAACGGCCCCATTCTTGTTCGAAGTCTCGGTTTTGAATGTTCTGCCAAGAAGATCGTAGGTCGATGTCGCCTCAGCCCAGTTCGTGCCGTCGATCTCCGATCTGACGGTCACGGTGCGGTTCTGGTCGTCGTACTCAGTCTCCGTGTGGTGGGCGTTTGAAAGCCCGTACCCCTTGATGATCTCGATCGGCCGAAGAGTCGCCGTCTCGTACTCTATCTTTGTGACAACCCCGTTCGCGTTCGTCGTTGTGAGCGGCAGCCCGGTTGTCCAGTCAAACGCAGCGCTCGTTGTGATCGCGGAGTCGGATCCGTTCGCGCCAGTCGGATCGGGAACCTCGGATGCCACGGACACCGGATAGAGCCCCGACTGGTACGTCGTCGTGCTGGTGCTGCCGTTCGCGTCGGTCGCTTCGGTCCTGTTGCCGTAACCGTCGAACTTCGCATGGGTTGAAATATAGGCCGAAGGACTGGACACGACCCCCTTCGTGCTGTCCCAGACCAGCGAGGTCGTCGGGTTTCCCCGGCCGACGGCCGGCGAGCTTCCGCTCTCGTCGTAAACGGCCTTCGACGCCGACACGACCGTGCCGGAGGCGTCCCTGACCGATTCTGCCGTTACGAGCCCGACCATGTTCTTCAGGCTGCTGATCTTGTAGTAGGCGTTGCGCACCGACTGCGAAAGCGACGTGTCGTTGATCAGGTAGGTGACTTCTGACGACCTGATGAGCGTCGCCGGAGTTCCGGACGGAACGGGCGTCGGGTTTGGATCCGGCGTGGCCGAGGCGTTCGGAACAGGCGCGAACCCGCCGCCGCCGGAGGATGATTCGAAACCGTACTGGAGCGTCCTTTTCCTGAGAAGCGGCGTGCCGGGCTGGTTCAGCGCCGACTCGTTCTCGTACTCGTACTTTTGCGTTGCGCGCACGAAGCTTGACGAATTTGACGGATCATAGGCGTACGTCTCCTCGTGCGTCACCCTCGGATTCCAATCGGCCTTGTTTCCAATGTAGGGAACCGAAAGCGAGTTGACGGTCCATTTGGACAGGGACTGCGAAACCGGAGCGCCGTTCCTGTCGAACGATTCCGACTTGTACTGCATTCCGGCAAGCCCGTTGTCGTACCCGAATCCCGACTGGTCGTTCGCCCCGTATCCGCGATGAAGGTACCGGCTGGTTTTGGTTCCGTCCGGCCTTATCGTTGTCACCTTGAACCCCCTGGGCGCGACATATTCGGTGGAGTAGGTCCAGTGGTAGTTGGAATCGGGGTTTGCGGCCGGATCCTCATAAAAGAGCTTTCTGTCGACAACCCCGAAATTCGTTATCCCCGACACGTCGTCGGGCTCGAGTTCCGAAAGCGTGTCAACCACATCGTAGACAAACTTCTCGATTCCGCCCGTCGGATAGGTGATTCTCTCGATCCTTCCGTAGATGTCATACGAGAAGGAATACGAAGTGCCGTTTGGAAGCTCGATCTCCTTGAGTACCACGGGATTGAAGTCGTTCTCGCCGTTCTCGCCGAAGAGCCTCGGACTGGATGACGACTGTCCGCCGCCGCTGAAGAGAATATCGGTGCTTGTGGAGGGATAGAGGCACTGCGTAGGCTGCCCGTTTCCATTCGTGCAGGCGTAGACGTCCCCTACCTGCCGCAGGTTGTCATTGAAATTGGTCAGCGCGCTTTCCGCCTGGCTCGCCCCCTTTAGGCGCTTCCAGTGGAGCTTGTACTCGACGCTTGCCGTTCCGCCGAGGCCGGGAAGCTTGTAGAGCTGGGGTGACTGGGCCGTTGTCGGCTGCCCGGGCGCGCTCGGGGCGAGCGGAACGGGAAGCACGCGGCCGACGGTGTCCGTCCAGTATCCGTTTGGCTGCACGACGCCGTTGGGGTCGGTCGAACCCGGCGCGTGGAATGTTGTAAAGTTGCCGTTCCTGTCGGTGAATTTCGTCGCCGGGCGGTCGGAACCGTGCGCGGACGAGGCGTTGAAGTCGTAGAAGGAGCCGTCCGGCATCAGGAGCCTGTAGGTCGAGGACGAGCTGTTTTGGACATAAACGATGTTGGAGCCGTCCGCGGCGTGGTAGGTGCCGTTCCAGTTCGACAGGATGTCGGGCCTGTTCTGGTTCGAGGATGCCCAGGTAAACTCCACAGGGGTGTCGGAGGCGCGCATCTCGTGCGTTTCGCCGCTTGGAAGCCTGACCATCAGCCTCCTGATGTATTTTAGCGGATAGGTTTCGTTTCCGCCCTGCGATGAGGGGCATGTCAGATCCCCGAAGTTTACGGGAGAGCCGTCGTAGTTGTAGTACGTCTGCATCCCCGTGTACTCGATGTACGGCGCGGCGAGGCTCGTGGTCCATCCGGAGGCGGAGTCTTCGGAATACTTCACGATGTAGTGCTGGTAGCAGCTGCTGCTGTTGCCGGCGGGAACCGGATGCTGCCCGTCGGACTCAAGGCGCCAGAGCTTTGAGGAATAGCTTAGGGATACCGGGACGTTGATTCCCCTTCCCGGATAGCTTCCAAGCCCGAGATCGAATTCCATTGCGAGCGTGGAAGGATTTACCCTCCCGCCGCCCTTCAATGTCGAATCGGCGGAATGCTCGTTTCCCTTGTCCTGCGCGGGGGCGGAAAGCGCCCCGAACAGGGAAAGCAACAGGGCGGCCGCGATGAATTGAAGGGTTGCCGCCAGCGGGCGGCGCTGCTGTCTGTTCGGTTTCGGTTCTGCAAGGTTTCTCATTCTGGTATCCGCTCCAAGTTTCTTTTGCGCCCCGCGGGCGTTGATGCCTATCCTTTTTGCTCCCGCTTTGCGGTAAGGGAAATCCATTTCCGGTGCGGCCGGGTGCCTACGGCCCGCTACCGCCTGTAGTACGCCGGAACCGGAATGTCGCCGGCCGCGCCCCATTGCTGCGTTCTTGTCGAGTTGTCCGCGCTGTTCCTGATGTACCAGGTGCCGGTCGAGTTTCTCCAGACCGCGATGTCCGTCTTGCCGTCTCCGTCATAGTCGTTCTGAACCGGCAGATCGCCGGACTGCTCCCACGGGACGGGCGTCCAGAAGGTGTTTGTCGTGCTTTGGAAGACGTGCCACTGGTTGCCGTTTCTCACCGCCTGGTCGGCCCGTCCATCCCCGTCATAATCGGATTGGACCGGAACCCCATTGACAGTAAAAGTTACGGTTCTGAGGTTTCCGTTTGAGGAATCGAGCGAGTAGAAGACCTTTGTAGAGTCGCGCCAGACGGCGACGTCCGCCTTTCCGTCGCCGTCGTAGTCTGCGGCCGCCGGGGTGTCCGTTGCGATGCCGAACTGGGTTACAGTGAGTCCGCCGTCGGAGCTTCTGAGTATGTACCAGTTTGTGTCGGAAGGACGGAAGAGGGCGGCGTCCGTCAGGCCGTCCCCGTCGTAATCGGCCGGGGCCGGCTTGTCTCCCGCGGTCCCGAAAGTCAAGGCGTAGTAGGCGGAGTCCGAGCTTTTCATGATCCACCACTGGTTTGTCGATGGGCGGAAGATCGAGAAATCCGTCTTCCCATCTCCATCAAAATCTCCCGGTGTAGGCACATCGCCATTTGTGCCCCATCCATACGCCGTCTGCTGCGACCCCGGACCTCCCAAAACCCACCAGACTCCGGTCGATGGACGCCAAACGGCGAGATCGGCCGGAGGCGCCGCCGTCGCGCCCGCGTCCTCAACCGCCAACAGCCTGTCTCCGGCGTAGATTAGTTCTTTGCTTAATGCCAGCGGAGTCGGTGTCGGAGACGGTGCGAAGGGGTTGAGCCTTGAAAGAAGCCCGCCCTGCGAGTTCTCCGCGAACGCACCCTTCGGGGAATCATTCGATGTGAAGACTCCCGTCGCGGCAAGCGCTCCCGCTACGAGGACGAGAAGGACGGCGATTCCTCCGATCTTCTCAAGTTTCCCGAATCCGCGCGTTTGGTTGGACTCATTTGCTTCGACGGGTTTGGCACGTGGCTTCTTTCCATCGTTTTGCGGTTTCGAATGTGTTCCAAGTTCCAGGTTCCAGGTTCCAGATGCTCGGCCTTCTTGGTTTTTCGGTTGTTCCATGGTTTCCGTGGCGCGTTTATTCGCGGCTTGCTTTCGGGATTTCAATCGTTGGCCTCCAAGGGCGGGCCCTTCGGGGAAAAATCATATTGGGCGTTTCGTGGCTTCTCGCTTACGTTGTGCAGTGTTTTGAGTGTTCCATGTTCCAGGTTCCAAGTTCCAAATGCTCGGCCTTTTTGGTTTTCCGGTTGGTTCTTGGTTTTCCGTGGCGCGATACTTCGCGGCCTGTTGTCGTGTTTTCAATTCCACCTCGAAGGGCAGGCACTGCGGCCATATTGGACGCAGATATCCCGGCTCGCTTCACGGAACGTGTTTCGAAATGGACCGAATATGATCCATTCCCGCACGGTGCTGTCCGCGCAAAACGCTGTTCTTTTGCGGCGAATATTATTCGCAATCCAAGATTGTTTGAATATTGTAGAAATCGGAAAGTGCCCTGATGCTGCGGGGAATAATCCTCACCCCAAAGCGGACGTTTTCGGACTCCCACATCCAAAAAACCCTGCTCGCCGCGTTTCTTGAAACCCCTGTCCTTTCAACGGATTGCATTCATGCAGCCGCTGTCGGGATTCGCACCTTTCGTTGTCCTGAGGTTCTTTCGGGAGATTAGTCCGGGAGAAGATCGGGAGTTCAATGAGGTGATTCAAGCTTCAAATATGATGCCATAATACCCCCCCCCCACCATATTATTGTCAAGTCGCGATTGAAATTATTTGCATTTGGCGCGGAGGTGTTGCTTGGCTGGTGAATGTGTCATTGAGTTTGGATACGTTGTTTTTGGCTGGTTGAGCCTTCCGGCGAAGCCGCGAGCGACGGGCAAAGATCAGCAGCTTTTTGAAGAAGTGTCCGCCCTGCCGCGTCGTCAGCAGGATAAAGTCGTCGAGTTCGTGTCGGCGTTCGTGCGTCAGCAACGGCAAGCCGAAAAGTGAAAAGGCGCGGACATCGCCGCGCCTTTTGCTCAATGTTCCTGTAAAGTGAGGACGCTATTTGTTATCAACAAAAGTTTCAATATCATCGAAAGCATCTTCAACCCTTCCACTAACTTGCTCATCGTTTCGGAGATTTTTCAGTAATGGTAAGACTTTCTTCAAGTCAAGTTTTCTGTGTATTCTTGCCAGATGTCCCAAACAAGTTACGGCAAGTCCGCGAACATCCGGGTATGAACTATTGATGAAGTCCAAACATTTTTCTTGAACCCAACGCCAATCTGATTCGTTGAACGTAACACGCACAAGCGCATCGCAGATTCTCTCTGAAGCTCCAGATGAAAACGCTGCCTCTGCATCTTCGCGGCTGATTGGCAATGCTTCTTGGTAAAGATTTTTCGTCATTGTATTTTACCTCGATTGTTTGTTTGTTTGTCCTGACTTGATTAAAGCATTTTTCATCTGTCTGGTCAGTCCGTCCCAATTTCTTACATGCCCGTGAAAAACACCCGGCGTGGTTTGGTCGAATACAACATACTCTCCGGTTGCAGGGTCAACTCCTACTCGACTCGGCGATGTCGGCTTAACCTGCACTGATCTATCTACTGGTCTGATTTTAAAATTGTTCAACCAATATTACAATTCTCAGATGAGCAGAATAATTTTGGTTGAATTGACAGCGGATGAGCGAGAGGAGTTGGTGTCAATTGTTGGGACACATACTGCCGAGGCCAGGATCAGGGATCGGTGCAGAATCATCCTGAAGTTGTCTGATGGGGCGAGCTATACCGTGATTCAGAAGGCGCTGGGGGTTGCAAGGCGAATGATTTCAAAGTGGCTGAAGAGATACTTGGCTCTGGGAATCGACGGTCTTGAGGACGCGCCGCGGAGCGGGAGGCCGAGGAAATACTCGTTGGCGGACGAGGCGAGGGTGGTGAACCTCGCCTGCAGCAAGCCCGAAGGCGGGTACGGCAAGTGGAGCCAGCGGAGAATAGCGGAGAAGCTGGGCATGAGCCAGACAACGGTCTGCCGAATGCTCAATCGAAACGAGCTTCGTCCGCACAAGACGGAATACTGGTGCGGGAAAAGCCCTGATTCCGAGTTCGAGCCAAAGATGCAGAACGTGGTCGGATTGTACCTGAATCCGCCTGAAAACTCGGTTGTTCTATCGGTTGACGAGAAAACGCAGATCCAGGTCCTCGGGAGAACACAGCCGGAATTGAAGGCCCGGCCGGGCAAGGTTCGGAAAGTGACCACCACCTACACGAGGCACGGAACAACCTCGTTGATCGCGGCGCTATCGGTTCAAGATGGACGAATCCTGGCTGAACCGATTGAGAGAAACGACTCGGCGACGTTTCTAGCGTTCCTGAAACGGTTGTACAGGGAGTTTCCCCGAAAGCATCTGCACGTGATCGCCGACAACCTCAGCGTTCACAAGCAAAAGGATGTAACGGAGTGGGTGACGAAAAGAAAGCGCATAACCCTCCACTTCACTCCGACCTATTCGAGCTGGCTCAATCAGATCGAGCTGTTCTTCAGCATTCTCCAAAGGGACGTGCTGCAAGACGCAATATGGGACTCGGTGAGCGACACAAGGGACAGCATTATGACCTACATAGACAATTACAATAATACTCGGGCAGCACCGTTTCCCTGGAGCTACAGCGGTTGAACTATTTTGGAATCATGACACTAGGCGTGTCGTCGCCGTCGTGGAACGGGCAGCGGATCGCCCAGTCCTTGCCCTGCTTCTGGGGCCGGTAGCCCTGACTCTCCACCAGACGCAGCAGGGACACCTGTTCTTTCAGCCTGGTGATTTCGTCGTCGGGTAGTCGGGCCATCGGGATTCCTCCAAAAACGTGTCAAGCACAAATACTGTACCTACAGTGAACGTTAATATATTTTTAAGGAAACTACAGCAAGAGCAATTTTCAAACCGGGTATATAGTACGGAGGTGTTTAATGAACGAAGTCTTTGAGAAGCTCATGCAAGACGACACCATCCGCAAAGGGCTGGGCCAGCGCATCAAGCAGCTAAGGAAGGATAAGGGGTGGACCCAGAAGGAGCTGGCCAACCGCATCGGCACCAGCCCCGCCCAGCTCAATAAGTACGAAGCCAGTCACAACACGCCGCCGCTGGACAAGCTGATCCTGTTCGCGGAGGTGCTGACCACGACCGCCGATTACCTGATCACCGGCAACCTGTCGGAGAACGTGCCGATCAGCAACACCCGCCTGGTGCAGCGGCTCCAGTTGATCGACCAGTTCGAACCGGAAGAGAAGGAAACGGCCATCAAGCTGCTGGACGCCCTGATTGCCAAGCACAACATGGAATCCACGGTGAGAACGCTCAGCGACGCAACCAGCTAAGCGGCACAAGCAGCTAAGGGCAGAGGCAAGAACCCCAGCCAGTGGCTGGGGTTTGGGGAAGATTTTTGCAGCTTAAAAGAACCGAAGGAAAAGGATTACCGCCAATTGGCGATGATGTCGTCATACTCCAGGAAGTTTGTTACCCCAACCACGGCCGCTTCCACCGCACGCCTAGAGAACACGCCCTCGACTCGCTCGCACAGGTTGTCCAAACGATCAGCGTTATCCTTCCAGTCTTCCGGGTTTTCAAAAAACCTCAACAGGTGCAATGAGTCATCGCCAAGGGTTTCCGTAGATATGGCATCTGCTGCTAAATCGGTGAGTTTGACACCGTGCTCTGCCAGCAATCCATCGGACAGCAGCGTGAGCCAATAAACCCCGGGAATGTATTTGTCCAGCTTACGGCCTATTCCAGATTCAATATTGTTTTTCCCGAGAGTAATGAAATGGGTGTTACGGTGATCATACTCACTGCACACACCATCATGGCTAATCACATAACCCCCACTGGCATCCGGAACTCGTTCTGGATCATAGCAAGCAAAGCCAAATACGGGTTTGTGTTCGGCGACACATTTAAGAAACGTAGCGGCCAATTCGCTTGACAAGCCATTGGCTAGCCAGAGCGTCACATCACTGTAATTGTTCCCAGATCCTGAGGTAGCCGTGAAATCAATACAAGTTCTGTTTTCGGCGTACAGAAAAAATCCGGCGGGATTTTTCTTAAGGAAGGCTAGAAAACGTTCATTATCATCCAGTCGGTTCGCCTTGATGATCTTGCCTTCGTCCTCAGCGAAATAAGCCGGCTGGATTAGTTCCGGCAAGGTTTTCAGCGTTTCCACTAGGACACTTGGATTGGTGTCTCTATCAAAATAAAGTTTCGCTTTAATCATGGCTGCGGCCCCAAATCACTTCGCCTAATAATATTGTTGTTAAATGCCTCTCTTGCTTGCTGGGTAACATGGGTTCTTTCACCCGTAATCAATAGCGGCTCTCGCCCAGAAGCTCTGGCCGCATCCGTCTGAATACGGATTTGCCTTGTGCAAGCAACGCTAATGCAGTCTTTGATTTCAATCGAACGGGTGGATGTCAGCGCATCTGGTATAGCATTACCTTCCGCCGTACTGACTTTTTGTGTGTTCTTGGGTAAGCCGAGATCGTCTAAGACTCTGGCTTCTGATGCACGACCTCTAGCCAGTGGTCCCTTTGCAACACTCCCGCCAAGATCACCAAGCGTTGTCAACTCAGAAGAAGCAAAAACCGGGTTTACAATTGCCGGAGCGGCTCCTGTCGCAAGTTCCGAAGCAACGGACCAGTTGCATTCGATTTGCGTCGAACAGCCCAGTTTCTCAACACCGCCAATGTAGCTGTATTCAAAACCAAATTCAAGGTTTGACCAGTCTGATTTGAAGGAATTGACATTTATCGAACCGGTTGAGACCATCGCACCGAAGTTCCAGGTTGAAATCAGGAAGTTCGGCGGTCCCTTGGCCGCACCTGAAATCGCCTCTCCGAACGGATCTTCAGGAAATCCCGCCAAAAGTTTTTGTATCTGGGTCCGTCCCTCCCGTTCCACAGGCGTCATTTCGTTCATTATTGACCCCATTTGGGAAGGAGTAACTTCTATCGGGGTGAGAAATGACGCATCAAAATCCGAGGTGGTGATATATACGATTGCAATATCGTGATTGAGCGTGATTCTGTTTGTGGCCGCATCGTAATGGCCGACCGCATTGCAATTCTTCGTATCAGTGCACATTTCCAAATTCGAGCCCACTTGGAGACCGGTTGGATCGGCGAAATTTATCGGATTGCCAAGAACAAATGAAAAACGATTAAATGTTTGGGGATTCGCCGAGTTCCCGCTTGCGAGGAGCGGATCCACCGCCGTGAACCTCCCGTGGCGGTTCTCGTACATCCTTGCCTCGGCGAAGTCGAGGCCTGTTTCCTCGTCCTTTTGGTAGCCCGTGAACTTCTGGCGGATGTTGTCGGAGCCGTAGCCCGCGGCGGAGGCTCTGAGGGAATTTGAGTGGCCGGGTGTCGAGGAGTTCGGGAGTTCCTTTCCGAAGGGGAGGTGCTTTTGAAATTGCTCTATATCCCGCTCAAGAATTTCGCAGGGCGCTGGACGATGCCGGTTCAGAACTGGAAGGCGGTGCGCATTTGGTTCGCGACCACGCGTAACGACCGGCGGTCGCTGGCGCGGTATTGAAAGAAGGCGGTGGAAACCGTGGACAAATCAAAGCATTTTCCCACCGTTCCTACAGCCACCGCGACGATAAGCTAAATGTGAAAACCGAAAAACAAGGAAGACCGTTTACGCAGAAAACGTTACATCCTCCGCTCGTGCTGCTTGTTGAAACGCCTTTCGAAGTGTTCGGAGTCACTGGGGCAGTTCAATAGATTTTCTTTTGCCTGAAAAACGCGAACATTTGGCATTATTTCAACAAAGAGGAATGGGGGATTAAATTGCCAAATTGCTTGACAAATTACTGAACTATCTCTTTTATTCCATTCTGGTGATGCTGATTTGCACGAATGTCAATTTTAAGTTGCTGCACTAAATGCGCGAAAACACATCCTTCTCAAGACTTAGCTTGCAAACCTTCAAGAATTTGATTTATTGATGAATCATCTACTTCAACCCGACTAAGAATTTCGCGCAACTGGCGCTTGTCATGGTGTTTCCAGGCTAGATCAAAATCACCCATCAGTCCGCTTAGATAGAGGCGCTCGTTAACCGTCATCCCTTCATAATTAATCTTCGTCTCACTATTTTCCATAATTTCACGAGTCTCACTTTGACTTAGAACGGGGGTGTAACTTGGATTCTCATCGTAATGATAACGTTTTTCGGATCTATGATGTACTCTACGAGTCCTCCGTTATTCCCATCCAACGGTAAGGCCGAGCGAATCTCGACAATTTGCGATGTGCGTAATGACTCGCTGTACAAGGAACTCGCCCGTATTCACATTAGGAAGCCCTGCGGCGTCCCTGTAGTTTGGGACAGTTCGAGGGTCAATAGGTGTCCAGGACCAACCGTCTTGCTTTGCACCTCCTCCAAACACACGGAAGACTACTTGAATCGGGTCTTTGTCTCTTTCTTTGGGTTGAGATGGGGCTAATGGTCGTGGGCTGGGAGCCTGTACTTCCGAAGGCAACATCAAAATGATGACCCCGGCACCGAGAAGCGCTGCCGATATCGCGAATCTCGGTGTGACCTTGGGTCCGAACCGCGGTACATTCGTTGGGGCCTTGGACGGATTCGGCACGAGTGTCAATGGCGGCCTTGTCACAGGTTGTATTGGCGGCCGGGGCTTGAGCGCAGTTGCCGCTCCTGCACCGCCTACCGTAGTGAATACTTGAGTAGGACCGCTGGATTCGGGGCAGCCGGGGTCATTGGATCCCCCGCAACCTGGAACAATGTTGTTTGAGTCGGCGTCAATCTCAATTGGTGGGCCGTCATCTAAAATTATTTCTTCTCCGTTCTCAGTCACACACTGCTTATCCGGAGGACATGATACGAGCCCTGTCGGATCTCTGAATGCAAATGGCCGGTTTGAAACATAGGAATATCGATTGTTTGTTTGTGGATTTCTCGAAAACCCCGACGCAAGCAGCGGATCCACTGCGGTGAACCTCCCGTGGCGGTTCTCGTACATCCTTGCCTCGGCGAAGTCAAGGCCTGTTTCCTCGTCCTTTTGGTAGCCCGTGAACTTCTGGCGGATGTTGTCGGAGCCGTAGCCGGCGGCGGAGGTTCTGAGGGAATTTGAGTGGCCGGGTGTCGAGGAGTTCGGTAGTTCCTTTCCGAACGGGAGGAAGTCTCGTCTTGAGACTACCTCGCCGTTCTGGTTTGTCACCGCCCTGACCGAGCCGAGCATGTCGGTTGCGACGTATTTCGTTTGCGCCTCCGCGCCCTGAGGTGGAGTTTTCGAGGAGTATTCGGCGACGAGCTTTCCGCCGGAGTAAACGAAAACAACGGTCTCCGTCGGCTGTCCGTTGGAGTCGTATGTGATCTTCTTTACCCTCTTGCCGTTTCCGTCATAAAAGTACTCGCCGATGTTGGTCTGTTGCGGGGAGCCGCTTGTGATTTTGGTCTGCTTGCTGTCGGCGTCGAATGTAGTGATGCGGACGTTTCCGTATTCGTCCACGTCCGTCGTGAGGTTTCCGGCCTTGTCGTAAAGGCATCCCTGGCCGGTGTTGAAGCGGTTTGTCGTCTGGCTGATCGTTGGATGAGTGAGGTTGTTCAGGGCAAGCTGCGTTCCCTCGAGATTCTGCGCGAACGTCGTCCGGTTTCCGTAGCGGTCGTAGCCGTAGTTTTCAATCCACTGCTGCGCGCCGTCGTTTGTTTCCCTCGCCTCGGTGATGCGGTAGAGGGCGTCGTACTTGTAGGTCTGGACAAACGATTTCGCGATTCCCCTCGCGGTGATCGTCTGGCTAACGACGTTGCCCGTGTTGGCCGTTCCGCCCTGCGGAAGCGTTTCGTCGTATCCGTACTCAACCCGCCAGTCCGAGGCGTCTTCGGGGCCGCGGCCAAGGCCGAGCATCGTAACCTGAAGCCGGTCGTTGAAGGCCGAGCTTTCCCATAGCCCGTTCCCGAGCCTGAGCTTCTCTATCCTGCCGTCGGGGAGGTAGTTGAGGGAGTTGGCAAACGTCCTTGCGGTGGACGCCGCGCCGTTCTGTCCGTGGATGCGCGAAAGCTCGCCGTTTTCGTCGAAATCGTTCCGCACCTTGCTTCCCGAGGGATACTCCTCCTCGATGAGCGCACCCGATGCGAACACCCCGTGAAGGAACGGCCGACAGGAAACTCATAAACAGATGAATGTCGGCAGACAATCCCCATAGAGCGTTCCGCCTGGCGCGTTGCTCAAAAAAGCTGATCGTTTTCCCGGTGCCAGTACAATGTGATTGACTAACGACAATTCAACTAGGAGAAATGGGATTCTGTCTTGAAATACCTGATCAATTCATGCTTCAGACACCGCCAGATTGCCGGCATTCAAATTCAGGCATTTCAACCACAGCTGGCAATCGCTCATCGTCAAGCAAGACGAAATATACCAAACCTTCCGTTGAAACGTCCAAGCATTCTCTATTCAAGATCCTTCCGATAAATCGACGGGCACCGTTGCTTGCTTCTTCCAAAACAACTTTTTTAAGTGAAGTGTTTGTTATTTCTTTGAGCTTTTGTTTGTCTTTGAAGTATACGTCGTATTGATAATATACAGGATGAAATTTAATGTTCCTTTGCTTGAGATTTGTAACTCGATTCTTTCGCCACTCAAACTTAAATGTGAAAGTCACTTGAGCAATCCCGAGCTTTTTCATAATATCCATCCACGGATGATGCTGACCATCACCTCTATCGCCTTGCTCCAACGCAAGTCTAAGGATATTAAACTCGTCCAATGAGCCAATTACTTCTTTAATGTAATCTTCATCTTGCGGGGTTTCTGAATTATGATGAATCTGTCCATACCCCGCCAAAGCACCAATGGCAATTAATGCTAGTACTAAAAGCCAGCACTTAATCAAAGCAATGCTCTTTCTCATAAAATTGTCCTACTTACATTTCAAGGTTTTTAACCAAAGGTAATTGCGACCTGATAGTTGACTTTTGGTTTTCCGAAAATTGCCACAATCCTCTTGTGCTCTTGTGAACCAAGGACGGGTACTTTGTGTAAGCAGAAATTGAATCCCTTAAAACACCATCGAACTTCTCAAGCATTTTCTGCCTATCATACGAGCCGTCGGAATTGTTTGGACATTGACAGATGCCCAAAACTGAAAATGCTAAAACACAAAAGACTGAACACAACAGTTGTTTCATTTATTTCCTGTTTAATCACATTTAACATCTACTAACCGATATTACAACACGACCTCCGGCTATTACGTATGACTTAGTAAATGCTCTCCCATTATTGAAATCATGCCACTCAATAATTACCGAGAATGTGTCCTTTCCAAGCTCTAGGGAAAGAATCTCACCATCTGAAGTCTCCATGCTAACTGTATCTGATGCTTTTCCGTCAATAGTAATATTTGTTACCGCCGAGAGCTCCAAGACCACATCACACTTCGCCTTATTTACTAAGACGTCTTGCAACTCAAGTTGGATTACCTCATCTTTCTGACAAAAGTCAATCACTGTAGCTTCATGAAAACTCATGTGTTCCGTAGTACTCATACTTAACTTACAGGGAATAGATGAAAGGCATCGCAACCTTGCCGACATGGGCTACCATTCTTATCAAGGTACAAATCCCTTTTGCCAGTAGCATCGGCATTATAAAGATAGATAAAGCACATTGTCTCATTTGGGCATGTCAAAACAGGGTAAATAGTTACAGGTAACCTGCTTGAAAAACAATCTTTCGCACCAAAATCCTCTTAGGTGATGGATTCCTATGATCTCTCCATGGCGATTTGACAGGCTCATTCTGGTTGTTTTGAAAAATCCATTCACTTTATCCATGGTGATGTACGAAGTGAATAGTTCAGTTAGAAACTCAACGATTCGCGATTTATTGTCTTCTATCTTTTTGTTTGAAAAGACAACCGCCTCCGGGATTCCATCGATATCAATTCGAAGGCCACCGCCCTCAAAATCGAAGAGTAGCGGAATGGATCGTGAATCTCTATAGTCGAACGCAAATTCAACAAAAGTGTGGCCCGAGAAATTGGGATTCATCTTGAATCTCCGGTTATAAGCTAATTCATCTTGCCCAAGACTTTTCAGAACCTCGTTTACGATCTGCATTTGGATTCGTAGCGCTTCTCCGATTTCAAAATCTAGATTGACATTTCTCGACTCTTTCATACGGTCCTATTTCTTTTTAGTTGCTCTATACCCAATGGGATTCGCAATTTCATCCGGTACTTTGTAGTGGCCTAATAAACCCGGACACCGATCTCGCAGTATAATCGGATTATGAGAAAGTATGTCGAAGAGTTCAAGGAGAAGGCAGGAAGTCGGGCTTTTGAAGGTCGGGCGGTATTCTTCGTGGGAGTCTGGGGTGGCGTGGAAATCTGCATGGGTTTTGGGGAGGGAGTTGCGAGTTTCGAGTTTCGGGTTCTTTTGGTGGTGCTGACTTGTCTACTTGGGCTTGAGAGTGGGTATAGGGGTTGTTCGCTTCGCTCATTGCAGGCAGGGGGAGTTGCGAGTTTTGAGTTTTTGGTTTTGAGTTCTTTTGATGGTGTTTGTTTGTTTACTCCACCCGGCGTGGTGGTAGTGGGGTTGTTCGCGCGGAGCGCTCATTGCAGGCGGGGACGCCTGCGCTCCAGTCGCGCTGCAGTTTTGGGATTTATTTTGCGGCCCGAGCGGTTGTCGTTTCGAACATTGGTTGTTTTGCCAGTAAGAATTTGTGGAGGGGGTTCGGCTGGGAACGTTAGTTTATAAAATCCCCGCCTTCTCCGAGGGACATTATTGGGGCGTCCCAGTCGGGTTCCTCTTCTTCGAGGCTCCAGATATCGAATAGTGCGGGCGGGCATTCGGTTATGAAGCGCGAGGGTTTTTGAAGAACCGCCTGGCGGTTGTAGTCGATCATCATCAACGGATATGTAAGATAGAGTTCGTCCATTGCCCTTGTAATCGATACGTACCAGAGCCTGCGTTCTTCCTCTTCGCTGTCCGTTTCCCTTAGCGAACGCGGGGACGGGAACTTCCCTTCGGCGGCCCAGATAACGAATACCGCTTTCCATTCGAGCCCCTTTGCCTGATGGACGCTGGTGAGCGTCAGGAGTTCGTCTTCCTCGCCGCCCATCACGACTTCCTCGCCCGCGATTCCGGAGGGTTCCAGAAATCGCTCGGTTGTGAGGAGCGCCAGTTCGCTTAGAAAGGTTTCGGTCGAATCATATCTCGCGGCGTAGGTCGCGAGGCCGCGGAGATCCTCAATCCTCGCATCGGCGTTTTCGTAGTTGGCGTTAAGCAGATCCTCGTAACCGCTTTCGAGGATCATTTCGATCTGGCGCCCGGGACTGTTTCGATTGTCGTCGGAAACGATCGCTTCCATAAGCCTTACGAAATCCTCCCAGGGCTTTCTTGCCCGCACCTTCTGCCCCGCCAATACGCGCGCGATCCCTTCAAACGCGGATTTTTCCGCAAGCGCCGTCGATTGCGCGCCGCCCTCGGCCGCGAGATACATCGAACCTTCGGGAAGCCGCATACCGTTTGAAACCGATTCGAATATCTTGTTTGCCGTCACATTTCCGATTCCGGGAATGAGCTTGAGGATTCTCTTCCACGCCAATTCGTCGCGCGGATTTACGATGATCTTGAGATACGAAACAACATCCTTGATATGCGCCTGTTCGAAAAATCGCACACCGGACTGTACGCGATACGGGATGTTGCGCTTTGTCAGTTCGAGCTGAAGCTCGACCGAATGGTAATGCGAGCGGTAAACGACAGCCATCTCCTCAAGCGATATTCCCTCGTCTCTCAACTCCAGAATTCTAGAAGCGATAAACGCCGATTGCTGATCGACATCCGAACACGGCACCAATGCCGGCAAAAAACCGCTCGAAGGCTTTGCCGCTTCCAGATGTTTTGAAAACTGCCGTTTGTTTCCCGCTATCGAGACATTCGCCAGACCCAAAATCTCGGGCGTAGAGCGATAGTTCATCTCGAGCTTGTAAACCTCCGCATCCGGATACCGCTCGCCAAACTCATAGATGTTCGAAAACTCCGCTCCGCGCCAGGCGAAAATGCTTTGCGCGTCGTCTCCGACAACCATCACGTTTCTATGCTTTTCCGCCAAAAGATCGATGATCTCCGCCTGCAGGCGGTTTGTGTCCTGATATTCATCGACGAGAATGTGCTGAAACTGCTCGGAAAAAAGGCCGCGGATCTCGGGCTTTGAAGTCAAAAGCGTCCGCCAGTGAAGAAGCAGATCGTCATAATCCATGACGTTTCGCTCGCGTTTTCGCAGATCATAATTTTTCGCGACGCGCTCGATCTGCTGCGTCAGCATCTCAAAATACGGATACTTTCCGATGATTACTTTGGCGATTTCGCGATCGGTATTGTTGGAATATGAAATTATGTTTTGAAGGACGTTCGCTTTCGGGAAACGCTTTGATTTGGTATCGATCGCAGATTCCTCGATGCAGACGTTTATGAAATCTCGTGAGTCCTCGCTGTCGAGTATCGAGTAGTTGGAATCGAACCCGATCGATGTCGCGTGCCGTCGAAGGATCATGTTTGCGATCCTGTGAAAAGTGCCGCCCCAGACGCGGTGCACGTTCTGCGTACCCGTCAACGCCTCAACGCGTCCGAGCATTTCCCTTGCCGCGCGGTTTGTAAATGTCGCGAGAAATATCCGATCCGGCGAAACGCCCTGTTCGAGCAGATACGCGACGCGGTATGTGATCGTACGCGTCTTGCCCGTTCCCGCCCCAGCGATCACGAGCGAAGGACCGGGTTTTGAGGTCACAACGCGAAACTGCTCCTCGTTCAGCTCCTGCCGGTATCTGGTGAGTTTCTGGGGAAGGCCGCTTTTTCCACGTTTTACGACGTATTTCTTCATTCCTGATCTTTGAGGAATTTAACCGCCATCATTACAGCACGGCGGGGATCGACCACGCCCCAGCCCTGCCGGTCAACCTCGATATGGGGAAGCCTCTCGGCGGTTGAAATCAGGATGCGCTTGATTTGCTGAGGCGTCAGATACGGATTGGCCTCTATCATCTGCGCCACGATCGAAGATACGATCGGCGCAGAGAACGATGTGCCGTCAACGTATTTGTAGTATTGCGTGATCACGTTCTCATGGCGCAGACGGAGCGCGATGATCTGCCTGATCGAGGGCGGCGTCAGATCAAGCGCCGCGTCGAGCTCCTTGTTGACGCCCTTGTGCTGCCTGATGATCGAATGGAGTTCGCCATCTGGCGCCTCATCCAATTCGCGGAGCAGTTTTGCTTCGGCGGCGGTCGGTGTTCCAGGCAGAATCGGGGCCGGGACCCAGATCGATGGCGCGATAAGTTCGGGTTTTTGCAGGCCGTCGAGCGTTGGACCATAAGAGGAACGATACATCCCGCGCCGCGCACGGTTGATGGAATTCCCGTCGTCCAACCCTCCGACCGCGATCGCAGAGGGCGCGCTCGCCGGCGGAAAAACGGGATGCCCCGGAATATGCCCCGCGTTTCCAACCGCGCAGACGACGACAAGTCCTTGCGAAACGCAGGTTTCAACGGTCTGCGAAAGCGAATCATGAAGATAGCTGTTCTCGAAATCTCCGCCCGCAGAAATGTTTACGATCCTGATGTTGTACTTGGTACGATTTTCGAGAACCCATTCGAGACCCGCCTCGATATTCTGCTCTGTGATTCTTCCTGTTTTCGCGAGCTTTACAAGCACGACGTTCGCTTCGCGCGCAATGCCTCGATAGAAGCCGTTTGAAAGCGAGCCGTTTCCGGCGGCGACGACCGATGTCATCATCCCGTGCCAGCTTGCGGCGTCGATTTCAAACAACTGCTCGCTCTTGCCCTCGCGATCAAGCATGTTTCTATAGGCGAGTATTCGGTTTTCGGGCTTTGTGAGATCCGGGTGCGGATAAAATCCGGAATCAAGAAATGCTATCGTGACGTCCTTTCCCGTAAAGGTGTTTACGGCGTCCAGACGGAGCGGAGTGGAAAGCACGTGCGAACCGTCTTTTTGAAGGGCGGCATCCTTCATGATGTCTTCCTTCGCACGTTCGAAAAGCCGCACGCATCGGGCGCAAATCGCCTCGAAGTTTCGCGTATCGGGTGCGTTGGCACGCACAAGCCTTTGCAGGCTTTCCTCCAAAACCCTCAACGGAACATACTCGTCACGCGCCTCGCGCGAGCATACCGGACAAACCTCTTCACCCCCGGCAACATCGGCGCCAGTCTGGTTCCGTTCAAAATCTGAGGATTCGGTTACCGACACTGCGTTGATTATATGAGAGGTAAGGTTTGCGGGCAATCGGGGGGCTGAGCTTCGCTTCGCTGCGCTGAGTTACGAGTTTCGAGTTTTGGGTTTTGAGTTCTGTGATCTATCAGGCCTGAGTCCACTCTTAAAAGTCGGCTTTATTCCAAAATCCGGAATTTCCTATTCGGACGCATAGCGTCACGTAGATTTTAGCCGTGGGTGGAGCGGCTTTGCGCGGAACCCACGGTAAACGTAAGAACAATGTTCGCGCCGGGTACCGGCGCGTAGAAACGCCCGTAATTGCTGCAATCCAACGCCACTAGCATGGCTCCGATGTCTTCTTCGCGGCCACTGAGCTTCGCTGCGCTGAGTTACGAGTTTCGAGTTTTGGGTTTTGAGTTCTGTGATCTATCAGGCCTGAGTCCACTATAGAAAGTCGGTTTGGCAGGAAAAGAGCATCATTTTGGGGCACAACGGTCGATATTGATGAAAGACCCCTTCCGGCTTGTCCGGCAGGAGGCAAAGGTCCGTAGCTACACCAGTTAAATACTTGGTGTGTTGAGTTTTAGGGTTGTTCTGGAAGGGGCTGACCTTATTCACCTGCCGCGCAAGGCGGCAGGGGTCTCCGGATGAATCAATGTGGTTCGGACTAGCTGCCGACCTCATTCACCTGCCACACAAGGTGGCAGGGGTCTTGACTGCTTACTCTTTGGATCAATTTGCGGGTCGATTTTTTAATTGAATCGATTTTTTTGAGTGGACCCGGTTCTGTAATCTATCAGGCCTTGTAGTTTTATGAGATTGAATACCAATGCGAATCGTGATCAGCGTAGAAATGCCCTTCACGCAGTTTCACCTCAACGAAACACTACGCACTTCCTAGCACAGAACTCAAAACTCAAAACTCGAAACTCGTAACTGATTTGGCTCGAAACTCGCAACTGATTTCCCCTTTCCCCCCGCCGAGAACTAGAATAAAGGCATGGAATCTTTGCGGAGACCAAAGGTTGGACTTGCATTGTCGGGCGGCGCGGCGCGCGGGTTTGCGCATCTCGGGGTGTTGCGCGCTTTTGAGAAACATTCGATCCCGATCGACTTTATCGCCGGGACATCGGCGGGTTCGTTCGCGGGTGCGGCATATGCCGCGGGCATGTCCACCGATGAGATCGAAAAGCTCGGACAGGAGATTAGCTGGTATCGCGTAAGTTCGCTTTCTTGGTCCGCGAAGGGACTCGTCTCGAATCTTCCGATCGCCGAAATGATCAGGACGAAATTCCCCGCGCATAAATTCGAAGATTTGAGGATACCGTTTGCGGCGGTCGCTACGGATCTTGAAACAGGCACCGAAAAGGTGTTTAGCGAGAATGGCGATGTTGGATTCGCTGTCTGCGCGAGTTGCGCGATTCCAGGGGTTTTCGCGCCGCTTCAGGACGAGGAGGGCAGGATGTTTGTCGATGGCGGTGTCGTCTCGCCCGTCCCGACCGAAGCCGTCAGAGCGATGGGAGCCGACATCGTAATCGCCGTCGATGTGATTTCCTCAGGCGCAACTTATTGGGGAAGACCTCAAACGATCGTCGGAATACTGCTCCAAAGCGGTTTGATGCTTATAAAAACGGCGGCCGAGAATCAGACGATGCGCGCCGATGTTCCTATAATCCCCGCGATTTCGCATCTTCGTCCCGATGAGATGGCAAAAATGGACGAGTTTGTAAGGCTCGGCGAGGAGGCGGCGATGGCGAGCATCGAGAGGATTTCGGAGCTGATTGAAAACGGTTTCGACAAATAAAAAGGGGCAAGATTATCGCCCCTTTTTATTTGTTTGTCCATGATGCCTATCTGGGTTTGATTTCGACGTTCAAATCGAACTCACCCGAAGCGAGCCCGTTGGCTCCTGCGACACCGATAAGAATGCTGTAGGGGCTACCGACCGAAATGTATTCGACCTTGCGGCCCGTATCCTTGTTTTGCACGCGCTTGCCGCTCGGCAGATTCGCATAAATCGGATAGCTCGCCTCGCACGAAATCGCCGAAGTTACATCGGGCGGCGTTTTTTGATCGTTCATTCCTTGCCGCAACGCGTAAAGATTGATCTTCGCGTCATCCTTTGGCGTCAAAGTGATTTTCATCGACGATGCTGCCGGGAGCGTGATCCTGTAAAAGACGTGGTTTCCATTGAACATCTCAAAACGCGTTCCGGGAAAACAAGCCACCGAGCTTCTTTCGGCCCAAGTAAGGCTGGAAAGCTTTGCGCCATCCTTCAGATCTCCCGAAACTTTTCCCGCGTCATATCCTTCGGGTAGTGACAGCGGAATCACCTTGATTTCCTTCTGTTCCGTTGGTGCCGGCGCTGGTTGCTTCTTCGGCCCGACGGGAGTCATCTGACCAAACGCCGGTACGGCTAAAACCAAACACGCCAAAACAAGAAAGTACTTTCTCAGAACCATTAATACCTCCATAAAAGTTCATCTAGAAACAAATTCATCGGTGTAAAGCGTACTTGGCCGCTACTTTAATCCACGACCTGCTTGAACTCCGATCAATGAAGCGCCGCTTCGCAATGACCAAGCGGCAATTTTTGGCAGGAAGAAACTCCGTGTGCCAACATGCGCTCGGCGATCCGAACGCAAAAATACTGACGGAAAATTCGGGAAGTTTTGCCTTGTGATCCTTTCAGCTTTGGTTTCAAGCGGAATTATCACCGAGGAAATCGGGCATGCAAACGGGGATTTCTTTGTGGTTACCGAGATACAAACCCAAAACACCAAGCCCAAGAGACTCGAAAACTACTCGTCCTGAAAAAGCCCGGCCCCTCGTTTGTCCAGTGTTTTGGTGGTGTTTTCTGTCACGGATCCAAACGTCGCCCCTTCCGGAAGACTCAAATCGCTCGTCGTTCTTCCCTCGGGGAGTACGACGTCACTGGCTCCTTCCAAACTTTTAGGGACGTCACTGGTTACCGAAAAGAAATATCCGTTTACCATCAGAGCCATTCCTATAAAAAACGTGATCATCCCCAAACCCGATAGAACAAAAAGATCCGGATCGTTGAACGTAGCGGCAACCGCCATCCCGATCGAGGTTCCGAGTCCAACGAATGCCGTTATGCTCCCATGGCGAATCCGCCGCAGCCTTCTTTCCTCGGGCGACTCCAAGAGCTTTTCAATCACTGGAGCGACCTCATTGCTGACCTTTGCCAACTCCTTTCCGGATTGCGTCGCCGCGATTCGGGCCAGAATCGCGCGACCAACATCGGAACGAGTCAAATCGCCCGTTGAGCCTCTTAGGGCCACCGCCGAACGGACGGAACCGAGTTCGGCTCCGCACGTACGGCAATATTGGTTGTTGTCTTTCTCCTGTGACCCGCATTTGGGACAGAACATCTTATTTCTCCTTCGGTCTTCAAAAAACCGCAACCCAATCGAAGCCGCTTAGTTCTTTCCTTGCTTTTCGGCTTCGGCCGACATCACGAGGCGAACAAATTTTTCCTCGGCCGGCGTTAGCTCGATCGATTCGGCCGCAAGGCCTTCGACAGGCTTGTACCAAAAGAACTTTGTATAAAACGATTTGAGGTCATCGCTCTTGAACTGATAACCGCGAACCGCATAATAAAAGTTACGAATCAACCGCAAATCTTGTTCTGAAAGTTGGGCGAGATCCTCCTTCGTCGTGCCCTCCCATGGATTGAGCCGGAAATACGGCGTGATTTCCTCAAGCGCTTCCGAATCCACGCAGTTCGACCCCTTGATGCACCATTTGCCGATCCAACCCGCGGGCCAGTTTGGCTCGGCAAACGTGATATCGCGATCGGGTCTGAAGTTTTTTGCCTGGAATGTGATGTATCCGCTGTTCAAATGCACCATACGCACTCTCGGATCCTCGTCATAAAACCGGCTCTCGACCTCTTCCTTCATAACGCCGTCTCCGACGATCTTCCATTGAGCCAGTTTTCCGCTCTCCCAAAAACTCGCCGGAATCATGTAGATGCCGTTGTCCAAATGGAGCTCGAGCGTAAAATCATCGATCTGCTTGTTCGCCCAGCGCTTGCCGGTCGTGATCTGGTAATAAAAATCGCGTTGCGTTTCGACCGACGCTCCGCCGCGATAAGTGTAGGTATGCTTGATCTTGTTTTCGCCCGATTTGAAGGTTACCGGAAAATAGTAAACAAAGTCGTACGATTCGATTCCGAGCTTTTCACCGGCAAAGCTCGTTTCGTTCATTCGCTTCATCTGATATTTGACGTCCGTACCATTTACGTTGACGTCAAAATCCTTGATCTGCGGATGCTGCTCCTCGTCCGTATCGCCCGATGCCGGCGGAGTTACGAAACCGACCGTAACCTTTTTCGATTTTCCGGGATTCACAAACGTAAAATCGACATCAACCCTCATCCAGCCAAAGTCCGTTACATAAAATCTCAGAACTTCCTTCTTCAGACGCACCTGCGTTTCCTGCAGCGGTACGAGGTTGTTCCCCTGAACGTAAAAAACGCCGTCATTCGCGAATGCGCCGACGACAAAGATCAAAAGGAAAAAGGGCAGCACAAGCCCTCTTCCAAGACTCAACCCAAAAATGTTTTTCATAATTTCCAAAGCAGGGATTCGCTCCCCCCGCACCATACAAACCGCCCAAAAACGGGCGAGTATTAAAATTCTACTCCGATGTCGCGGGCATTGCCCGCTCCTTTTCCAATTCCCTAAGCCTTTCTTCCAAAAGCCGCGCCGAGATCGTCAAAAAATCATGCGCCGTAATCAATCCGATCAGTTTCTCGCCCTTTACCACGGGAAGACAGCCGATGCTTTTGGTTCGCATTATATTTAGCGCTTCCATGGCAGTCGTCTTGGGCGAGATCGTTATCAAATCCGAACGCATGACATCACTTACTGTTACATCGGCGTCCGCACGGCTGTGCGCGAGAAGCTCAAGCAGATCCCGATGCGAAACTATCCCGACAAGATTTCCGCGGTCATCCTCAACCGGTACATGTCGTATATGCTTCCAGTTCATCAATGATGCGGCAAGATCGATAACATCGCCGGGTCTCACCGTGAAAAGGTCCCGAGTCATAAACCTTTCGACGCTGCTGTAATTGTCGAGCCAATCCGTGCCTTCAGTCACCTCGGCCAACTTCCATTCGTGACACGGCTTCCCGGTTTTTTGGTTTTCGAGCATTCGCGCCGTTACCGAACCAAGCTTTACCGAAGCCTTTGCCTCATCCGGCATTTCCTCAATCGATTCCAGCATCCAACCCGCGCCGGTTCGGCGAGCGTCGGCCCTTTCCTCGATGATTCCCATATAGCGATCGATGTCCGCCGAATCCAAGCCGGCGCGTTCGAGCCCCTTTCTCGCCCGAGGGGCAAGCTGGCTGCGGATCAAATCCTGCGCCGTATAGGCCTCGCGATCGATCCATACGATTTGTGATTTGAATCCGTATCGCGCCGCGCTGTAGAAATTCTCCTTGACGTCGTCAAACCTCAGGCATTCCTTAACATCGCCGTATTCCTTTGGAAGCTCCATCATCAGGCCAAGGAAAAACGCGGCGTTTGCCATTTCATCCGCGATGGATGGCCCGGATGGAAGGTATCTCGCCTCGATTCTGAGCGAGGGCTTGTTGTCCATAATGCCGTAACAAGTACGGTTCCAGCGCCAAATCGTCCCGTTCAGCATCTGCCACGCGCCGAGTTTCGGGATCCCGCCGGTTTCGAGCGTTTCAAGCGAATCATGCGTAAGTTCGCGCGTGATAATGGTCCTAAATCGAGCGACGTCCTCGCGCATCACTTCGATGATCGAATCCGGCATCCAGTTGAATCCGAAGTTCACGCGCGATGGCTGGTTCCGCGCCTGAAACGTCTTCGAGCGCGTATCGACGGCGTGCTTGAACAACGCCAGTCTTGTTTCCATCCAAAGCCTGTGACCAAGAAGAATCGGCGAATTCACAGCGCTTGCCAGTACCGGACCTGAAATCGCCTGCGCCCAGTTGTAGCAATTGGCGTATTCGCTGGCGCAAACTTGAAGGTGAACCTGAAAGCTCGTGTTGCAAAATTCTATAAAGGTGTCGTTTTGATGAAGGCTCAGTTCGTCCAGACCCTTGATATGAATCACCCGTTCGCTTCCCTGCATCTCGGTCAGGATTCGATTGAGTTCGATGTAACGGGGCAACGGGGTAAGGTTTTCAAGAACCAGATCGGATTCCTGGATTGTCGGGAGAATCCCGCTCAAAACCACATCGGAGCCAACTTCGTTTGCGGCCGAGCGAACGATGCCAAGCATCTCGTTCATCTCCGCCTCGAGTCTCGAAAGACAATTTCCCTCAAAATCCAATGGGGAAAGATTCGCCTCAATATTGAATAGTCCGATCTCGGTGGTAAGCCTGGGGTCTTCGGCGATCTCGATGACTTTTGTCGAAACGGGTGCCGGACACATCGCTGAATCGACCAGAAACATCTCCTGTTCCGCGCCTATGCGAAGCTTGTCATCTTCCAGCATTTGCTGGTCGAGCATGATCTCCAAAGCCTCCAAATCCCTCAGGACCGCTTTCGTAAAGCTGCGGATCTCGCTGTCGTCATGGCTGGTTGATACCCTCTGATCACCCATATGAAAGAACCCTCCTCGCGCGTCACCCCTGCTGGTTTGTCAAAACCGAGACGGCGTCTCAAAGAACACGGGACGCGGCAGGTTAAGTGTCTCTACTGCAAAGGCTTTGGTTGTAATCATAAGCGGTTTTAGTCTCTCCTTCAAATTTTTTTTGAAATATGATTCGCGTCATATATTGAACCCCGCGCGCGACATATTCTTGCCGTGAAGTACCGATGAAAGAAGAATTTTTTATTGACGATCTCAGGCTCGGCGAAGTCTCGGTTGATGATGGTCATGTTTCCGCAAAAAGGCTGTTCAAATCGGCAATGCGAGACATGCATGAAATCAGCATTTCCGCCGGCGCCGAACTTAAGGAACATTCGTCCCCGCAACCCGCGGTTGTTGTGTTTTTGGCGGGCACGGGGACTTTTCGACTGCGGGATGAAGAGCATCAGTTTCACGCCGGCACATGCGTTTCGTTTGAGGCCGATGTGAAACATTCGGTGTCGGCGGAGACCGACGCGAGGCTCCTGCTTATCAAGTGCGGATAAATCTGGGATCGGGGAGAAAGACATGAAAAGACTTTGGTTGATGTTTGGTTTTATTTTTCTTGCCTCGTTTGCGGTCCTCCTTTGGGTCGGAACCGAGATCTTCCGCGAGGCCGCGCCGATACCGGCAAAGGTCGTAACGACGGATGGCAAGACGCTTGCGACGGCCGATGACATCTCATCCGGCCAGAATGTTTGGCAGGCGATGGGCGGCATGCAGGTCGGTTCGATCTGGGGCCACGGCAGCTATGTCGCGCCCGACTGGACGGCGGATTATCTGCATCACGAGGCGATGTTTATCGCCGATAAGTTGGCAGAGAAGGAATTTTCCGCGACCTTTGAAAAACTCGATGCCGAAAAGCAGGCGGTGATAAAGAGTCGTCTGAAAACGATGCTTCGAACGAACACATACGATGCATCGAGCGGAGTCTTGACCGTCGATCCGATGCGAATGGAGGCGTTTCGCGAGATACTCGCTAAAAATTCCAAGACCTTTACGGACGGAAACGCCGATTACGCTATTCAGAAAGGCGCGCAGTCGGATCCCGAGAGGCTAAGGAAGTTAAACACATTCTTTTTCTGGACCGCCTGGGCTTCGGCCGCGGACAGACCCGGCAAGGCAATTTCCTATACCAGCAACTTCCCCGCCGAACCGATGGTTGACAACGTACCGACCGCGGACACGATAGTCTGGACCGGCGTCAGCGTGATCGCACTGATCGCGGGAATCGGAATGATGGTTTGGTATTTTGCCGGTTTGAGACAGGAAACACCGACCGACGACGCTCCAAACAGTGATCCGCTCATCGGTTTCCAGCCGACTCCTTCGCAAAAGGCAACCACGAAATACTTTCTGATCGTGACGCTTCTGTTCCTCCTGCAGATCATACTCGGTGTTATTACCGCGCACTACGGCGTCGAGGGTATGGGATTTTATGGAATACCGCTCGCCGATATTCTTCCGTATGTCGTTACCAGAACCTGGCACGTGCAACTCGGCATCTTCTGGATCGCTACGGCATGGCTCGCGCCGGACTATTTATCGGACCGATTATCTGCGGATACGAACCCAAGTATCAAAACTCGGTGTTGACGCGCTTTTTGGTGCTGCTCCTCGTCGTTCTCGGATCGATGGCCGGTCAATGGCTAAGCGTGATGCACAAGTTCAGCGGAGACCTTTGGTTCTGGTTTGGCCACCAGGGTTATGAATACGTGGATCTTGGAAGGGTTTGGCAGGCCGCATTGTTCGTCGGCCTTCTGCTTTGGCTGTTCCTGATTCTGCGGACGGCGATTCCACCGCTTAAGAAAAGCGAGGGACCGAAATCGCTTTTGCTGCTCTATATTTTCTCTACCGCAGGCATCGCGCTCTTTTATGCGCCCGGACTTTTCTGGGGAATGAAATCGCATATCACGGTAGTCGAATATTGGCGCTGGTGGGTCGTGCACCTTTGGGTTGAAGGCTTCTTCGAGGTTTTCGCAACGGTTGTAATCGCATTTCTTTTCGCGAAACTCGGCGTAATCAACACCGCATCGGCGGCGCGCGCATCGCTGATCTCCGGCGCGATTTATCTTAGCGGCGGCATCATCGGCACGCTTCACCATCTCTATTTCGCCGGTACCCCGACGATTGCATTGGCGTTTGGTTCGGTGTTCAGCGCGCTTGAGATCGTGCCGCTAACATTGGTTGGATTCGAAGCTTGGGAGAATATCCACCGCAGCCGTGCGAGGGATTGGCTCGGACAATACAAGTGGGTGATCTACTTCTTTATCGCCGTCGCGTTTTGGAATCTTGTCGGCGCCGGAATCTTCGGCTTCATGATCAACCCGCCGATCGCGCTCTACTACATGCAGGGATTGAACACGACCGCTGTTCACGCCCACGGTGCCCTTTACGGGGTTTACGGAACGCTTGGTTTGGCGCTTACGCTCTTCTGCTTGAGGGCGCGTGACGCGGAATCGATCTGGAACGAAAAGCTGATCTCATTCTCATTCTGGGCGATAAACGCCGGTCTGTTTATGATGATGATCCTCAGTCTGCTTCCGATCGGATTGCTTCAGACGGTCGAATCGGTAACAAACGGTTACTGGTCGGCAAGAAGCGCCGAATTCATGACAAACCGAACTGATGTCAACTTTGCGCTGGCTTCGAGTGTTGGGCGACACGGTTTTCGCAATCGGCGCGTTTGCCTTTGTATGGTTCGCATTGGGCCTGATCTTTGGCAAGAAGAAAGGCTAGCAACATAGCCGCTGGAAGGATAGCCTCGGAGCCGTACAAGCAACGATGAAACGGGGGTTCGTCGATGTGGGAAAGGTTCCGAGGTATTCCGGAAGAGTTCCAAGTTCCAAGTTCCAGAAGTTCCACGTTAAAGAAGTTGAGACCACTCTAAAAAGTCGATTCAAAGAAAAAATCAATTGGCAAATCGATCCTCAAAGAAACCAGGCGAAGCCCCCTGCCACCTTGTGTGGCAGGTGAATGAGGTCAGCGGCTAGTCCAAACCACATTGATTCATCCGAGGCCCTGCCGCCTTGTGCGGCAGGTGAATAAGGTCAGCCCCTTCCAGAAAATCAATAAACCTCAACACACCAAGCATTTAACGGCCGTAGCCAGGGACCTTTGCCTCCTGCCGGACAAGCCGGCAGGGGGGCCGGAATGCTTCATTTGTCGCCCCGACTAGCTTTTGATCTCATTCACCTGCCAGCCAAGCCGGCAGGGGTCTTTCACCTATATCGAACCGTTGTGACTGAAAATGATGCCCTTCACTTTCTAACTCGACTTTTTAGAGTGGACTCAAACTTGGAACTTGGAACTTTTGGAACTTGGAACGGTTCCCCGTTCCGAGCGACCTCGAGATTCCACTTCTGGGTGTCAAATGCCGTAAACTATCCATATAGAACTTTTTCGTTGCCGGATCGTTTGTTCGAATGGCAACCGCATTTAACCCGGCCGATTTGGTCGCGAAGGCAATAAATGAATAGAAAAATCATTGGCATTTGTATTTTGGTTTTGGTATCCGTAACCGGTCTTTTTTTGCTCAGGATGGCGATGTGATCAATGTCGACACAAAGCTCATTAATATATCCGTCGCGGCTCGCGACAAAGACAAAAAGCTCGTCGAAGGGCTGGCAAAGGAGAACTTCTCGATGTCGGTCAATGGCAAAAGGCGATCGATCGACTTTCTTTCGTCTGCAGACGATTCGACATCGTTTGGCGTGATTTATGATCTCCATCCAAAATCGACCGAAAACACGCGTTCGGTATTGGCGGCCCTTGAGGATTTCGAGAAATCGTCTGCCTGAAGGGAACGAGTTTTTCCTAACGCTTTTCAACGAATACGGAAGTCTCGATTTGACTTTTGTCCCTACCGAGGAGCAGATAAGACGGCACCTTTCTTTCGCCGACCGCACCGGGCCCAATTCGCTCTATGATGTGATCCATCACGTCGGACAAAAACTACTGACGCGCCCGAACCGCAAACGCAGCCTGATCATCATCTCGGACGGAAAAGACGACAGGAGTCATCACAGTTTCAGCGAGATCTCTAGGCATCTGAAAACGTTCAACATACAGGTTTTCGCTGTAGTCCCGAGCGACGCCGATAGCTGGGAGGCGGGAGATTTCAGCATCGGAGATTCTCCCTCAAAGCTCGAAATCGACCGAGGCCGGCTGGATTCAGCGGCCCTTGAGTCACTCGCCAAAGTGACCGGCGGTTCGGCAAGCGACGACCCGGCGCTTTCAAACGCCGCGCTCCTTGCCTCGGCGCTCAGAGGATTCGAAACAGAAATGAGGAGCCGTTACGTGATCGGTTTTTACCCGCCAAAAGGCAAGAAATTCAAGGTCGAGCTTGAGGCAAGAGACAGCGGGAAACAAGCTTGAATTGAGTTATCGCGGGAAGTCAGGATTGAGAGGTAGAACAGTTTCGAGTTTCGAGTTTTGAGTTTTGAGTTCTTTGGATTCTACTTTGCGCCCAAGTAAAGGAAAGAAGGCAAGCATATTATTGAACGGAATTACGCGGCCATTCGCGTAACAACATATCGCAAAAGGTCTTAATCCTATTCGGACGCTCCGCGTCCAAATAGGAAAATTCCGGATTTTACGTTTTCAATACCAAAACGCACCCAAAACCCTTGTCTCCTCTAATATCCTCTCGAAAACTCCCTCAAGGCCTCGGTGTCATATATCACGATTTTTCCTTTTTCGATCTTTACTATCTCGCGGTCGGCGAGCCTTCTGATCGAACGGATCGTTGTTTCGGTGGTCAGACCGGCGATTTGGGCGATGTCCTCGCGCCTTAGCTGTATCGTCACCGGAACTTCGCCTTCTTCTTTTTCCGATAGCCAGAGAAGAATTCCGCTGAGCCTCTCTTCGGTCGATGCGTTGGCAAGTATCTCGATCGAGCGCGCCAGTTTCCTAAAGCAGTGACGACATTCGGGACATCACGAAGTCGGAGAACTCTTTGGACTCGTCAATCAACTGCAGGAAGTTTTCGCGATTGATGATCAGCAGCTCGCTGTCTTCATGCGCCGCCGCGCTGGCGGGAAAAACGCTTCCATCAAGCACCGGCGGAAATGCAAACGAATCACCGGGACCAAAAATGTTTACGATTACTTCCTTTCCCGGGCTTGGAAATCTAAAAACCTTTACACGCCCCGTAATCACGGTCGGGAAAAAGTTCGCCTGCTCGCCTTGCTCGAATACGATCGCTCCGGCGGCATATGCCCGCCGATGACCGTTTTCAAGCAAACGCGCCATTATCTGGCCATCGGAAATCGGCCCTTTCTGTCTTCCGGGTTCAATCATTTCTAGTGATTCTACTCTCAAGGAAGGCGAATTCGCCAGTAAGTTGGGGATTGGACAGGTTCGGCTAACTATGAAGAAACGGACTCGTCTTATCGTGATGCCTTCGGCTCACAACAAGCTTTTCGCCCCGCCAGCGACGTTTTCTGAATCCCAAAAGGTGAAAAATCTGGAGCGGAAGGATGCTGGCGATATTCGTATTTACTATCAAAGCCTCGGAATTCGTGGGATCGACGGCGACACCCGGCAGATACTTCATAAAACGACCGATACGCAGCGTACGCAGAAAGCGCGAAACACGCAGCCAAAACGGTTTGATCTCGCGTCCGACAAAAAAGCCGTCGTTTCCAAGCTTTTGATAAAGCGGCATAAGGATCATGCCCGACTCCGGAGCAAACACCTTCCCGCCTTTCTCGGTCGCCAGAAACTCGCCCTTTGAAATTTCCTGGAAATTCTCGTATCCCGGGCGCATTTCAAACTCATCCTCGGCATTTATGGCGTGGCGGTAACGAATCTCGATTATCCTTCGGCCTCCGGTCGCCCTTTCGAGCTCGCCGCGGTTTGCAGCTTCATCGATCACACCCGCTGGAACAACGCCCGAGTTAACAAGCGCGAGCCTTACAAGAGCCTCCTGATTGCGAACCGCCTCATCCGTAAAATGCTGGCCGGCCTCAAAACCGAGAGTAACGCAACCTAGTTCGTTCATGTATTCCATGATCGTACCGTCGATCTGTTCCTCGATTCCGAGCAGAAAGGTAACGGGAAACTTCTCCGCAAAATTCCGGTTTCTGAGTGTGTCGCCGATCATCGCAAACGGCGTGCTTTCCGAAGAGGTCGAGTGCAGATCGAGAGCGAACACCTCGTTACGCGCTTTTCCAAATACCTCGTCGATAAACTTGAGGAGTTCGGTTTGCTCCCTGTCCTCCAGCTTCGTGCCATCCGAGCCGGACCGGTTCTGCGACGCGTTCTCGAACGTCCAATGTCTGTTAAGATCCGTCTCGACAAAGCGTTCGTTCCGATTCAAGGCCCGCGTGTTACCGGCAAGGAACCAGATATTGCCGCGAAAATCGATCTCCCGGCCTGCGAGTTCCGCGGCCACGTTTCGTAGCGCGGTTACCCCGCTACGCTCGTTGCCGTGTATGCTTCCAAAAACGATCAGCGTCGGACCGTCTTCAGGACCTTTGAAATGTGCGACCAAATGTTCGCCTTCAGCTATGAATTCGGGTTCAGTGGACTTGGTTGCGGTGGAATCTGTAACGATCATTTTTACGTCAGCGAGGAGTCACGTTTATAATCGCTCCGGATACAAAATTCGATGCCGCGAAAGGGTCGCTTCGGTCGAGCGCCGCACCGTGATTCTTCGCTTCCTTCATATTTTCACAGATAGCTCGTTATGACAAAACCTGCCGTTGACCCCATACTTGGAATCGTAAAAGGCCCCGGTGCCAAGCCTCACGAATTCGTGTTTTTGACCAGCGATAACGCCTCGGCGCGGATCGGCGAATTTGTTTATTATCTCGCCGAAGATGAGAAACAAAGAAGGATTTTGGGTACGATCACCGAACGTCGGCTCGTAAGATCACTTCCCGATGAGTTCTATTCGGATCCAACGGTTTCGCCGAGATCGGTTGCGGAGCTGATCGGTCTCGCGCCTGAGGACGATTTGGAGCTTTTCGAAATTTCAGTTGAAACGATCGGCTTCTTTAGCCGCCCGCTTGGAACCTTTGTAAATCCGAGAATCCCTCCCGCTCCCGGCGACAGGTGCTTTTTGGCAGGCTCCAAAACGCTTTCCGAAACTCTTTCTTCCAAGAAACCGCATGAAAACGGCGCCGCGAATCTTGGCAGTCTTTTGACGCGTCCGAAAGATGAGGTACCGGTAGTGCTTTCGGTAAAGGACGCTGTTTCGACGCATCTCGCAATCCTCGCCTCGACGGGTTCGGGGAAATCATATACCGCGGGCGTGTTCACCGAAGAATTGCTTGCGCCGCACAACCGTGCCGCCGTATTGATAGTCGATCCGCATGGCGAGTATCACACGCTCAAATCAATCGAAGCCGATGCAAGATTTACCGCCGATGGCTACAAGCCCGAAGTATCTGTGTTTACGCCCGATAGGATCAAGGTTCGGTTTTCGTCTTTGACCGAATCCGATATCAGATATCTTTTGCCCGAAGGAACGTCGGACAAGATGTCGCATATTTTGCGGGTCGCGTATCGAACGATGCTTGAAAAGCAGCATGTCAAAAACGGTCTCTGGGGATATTTCGATTTGCGTGATGCTGTAAAGGAACAGATGTACGAGGGCGCGGAACCCTCGAACCAGTCGTCGGTCGAAGGCCTTTTGTGGAGACTCGATTCAAGATTCGACCGAAAGGACGGCATCTTCAGCGATAATGAACATATCCCTTTGACTGATCTTTACAAACCTGGAAGGTGCACCATTCTGCAGCTTTCCGAGATCGAACAGAGCGAGCAGCAGGTGATCGTAGCAACGCTTTTAAGAAGAATAAACAAGGCGCGGATGGCTACCGTGAGGGGCGAAACACGAAGTTCGGATGAAAGCGTCGGCTATCCGGTTTTTACGTTGATCGAGGAAGCGCACCGTTTCGCTCCGGCCGGCGCGAGCGTCGTTTCGACGAATGTTCTAAAGCAGATCCTCTCCGAAGGCCGCAAATTCGGAGTCGGAATCGGGCTGATTTCCCAACGGCCCGGAAAATTGGATCAGGACGTTCTGTCGCAATGCATGACACAGATAATCATGCGGATAGTGAATCCGATAGATCAGCAGACGATCGCCCAATCGGTAGAGGGCGCCGGGCGCGCTTTGCTGGACGAGCTCCCCGCGCTTTCAAAAGGCCAGGCGATAATTTCCGGGGTAGGAATCAACACGCCTGTTTTGTGCCGTGTAAGGGAACGGCTGACAAAACACGGCGGAGAAACCTTCGATGCCCCGACCGAATGGCTGAATTGGTTTTCAGAGTCCGAAACACGCTCGCGCAAAATCGAAGACGCCCCGTACTTGAAAGAATCCGATGAAAAAGAACCGGAAATTTTTGGGGATGTGCGGATTTAGAACACAGAGTTCCAAGTTCCAAGTTCCAGAAGTTCCAAGTTGTCCGGAATGTAGTATTTGGCGCAAATTCGATTTTTCAAATGGAATTGCGATCCGAAAGGCCTAGAAGCTAAGCGCAAACATAAAACAGAAATCGTTCAATGTGTGCCAGAGCAACTTGGAACTTGGAACTTGGAACTCTTCCGGATGGAACTTGGAACTTCTGAGTCCACTCTAAAAAGTCGAGTTAGAAAGTTGAAGGGCATCATTTTCAGTCACAACGGTTCGATATTTGTGAAAGACCCCTGCCGGCTTGTCCGGCAGGTGAATCAGGTCAGAAGCTAATCGCGGCAACATATGACGCCTTCCGGCCCCCCTGCCGGCTTGTCCGGCAGGAGGCAAAGGTCCTTAGCTACAGCCGTTAAATGCTTGGTGTGTTGAGGTTTATTGTTGTTCTGGAAGGGGCTGACCTTATTCACCTGCCGCACAAGGCGGCAGGGGCCTCCGGATGAATCAATGTGGTTTGGACTAGCTGCTGACCTCATTCACCTGCCACACAAGGTGGCAGGGGTCTTGCCTGGTTTCCCTGAGGATCAATTTGCTTGTCGATTTTTTCCTTGAATCGACTTTTTAGAGTGGACTCAACTTCTGGAACTTGGAACTCTTCCGGATGGAACTTGGAACTCTTCAAGACGGAACTTTTCCGAAGGGATGAACCCTAACCCTACTTCCCCATCTTCTCGTAAATGCTCTTTCCCTCGCCGGCCGCGAGATCGTTTCTCACCAAGAGCCAAAGCTCGACACCGGGTCTTAGCGGATACTCCCCTATGAACTTGTAACGGGAGCCGAACTTTTCGGCGAGTTCCGTTGCCTGATCGCTCTTGCCAACTATAACCTCGGCGTCCGAATTGTCGATCATTCGCCCGTGGAAATTGGCGTGTTTGAAATCGTTTACATACCAGGGCATCGGCCAGTAGTCCTGACTGACGACGTCGAGAACGATTTCCTTTTTCTTGGTGCTGCGGTCCGAAAACTTCCTGATCTCGGTGATCATGTCTTCAAAACCACGACGAGTATGAGCGTAGACATACGGCATTTCCTCATCGTCATGCCTGACGAAATTCTGGTCGTACGTCTGGTAAGCAAGTATAACCGACGCAAGTATCCCGAGAACCGCACCCGCGATTTTAAGAACCTTGTCGCCCGACTCAAGAAAGCTACCGATCAGATAGCCGGCGCAGACCGCCATCGGCAAAGTAAAAGAAAGCGCTAGCCAGGGCGTTTTGTAGGAAATGATCGTGTAGGCAGCCGTTAGCCCCCACGCCCAAAAACCCGTAAATATAACAAATCGATGCTTTCGCAAGACAAGCGAAACCATAAACCCGATCGCCGAGAGGACGAGAAGTGGCGACTCGATTTCCATCAGCCAACGGAAGTAAGCGAGCCTGCCGTTCTGCGTGTGATCGGTGGTGCCGGTTTTTGCCCAAAAAGCGTATGCACGGAAGAAATTGGGAAGATCCGACGGATATTGGAAAAAGCTCGTAAAGAAAAGGACGATCAGATATGTAACGACAAAAAATACGGCCGCGCCGACAAGCGCTTTGTCCGCCGTTCCCCAACCGCGAAGCCTGTCCGCGACCGGCACCGGATTCTCAAATCCCTCGAATTCCGGTGTCACGCGAAATGCGAACAGAAAATAAGAGATCGCCGATACCGCGCACATCAACATGATGATGGCAAGAAGCCAGATTTGGTTTGGTCCGTTCGAGCCCGAAAAGAAGGTGTAAATCTGCTTTAGAAACGTCTTCGAATCATCGTAGTAAAACGCAACAGCCGCGATTTTTACAACCCCGATCAAAGCCGGGAACGCTAGAGCAACGTACAACAATTTCGGTTTCTTGAATAGTGACCCCGGAAACTTGTTCCAAATAAAGACGCAGGCGAGTGCGATCAGCATCGTGCCGTGCGTTATAAAACCCGTTTCTTTTGTTGCGTAAAGCAAAGCGAACGATGCGGCCGCGAGCATCAGGTAAACTGGTCTTCCCGATTTCCAATCAAGGAGCATCCGCAACACAAAAAAGATCAGGACGCATTCGACGACTACAATCGCAAGCCGAACAGCAAGGATCGGATAGTACCCGGTAAGACCAAGAACCGAGGTTCCCATCACGCTTACCGGCATAAAGCAGACCATCATCAGGAGCGCCATCCATATGATTCCGCCGATCCCGAGCTTCTCGTTGTAGAAAAACATCAACACCGCGACGACGATCGAGAGACTCAAAAACACAAACAGAATCTCATGGATGAAATAGCGCGAGATAAAAACCATTCCCGGCGAAAGCGCTAGAAAAAACGCCGTTGCAAGCGTTCCAGTTCGGCCGAGAAACCGTTTGAGATAGAGCGCCAGAACGACAGTCAAGAAACCGAATATCGCGACGCTAAACCTGACGCTTGTCGTGTTCAGGCCAAAAACTTTGGAAAATGAAAGACTCAGGAAATAAAGATCGGGACCGTGATAATTGCCGGGATCGTAATGATATACGCCGTTTCGGAAGAGGTTTGTAAGAAAATGGCCGTTGACGCCCTCGTCGTGATGCAGTGGTTTGAGTTCGATCCAGAAAAAACGCAAAAACCCGGCGATAAACAGGATCAGGCCCGAAGTGGCGATCCATGTCGTGTCGTATCCGTTGGTTTGCCGGGAAACCGGCACGAGTTCGTGACCCTCTTCAAGCGCATTTTCTTCGTTTTGATTCATTTCCCCTACCAACAAAAAACGGCCGGATTCCGAAAAGAATCGGGAGCTACTTTCGTCCCGTTCTGTAAACCCTGTACGCCCCGGATTCGGCGAACAGTTCGTATCTATTGAAAAAATCCTGATTGACGTCAAGTTCCAACGTCTCGCGCGGTGTAACGAGAATGTAATCGATGCCGTATTTCTTGATCAGCAGATCGGCCGTCGCCTCGCCCGAATAAATCCTTCGAAGATCCTCTTCGCGGCCCCTATAGTCTATTCCATGCGAGCTCAAATGACCGACATACCGCATCGCGGAGATCCTTCCCGTCAAGACCGCCGCCGTATTGTAAGTCGGCGCGTTGAGGATAATCGAATGTTCGTCCGTTCGATCCCTTATCGCCTCGGCAAGTGCGACCGCGTCTTTTTCAAAAACGCCGTACTTCATCTGCTGAGATGCCGTTCTCCAGACATCAAGTGCTCCGGATGCGAGAAGAATTAAAAGCCCACCGCTTGCGGCGACTTTGAAAATGACGCCCATTCTCCAAACGCGCACTATGGCGTACGCGGCAAAAGGGGACATTCCGACGAACGCATAAATCAGAATCTTGATGTTGTCCCATTCCCACGGTGCGAATTTTGCCAGATTTGAGACAACAAAAAGAAAGACAAATGGCGCCGCATAAACGAGATATAGCAACGAAAACCCTTCCTCGGAGTCTTCGTCGCTTTGCTCTCCATCTTTCGGAACAACCATTCTCGACAACAAATAAACTCCGAACAAAGCCACGGGGATAAAGATTCCCGTGTTCTTCAACCAGAAATAAAGGATATTCGAGCCCCTCGAATCAAAACCGAAGTGCCAGGCGAAAAACGAACCCGCTCCCGAAGCGCTTCCCGACATCATCCAAAATACAATGGTCAGAGCGGGAATCGCCGTCGCAATGCCAAACGCGATCCAAGCGTTGAATCTCCGATAGCTAAAAGGAAAAAAGAATGCGCTGACAACAAAAAGCACGAAAAGGCTGTGCGCGTGAACCAGCGGAAGCAGTCCTGCGAGAATCCCAACAGTCGCCGAGGCCTTGAGAACCACGCGGTTGTCGTCCGCCGCCTGATCATCCGAAAGCAAACGCCACAGATACTGCATTACAATCAGAGCCAGCGGCATTCCAAGCAAAAGGCTTCTTTGCGTGATGAACAAAACCACGAGCGAATTGCCCCAGCGGAACTTGTCGCCGATCGTGTAGTCCATCGGCAGATTCCATAGAATTTCGAATAACCCCTGAGCGCCATTCCAGTAATCGCGCAAAAACCACACAAAACCCAAGCCGCCGCTAAAAAACAGAAGCGCGACCGCAATCTTTCCCGCCGTCTTGCTGCCCGTGATCTCGCGCGCAAATGTCTCGAGAATCACGAGCAAGGCAAAAGCCCACGAAACGTTTTCGAGAAGCATCGCGCCTTGAACACTGGCTCCAAGCTTGACCAATGTCGCGGTTAGAAAATCGGCGAGGAAGGGATAAGTGAATTTCGCGCCCGCAAACGAGGGATTTATCGGAGGAAAATTCGCACCGTCGGTAAAACTGTAAATCGCACCGAGATGAAACGGAAGATCACCGAGATTGTTTGAGGCGCCGGTAAAGATCGCTCCCGCTTCGAGGATCATCGCCCTGTCGAAAAAGGCCGCGAATAGGATTAGAAAAAAGAGATAGAAAAGCAGATTGACGACCCTGCCGGAAGTAAAGCCTTCGATGCGACCCTTTGCCTTGAAGTACTCGCGGGCAAACGTCTCATGCAACTCCTTGTTTCTGACCAAAAGCGCGGGACTTGCCGCCAGAAGCCCCGACACGACGATCAACGGCCAACCAAACGAGACCAAAAACGTACCGGCAAAGCAGATCGCGCCAAAAATGCAGGAACCAACGATGTATCCGGCGGAAATCCGCCAAATCAATGTCTTGCGCCCCGCAAACAAAAGCGTTACTCCGATACCGCCGGCCGTAACAAACAGAAGTAGTATCAAAGAAAGAATCATGCTGGTGACAGTTTAACGCATAGAAGAAGAGTTCCAAGTTCCAAGTTCCAGAAGTTCCAAGTTGAGGGAAGCCATGTTTCGCCCGATTTTACGAACAAACGACGCGCACGATTTTCAGAAGAGACTCTTGATCAGAGAACTTGGAACTTGGAACTTCTGGAACTTGGAACTCTTCCGGACGGAACTTGGAACTTATGCAACTACACATTGAATCGGAAATTCACTACGTCGCCTTCCTGCATCACGTATTCCTTTCCTTCCGAACGGAGCTGTCCTTTTTCCTTCGCGGCCTGTTCCGAACCGAGTTCGACCAACGTTGCATAGCTTACTATCTCAGCGCGTATAAAGCCTCTTTCGATATCGGAGTGGATTTCGCCGGCGGCCTTTGGCGCCTTGGTGCCGATCGGAATCGTCCAAGCGTGAACTTCCTTCGGACCGGCGGTGAGAAAGCTCATCAAGCCCAAAAGCCTGTAAGCCGAGCGGATCATCTTATCGACACCGCTTGATGTAACGCCGAGATCATTCAGATATTCGAGCCGTTCGGCCTCGTCAAGCGAAACGAGTTCCTCTTCCAAACGCGCGCAGATTACCACAGTTTCCGCGCCTTCCTTTTCGGCGTGATCCATCACGGCCTTGACGTAAGGATTCGATTCGGGCGCCGCCAGCGTCTCTTCATCGACATTCGCCGCATAAATCGTGGGTTTTGAGGTAAGAAGGAAAAAGCCCTTGGCATGTTTCGCCTCATCTTCATTCAGCTCAGCGGTGCGTGCCGGTCGGCCCTCTTCGAGAACCGGGAGGAGCTTTTCGAGAACCGCCAGATCTTTCTTGGCCTCCTTGTCACCGGACTTTGCCATCCGCTGCGCCTTTTCTACGCGCTTTTCGACAGAGGCAAGATCGGCCAACGCGAGTTCGATCTGAATCGTCTCGATGTCGCGAATCGGGTCCACCGAACCCTCGACATGGTGTACGTTTTCATCTTCAAAACACCGCGCGACCTGAACCACGGCATCCGTTTCTCGAATATTCGCCAGAAACTGGTTGCCCAGCCCTTCGCCTTTCGAAGCCCCGCGCACAAGACCCGCGATGTCCACAAACTCAACCGTCGCAGCGATTATCTTTTGCGAGCCATAGATCTTCGCGAGCTCGGGAAGCCGCTCGTCCGGCACCTGCACGATCCCTACATTCGGTTCGATCGTCGCAAATGGATAGTTCGCCGCGAGCGCCGCCTGTTGCGCGGTCAGCGCGTTAAAAAGTGTCGATTTTCCAACGTTGGGAAGCCCAACTATTCCTACTTGGAGCATAATTCAAAAGAGACATAGTAAAGCCTCAAAACCGCCCTGCCAAGTGCGTTTCGGCGAAACCGAACAAGGAAGTATCGGGTCGTGGCGAGAAGCTCCGGAAACCAATTCTGACGCGAGAGCGTCCGAACAGGAAATTCCGGATTTTGGATCAAGATCGACGTTCTAGAGTGAACTCAACTTCTTAAACTTGGAACTTGGAACTTCTGAATCCACTCTAAAAAGTCGCACAGATAACTCGCTAGTTAAGTGAAGCTCAGTCAAACCCTGGAAGGACGGAAAAGCACAAGCCAGTCGCAAGCGGAGCGCCGCGTCTGGTCACGGTTCGGCAGTGGCTTTGCGCCCTGAAGGGGCGAATTGCCACGTTTCACGAAAACTTGTTAACGCCTTTCGGGATTAGATAGAACATATCTGCGATTCGTTCCGCCCCGCCGGGGCTTCAATTCTATTTGCGGTCTCGACCCGAGGCTGCGCTTCGCTTGCCACGGGCTAAGTTCTTTTCCGCCCCGTTCGGGGCTTGCTTGAGCTTTGCAAGCGGTCGCGGTTCCATCCGAACGCTTTAATCTCCACACACCACAAATTCCAAGGAATCCGAATCTGTATCTCCCGAAAACGGCTTTGAACTCACTTTTTAGAGTGAACTCAACTTCTTACACCGTAAACTTGGAACTTGGAACTTCTGAATCCACTCTAAAAAGTCGATTCAAGGAAAAAATCGACAAGCAAATTGATCCTCAAAGAATCCAAGCTAGACCCCTGCCACCTTGTGTGGCAGGTGAATGAGGTCAGCAGCTAGTCCAAACTACATTGATTCATCCGGAGGCCCCTGCCGCCTTGTGCGGCAGGTGAATAAGGTCAGCCCCTTCCAGAAAATCAATAAACTTAACACACCAAGCATTTAACGGCCGTAGCTAGGGACCTTTGCCTCCTGCCGGACAAGCCGGCAGGGGGGCCGGAACGCTTTATGTTTTGCCGTGACTAGCTTCTGACCTTATTCACCTGCCGGACAAGCCGGCAGGGGTCTTTCACAAATATCGAACCGTTGTGACTGAAAATGATGCCCTTCACTTTCTAATTCGACTTTTTAGAGTGGACTCAACTTCTGGAACTTGGAACTCTGTATTTATTGGTGCCCCCGGGAGGATTCGAACCTCCAACCAACAGATTATGAGTCTGCTGCTCTAACCATTGAGCTACAGGGGCGATAAGCGCGGGCTTCGCAAAAGAGGATTTTACGTGGAACGGACGGAAGTTTCAAACTAAAACGAAAGGACTCGATTCCAAAGGCCGGGTTCAATCCCGATCACCTATTTTTCAAAACCAATCGAACAATAAAAGCGAGTTACACCATCTTGCCGGCCATACCCAAAAACGCTTCTTCGACGTTCTCGCCCGTTTTGGCGCTCGTCCTGAGAACCTTTTCGCCGGCAAATTCAACCATCCATTCGTGATCGATTTCAATTTCTTCGGTTAGATCGTTCTTATTGAAAAGCACCATGAACGGCACGCTGCCGACTTCCTTTTCGATCATCAATTGAATGCGTTTTGCGGCATCAAGCGAGGCTTTGCGGGTAAGATCAACGACCAAAATATAACCCGACGCACCGCGCAAGAACGAGGGGCGAATCTTGAATTCATCATCCTCGCCCTGAAGATCCCAGAGCATCATCGTCACTTCCTTGTTGTCGAGTCGGACGACCTTTTTGTCAACTTTAACGCCGATCGTGGATTGATATTTTTCCGAAAAAACGCTTTGCACGAATTGCCTTACGAGACTCGTTTTGCCAACCCCGGTGGCGCCCAGCATGCAAACCTTTTTCTGTATCATTGATTCCTAGTCTCCGATTCTGAAGCCCACAACGCATTTGTTGTCGGTCGCGTTTTGTTCACCGATCTTAACATTGATGGCGCTCTCCCGCGATTGCGACTTTAGTTTCGAGCTGATGGCTTCCGCTACGAATTCGGCTCTGCGCTTGTTAAATGCGATGTTGGTGTCCGAATCGCCCTTGCCATCAGATGCCGGAATCACCTCAACATCAAATTTTCCGAGCGCCGCAAGCGCCGAGACATCCGCGGCAGCGGCTTCGAGGTCTGCCGAATCAAGCGGCTCCGCAGTTCCGCATCTGAATTCCAGCCTGCGTTTTTCGATCGACGCCTTTAGCTTCGCGTCCTGATTCGATTTAACCGAAATCGAGTTCACGCCCGCAACAAGCGGAGCTATACGTTTCGCTTCGGCGGCAAGCTCGTCGCTGACATCACCTTCCAGCGTCACCACGCCGTCCTTGATCGAAGCCGCAATTCCGGGAGGTAGCGCCAATGCCGTTTTGATCCTCTCAAGCGCAAACTTCGGATCGGTATCCTGAAACTCCCGCCAGACAAATTCGACGTCTTCCTTGTCGTATCGGTTCCTCTCAAGCAACAACGCGGCGTCCGACGCCATCGGATCGCGGAGTCCCTCCACGGAATGTGAAAACCAACCGCGCTGATAATCCGTCAAAACGTATCCGGGTTCGCTCCTGATATCGGCCAACAACGAACTCCACTTCCAGTAATCCCACGCGAAATACGCGATAACTCCCAAAAGCAAGAGCCCCGCGACTCCAAGCACTAGATTTGTCGGCGTCAGCGGCCCCTTCTTTGAAGCCTCGCCCGACTGAAACCTCAGGCAATCTTCGAGGATCGGCTTGGAATCCGAGAATACGGACGAATCACCCTCAAAAAGCGTCAGTTCGCGTTCGAACGAAGACTGTATCGATTCGACCGCTTCGACAAATGTTTCCCGAAGCTCCAGAGGTGGATTTCCGCGTATCGCCGCCGCCAAAATCGCGTGCGGGCTGTTCTCGATCCAAACCGTCAATCCGCTGACCTGAAACGAATCAAGCGTCGCATCTTCGTCGGTTTTGAAGGAATCATGCGCGAAGTCGGTGATCGCGGTAAGCATCGAAGAAACCATATCGGCATCCTCGATATCTCTTGGGTTCCTCGCCGCATGTTCCAAAAGAAGCCCCGTTTTTCGATGGATCAGAAATACCTGCTCGACGCTGTAGAGCAAAGTGTGCAGCAAGACGACCTCGCCAAAAGGTCTGCCCGTGCGCATCGCTTCCAAACGCCAGCGAATGCCCTTCGGCGAAACTGAATGTTCGAGTGTCGTATTAAACGATTGAACCATCGATCCGAGCGCGGCGGCGATCGCCTTTCTTATCGCCGGACCGATTACCGGGAACAACGCGTCGGCAAGGATGCGAGGATTTCTAACAACCGATTCGCGGATGTTGTCTTCAACTATCGGCAGTGTCGCTTCGGATAGCTGCTTGCTTTCGGAATTACTTTTTATTACCGCATCGGGGAGGACTTCGCTGACTTCATTCTTACCGATGAGAATCCTTCGAAGTTCACCCAAACGGTTCTCGCCGCCCGAAAACGGGCTGACGCCTTCTTCGGAAACCGGCACGGCAACCTCCGTGTCGATAACCCGCGTTTCCTCTCGAAGGTTTTCCTTTTCTGGATTCATCTTCAGAATGCGTCTGCCGATGGAAATACCCCAATCAAGGGCGGTTTACTTTGACTCGGGAAGTTTGAAATCGCCCGTCAGCCTCATCGCCATTTCCTTAAAGAGATCGGCAAGGGCGGCTCGATCAGTTTTGTCGTCGCGAAGCTCCTTGGATTCCTTTTCAAGCGCGGTCATTATGTCGTCCTGCTTCTTCTGGATCGTATCGGTGAGAGTTTTTGACTGATCAAGCAACTGTGTTCTGATCTCAGACTCGTTTTTCGTTGTCTTTTCGCCAAGTTTCGAGATCTGCTTTTCGAGCGCGTGCGCGGTGTTTTGGAGATCCGCCGTAACGGCCTTTAGCGAATCGGTACGGCTGTCTTGCTCTTCGTAGATTCTTTCCTGGAGCGAACTGATCTCCTTGGACATAAACTCTTCAAGCTTCAATAGCCTGCTCGCGGTATCCTCGCGAAGATTCTCGAGTTCTTTCGAAAACTTTTCTTCGAGCTTTGAAAAACGGCGCTCAAACTCGCGCACCTGGACCCCGAACAAGATATCGCGAACCTTATCAATGTTGTCGTCATCAGCAATCGGATCGACCGCCGCTTCAGCTTCCTTTTTTGCCTTCATTTCTTTACCCAAAACTATTCCCTGATTGAGGAAACGATTTCTTTCGTCAAACTCTCGATGCGCGCCGTCAACTTCCGAATCGAATCCCAATCCGCATCGTCGGCATCGCTTTCAAGCCGTGCGAAATCATCTGCCAATGACTTCAGACCGGCGTTCGCCGAACTACCCTTCAAATTGTGCGCGATCGAGGCGACTCCCGCCCTGTCATTTTTAGACACCGATTCGCGGAGTACCGAAATCTTTTCCGTTGCGTGATCCGCAAAAACCGTCAAGATCTCAAAAAGAAACCCCTTGGAGTTTTCGGAGTCGAGTTTTGAAAACCTCTCGATCGTCTCCGGTTCAACATATCTATAAACCGAATGTTCACCGAATTTTGGTTTTAAGTCAATATTTTTATGGTTCGCAAAGCGCCCCAACGCCTCCTCGACCGCTTTGTATAACTCTATGTTTGTAAAAGGCTTAGAGAGAACGGATGTCATTCCTGCCTGTTTCCGGCGGTCTTCGTCGGCGGCTGAAACGGTAGCTGTAAAAGCGATGATCGGTGGCGGCTCCGAAACCCTTTCGAGGATCAGTCGCGAAGTTTCATAACCATCCATTTCCGGCATTTGGCAATCCATCAAAATCACATCCGGCAAACTATTTTCGATCATCCCGAGCGAGCGCTTTCCACTCTCGGCTACTCGAACATCGGCCCCGGCCTTTTTCAGGAATCGACGCGTGATCTCGGCCGTTACCGGATTGTCTTCGACGACCAAAATCGCAATACCGCTTAAATCGGGCAGGTAATCGACGTCGTCCGCCGACATTTCTATTGCGGCCGTTGGAAACACTGGAACCGTGAGAACAAAGCGAGATCCGCCGGTTTCGACGTTCTCAAACAAAAGCCGACCGTTTATTTGTTCGGCCAGCCTTTTCGAAATCGCAAGCCCGAGCCCCGTGCCGCCAAAGCTTCGGGCATCGGATCCATCGGCCTGTTCGAACGGAGCGAATGCTTTTGCAATAAGTTCTTTGGATATTCCCGGTCCGTTGTCTTCGACCGAGAAGATCACCGTCGATTCGTCGCGTAGAACGGCTGAAACCAGTATTTTGCCGTTCTCCGTAAATTTGACGGCGTTTGAAATCAGATTGAAAAGTATTTGCCGCACCGCCCGGCGTTCGCCATCGACTCGTTCCGGTATGCGCTCATCAATATTGCAAGAAATCGAATTCCCGCGCGATTCGGCAAGCTCGTTGAATCCCTTTCCCGCCTCCTCGACCAGTTCAGCGGGCGAGAAGCTGACGATTCCATTTGGAAACTTCCCCGCCTCAATCTTTGAGTAGTCGAGAATGTCATTTACGACCGCCAGAAGGTGATCGGCGGAGGATTTTAACGAGCGGACGAGGTCTTTTTGGTTCGAATCGAGTGGAGTGTCGGCAAGGATATCAATCGAGCCGATGATTCCGGTCAGAGGCGTACGGATTTCATGGCTCATGTTGGCCATAAACTCCGCCTTTGTACGCGCGGTAAGCAAGGCCTCATCGCGTGCGGATTCGACCATCTCCTCGATCTCGCGGTTTCCCGTCACATCGATCAGGGAAATCAAGATCCCGCCCGAGGCCTCCTCAACGGGGGCACAGATCAGTTCGGCCAAAAAACCGCTTCCATCGGCACGGGACACCTCTTCGGTTCGAACATGAGCCGGCTCTCTTTCCGAAAGCGAGAATTCAATCGGGGCGCATCTCGGATCCAGATCTCGATCGGTTACTCCAAACAATACTTCGGCGTAACTCCGGCCAATAATTTCGTCAGGTTTCCTTCGAAGCATCGCAACCGCCGACTCGTTTGCAAAAACCACAAGCCCGTCGGAAGTCGTTCTGAGGATCGCAGCCCGCAAAGCGTCCAACATCAACGCATACTCACGAGCACCAATCCCCGAATTCTCATCATCCTTGAAGTTTTCCCCAGCCATTTCGCCTAAAAGATACCTGCTTTGGAAGGGATTGGGAAGTGGGAAGGAGTTTCGAGTTTTGAGTTTTGAGTTTTGAGTTTGCCTAAAGAATAGCGGCTCGTTCCGGGATTGGTTTTCCAAATTGATGGAGGGCAACGACGACAGGCGGTGCGGACCGCAAAACCATAAGTACCTTTGCGACAGCCCGGAAACTGATTGAGTCGAACTCGAAACTCAAAACTCGAAACTCGTAACGCCTTTGTTTTTGAGCGAGCTCAAAAACAAAGGTGCCCGGTTCTGAAGGGTCCGAATCAGAACCGGGCGAGTAAGAAAGAGGGCTACCCCCGTCCCCGCTTTCTTACAAACTGTTCGCGGGTTTTGCCTCGCGCAAAAAATTGGCCGCTAGTTTCGACAACCACCGGCAAATGGAAGGCTTAGGATTTTTCCTGCTTATCTGGGAACCCCCTTTTCGGTTTGCTTGCCCCCAATTGAAGCTCGCCAATCCGGGGATTCCCAAAACTTGCTACTTGCTATGTTCGGTGCTTCCGGCGTTTCCGATTCCTTGCCCCCAATGAAAGGTTTCTTCATCCGGAAGCCCCTAACATGCTTATCTCTAATACAACCCGCGTGCCAAAAACCAGACTATTTAAGATGAATTTTTAACTTATTGCAGTTGAACTGTTTAGCGTTTTTCAAGGGGTGGGTAACAAGACAAGGAATGGGCGAGACTGTCATTATGGCAGGTAGATATGTCAGTGTAAGGACAAGATGTCAGGCCCCGTAGGACTTGAGTTTTCGATAAAGCGTGCGGACGGAAATACCGAGAACAACCGCCGCCTTTTCGCGGTTTCCTCCAAGACTCTCGAGCGTCTTCAGAATATGGTCCTTTTCGATTTCGGCGAGCGGTACGATCTCTTCTGAGGTTTTACGGTTCTCGGTTTTCGGAACGGGAGTTTGATCGAAGATTCCCTGTATTTCCTCTATCGTATCTCCTCGTGCGAGCGCCACATTCCGTTCGATAACATTCTTGAGTTCGCGGACGTTTCCCGGCCACTCATACGCGAGCAGTCTCCCGCGTGCATTATGCGAAAAACTCATGTTCGGACGCCCGAATTTGGCTTTGGATCTTTCAAGAAAAACGCTTGCGAGCAAGAGAATGTCTTCTTTTCGGTCACGAAGCGGGGGAATCTCGAAGTTGATGACATTTAGTCGATAGAAAAGATCAGAACGAAAGCGCCCCTCGTCGATTCCGTCTTGAAGCCGTCTATTCGTGGCCGCAAGCACTCGAACATCGGACGACTTGTCTTTGACCGAACCGACCCTTCGAAAGACGCCGTTCTCAAGAAATCTCAAGAGTTTTACTTGGAGCGATTGCGGCATTTCGCCGACTTCGTCTAGAAACAGTGTCGAGGAATGCGCCGCCTCGATAAGCCCTACCTTTTGGCTCGCAGCGCCTGTAAAAGCACCCTTTTCAAATCCAAAAAACTCGGATTCGGCGAGGTTTTCGGGGATCGCGCCGCAGTTGACGGAAACAAGCGGCCGCGCGCTTCGCGAACTTCGGGAGTGGATCCAATTCGCGAGCACGTCTTTTCCGGTGCCGGATTCGCCGGTAATCAAAATCGTTGCGTCAACTTCGGCGATCTGGCCCGCTTCTGCAAAAATGCGCTTCATCGCCGGACTTTCGAATACCGGTTGGTTCTGCGTTGCAACTCCACCGGCCGCCGCCAAGAGCCGTGCGTTTTCGTTATAAAGCCCGGTTTTCTCTGCCGCTTTTTTTATAACTTCGGAGAGTTCGCCGGCATCTGCCGGCTTTGTGATGTAGTCATAGGCTCCCGCCCGCATCGCTTCGAGACCGGTTTCAAGCGATTTGTCCGCGGTAACCATGATTACCTCGGGCGAACCAGGCTCCATGCGGATTCTCTCAAGCACTTCCAAACCCGAGATATCCGGAAGATCGACGTCCAGCACGACGACATCAAAATCTTTTTTTAGCAGAACATCGAGGACGGCTTTTCCGCCGGTAGCCGTTGAGATCGAGAATCCGTGCAGTGCGAGCTCCGCCGGGAGAAGCTTTAAAAACACCGGATCGTCATCGGCGATTAGGATTGTGAGTCTGCGGTCCATTTGAATTTTGGTTCGTTTTTCTCGATTGCTCCGTCTCAGCAAATATCAAAGCGATTTCATTGGACCCTTGAACGCTTCTTATCAGCTTGAATGAGTACAAAAAATCAATGGCCGACCATCGTTTGTATCTGCTTCAGATGCCGTGCCTCATGCGCTCCCGCCAAAACCAACCAGTCGAGCGCGGTTATCGGGCCAAACGCGGGATGCGGAAACGTTTGCGACATCGAATCGAATTTCTCAAACTTCGGCTTCAATTCTTCAAACGCCTTTCGGCTCGCAGCGAGTCCGTCCAATACCCCGCTCCGATCCAAATTCCCGCTTGGCTGCACGATCTCCGGAGCCTCAACCTTTTTGCCGCCCGCAATCACTTGCCGGCTCTCCTCCACGAAAGAATCAGAAAGACGAAGCGGGGCTCCGGCCATTTTGCCTTCTTTCTCAGCATTGGAGAGGAGTTTGTCGCAAACCCTGACCATGCTTGCCTCAACCATCGCCAGATGTTCCAACACTTTGGTCACCGTCCAATCACCCTTCTCGGAAAGCTTTTCAAAGTCAGCTTCGGAAAGGGTTTCCAAATATGCAACCAACGCAGCGCGTATCTCCGCGTTGATGTTGTAAACATCATCGATAGTTTCAAAGTTCATTGTTTATTTTGCCTGTTGCTGGGGTGCCACCTGGATCGGTTGGGACGAAAGAATCAACCGATGCCAACGCATAAAGCTTCTCGCATTCTGCGTCTCATCGACGTAGTTTCGTACGAATCCCGTCTGAAAATAAAGGATCTTGTTCTCCGGCCAGACCATTTCTACAATCGGATTAAAGGACGATAGCAGATTCGCATCGGGGATCGCGCTTTCCGGTTGATTGACCATCGGGGCCGGAGTCGGTTTGGGGGCATTTGAATCCGCATTTGCGGTATTGCTGTTTGAATCTCCGCCGCCACCGCCGGCCAGTTTCTTTTCGTATTCGCGAGCCGAAAGCAGCAATTCGTTTCTGAGGGGAATCGCGGCCTGTGTCGGTTGCGGACGAACTCCATCGTAAATTCTCACCTGCTTGTCGAATGCCACCGCGACCTTCGCGGAATCGGGGGACCAAACGGGATGCACAGCGGTCGCCAGATCATCAAGCCGGCGCTCGCGACCGTTCTTTTCGATAAGCCTTGGTCTTCCTCTTGGAAGAAACATCTGCCCGTCTTCCTTGGCCCTGGTTTCGAAGTATTTCCATTCAGTATGCACCGCCGCCAAAGCCGCCAGGGCGCTGCTGTCCGGAGCCCAGGCAAAATAGAAATACATAAGGCCCTCGACCTGCGTCAGCGGTTTCACTCCGCCGCCTTCGGCATCGCAAATATAGATTTGCTCGGTCCTAAACGTGAGCACGTTTTTGTCGGCTTCCTTGTTGTCGGCGGGTGTTGCGCTTGCGTCCGGGGAAGGAGTAGCCTCGGGCGTCTCTTTGTCCGCCTCCGCGACCACTTTCGGCTCCTCGTCTTCCTTCTTCTTTTCGTCGGGAAGATCAAGCGAGTTGGGGTCGGCATTTCTTACTTTTGCGACATAAGCAAGTGTGCTGCCATCCGGCGACCAGCGGATCGTATCGGGAAACTGAACCGCCATTTCCTCGTGCGTGATGTGGCGAATCAGCTTTCCGTCTTTGCCATACATGTCGAGACGAAAATCGGACACCAAATCGTCTCCTTTCCGCCAAATCGCAAGCAGGCGTTCCTTGTTTGGAGAAGCGATCGTCCTTTCCAAAATCTCGGTCGGACGATTGACGTCAAAATCGTTCTGAATCGGCTCACTTCTTTCAAAACGCACTAATCCCGTCATCTGCTCGGGCGGAGGCGCCGGCACGTCACCCTCATATCGGTAACTGAGATTCTGCGAAGGCACGTCGCGAAGTTCGATCGCCGTAACTTCCTTTGCCGCAAGCGGATTCTTGTCGCACGCGACAAAAAGCGAAGCCGCAAGTACTACTATGGCCGTGGTTTTCTTCAAATACATAACGAAACGGGCGGAAATTCACCTCGAAACCTACTTCAAAGGTTTCCGGTATCCGCCCCCAAATGGTTATTGCAAATCTTCGAAAAGATATTCGGAATACAATTTCTTTTGTTCCGCAGTCGTCTCACGAAGCGGTACGATCGCGTATCCGGAAGCCGGTGTGTTGCCGAACGTAATATCCATCTCGCGAAGCCTACCGTTTCTGAAATACGAAATCCTTCCCTTGTCTCCAGCGCGCTTCATCCCCAAAAGGAAGTTGAACGTATTTGTGCTCGTAACCTGGTTGCCATCAAGCGCGACTATCAGATCACCGCTGTTGACTCCGCTTTCGTATGCGGGAGTTCCCGCTACGACTCTCGAGACATTAACACCGCCTTCGCCGTCTCGAAGAATCGCACCCAAAAACGCGCGATCGCTGGCCATGCTTGTCTGAACCATTCGGAGACCCATCGGCTGGAGGAGTTCGTCATACGCAATTTCTTCGCGTCCGCGGACATATTTCGAGAAGAAATTCTCGAGGCTCCGCCCCGCCATGAGTTCACACGCCGCTTGAAACTCTTCAGGTGTATATCCCTTGCCTTTCTTGAAGTTCTCGGCGTAGAGATATCGCATCACGTCGTCGAGCGATTTGGCTCCCGCCGATGCGCCGCGAATCTGTATGTCGAGAAGGAAGTTAACGAGTTCGCCCTTGTCGTAATAGGAAATCTGGTTGTTTATCGAATTCTCGTCCGTTCGGTAATACTTGATCCAGGCGTCGAAACTCGCCTCCTCAAGGCTCGTCTGAAAACGCCCCGGTGTCGATTGGAGGTTTTCAGCGATTCTCGCCTTCGAACTCAGCACTTCCGCGGCCGACATCAAACCGGCGCGTCGGAGCAAAACCCCTTCGAAATAACTGGTCGCGCCTTCCGCCACCCAAAGGCTTTTGGTGTAGTTCTCGTTCTCATAGTCAAACGGGCCCAACGGCAAAGGCCTGATTCGCTTAACGTTCCAAAGATGGAAATACTCGTGCGCGACGAGCCCCAGGAATCCCATATATCTTTGCCGCGGTGCGAATCCAAACTTATTGAATTGAAGCGCCGTAGAGTTCAAGTGCTCGAGTCCGCCGCCACCGCGGAGATTTACGATAAAAGTGTAATCATCGTACGGAAGCTCGCCAAAAATCTGATAAGCCTGTTCGATGATCTTTGCGGTATCTTCCGCAAGTTGGTCAAGATCGTAATTCCCGTCTCCCGACATCACATAGCGATGCGGAACGCCCCGGACCATGAATTTCTTTTCTTTGTAATCGCTGACCTCGAATGGCGAATCAAAAAGAATATCGAAATTCGGCGCACTAAAAGTGTTCGGCTCCGAAGTCGGCTTGAGCCCCGTTGCCACCTTCCAGTTTCCAAAGGGTTTGACGCGAATCGTTGACGCCGCACCGATCTGTCCCGCCGGGTACATGATCAGCGCAGCGGGAGTAAAAAACGCGTGATCGTCATTGAGTTCGTTTGTACGAACAGTCAGTTCATTCGCGTAAACCGCATATCCGACACGAATGCTCTTGGCGCCTTTGGTGTCGATCTCCCACGTGTTCTTGTTTACCTTCTTCCAATCAAGCGAGTTTCCCGCGCCGTCGAGCGCGACGAAATCCTGTACGTGGCGCGCGTATTCACGAACCAAATAACTTCCCGGAGTCCATACCGCCATCTTGATCTGCGCCTTTTCCGGCATCGAATCCCATTGCATCTTCATCTCGACTTCCAGAAGATGCGTCGCCGGCTTCGACATGCCGACAGTGTAGTCAATCGTCGGCGGAGCCGGGGTCGGGGTCGGTACGGGCGCGCGATTCTTTCTACCGCGACGCTGGGCATCGACGGAAAAAGTGCCCGCAAGCATCAAAAGGACAACCAAAGTCAACAACAGTCTGGCTCTAACCGAAATAGGTCTCATCAAAAATTCTCCAAAATTTTTCTTTGGCATATCTTACTACAAAAGGTATCGCGCCCGCATTTTGCGAATGCGGATGAAGACTGGTCTAAGTGTTTGACCGGAATCCGTTTATATCCGAGTCGGCGAATCGCAATTGAGTTGCAATCAATTCATGATCCAAAGCCGCGTTTGCATGCCGTTGTGGTTTTGCATTGCTCGGGCAAACGACTTAGATTAGGAAACGATGTCAGACGAAACCGAAAGCACCGGCAATCCATCGGACGATAAGTTTTTTACGCGTCCGATCGCGATCATTTTTCTCACGATTTTTATCGACCTCGTCGGATTCGGAATCGTTATCCCCGCGCTTCCTTTTTATGTGGAAAGGGATGCCTTTGGGGCCACGCCTTTTGAAGTCGGTCTGCTTTTCGCCACCTACTCGGCGATGCAGTTTGTATTCGCGCCGATCCTTGGAGGGCTTTCGGATCGATACGGCAGGCGACCGATATTGTTTCTATCCATCATCGGGTCGGCGGTCGGCTATATCGTGATGGGGCTCGCCAACACGCTTCTACTTGTTTTCGTTGGCAGGATCATCGCCGGAATCACAGGTGGGAACATCTCGACGGCACAGGCATATATCGCCGACGTCACATCGCGCGAAAACAGAGCTAAAGGCATGGGATTGTTCGGCGCGGCCTTTGGTTTGGGATTTGTGTTCGGTCCGGCGATCGGTGGAATCCTCAGCCGTTATGGGATCCATGTACCGTTTTTGTTTGCCGGAGTTATGTCTCTGTTGAACGCGATCGCGCTTTACTTCGTTTTGCCGGAATCGCTTCGCCCCGAAGACCGCGTCGCGCATGCCTCAGACCACAAGCCAAACAGATTTGCGGAGCTTCTCGAAAGCTTGAAGGACGAACGCTTCTCGATCCTTTCGATCCTTTATTTTCTGCTTGTCACGTCGTTCTCGATCATGACGGCGACTTTTTCGCTTTATACGCTTCAACGATTTGGTTATGACGCCGAAGCAAACGGATATCTGTTCGCGTTTATCGGAATACTCGCGGTGATTTTCCAGGGAATGCTATTTGGTCGCTTGTCGAAGCGATTCGGCGAACAATGGCTGGCCGTCGTTGGCTCGTTTATGCTCGCGGCGGCGCTTTTTGCGGTGCCTTTTGTTCGCCCCGAAAGCGGCGGCCTCGTCGCGCTCCTGATTGGAATCGCATGTTTTGCGATGGGCAATTCGCTTTCATCGCCCGCGCTTTCGAGCATCGCCTCGAAGATTGCGAATGAAAAGGAACAAGGAAAAACGCTCGGCATGATGCAGGCCTCGGCATCGCTCGCGCGGGCGATCGGTCCCGCCGTCGGCGGTTATCTTATGAACAATGCCGTGGGTAAGGTGGACAACATGACGATCCTTCGCACCTTCTGGTCCGCCGCCGGAATCATGTTGGTCACGTTCTTGGTCGCGATCTACTTCGCCAAGGTGAAGCTGCCATCGCTTGCAAGAGCCTGAAACCCGCGATCCGAAGCCAAAATCCGCTAGTCCCGAATTTCAACAAACACGTTTGCGCAACAATATGATGGCCCCCTGCCAACAAGAGCGGCAGAGGGCCTTTTCCAATTCGAGCCAAAAGAACTCGAAACTCAAAACTCAAAACTCGAAACTCCCCACCTATTGCGTGGCCGAGAATCCCGTCGCCGCGATGTCCGAGGCGAGACCGAATTGATCGATCTTGAGTGCCGAAGTTGACGATTCGAGTATCCACCAGACTCCGTTTCTGTAGATCGCGGCGTCCGTCTTTCCGTCTCCGTCAAAATCGGCGGCCGTCGGGATATCTCCGGATGTGCCCCAATTTATATAGGTTACGAGGTTGTCGGAACTGCGTTTTACATACCAGACACCATTTCTAAATACGGTCGGGTCGGTCTTCGAATCGCCGTCGAAATCGCCCGAAACGAAGGTGTCGCCGCTCAAACCCCATCGTTCGGCCTGAAGCGCCGAGGTGGAGGATCTGAGGATGTACCAGATTCCGTTCGAAGGTCTGAAGACAGCGAGATCATTTTTGCCGTCGCCGTCAAAATCGCCTTTCAGCGGTCGGTCCCCGGTCGTACCCCACGGAAGGAACGTGATGTTTCCGTTTGGATTGTTCAGCGAACCGATGTAATAGAAAAAGCTCTGGCTTCCTTGCGCCGAATCCCTGTAAACAGCGGGATCCGCCTTTCCATCGCCATCCCAATCGGCAACCACGAACGGATCGTCGCCGGTGATTCCGAACTGCTCGATCCTAATCGTGTTTGTCGCGCTTTGAAGAATGTAGAACGCCGCTTCGGCGGCCGCGCCGGGTCTCCAAACCGCGATGTCGGTTTTGTTGTCGCCGTCAAAATCTGCCGGCGCGACTTCATCGCCGCCTGCGCCCCAGTGAATCACGGAGTTGCCGGCGGTGCTGTTTCGAACATACCAGTTTCCTGATGACGGCCGGAAAACGGTAGGATCCGCGCGGCCATCTCCATCGAAATCCGAGAAATCGTGATTCGGCACCGCGACCGGTGCGGTCTGAATCGTCATGTTCGCCAGATAGGTTTGGTCGCCGCTATCGCCGTTGGCGTTGTTTGCTTGAAGGCCCGAGGCGTAAAACGTGACCGGTCCGACGTTGGTCGTCGGTGCGGTCCAGTTGAACGTCCAAACTGCGCCTCCGGTTTGTGTTCTAAAAGTGCCGGTCGAGGTTTGCGAAACATACCTTCTGCCGGCATCGGTAAACGCCGAAGTGTTGGCGTCGGTCGATGCGAACGTACCGGCGGGCGTGTTGCTCGCGGTCAACGCCGTCATCTCAAAGCCCCAGCGTCTGCGGCTTGTATCCGTCGTGGTGTGTCGCACCTCGACCGTATAAGTCGCGCCGGGAGTGTAATTTGCCGGAGGAGTTATAAGAAATTGTCCGGTGCGGGTGTTTTGACTATGGCAATCGGTGCAATCGCCCTCGCCCGGAGCACCAGTTTCGCCGCCCGGAGCGACGTTTGCTTCAGCGTGAACCTTTTGAATCTGATATGGGGAGAGAAAGATTGCAAAAGTAAAGATTGTTAGCACAAATCCAAAAGCGGCCCAACGCGCTGTACGGATACGTGAGTTCATGACTGCTACCTCCTTGGCGGCCTTGGTTTGGTTCCGCCCGTTTGTAGGGCCCTTTTGCTTGGGATCCGAGCCCGGAGAAAAAGGAGAGCTTTTTCGGATACTAGAAGCGTTTGCATCGTAGGATGCCTAATGTTACGAACTAGTTTATCAACAGCAGTGCTTATTAATGATGAAATGTTTTGGAGGTATTGATTAGAAAGCTTAATCAGTTGCGAGTTTCGAGTTTTGAGTTTCGAGTTCGGCTAAAGAACGGCATAGCAACGAGTCCGAAGCCGCTTTAGGCGAACTCAAAACTCAAAACTCGTAACTCGAAACTGCACCGCGTGACGCGGCGAGCCGCGTCACGCGGTGAACATTTTCCCGGGATTGAGAATTCCGTTTGGATCGAAGAGCTTCTTTATTCCCTTCATGTATTCGAGCGTCGCGGGATCGACGGCCGATTCGAGGTATGCGGCTTTTACGTAACCGATACCGTGTTCGCCGGAGATCGTTCCGCCGAGTTCGATCGAGAGCGCGAAGGTTTCGGATACCGCTTTTCTGGCGCGCCGAATAGACTCCGGATCGTTTCGATCGCATAGGAAATTGACGTGTATGTTTCCATCACCGGCATGTCCGAAATTGGCGACGAAGGTTTCATTCGCGCGACCGATTTCCTCGACGCGCTTGATCAATTCGGGCACCTTCGAACGCGGCACCACTACGTCCTCGTTGATCTTCAGATTGTTGTATTTCATCAACGAAGGCGAAATCGCGCGACGCGCGTCCCAAAGCTTGTTTTCATCATCCGCGTTTTCCGAGCGGAGGATGTCGAAACCGCCGTTGCCGCTGAGTATGCTTTCGATAAGCTTTGATTCCCTCTCAACCTGCTCCCGCTCGCCGTCAACCGCAACCAGAAGTATCGCGTTCGCCTCGGGTGAAAACCCGAACGCATAGTTTTCCTCGATCGCGCCGATGCACGCCCGGTCGATCACCTCCATCGCCATCGGCAGAAGCCCCTCGGGGGTAAACTTGGTTAGGACCTCGCAGGCCGCCTCCATCGTTTTGAATGACGCCCTGACGGTCGCCGTCGCCTCCGGCATCGGCACGAGCCGGAGCGTCGCTTCGGTGATGATCCCGAGCATTCCCTCGGAGCCGCACATCAATCCGGTCAGATCGAATCCGACGACATTTTTGACGGTCAGTCCGCCCGTCCGAATCACCTGCCCGGTCGCCGTTACCACCTCGAGACCCAACACCGAATGCTTTGTAACGCCGTATTTCGGTGTCCGCATCCCGCCGGCGTTCTCCGCGATGTTCCCGCCGATAAACGAATCCTTGTAGCTCGCCGGATCGGGAGGAAAAAGCAGGCCGCGTTTTGCGACCTCTTCCTGAATCGCGAAAGTTCGAATCCCGGGCTGGCAAATAGCGTAAAGATTTTCTTCTGAGATCTCTATTATTCGATTCATTCTGTCCGTGCCGACGACGATTCCGCCGTCAACCGGAACCGCGCCGCCCGTATAGCCGACCCCGCCGCCACGCGCCGTAACCGGAAAAAGATGCTCGTTTGCGATCTTGAGAATCTCGACGACCTCTTTCGTCGATTCGGGAAAAACAACCGCTTCGGGCGGAAACTTTTCCTTCACCGCATCCGCGCCATAGGCCTCAACCCGATCCGGCGCGACAATGACGTTATCCTCGCCAACCGCAGCCCGTAGCTTCTCAACAACCACCGCGTCCGAGGCCGCAGTCGTTTTCCTGCCTTCCGATTTGAAATGAATCGATTCGTACATGAGTAGAGAATAGTCTAATGTGTTGGCTGCGGGCTATTGCAAAAGGAGTGTTCCAAGTTCCAGAGTTCCAGGTTCCAAGGTGTCTTCAGTTCGTTGATCTTCAGATCTTGGGATTTTGAGCAAGTACATCACGGTCGCCCATTTGAAAACTGGAACTCGTTTATATAGTGCGGAGCTTTGATTCGCGAGTCTTGTCTTTTATTGAAGAACTCCCTATATGAGTCCACTCTATAAAGTCGATTGAAGGAAACAATCGACTAGCAAATTGATCCTTAAGGAAACCAGGCAAGACCCCTGCCACATTGTGTGGCAGGTGAATGAGGTCAGCCACTTCCAGTACAACCGAAAACTGCAACACACCAAGTATTTAACAGCTGTAGCTACGGACCTTTGCCTCCTGCCGGACAAGCCGGCAGGGGGGCGGAACGCTTCAATTTTTGGCGCGACTAGCTTCTGACCTGATTCACCTGCCACACAAGCCGGCAGGGGTCTTTCACCAATATCGAACCGTTGTGACTGAAAATGATGCCCTTTTCTTGCCGACCCGACTTTCTAGAGTGGACTCATACATCAAAAATGCAAAATCCCAAAAACCCGACTTGGGCAAAAGAGCCTAACACCCTTCAGCCGAACTCGAAACTCGAAACCCTCTACGCATAAACCATCGCGCGGCGGATTTCCTTCAGCAGCTCCGGATTGTACTCCTCGCGAATCGCGGTTTTGTCATCGAAGCAATCCCAAACATATCCTTCAAGCGGTTCGGCCGGCACCGCGTTGATTTTGCTTCCGTGCTTGTATCTATCGATTGGGCTCGGATGAGAATCCTGTTCGGTCGTTTCCCGATTGATCGCCGTGTCAAATAGCAAAGTCAATTCATCTGTTTCGGGATTCGCTTCGTCCAAAACATCATAGACATTGCGGAAATTTCTGTTTTCGCTTTGCGCGCTTTCGACTTCGGCCGGCAAAACGGTCCCAACCAACAGTTCCCTTCGAATGACATGATCAAGACCGGTTCGAAAAGGCTCAAACCCAAAAGCGGCGATTGCAGCCCTGTCTGCCAAAACTTCCTGCAACCTGGTCGCACCAAGCGTGATCTTTGTAAAAATCGAGTAGTACATCTTTATGAAATGAAACCCGATGTTGTACCAAGTCGCATAGCCATTCATGCCAAGTTCCTCGGCAAATGCCAGAATGTCCCTCTGAACGCGATACGCGATATCTCCGCCGGCAGTGTCACGGTTGGAAAAATGTCCGTACTCATGAGCGAGAATCGAACGAAAGGCGTTCAACTCAAAGCCTTCAAATACAGCTACTCCAAGCAACATTATCCGCTGGGCTCGATCATTCGCCTTCTCTCTTCGGGTTCCCCTTTCGTATACCGCAATGTCGGTTCCCGAGGTGAGCCTTATCTCGTCAATACCTCGTGTATTCAATGCTTCCGCAACCTGGTCGGTCAGGTCATAGAGCCTTGGTGCCGATTCACGGGCAAGCGGGCGCCCCGACTCCTCAACCACTTTCGCGGATAAGTGAGTCGTAATCAGTGTCCAAATCGTGTAAGCGGCAGCGAGGGTAAACGCTATGATGGCATATATGAAGAACCTGCCTACAACCACGGAAATATAGAGAAACAATGCTACCGAGGAAACTATCAAGAGTATTAGGAAGGGTTGCGAAATGTAGTAATACATTGATGCGAGCTTTATCAAAAACCGATACGAGCTTCTGATTCCGGCCTGCGATTCGCCATGAATGTCATTTGGGTCCGAATCCTTTAATAGCCTGAGCGTTTTCGAGGAAAGGTTGTTGCCGTAGAGATAAATACCCAAAATTCCAGCAGCCCAAACAAACAGGATAATTATCAGCCACCCGGCGATCTTCATCAAAAAAACGGGCCAGGAATTCTCGTATTCTGAAACCGCGGCCCGTAAGTGCGCAACATCCTCTTCGGACATTCCCAATTTTACGGCCTCGTTGATTTCCTCTTTCGCCGAGCTGATTTTTGATTTTTCAAGGTTATCAATCGCCTTGAAATAATGGGAGTAGGGCGACTTCGGAAATTCCGATTCGATAATGGTGGCAGTCGAGAGCATTTCTTTAAGCGACCCGTTCTCTAGTTCCTGCAGACCGGCCATGAACAACAACCGTTCACGGCTTTTGGGATCGTCTTCCAACTCAATTGCATCTTTGATGGCCCGTAGCGTATCCGCACGCCCCGAAGGATAGCCATCATCGCTATTCACCTGTCTCATCCAGAGAGCGTAGGCGTAACTCTCCCTGTTCGCAGCGCTGTCCGCCAGTCCCAACGCCTTTCGAATCTCTACAAGACCTTCTTCAAAAGCCCCCGACTGGGCTAACGCGGAACCCAACCGTCGGTGCCCTGCATCAAAATCCGGTGCCGCATTCGTAACCTTCTTGAAGAATTCGATGGCTTCGTTGTACTTTTCGGCATCGATCGCGGCTGTTCCAGCCTTGAAATCCTCGACTGCATCCGGTGCGATTCCGGACAACCGATTCACAAGTTCCTCCTCCTTTTTCATATCCCGTTCTTGCGGAAACGCGACCGAAAGGGAGCAAATGAGAACCAAAGACAAAATAATCGTGCGATAAAAGACGGTTAGGAGATTCATGTTTGCAAGGTTGTTGGTTATTTAAGAGGGCGGTCTTAATACAAATTGAAAGCATAATCCCGCATTTTCGATTTCGAGAGTCCGAATACGCCAAGAATTATCTCTGTTCGCTTTCCGTGTCTATGCCCCTTTTTATGTGCAAATTAGCATTAATTACGCTTGCAAACAAGGTCGAACTTCGTTCCTATTTGCTGAATTTTCAGGCTTTCACAACTGCCGCAACGATTCTTGGAAATTTCGATTCGCCTCACTCACGTTGGGAATCTATAATCACAAAATGATCCGCAAATTTTCTTATACCGATATCTTGGGTTGGTCTCATAGCCGTTACAACACCTTTACCACTTGCAAACGGCAGTATTACTACTCCTATTACCGAAAATACGATCCCGAGACGGCTCTCAGGGCGAACGTGCTGCATAGGCTGACGAGCGTTCCGCTTGAGATCGGTACGATCACGCATGAGTTGATCGAGAGCATTTTAAGAAGGATGAAGAAATCCGTGGACGAGATCGATCGCGGGCGGTTTACGGAATTTGCGATACGCAAATCAAGGGAGGTCGTTGAAGGGAAACAGTTTCAGGAGGTCTATTACGGAGAGAAGGCTGAAATCGATTTTGACCGGGAGATTTTCTCGTTTGTCTCAAAAGCGATGGTCAACTTTCTTGAAAGCGATTTCCTTGACTGGATAAAGGCCGAGGCGCTTGCCGAAGCGGAAACATGGGTTATCGAACCCGATGGCTACGGCGAATGCCGCATCGACGACATGAAGGCATACTGCAAGGTTGATTTCATGTTTCCGATCGATGGGAAGTACTTTGTTTACGATTGGAAAACCGGCAAACGCTCTCCAAAACACAAGGAGCAGCTATGGGGCTACGCCGCGTGGGTTCATTTTCATTTCGGAGCGTCTTTTGAGGAAATACGGCCCGCCGTCGTCTATTTGCTTCCCGAATACAAAGTCGAGGAAATCTCTCTCAGCGAATTCGAAATCGATGAACTTTCAGACCGAATACGTCGCGAAACCGAAGAGATGTATTCATATTTGAGCGAGGTCGAAAAAAACAAGCCAAAACCCAAATCCGAATTTCCGATGACCGAAAATTTAAAGCTCTGCGGCTACTGCAACTTCAGGGAACTTTGCGGAAGAGAATAAAAAGAGACGGATAACAAAGCGCAAGCTTTGCCAAAAGAAGCGAAACTGCCGCAAATAAGGCTACCTATAAAATTACCGCCCAACGCTCCCCAAAGAACTCGAAACTCAAAACCCGAAACTCGAAACTACTTAGGCATTGCCGGATAAGGATTCCCCTTCTTCGGCACCTTCGAGCCCGCCGATCTTAGCGCAGGCGAATTTAAAGGGATCCCGTAAAAGATCGTGCCCGTGCTCGTCGGCATCAGACGCGAATCAAACGAACTCCCGCCCGCCGGTATCATCGCTTCCGAAAGATACGAACCCGAGTAGAGATTTACATTGCCCGATTGCTGTTCCGGATGCTCGACCAGGAATCCATCGCCGCCAACCTTGAATGAGAATCCACGGATGACCTCGCCGTTCTCCATAATCTTGCAGTCATAATCTCCCGGCTTTGTGGAAACATCGAAAAGATTTCCCTCTTTGCCAACCGCAAGCGGAAGAATCGAAAGTATGTGCTTGAAATCGATCGATTCGGAATACGAAGGGTTGCTTCGCGATGTCAGCGCGAACTCCGAAAATCCTCCGCCTTGCCCGCGGACGTCCGTTTCAACGGCGTCATAATCAAGCTTTAGCGGTGCGCCGTTTACAGAGCAGCGCAAATAGGTATTGATCCTTGTACTCCGCCGTTCGGGAACCATCGGGAAATAAACCGAAAGCTTGCCGCTCGGTCCGCCCGGAGCCCAGTTGAGGTTGTACGGTCTCGCACGCGAATCGTTTGAAACACTCAAATACGTGCCCCCGACACGGACGATCGCGAACGGAGTTTCCTCGTATCTTTGGATAAAATAATTCGAAACACGCGGCTCAGGGCTCTTCGCGGGTCCTGAAAGTACCGGCAGCTTTCTTACTTCGGCAGAATGCTTGCGGATCAGTTTTTCCTCGTCGGTGTTGCCGTCAACCGTGTAGATCGAAACATCGACCCTGCCGATCTCCTTGATCGGTGCGGTTTCACCGTTGCAGCTTCGCGTCATCATGTAGTCGGGGAAGAAATACGAACGCTTCTTGATCTTGACCTCGACGTCATCCGCTTTTCTAAAGACCCATGCGTTGCAGAAAAACCTCGAAAGCTCCTTGCCGCCCTTTGATACGACAACCCGAAATCCGCTGTTGTTTGGAAACGTTCCCATAACCCTGAGCTGCGGCTTGAGATACCAGCCAACATCGATATCGCCCGTATTCTTCGCGTTCCTGCCTTTTACCGGCTCGGCGTCAAAAAACGTGTAGCCGTCGTCCATCTTCATGTCGAGCGCAGCGCTCACAGCGATCGCCGCCCCTTCCTTCGCAGCGACCTCCGCACCAGAAGCGGGCTTCGAGGAGGAAGTAGAAGTGGTTGGTTTGGGAGTCGGTTTCGGAATCTTTGGCACCCTGATATTAAACTGCGCCAAAGCCATCCCCGAAAACGCCGCAACCAAAAACCCAACAAGAACCAATCGCCTATTCATCTCTTCTATTACCCCTACTTTCACTATGCCCAACAGAGCCAAAAATATGGTTCCACCAAAAAACCTCTCAACTTCCCCGGAAGAACTCACAACTCAAAACTCGCAACTCATCAGTATCCAACAGGATACCGATCCCCAACGGTCGGAATAGCAAGCTCCATCGCCTTTCCTTCCACCGTCGACATCCGTATGCCGTAGAAGAATCCAGGAACCGCACCCGGCGCGATTCGTGCATCTACCGAGCTTCCGCTCTTTGGAATTTCGTAGTTAACGAGCACCGTCTTATCAGCGAGATTGATCGTACCCGCCGTCTGCTCCGCATGAGGCATCAGCCCCTGGGCCCCAACCACAAAGCTGAATTTTCTAAAAAGCGATCGATCTTTGTCGCCGGTTATCGAACAATCCCACTTGCCGGGTTTGGTCAAAACGTTCAACCCGTAGCCCGACTTCTCGCCAACCGTCAGCGGCAATTGAATATTAAAGAACTGGAATCTCAGATATTCCTTTTGAAACCCGGTCGACTTTGTCGATTCCGAAAACTCCGCCGAAACCGTGCGATCATTGTCCTGTCTAAAAGAGGTATCGGATTTCGCGAGGTTTATCGGCGCTCCATTTACAGAGCAACGCAAATATGGCGTGTATCCAAAAACCTGTCCGAAATTCTCTTTTGGAGAAACCGTGGTTTGAAGATACAAAACATTGAGTTTCTCGGTGATCATCGCGGCCCCACCCTCGCCGTGTCGCGCGATAAAATAAAGACCGGGGCCGGGCTTGAATCTTTTGGCCATCTGGACATCGATCTTGTATTTGCGAAGCAACGATTCGGAACCCGTGTCGCCATCGATAAAATAGACGTCGAAATCCAAAACGCCCGTCTGACTGATAATCTTTGTTCTGTCATAACAGGCCTGCGCCTCGACCCCGCTTCTGCCGGCAAGCTCGCATCGGTGGCCGTAGAGCTCCTTTCCGCCCTTGCCAACCGAGAGCCTGAAGGCGCTTCGTTTTGGCACGTCGCCAATCACTTTCAAAAGCGGTTTTGGATACCAGCCCTTTGCGACGCCGCTGCTCATAACGGTGTCGGCGCCAAAGAACGTATAACCGTCATCGAGCACGGCGCGCGCTTCGGCGGTCGAGCACAAGGCAAGCATCAAGGCAAGAGAAAACACGGTGAGAGACTTCGTCGCGGCTAGTTTTAGTCGTTCGATAATCATAATTGATGGTGTTCCTAGATATTTTTTGGGGGGGTTCGCCTCTACGACAACCACAAACAGTTGATCGCGAAAGGCTTCTAAATTTGCCGTTAATTTTCCTCGTCCGGCTCCCAACGATATTGTTCGACGCTGCAACGCCCGTTTTGGTTGAATGAAATTCCTTCTTCCTCGAGAAGCTGTTGCTGAATATTATGCGGCACGAGCACGCGCTCGGTCGAACAACGCCCCTGCGAATTGATGACGCGGTGCCACGGAACCTCTTCGGCATTTGCGTTACGCATTACAAAACCAACAGTCCGCGGCGTATATCCATCCCCAAGAAACATGGCGATTTGTCCATACGTCATCAGCCTTCCCTTCGGAATGCTTTTTACAAGGTCATAAACCCGTTCCCGATAGTCGTCGCGCGGGGCCCTAGCTTTCATTCTATTCTATCCGGGGTGTTCCAAGTTCCAGGTTCCGGAAGTTCCAAGTTACAGATGTTGAGTCCACTCTAAAGAGTAGGTTTTATTCCAAAATCCGGACTTTCCAATTCGGACGCATCGCGTCACGTAGATTTTTAGCCGTGGGTGGAGCGGCTTTGCGCGGAACCCACGGTAAACATAAAAACAATGTTCGCGCCGGGTACCGGCGCGGGGAAACGCCCGTAATTGCTGCATTCCAAAAACTTGTTAGGGCCCTTCGGGCTTCGATAGCAGACCTTGCGATTCTTTCCGCCCCGCTGGAGCTTTACTTCTTTTTGCAGTCTCGACCCGAGGCTGCGCTCCGCTTGCCACGGGCTAAGCTAATTCCGCCCCGTTCGGGGCTTGATTGAGTATTGCAGGCGGTCGCGGTTCCGTCCGAACGCTCTAACCTCCACACAACAGCAATTCCAAAGAATCCGAATCTGCATCTCCCGAAAACTGCCTTGAACTCACCTTTTGGAGTGGACTCAACTTCTCACACCGTAAACTTGGAACTTGGAACTTCTGAATCCACTCTAAAAAGTCGATTCAAGGAAAAAATCGACAAGCAAATTGATCCTCAAAGAATCCAAGCTAGACCCCTGCCACCTTGTGTGGCAGGTGAATGAGGTCAGCAGCTAGTCCAAACTACATTGATTCATCCGGAGGCCCCTGCCGCCTTGTGCGGCAGGTGAATAAGGTCAGCCCCTTCCAGAAAATCAATAAACTTAACACACCAAGCATTTAACCGCCGTAGCTAGGGACCTTTGCCTCCTGCCGGACAAGCCGGCAGGGGGGCCGGAACGCTTCATTTCTTGCCGCGACTAGCTTCTGACCTCATTCACCTGCCGGACAAGCCGGCAGGGGTCTTTCACAAATATCGAACCGTTGTGACTGAAAATGATGCCCTTCACTTTCTAACTCGACTTTTTAGAGTGGACTCAACTATTGGAACTTGGAACTGTTCCCCGAGCGAACTTGGAACTCTTCGAGCACAAAAAACCATAACTTCATTCCCCCCTCAACACCGTTCTCGCCGGCGCTCCGTCGCCGGCACCTTCCGCGATTTTTAGCGGCAGGCTGATGAGCTCGTATTCGCCCGCGGGGACTTCGTTGAGATCCAGTCCTTCGAGAATAACGATTTCCTTTTCGAGCAGCGTGATGTGCGTTTCAGGGGTCTCGGCATCATAGGCTTCGACCGAAAGATAGTCGATCCCGACTAGTTTCGCGCCGCTGTCCGCCAAAAATCGCGCCGCCTCGGGCGCGATATACGTAAAGTCCTTTCGGAAAACCTGCTCCTCGTCGTGCCAGAACTGCGAGTTTCTGGTTTTGAAGAGAATTCTCTCGATTCCACCATATTCGGCAACATGCTCGAGACCGATCGCCATAACGCTCGGAGACATCTCGACAACCCTGCAGGGACCGATCAATACTTCCAGATCCAGTTCATGCACCTTCCGTTTTCCGGGGATGAAATGGTTTGGCGCATCGACATGCGTTCCGGTATGAACACCCATGCAGATCCGCGAAACATTCGCCGCATCCCCATCAGTCATCGAAAGCTTTAGTTCGATCTCGACCGCCGGGTCGCCTTCATAAACCGGCAATTTCGAACTGACAGGCACGGAGACGTCGAAAATCCTCATATTCCGTCAATGTTAACAGCCAAAATCCGAGTCGCCAAAGTGCTTTTGGAGGCGAACCGTTTGGGCTTGTCGCTGCCAATCGCTAAAATACCTGCCATGATCATTTCGGCCTCCAGTTATTCAAACACCGCTCCTTTGGTTTGGTCTTTCCTTTACGGATCAAAACGGGGCGAGGTGGAACTGATAATGGACAACGCTCCGGCGAGATCGGCCGAACTGCTTTCGACCGGCGCGGTCGATGCCGCGCTCGTTCCGGTGATCGTTTATCAATCGATCGCCGGGCTTAATATAGTTCCGGATGTCTGCGTCGGCGCGAGGGAAAAGGTAAGAAGCGTATGTTTGATTACCAACGGGAGCGATATAGAAAACGCGAAGTCGGTCACACTGGATGTTTCTTCTCGCACTTCGGTCGCGCTGACGAAGATTTTGTTTCGCGAATTTTTTGAATCGGAGCCTGTTTGGATCGAAGAAAAGCCCGAACCGGAAGCGATGCTCGAAAAGGCGGATGCCGCGTTGATAATCGGCGATCCGGCGCTTGCCGCAAGCGTGTCCGGGAAATTCAAGGTTTTTGATCTCGTCGAGGTTTGGAAAAAGCTGACGGGATTTGGATTCGTCTTTGCGATGTGGATGACAAAACGCGATTCTCTTCCGATCCGTTTTGACGAGGCTCGCGACGAGGGTTTGAGCCGCGTCGAGGAGATTATCGGAAATTATGGCGACGAAATCTCGCTTTCGCATGATGCCTTCGAGCGTTATCTGACCGAAGAGATCGTTTACTCAACCGATGAATCCATGCTTGCCGGCCTCGATCTATACTTCGAGTTGGCGGAAAGACACGGCTTGACCGAAGGAAAAGCGGAACTGCGCTTTTGCGAACTAACATAAAAAACCCCGCTTCGACTTGAAAGCAAAGCGGGGAAAGACAGGTATTTGATTTATGATTGCTTAGAAAACCCCTGAGACGAAAAGCAGGAAGTATCCGCCCGCCGCCACAAATGCCAACAATGATAGGTCGACAATGCTTTCTCTGTTGTATGTATTTTCCATAACGTTTTCTCCTCTAAAAGTTACTTTATGGAGAGAGTAAAATTCAGCGCGACCCTCGGGCCGCAATTATAAGACGACCCAAACCAAACTTTTGGCGTAACTTTTTCAAATTTTTTGAAGGAATCAAGAAAAACCTTCGAACGACGGAATCCATCAAGGTTGGGAAGTCTAAAAAAACGCCACTTTCCAAAGGACAAGAAAGCAATTCCCCCAACAGAACTCAAAACTCAAAACTCGAAACTCGAAACTACAAACGTGTTTTATCTAAAGATGTTTGACTGGAAGAGTAGGAGCCAGACCGCAAGCATCAGAAAGATCGTCAAAGCGATTCCGCCGCCATCGACGGCGTGCTCTGTCTGGATGCGGGAGGCTGCAATGTTGTGTCTGGTGTTTCTCATGACGCGTGATTTAAGTAATAATCATTCTTCGTATCAATTCTTTCGATTTGAACGCGAAACCGGATTCAATTTGCAGGAATTTTTTAGCGAATTGCGAGTTTGAGGCAACACGAACCGCTATTTAAAAAGATTTTAAATGCCTCTCATATTTCAGTTTTCTGAAATAAATGACGAAATTTTCGAGAGGTTTGTTAACTGGAAAAATGTCAGATATTCAACCGATTTTGGACAAGGTGCTTGAGGGCGGTCGGATGACCACCGATGAATGCACGAAACTATTGGAATCAAACGACTTCGTGCGCATGGGCTTGGCGGCCGACGAGATTCGCATGCGGAAGCACGCGAATGACGTCGTTACGTACATCATCGATCGAAACATCAACTATACGAACGTCTGCAACGTTGTTTGCACGTTTTGCGCGTTTTATCGCCGCCCCGGAAAACCGGATACATACGTTCATTCGTTCGAAGAAATCTGCAAGCGGATCGACGAAACGATCGAGCTTGGCGGAACCGGCGTTTTGATGCAGGGCGGTCTTCATCCCGATTTTGGAATCGAATGGTACGAGGATCTGCTGTCGCGGCTCCATGCGAAATATCCCGATTTCCAGCTTCACTGTTTCTCGCCGCCTGAGATTCACAACATATCGCTGATCAGCGGGCTTGATTATATGACGATCATGCAGCGTCTGAAGGACGCCGGTTTGAATTCGATGCCGGGCGGAGGCGCGGAGATTCTTGACGACGAGGTTCGAAGGCGCGTTTCGACAAAATGCACCTCGCAGGAATGGCTCGACGTGATGGAAGCCGCGCATGAGGTCGGGCTTAGAACGACGGCGACGATGATGTTTGGCATTGGAGACACGATCGCACACCGCGTCGGCCATCTCGAAAAGGTAAGAAACCTGCAAGACAAAACGGGCGGATTTACATCGTTTATCCCGTGGACTTTTCAGAGGGAAAATACCGCGTTGGGTAGAAAGATCACCGAAGAGCGTACCGGCATCGATTATCTGAAGATGCTCGCCGTCTCGCGTCTGTTCCTGGACAACGTCGATCACATACAGGCTTCCTGGCTGACGCAGGGCCTCCGTCTCGGCCAGGTCGCGCTCAGATTCGGCGCCGATGACATGGGTTCGATAATGATCGAGGAAAACGTAGTATCGGCGGCCGGCGCAAACACCGATGCCAACGAAAAGGAACTCAGATACCACATCCGCGAAGCCGGATTCAGACCCCAACAAAGGGACATCCTCTTTAACCACGTAACGCGCGACGAAACGGCAGCCCTCGACAAAAGCGACTCGATGGGACTCGGCGAACTAAGCGTGGCTTTTGCGGATTGAAGGAGCGGGCCTGTAGGGCGAATAGCGCAGATTAAGTTCCAAGTTCCAAGTTCCAGAAGTTCCAAGTTGGGGTTGAGTCCGCGCCCAGTTGGATATTTAGATATACACGATCAGATCAGATTGCTTTAGGGCTTCCCTATCGATATCCGTCTTGGAACCTGGAACTCCTCCGGACAACCTGGAACTTCTCTGTCCACTCCAAAAAGTAAAGTTAAGGGACTAAGTTGTAAAACGAGTAGGATTTTCCGGTTCTGACGCGAGCGCGTCAGGGAGATAAATAGCCGCGGTTCGCAACCATCGGGTGATAGTCAGGAAACTCTCCTAACCATATTAGTAGTTTGGAACGCAGCAATTACGGGCGTTTCTCCGCGCCGGTACCCGGCGCGAACGTTGTTTTTGTCTTTACCGTGGATTCCGCGCAAAGCCGCTCCATCCACGGCTAAAATCTACGTGACGCTACGCGTCCGAATAGGAAATTCCGGATTTTGGAATAAAACCGACTTTTTAGAATGGACTCAACTTCTGGAACTTGGAACCTGGAACTCCTCCGGACAACTTGGAACTTCTGGAACTTGAAACCTGGAACACCACGCCCTCTCCCAACTCAACCCAGAAACATATACCCCACCCCACGAACAGTCTTCAGGATCTGTGGATTGGATGGTTCGTCTTCGAGGTGCCGGCGGAGACGCACGATGAAGTTGTCGATCGCCCTCGTGTCGGTGTCTTCGCTGAGCCCCCAGACGTCTTCGAGTATTTCCTTTCTTGAAACCGCGGTTCCGGGGCGTTCGATCAGATGCCTAAGAAGTTTTGCCTCCATCAGCGTCAACGGCACCGTTTCATCGCCGTATTTTAGTTCGAGATTTGTAAAATCGATCGTCCGACCGGCGATGTTCGCGACTTCGTGGGAAATGTCGGGGGATTTCCGCATCCAATCCGAACGCCTAAGAAGACTGCGGACTCGGGCAAGGAAAATGCTCAGTTCGAAGGGCTTTGTAAGGTAATCATCCGCGCCGGCATCGAATCCCTCGAGAACGTCTTCGGGACGACCGCGCGCCGTCAGCATAAGCACCGGAGTATAGTCGCCGCAGGCCCGCATTCGGCGCGCGACCTCAAATCCATCCACCTTCGGCAGCATCACGTCGAGCACTACCACGTTGTAATCCTTTTCGTCCAAATGTTCGATCGCGATCTGTCCGTCCGATGCGAGGTCTATCTCGTAACCCTCCTCAACGAGATTGAATTTCAGCCCTTCGGCCAAATGCTCCTCGTCCTCTACGATCAGGATTCTGCTCTTATGTACCGGCATAATTTTGTTTCAACTCTTTGTTCCCGGAAGCCTAACCGTAAACAGCGCACCCTTTCCAGGCCCGCCGCTCGAAGCGCTGATTTTTCCGCCGTGCTTTTTGACGAGGGAACGAACGATGTAGAGTCCGAGCCCCGTGCCCTTTCGCGTTTTCACCTCGTCGCCCGAAACCCTGTAAAATCTTTTGAAAATCCTTCCCGTTTCCGATTGCGGAATCCCGATGCCGCGATCGCGTACGAATACATCGACCCAGCCCGAGACCCGCGGACGTACCTTTATCGTGATTTCCTCGTGGCCTTTTTCGGAATATTTGACGGCGTTGTCGAGCAGATTTGTAAACACGGTACGGAGGTCGCCCTCGTCGCCCTTCACCAATACGTTCTCGGCCTTGCCGATCAGTTTTATCGAATCGGGTTCGAGTTTTGCGCGCGTGCGAACGAGCTCGGCGGTTTCATTGAGAAGCGGCAAAAGATCGAAATCAGTGGTTTCCGTGCCGGCATCCTTCTCACGCGAACGACTGGCTTCGAGAACCTTCTCGACCGTAGCCAGAAGCCGGTCACTATCGGCGAGCATGACGTCGTAAAACTCGTTGCGCTTTTCATCCGAAAGCTCGCGGGTTCTGACGGTTTCAAGATAAAGGCGTATCGAGGCGATCGGTGTCTTTAGCTCGTGCGTGACGGCATTCAGAAACGCGTTCTGCTGTTCGTTCCGTCTGATCTCGCGTACGAGAAAGGTGGTGTTTAGCACAAGCCCGGTAATGATCGTCGCAAAAAAGATGATGCCAAGGACGAGCAGTGCGATTTGCTGTAGATTGAGGAGAATCCAACCGACATTCAACGCGACCGCCAAGGCGATCAGGCAAACGCCGAACACGACAAAAAATATCGTGGATTTTCTCCGTTTCATTCGGAAAGCTTAACGCCGCGGAGGGTGGTTAGCAATGGAGGAAGTTAAAGTGTTCCAAGTTGTCCGGAGGAGTTCCAAGTTGTCCGGAGGAGTTCCGAGTTCCGAGTTCCAAGTTCCAAGGCAGGTATCGTTGCGGCAACCCTAAAAGCAATCTGGTCGTGCAAATCGGAAATACTCAACTCGGCGCAAACTCAACACCAACCTGGAACTTGGAACTCTTCCGGCCTTGGAACTTGGAACTATTGGAACTTGGAACTCTGCCCGGACGAACTTGGAACTATTGGAACTTGGAACTCTGCCTTATTACGCCGCCTTCTTGATCGGCTTTACATCGTCTTCGATCGAGAATGCGTAGAGATCCGTGATCAGGCCGAACTTTTCGAAGATTTTTAGCTGCACCCAGTTCCAGTCAAACTCATACCATGCGAGGCCGTGTCTTGCCGAACGAGGATACGCGTGATGGTTGTTGTGCCAGCCTTCGCCCCATGTCACCATCGCGACCAATGCGTTGTTGCGCGAATCGTCTCCAGATTCGAATCGGACCCTTCCCCAAAGATGCGTCGCTGAATTTACGAGCCATGTCGCATGCCAGCCCCAAACGGTTCGTACGAAGATCGTCCACAAAACCATGTCAAAGCCACCGAAGAAATAGACCGGCACAGCGATCACGACATTCGTCATCCAGTACCACTTGTCCAGAAAACGCATGAACGGATTCTTCATCAGATCCGGCGAATACCTCTCATGTACCTCTACCGGGTGATTCTGCGCCGTACCCTTTAGGATCCAACCCACGTGCGACCAAAACACGCCGCGACGCGGACTGTGCGGATCGCGTTCGGTATCGGTATAGGCATGGTGCAAACGATGCGTCGTGACCCACGAAAGCGGACCCGCCTGAAGCGCGATGCTCCCGCAAACAGCGAGGAAATTCTCAAACCAAAGCGGCGTCTTGAAACCGCGGTGCGTCAAAAGCCTGTGATAGCCGACTCCGATTCCAAGGCTGCCGGCAAACCACCAGATAAAGGCGGCGGCAAGAAGGTTCGTCCACGAAAAATAGAAAAGCCCGACTACGGCAAGTGAATGAAAAACGGCAAGCGCGATGATCGTCGACCAATTGAGTCGCTCATTCTTTGGTTGTTCAAATTCTATAACGTTGTCCATCTAAAACTCCGAATCCATGAAATCTAGTATTGAAAATCGCCGAAGGGAGTTGGCATCGAATCGCTGGAAATCCGCGAAGCCCGGGCGACACTAAAAGACTAACAGGATTGGAGATGGATGAATGTAAGAGTTGTGTAATGTTTGGTCGGAAGCGGAGTTCCAAGTTCCAAGTTCCAGAAGTTCCAGAAGTTCCAAGGGAGTGCCAGAAGCTGTTCAAGTTTTGGGTTCCAACTCCTGAATCCACTTCCGAGAGTCGGTTCAAAGAAGAAATCGGCCGGCGATTTGACCTTCTGAGGACCCCGCCAAGATCCCTGCCACCTTGTGTGGCAGGTGAATGAGGTCAGAAGCTAGTCCAAACCACATTGATTCATCCTGAGGCCCCTGCCGCCTTGTGCGGCAGGTGAATAAGGTCAGCCCCTTCCAGAACAACCATAAACCAGAGCACACTACATACTTAACGGCCGTAGCCAAGGAACATCTTTTCAAGGACTTTCGTTACCTTGCGCGTCGAAACGCCGTTCAAATACATCCCGGCGATCGCCAGCAACTGAGACCGCTCGCTTCTGATCCCGCGTCCCAGAGCCGATGGATAGAAACCGATGCTTCCGCGAGTTTGCGGTACGTCGACGGTGATTTTGCCAAGCCGGGTCTTAACCGTCTTCTTCCTGAAGCCGTTGGCATAGCCGGACCGTTCGTCAGTTCGCTCATACGGTTCCGCCCCGAGCGCCTGCGAACGCTCGACGATCATCGCTTCGTTGAGCAATATCCGCACGGCTTCGGCCATTTCGTGTTCAAAGATCATTTGCAAGGCACGTTTCCCGGCATTAAATCGTCATTGCGGGTCATATTTACGTGTTTCTCCTTTTTAGTTTAGTCACCAAAAAAGAGAAAACCACGTCTGACCCGCATTTTCAATCAACGGGAAAAAATGAATGCCGCTGGCGGCGCTGCCGCGAGCGACTCGACGGAAAGCTTCGAAACCGCCAAAGCGCGGCTTCAAACCTTGCCGGCGAGTGTTCATCAGGAAAAACACTCAAATGAGCGTATTTACAGAGAGAACGTTGCACTAACTTACCCATCAACTTGGGAAGATTAATCAAAAACCCAGAATCACAGAATGGTTACTCAAATCGTAGGTTAGGAACCATGTTTTAAACTTT
>JAWKHN010000009.1:0-202204 GCA_041394795.1 Pyrinomonadaceae bacterium | reverse complement strand
AACACTTTTTGGGGACTGGCGGAAACGCGGGGTTCATAGCCCGACGAGGTCTGTGCTCCCAAGTTCGACTCGATTTTCGTTTCACTCATGCTCATTCCTAAGGTGAATTTCCAGCGACAGAATCTATGATTTCTGCACCGCCTTGAATATCTGATTTGTCGGAACGATTTCAAAAATTTGGGTAGTTCCGTCGGGCCAACGAATCTCAGCTCTATCGATTTTTGCCCCCGCACCCAAACCAAAATGCACACGCCGTTGATTTTGAGCGCAGAAACCGCTTCCGCCGAATACCTCGGTCGTTTGTTTTTTGCCGTTCCAATGTATGGTTACGCTGGTTCCGATCGGGCTTTCATTTGCCTTTGGAACCAAATCGACTTCGATCCAGTTGCGATCCGAAGCAACTTCCGAGCGATATAACAGCAAAGGGGCGTTTTGACTCGCCACAACCACATCGAGCACACCGCGGTTCGAAAAATCGGCGAAGGCGACGGCCCGTCCATCAAACTCATCCCTTACACCGACGGTCTTTGCGGCGTCGGTGAATCTTCCTTTTCCATCGTTTAGCCAAACTCGCGATACCTGATATCCCGAAAGACTGCGTCCCTTCATGTCCGCCCAGTTTTTTGTGTCGCTGATGATCGACTCGTTGCCCCCTGTAACAGTGGCGAAATCGTACCAATAGCTGCCGTTGCGGTCAGCGGAAACGTAACCGTTGGCGACAAACAAATCGAGCGCGCCATCGTTGTTCAAATCGCCGAATTGTGCGGACCAGCTCCAGCCGCCGTTTTCGACCCCAAGCCCCGGAGCGAGATTTCCGTAGGTTGGCGTTTGCCCCGAATCCGATTTCGGAACCCAGAGGTTGTTTCCCTGAAGAAGGTTCCCTTCCTCATAGATATTGCTTTCGTAGATGGCAAGCGAACCATTGTTCAAGACATCGCCGAACGACGCGTTCATGCCCGATTTTGGTGCAAATCCGACGCCGGATTTTTCGCTTACATCGACAAAACCGCCCTTCTGATCGTTTATGTAAAGTTCGGAAACGCCATAATCATTGGAGATGAACAAATCCGCAAATCCGTCTTTGTTTATATCCGCCGCCGAGGCCGCCAATGTCCAGCGCGTGGAATCAAGTCCCGCCTTAAAAGCCGTTTCCTCGAAACGACCGTCGCCGAGATTTCTATAAAGATAATTTCGGCCGCCGTTTTTAGCGTATTCAAAACTTTCGGGCATGATCTTTGTATCCTTGAGATTCCAGAGATCGAGGTCTTCCCGAAAGTATCCGCCGAGAAATATATCGAGCCTGCCGTCCCGATCATAATCAAACCAGATACCGGCGTTTATGTTGGCGTGCTTTGGGAATCCGGCGGTTTCCACCCTTGTAAACCGTTCGCCTTTTTCGTTGTGAAAAAGAAGGCTTTCGCCCCATTTGTAAACAAGCAAATCCTCCCAACCGTCGTTGTCGTAATCCCCCCAAACCGCTCCCATCGACGCGCCTTCGCGATTAAAATCAGCGACTCCCGCCGACTCCCCGACTTCTGTAAAAGTGCCGTCCTTGTTGTTTTTGTAGAGGGCGTTTTTTGAATCGCGGCCGGAATTCGTTAGATAAAGATCAGCCCATCCGTCATTGTTGAAATCCGCGACGGCCGCCCCGGCTCCCATCGATGCGATTTGAGGCATTATGTTCTGAATTTTGGGGTCGAGTGCAGGAGCGGTGTGCTTGAAGTCAATCCCCGACTCTTTGGCCTTTTCCGTGAAGTAGAGTCCGAATTGCCTCATCGCAACCGACTCGTCACCGGACGAACGCCGGGTTCGATCGTAGTAAGGCCTGATCACAAACGGCACTCCGACAAGCAATGCAAAAAAGACCGTTGCGATAATTTGCTTTAAAAACTGGGGCATAACATCAGAACTATCGTACGTCACGAACCGCGCTCCGGAAATTGTCCGGCGTTACGTACCGCGTGTGGAATTTCAACCAATCGTCGCGGTGAAGCTTGTAAACCGGATCATCCTCGAGTTTTCCAGGAGGTGTCGAGTAATCGTTGGTAGCATGGGTCGGCAACGGCAAAACCGTCTTCGAGAAGACCGAGTTCAAATCGCCATCCTTGATCCAACCGTTCCCAATAATAACAAAATCCCTTTCGAAACCTTCTTCTGGGGCGGGAAGCGAGGGGAAACTCAAGACGAGTTCGTCGCCCGCACCCGACAACACATATCGATCATCCGTCTTTTGCAGAAGTTCGAGAATGTCTCCGAATCGCGTATAAAACCCTTCGAGATCCCGCCAACGCTGAGATGTCGCCATGATCTTCGAGTAATCGGGAACTTCGGGGGACGAGTCGTCAGCCTTGTTAATTACCGAGAAACCGCGATATCTGAGCGATGCCTCTGAAAGGTTGAGATCATGGGTTCTATTTGTTTTGCCGTCTTTGGCAACGGCCCACGAAATTCGATCCCAAAAGACTTCCAGCTCGGTGCGGATGCGAATCTTTCTGCTTTCCGGATTCTTGTCGAAAGCGTGCTCGATATCGAATAGAACGGATTTCATTTTTCCGGCCGGGAACCCTAGGTTCTCCTTGAATGGAATCCACGTGCCATCTTTTGAAAGCGTTTCGATACTCATGCTCTTCGGCGGGCCTTTCGCATCCTGACCCCTTTGAACATTTATTGATGCATCCGTCGGATGCATCCAACCCTCGCCGACAATCCATAGCTTGCCATCTATAGGCGCATCCTTCGGGAGTTCGATCTCGACAAAATGATCTTCCGCAACGCCCTGGTATTTGCCGCGCTTGATACCGTCAAGATACTTCTCGTCAACTTTCGAAACGATTTCCGCGACATCGTTTCCGTTGTGGTCGACCGCCGAAACGAGCGGATTCAGTTCCCCGGTTGTAAACACTTTAAGCGGAGGAAGCGGAATTGAAAACCGTTCATCGGTAAAGATCTCGGTGCCTTTTGGATGGTCGACCGCCAAAAGCCTGAAATGATCTATGTAGTAGGTCTCCCAATACTCTCCGGTTATTCGTATCTCGTATTTTCCGTCAAGCGGAACCAAGGCTTCGCCGGGAATTTTAAACCATTCCTCGGTTTGCAGAATTCCGTATGTGTCTTGTGCATTGATCTTCAGCCCAAGCGCCGGCGACCACGGAGGCGCGTCTTTGACGTGTGCGAATTCATTACCGTTCCATGCGAACAAATGCGGGCACGAGCCTTTCAAGCGCTGTTCTGCAAGCAGATTTTGATCTGGTTTCAAATCGAATTCGGCCTGTACATAGCCGTTTTGCCAAACCACGCGGGCAACATCGATTTTCTCGGAAGTGCCAAGACCGAAATGAACCTGGGGCGAGTTTATCAACTGCTTTTGGACGAGCAGTCCCGAGCGGGCTTCGATCTCACCGCCGATCCCAAAGGTGTTGACCCGCTGATCACCCTCTGTTTTGGCGGCCTTTGGTCTGAATACCTGCCAGTGATAATTCTTTTGCGATTTATTCGTGAATATCGCAGGTGCGCCGTTTTGATCGATTCCCGAAAGATCGAGCTTTCCGTTCTTGTCGATGTCAGCAAGATCCAAGATGGCGCCTTTTGGAGTTGTGGACGCTTTTTGGAATTTGCCTCCAAGGGATCCCATCAACAAAGTGGAAGAGTCGTTTGAGGCGGCCACGATGTCATTTGCGCCGTTGTTGTCCAAGTCACCGATCTGAATTCGGCATCCATCTCCGCATTTTAGTCCGGTATCAGTTTCGACAGGCCGCAATTTGCCATCCATTGATAAGGCGGTCAATCGACCATTTTGGTCGATCATATTCAAGTCCAATATGCCGTCGCCGTTCGTGTCGCCAATTCCAATGCCCGCGATCGACGCGGCAAGCGCCTTTTCGCGGCGCAGGAAAAGGCCTCCTCGCTCATTCGTGTATTCGTAAACGTTTCCTTTTCGATCTAGTACAAAGCAATCAGAATCCCCGTCTTCGTCCAAATCAGCGAATTCCGCGGCGACTACCTCGACGGCGCCCGCAAACGATTCGGTTTTTTCGAATGTGCCGTTTCCATTGTTGCGAAGCATGTAAGCGGAGCCGGTGTCCGGTGCGACAAACACATCCAGATCGCCTTCGTTGTCAAAATCAAACGCGCCGACAAAAGTGATCCGTCCGGTTTCATTGATTCCGGCCGACGCCGTCACATCCGCAAATTTTCCGTTCTCGCCCTGCTTGAAAAGCCTGACGCCACTTTCAGTAGCGAGCGCGATATCGTTTTTGAAATCGTAATCGAAGTCCAAAGACGACACCGAGTAAGCGGCTTCGCTCGACACCGCGCCCCCATCTTTTCCGACCAAAACACCGAAATCGCCAAAATAAAGCAGTTGCGGGGAAGAATCTCCGTCTGAGAAAAAGAAAACCGCGCCCTTGGATTGTGCGTCCGAGACTTTGCCCGCATCGAACGAGATCGAAAGATCGGGTTCGGCGGGCGCGAAATCCGGCGACTCGAGTTTGACGGGACGCATGATGATATCCCCAACGACGGTATCCGAAGGCTTTATGGAGTCGATCGATGACCGGAATTCGGGCACCGTTAGAAGAAGGTTCCGAAGAAATGCCAATTCGGTTCCCGCATTGTCGATGCCGGCGCTCTGAAGTTTTCCAAACTGTTCCTTGGCATCGTCAGGCCACTTCTCGGAATTTTTCCGGAGATCGGAAAGCGTTGTCGAAAACGAATCCGCATCGCCGATCTTTGCCGAAAGTCTAGCTACCTCGATTTGAGCCGCGACATTTCCGGGCGCTGTTTTCAAAATAGATTGGAACCTCGCCAAAGCGTCCTTGTCATTGCCCGCCTTTTCGGCTTCTTCGGCGAGAAGATAAGCAGGTTTCAGGTTTTTGGGATCAAGTTTTATTGCCGCCTCAAGCGACTTGATTGCGGCTTTCGAATCGCCCGCCTGGAGTTGTCCGAGTGCGAGATTTAGCGGAATCCGCGCATCCGTACCGTCGAGGCTCATCGCCTTTTCAAGATTCTTGGTAGCATTGGGAGAGTCCCGTCTGCGCAGAAACATAACCCCGAGGTTGTTGAAAACCGCGGGTTCTGAGGGGGCAAGAGAGGCTGCGCGATCCAAATCCTCCTCTGCCCGCTGATCATCCCCGACCTGGAGCGCGGCAGTCCCAACAAAAAATGCGCTCAACGCCTCGGAATGCTTGGCGGTGCCTTTCAAAGGGAGCGAGCCGCATGAGACTAAAAACACGGACGCAAGAATAAGGATTACCGTTAATTGTTTGAGCATAACGAGAAAGCAAATTCTGATTTTTCGCTTAAGTTGAATTGAAGTTGATTCAATGAATCCACGCCGAAAATCTTCTTACCCGATCAAATGCGCAACGCAAGGGAAGGAAGCCGTTCTTTTGGGACACAAGAAACTCAATTAATTTCTGCGAAGATTCTGGAGATCGGGTCACGAGTCCGAGTCACACGGGACCGCCACCGCCCTGTTCGATCTTGTACCATTTGCCGCCGGCGACATCCTTAAACGTCTCCTTCTCGCCGCCCGGCCAGATGATATCGAGTTGATCAATCTTCTTTCCGTTTCCCAAGCCAATTATTTGCCTGAAATCACTCACCGATTGATAGCTCTGCGCACCCATGATCAATCTTGTAACGGTTTTCTCACCAATCTTGGCGATGATCCTAGCACCAATGGCGTTTCGGTTTGCCTTCTTTCCTACCAGAGTAAACCCGGCAAAGGAGTTGCCCGTCTTGCTTTCGTTTATCGCAAGCTGTGGAGTCGAATCATTATTCGAAACCACAAAATCCAAATCGCCGTCGTTGTCAAAATCGGCGACCGCAATCCCGCGGGAAACCGACTTGACCGACAAGGCCGGTCCGGCCGAATCGCTTATATCCTTGAATTTTCCTTTTCCGTCGTTTTCGAATAGCGTGTTCTGCTGGGCAAACTCGATTGATGAAAACTTGTCTCTCGCCAATGTGTCATCGATATGGCCGTTGGCCATCAGGATATCTTCGTCGCCGTCATTGTCGGCGTCAAAAAATTCGATCCCGAATGACAGACGCATGCGGGATGTTTGCCCGATTCCGACGGCGTCCGAAACTTCACGGAAAATGTACGGCTTTGTTTGGGAATAGAGCGCCGTCGATTCGTCTTGAAAATTTGTTACAGTGATGTCGAACAGCCCATTTGAATCAATATCCGAAAAATCGGCGCCCATAGAACCTTCTTCTTTCCCGACCTCGCTATAGGAGCATCCGGCGATTCTCGCGCGATCTTCAAATACGCCGCTGCCGTCATTTATCCAGAGACTGTTTGGCGTTGAGTCGTTGGCGACATAGACATCCACATCACCGTCAAGGTCGATGTCACCGATCGCCAGCGCCAGCCCTTTTTCCTTAATTTTAGAAATTCCGGACTTTTCGGTCGCATCGGTGAACTTGCCGGTTCCATCGTTGAGCAGAATCTGGTCACCTACGCCTTCATAGAGCAGAGGGGTGGAATAGGTCTGCATACCGTTTCGGTAAGTTGCGGTATGCAAATCCCTGGAGTACTCAACGTAATTTACGACGAAAAGATCGAGATCGCCGTCATTGTCAAAATCGCCGAAACCGGCGCTGGTGGCCCACTTCCCGGATTTTTGAATCCCGGATTGTTCGGTGACGTCTTCGAATCCGCTACCGGTATTTTTCAATAGGCGATTATCGCCTTCGAGATTTGTCAGAAACAAATCTGTATTGCCGTCGCCATCAAAATCGCCTACCGCGACACCCTGTCCGTAACCGTTGCCACCGACATTCCATTCCTTGGATTTGTTTGCAAAGCGAGCCTTGCCGTCGTTTATAAAAAGCGCGTCGGGGGCGTTCTCCGGTCTCTCTTTTCCGTAAATGCCGCTGTTTGCAAAATAGATATCCGGGAAACCGTCATTGTTGAAATCCGCAACTGCAACACCGCCTGCGAGAACCTCCGGCATCCACTTATCCGAAGAGAGTCCCGCCTGATGTTTGAAATCAATCCCCGCTGTTTTTGTCGCATCAACAAAACTGACGGACGATGCCGGACTCGTATTTGTCGTTCCGGGCTTCGAGCCGCACGCGAAACCGAAGCTTGCGACAAGTGCGATGACGATTAGTTTCTTCATAAATTCGATTTCTTTCCGGCGGCTTGATGTGGTCTGTGCATTGTATGTCTGCGAAAACAACGCTTCGCAAATCGCCGCAACTTAGCGGTTCTCGGAGCGCGCCTCCGTTACAACCCTGTTCGCTTCGTCGTGTCTTCCGAGGGCCTTTAGGGCGCTGTAAATGTATTGATAGACCACCTTTTTGTTTTGCTGGTCCGCCATCGGCAACGCTTCGCGGCCAAGCTGGACCACATCTTCGTACTTTTCCTTCTCAAACGCCGCTTTAAGCCTATTGACTACGTCGACGAAACGAAGCTTCTGTCTTTCAGCGGACGTGAGCTTCGCGAATGTATCGCGGACATTCGATTCAGCTTCCTTCGCTTTCTCGATATCGCCGCTGGCGTAGTAAACCCGACTTAGACCATTTGCGGCGGCAAGGTTCAATGGATCAAATTCCTGTGCTTTTTGCAGCGTTTCAATCGCTTTTTTGTTTTCGCCATCGTAAAAGTAGATGAGCCCGCGCACCGAAATCTCCACCGCGCTCTTCTCGGCTAGAATCTTGTCCCAGTTATCATCCAAAATCTTCTTGGCTTCCTTTGAGCGGTCAAGTTGAAATAGCGATAGCGAAGCGACGGTGCGCATCTCACTATCCGAGCCGAGATCTACTCCCGAAGTCAGCGCCAGCGCGTCTTCGAATCTTCCAAGCCGGGTCAACGCACGAGCGTAATTCGCCCTTTGCGGAGCCGATAGTTTTGCGTTACCTATTCCAGAATAAAGATCAACAAGCGAACGAAGGTCGCCGCGAATCATCAACGCACGCTCATATGTTGCCTCAATCTCTTCGGCTCCGGCGAAATCCTTTCGCAACCCAACCAATACCTCGAACTCGCTCTGTGACGGGCTGACGCCGCGATTGACCTTGCCGGCGATCACGTCAAACTGCGCCTTGCGCCCGGATTCGGCGTTTAACCGAGAAGAAGGCGAACCGCAGGAAACGAGCAGCAACGGCAAGAAGATCACCGTCAAATACAGCAAAAGTACCGATTTAGAGGTCATAGTCGTTCCGAAATTCTAGCCTCAGGGCAGGCAAAAAGCAATTCATTCGAATATCGGGAATTTCTTTACGGTCAGTGGGTAAAGGTGGCGAGACAACCATGCGTCTCGAGCATTCATTTCCTTTTCGCCGCGATCAAGACTACAATTCGCAATAGTTCCAACTGCCGGTTTAGCTCCGCGAAATTCCATCTGTACCTGCAGATTTCACAAATGGTTTTACGCGGATAATCTTTCTCACCACCGCGTATTGTCGCGGTCAGAACGGAGTCAAAAGATGAAACACTTGTTAAAACTGATCCTTTTGCTTTTTGCAGTTTCGCTTGCAGCCAATGCGCAGGTGATCACCGAGCTCCCGACTGCCGGTGAGCCATTTGCCGGTTTTTCGGAATCACTGCCGAAACCAACGGCCAAAGCGTCCAGAGCGACGGATTCGGAAGAACTTCAGCTCGAGGATGGACAGAGATTGGTGCGTGAAGGAAAGTTCGATGAGGGAAGGAAAAAGTATCAAGACGTTTTGGAGAAAAACGCATCGAGCGTTGAAGCGATGTACATGATCGGCGCGTCACACTATCAACAGAAAAATTATTCTTCGGCATTGGAATGGCTAAAGCTTGCAGCGGGCTACGATTCTCCGCTCCTTGGCGAAATTTACAGATACTGCGGGATAACGCTTGATGATGGCAAGAGTCCGAACGAGGCATTAAAGCTCTATCAAAGATCGCTTTCGATAAGAAAAAGCCATTTTGTTTACTTCGACAGGGCGTTGACGCTATATCGGCTCAATCGATTCGACGAAGCGCGAAAGGATCTCAAGAGCAGCATCGACATCAATTCGGGATACGTCAATACCCATGCGCTCCTCGCAACCCTATTTTTTAATCAGAAGTATCGTGTGCCCGCGATGCTTGCGGCGGCGAGGCTTTTGTCGTTGACACAGGGAAATCGACAGTCCGAGAACGCTGCGGTGATCATAAACAGAGTGTTTGCCGGCAATGTCAAAGAAGGCTCGAAGCCAAACTCCATTTCCATAGGGCTCAGTTTCGATTCTCCAAAAGATGAAGGCGATTTCGGGGCCGTCGAGCTCGCTATCGGATTGACGGCCGCGTCATCCAAAGTGGATGAAAAGGATGGTGTCAAAAAAACTCCCGAACAGGCATTTGTCGATCGCTTCTCCAAGGTGGTTGCTATCCTCGGCGAGATGGAAATGGAGGAGACTTTTGTAAAAAGGCACTATATCGATTTTTTAACGGAAGCAAAAAGACTTGGGCACCTGGAATCGCTTTGCTATCAAATTTTGAAAGAAAGCAAGAACGAAGAGGCCGCCAAGTGGATCAGCAGCAACGGCGAGAAATTCATCGCATTCGCGAATTGGGCGAAGGAATTCAAAGCTGCGAAGTAGAGAACGAATTAGGCGAGGCAAAAAAAGCGCGGGTCCATCGAGACCCGCGCACATTTTGGAGGAAGCGGATGCCAAAAAGAATTCGACTTCTTGGTCCGCAAAACTCAATACGCTCCGGCTATCCCATCTTGAGCAACTGCTTTGCGATAACGAGTCTTTGAATCTCGCTTGTTCCCTCGCCGATGGTGCAAAGCTTTGAATCGCGCCAGAATTTCTCCGCCGGATAATCCTTCGTATAACCATAGCCGCCGTGAATCTGCACGGATTCTTCAGCGACTCGAACCGCGGTTTCCGAGGCATAAAGCTTTGCCATCGCCGATTGCTTCGTTACCGGTTTATCGGCGTCCTTCAAGAATGCCGCCTGGAGCGTTAGCAAACGTGCGGCCTCGATTTCGGTCGCCATATCCGCCAGCTTGAACTGAATCGCCTGAAACGCCGCAATCGGCCGTCCGAATTGCTCGCGTTCCTTTGCGTATGCCACTGCGGCTTCGAAAGCGCCCTGCGCGATACCGACCGAAAGAGCGGCTATCGAAATTCTGCCGCCATCAAGTACCTTCATCGCCTGCAGAAAACCCTCGCCCTCGTTTCCAAGAAGGTTGTCGCCGGGAACGATGCAGTCTTCAAAAACCACTGATGCGGTTTCGCTCGCACGCATCCCGACCTTGTTTTCCTTGTGGTCGGAGCGGAATCCCTCCATCGTTTTGTCAAAAATAAACGCCGAGATTCCCTTGTTGCCCTGCTCCTTATCCGTCACGGCAACGGCGACGCATGTATCGCAACTTATCGCGTGGGTTATAAAATTCTTGGAGCCATTGACCTTCCAATCGCCCTCGTCATGAACCGCGACGGTTCTTGTGCCCGATGCATCGCTTCCTGCCTGCGCTTCGGTCAATCCCCAGGCGCCCCAGCTTTCGCCTTGAGCCAGTGGGACGAGATACTTTTGTTTCTGTGCTTCTGTTCCGAAGGTGTAAATGTGATTCGAACACAGCGAGTTGTGGGCCGCTACGCTCAGCCCTACCGAGCCGCAGACACGCCCGAGTTCTTCGATGATCGTCGCGTATTCGACATAACCCATGCCGGATCCCCCGTATTCTTCGGGGAAAATCACGCCCATTAGACCCAGTTCGGCGAGTTGCGGACGGAGTTCGTCAAAGAAATGCTGTTCCTCGTCCCACTCCAACACATGGGGTTTGATCTCGCTTTCGGCGAATTCGCGCACCGATGCGCGAATCTGTTTCTGTTCTTCGGTTAATTCAAAATTCATAAGATTGCTTATGTAGAAATAAATTATCTTTATACTAAGGCCAAGTGGCGGGTTGCCGCAAGAAGAGAGGGAAGGGAATCTGTGCGCAGTAGCAAAAGGCCGCAAATTCAGGCCGGGATTGTTTTTACTAATGCATTAAACTGAAGGCAGGAAGGAAAACGCGGGAATACCGGAATCACTTTCCGCGTTTTTTCGCTTCGCGTTTGCCGGTTCCGAGCAGCAATTCGATTTCTCGCTGGGTCAGGTCTCGAAGTTCACCGGGTTTTAGAATTGTATCCGTGACGGGACCGATTTTTACGCGTCTCAGCTTGACGATTGAGAAGCCAACCGCGTCGAACATTTTTCTGATCTGACGGTTGTGTCCCTCAAAGATGGTGAGTTCATACCACGCGTTTTTCTCGGTCGAGCGCAACTGCTTGATTTCCGCCGGCGCCGTCTTGAAACCGTCTTCAAGCCGTATTCCGCGTCGAAGCTTGTTGATCGCGTTCTCGTTCGGAACGCCCTTGACCCTCACGTGATATGTTTTGGGAACTTTTCGCGAAGAGGAAACGCGATTTGCGAATTTGCCGTCGTTTGTAAGGATGATAAGACCCTCGGAATTGTAGTCGAGTCTCCCAACGGGGTATATGCGTCCGAAACCCTTGGCGAAATCAACGACGGTTTTTCGCCCTTCGTCATCCGAAACCGCCGAGAGCACGCCCTTTGGCTTGTTCAAAAGCAAATAGACCGAAGTACGCTTCTCGATCTTCGTGTTGATCAGTTTGCCGTTTACTTTGATGTGGTCTTGTTCGGGGTCCGCCTTGGCGCCAAGCGTGGACACGACCTTGCCGTTTACGGTAACGCGCCCGTCGGCGATCAGTTCTTCCGCCTTCCTGCGCGAAGTGATTCCGGCGTTGGCGATGATTTTTTGCAGTCTTTCTGACATCCCGGCCTTTTTACCCCTCTACGAAATCCTCAAAATCCTCGATGTTCGGCAACTCCGAAAGGTCTTTCAGTCCGAACTGGATCATAAAGTCCTTTGATGTTCCATACTGCATCGGGCGACCGACAGTATCCTTTCTTCCCTTTGAAACTATGAGCCGTTTGTCGAGCAGCGTCTTGATCGATGATGCCGACTGAACGCCGCGGATCTCGAGTATCTCCGGAACCGTAACCGGCTGCTTGTAGGCGATAACGGCAAGGGTTTCAAGCGCCGCAAGCGAAAGCTTTGCGGACGGCTTTGTTTTTAGCAATGCCCGGATATCCTCGTGAAACTCGGGTTTTGTGGAAAGCTGCCAGCCACCGCCGATCTCGCGGAGTTGAAGGCCCCCTTCGCGTTCCGAGTATTCACCCGCCAATTGTTCCAGAGCGGCGGCGACGGATTCCTTGTCTTCGTTTAATATCCCGCACAAGCCCCGGATCGTCAGCGGTTCTTCCGAGACAAAAATCAAAGACTCGATAACCGCCACGAGTTCGCCTATCGAACGCTTCTTGTATTCCGCGGGGGATTCGGATCCGTTTGTATTCTCTTCAACCATTTAACGTAAAAATTGCCTGCCGAATTACCTCAAACCTCGTCGATTACGAGATGGATATCGGCGAATGTCGATTTCTGAGTCAGCTTCACCGCCGACGTGCGAACGATTTCAAGCGTCGCGACAAACGCGAGAACCAACTCGCGCCTCGTCTCAAGCGTGCTGAACAACTCCATGAGATTGAGCCGTTTGTGCGAACGCAGACGCTCCCGCATAGTTCGGATCATATCCGCGAGCGACATTTCCTCGCGTTTGATATCCATAAGGATTTCATCTTTCTTGCGTTCAAGAATTTTTTGAAATTGCTCGAAGAGATCAAAAACGGTCGCCGAGACTTCCATGTTGTTGTCATCGGTATCGAGCCGTCCGCGCGTGTAAACCGCTTGTTCGACGGTCGCCCTCGACCACAACATCTCGGCGGCATTCTTGTATTTCTGATGCTCCAGAAGTCGATCGACAAGTTCTTGCCGCGGGTCCTCGAGTTCTTCCTCGTCCGCCGCTTTCGGATCCTGCGGAAGCAGCATCCTCGATTTGATCTCGATCAACTGCGCCGCCATCACGAGAAACTCGCCAGCGACCGCAATGTCGAGTTTCTCCATCATCTTTATGTAATTGAGATACTCGTCGGTTATTCGGGCAACCGGTATGTCAAAGATGTTCGCTTGTTCGCGACGGATCAAAAACAATAGCAGGTCCAGCGGGCCGGCGAATTCTCCGATCGAGAGACGGATCTCATCACGCGATTCGCGATAGATCTTCGCGGTCGCGTTTTCGAAATCAAATTCGAGTTGTTCGTCTTCGTGTTCCAATATTTTCTAGCCGCCCGTCTCCCTTTCAAAAATAATGTAGTCAATCGAAGGGGGGCGATTTCCGCTACGGCGAATCGAGGAGAGGATTTGTCCGCGATGCGCCATCGAGTGAAAAAGCACGTGGGACAGCATTTCCCGGTAAGTATTTCGGCTCGGAACTCCCTCGCTTGTGCGATACGAGGCGCTTTGTCCGAGTCCTTCCTCATCAAAGCCGCCAAGCAGTGTCTCAAACAAGCCCGCGTTTTCCAAAGCGAGCGAGGCACATTCTTCGATGGTTAGCTTCGGGTGGAAATCAAAACCGGTAGAATCCTTCCCATACAGCCGTTCGTAGTATTCCCGCTCGGTAACCAACACATGCGCGAATGTCAAAAGTGCCTCTTCGGAATCCGTCTCGCGCAACGTCCGCAATACGATTCGATTTGCCCAATCGTTGAAGCGAAAAAGCCTCTTTAGATGATCGAGTGATTCCATACTATTCGGCGTGCGCCTTTAAGTCTTCAAGCGAAACAAACTGCAGCGCGCTTTCGTCGCATGCCTCCAGAACAACCGGCGGCGCGACTCCGGCGTCAAGCGCCTCTTTCCAACGCAAAACACAGACACACCATTTGTCTCCCGCAACCAGCCCCGGAAATCCAAACTCGGGATGCGGGGTTACGAGATCGTTTCCCGCCGCAACGGAAAATTCGAGAAACTCATCGTTTACGACCGCGCACACCGTGTGTCTGCCAAGATCCTGATGACCCGTACGGCAAAAGCCGTCGCGGTAAAAGCCCGTCATGGGATTCCTGCAGCAACTTTCGAGTTTTCCGCCCAACACATTTTTGGGCTTGGGGCGATGACCGTTTCCATTTCCGTTGGTAATGCTCATTGCTTGCTTTTTAGCCTCGTATCAATTCGATCGCCTTGTCGATCGGTCTTGCCAAAACCGCCCGATCGCCGTATTCGACAATCGGTCTCTGAAGAAGCTGAGGATGTTCGATCATCAGTCTCACCAGTTCGGATTCGGGCGTATCAACCGTAATGTTGAGTTCCTTTGCCGTTTTCTCGCCCTTTCTTAGAACATCGGAGGCCTTCATTCCGGCTTTCTTTAGAAGTTCCCTCAGTTTCTTTTGTGTCAACGGTTCTATGAAATAATTGACCCTGTCAAAATCGATGCCATTCTCACGGAAGGCCGTCAGGAGATTCCTGCACGTCGATCAGGTGGGTTTTTCATAAACCACAATCTTCATTTCATCCATTATTTGATCCCCATTTTTTTATAAACATCGTTCAGCGTGTTCACCGCGATCGAGTTTGCCTTCTCCGCGCCCCGGAGCAGGACCCCGTCGAGTTCGGAATCATCGATCTCCTGCACCCTTTCCTGAAAGGGTCGCAAATACTCGACGACCGCTTCAGCCAACGCGGGCTTGAACTGTCCGTAGCCCTTTCCTTCGAATTCCGCCTCGCATTCCGAAGGCGACAAACCCGTCATCAGGTGATACATCGTCAAAAGGTTGTGTATCGCGGGTCGTGATTCGTCAAAAACGATTTCGGTGCCGGAATCCGTCACGGCTTTCTTTATCTTCTTGGTCACCGTATCCGGATCGTCCATAAGAAAAACGGCGCCATTCGGATCCGCGTCCGATTTCGACATCTTTTTCTCGGGATCCTTGAGCGACATGATCCGCGCCCCCGCCTTTGGAATAAATGGATCGGGAACAACAAAAGTCTCGCCAAAATCCCTGTTAAAGCGTTCGGCGATATCCCTTGTAAGCTCGAGATGCTGTTTTTGATCCTGACCTACGGGCACAAGATCGGTCTGATAAAGAAGAATGTCAGACGCCATCAGAACCGGATACGAGAACAGGCCGACGCTGGCGCGCTCGCCCTTGTCGGAAGCCTTGTCCTTAAACTGCGTCATCCTCTCGAGTTCGCCCATCCTCGCAACGCAATTCAAAACCCACGCCAACTCGGCATGCGCCGGAACATCGGATTGGACAAAAATCGTGGAGACGTTTGGATCAACCCCTGCAGCCAGATAAATTCGCGCCAAGTCCCTCGTTTTCTGGCGCAACATTGCGGGATCCTGCGGCACGGTAACCGCATGGAGATTGACGATGCAATAAAAGCTCTCGTATTCAGTCTGCAACTCAACCCAGTTTTTGATCGCACCGAGATAGTTTCCGATATGCAATTCACCGGTTGGCTGAGCGCCGCTAAAAATCCTCTTCTTCATAAAAAAATACACGCGTTTCGGCGATTCCAAACGCAATACAAAATTCCCGGGATTCCTGATGTACGCTACCAAACCGTTGCACTTGCGAATCGCGGGCTCAGATTCTTCCGAGAAATCTATTAAGGCCCAAATCTTTTAGATCAAATGGAGCAGCAATAACAAAGCGATCGCAAAAGGTTTGATTATCAACCCAAAGACGCCCTGCCATATCAAAAACATCAGGATCAGGAATCCAAACTGCTCGATCATCTGCAAAACCGGTTGAAAACTCTCGGGAAGGATCCCGCCCAATATCTTGCCGCCATCAAGCGGCGGGATCGGAAGCAGATTGAATACCGCCAGGGAGAGATTTAGAAACATCAGTTTCCCCGTAAAAATGATCAGGGGATTACTCGAGGACTCGAAAAAGTCCATCGGTGTTGCCCCGCCGACCATCAGCAATTTGGCGATTACGATCCCGACGAATACAAGGATCATGTTTGCAACCACTCCCGCAACCGATACGGAGAAATTTCCCCATTTGTAATTGCTCCATTTGCTTGGATCAACGGGTGTCGGTTTTCCCCAACCGATAAGAGGTACGCTGGCGTAAGCTCCGCCGATCGCGCCAAACAAAAACGCGACCGAAGGGATCAGAAGCGTTCCGATCGGATCCGTATGCTTTACCGGATTCATCGTTACCCGACCGAGCATGTAAGCCGTATCATCGCCAAACTTGTAGGAAGTCCAGGCGTGCGCGGCCTCGTGCGCCGAAATCGACAACAGCAAAACCACGAGAAAGATCAGTAAATTGGATAAAAACAGGGCTATATTAAAACCGGCCATAATGCACCTCAAAAGCCAAGAACAACTGCGATAAAAATGTTGTTAATGATCGTAAATTGTGCCATTCTTTGACGATAAAAACAAAAAACGTCGGTCTAGGGAACATGAAATTTGACTTTATTTTTAGCGGCGAGCGCGGTCTTTCACCGCTCGCAAATTTGGGTACCACGCTATTGCGCGTGTTTGCGGGGCTCTCGATGATGTTTGCCCACGGGCTTGGAAAGATTCAGGATCCAAGCGGGGTTATTGGCGGCGCGACGAAAATGGGTTTTCCGCTTCCAACAGTTTTTGGTTGGGCGGCGGCGATCAGCGAATTCGCCGGTGCTGGAATGCTCGCATTGGGGCTTGCAACGAGGCTTTCGTCATTCTTTGTTGCGTTTACAATGGCGGTTGCGTTTTTGGGAGTCCATGTTTCCGATCCATTTGAGAAGCAGGAGAAGGCGCTTCTTTATCTTTTCATCGCGCTTTTGTATTTGTTCAAGGGTGCGGGTGACTGGAGCGTCGATGCTCTGATCACGAATAAAAAATAACCAAAGCAAAAAATCAAAGATGGCACGTGGAGTGAAAATTCCCGCGCTTGGAAGTGTGTCTGACATATGACAAAACCACATATCATCTGTATCGCAAGCGAGTTCAAAGGGAACGAATTTATGGAGGCCGCTCAGGCTGCCGGCTGGCGGGTCACTCTCCTGACCCGTGATGATTTGCGGGACGCGGATTGGTCGTGGACGAGCATCAATGCGATCCGTACTATCGCTCCCGAATCACGGGAAGAGGAATATCTTCGCGAGGTCGTCAATATCGCCGCGACCGACAGGCCCGACCACGTTGCGGGGATGGACGAATTTGACGTGCTCCCATCGGCGAGGATCAGGGAGTATCTTCAGATCTACAAAGGGATGAGCCGTTCCCACGCGCTTCGATTCAGAGACAAGCTTACGATGCGCTCGATCGCGTCAAAAGCCGGGATACCATGTCCGGAGTTCACCGGTCTCTTCAATCCCGACGCGATAAACGAATATTTGGAAAGGGTTGAGTCGCCGTGGATCGTGAAACCGAGAACCGAGGTTTCCGCATTCGGTATCAGGAAGTGCACGACGCCCGAAGAAGTTTGGAACGTGATAAACGATCTCGATTCCCGAAATACATGGCGCGATCATCCTTCGAAATACCAGCTTGAAAAGTTTATCGAGGGGGATGTTTTCCACGTCGATTCGGCAGTAAAGGATGGAAAGATAGTCGCGCAGGGGATTAATGAATACGGTACCACGCCGTTCAATGTCGCGCATGGCGGTGGGGTGTTTACAAGTTCGACCGTTGAATATGGCAGTGAAAACGCGACGCGTTTGGCGGAGTTGAACGAAAAGCTTCTGAAGGCATTCAAACACACTGATGGCGTGGCCCATGCCGAGTTTCTGAAATCCGCCGCCGATGGCGAGTTTTATCTGGTTGAGGTTGCCTGCAGGGTCGGAGGAGCATACATCGCAAACGTCCACGAACACGCGCGCGGTTTCAACCTTTGGCGAGAATGGGGAAGGATCGAAACCGCCACGGAAGAAGCCCCGTACACCGCGCCCGATCTAAAGGATGAATACGCCGGAATCGCGCTCGCTCTTGCGAACACCGAACATCCGGATACCTCGCATTACGATGACGAGGAAATCGTCTATAGGGTCAAGAAGCCGCGACACGTTGGGTTGATCTTTCATGCCAAGACGAAAGAGAGGCTTGAGGAACTCCTTTCAAAATACAGGCAAAGGATCGCCGAGGACTTCCTTGAAGTCGCGCCGGTCAAGGAGCGTTACGACGATTGATTCCTGCCGATGACTCGGGTTTAGTGCCTTCGTCGTTTTGAAACGAAATCAAACTGGGATCCGAATCGGTTGTTGTGGTACCGACCCGGATTCCTTTTTTGTGTGGCTATTTTGCCTTTCCCCTTTTGTTCTTCTACAATCCGTAGTTCGTTATGACACCAGATTCCCGAGCAAAACATGATCCGATCGTCCTCGAACATGATCTCAACCCGCATTTTGAGGGATTGATGGGGTTTGAATCGATCGAGGAAACCGAGCGTTCGGCCGCCTATGAGCCGATGCGCGAAAAGGTGTCCGAGATCATGAGTTCGATCGTTCGCGAGGACTTTGCCGAACCGGGCGGTGAAAAGCCTGAATTTGTGTCGGTCGTCGCGTGGAATATCGAACGCGGGAGGATTCTGGATGGAATTCTTGACGCGCTGGAAAACCATGAGGATTTAAAAAACCGGGATCTTTATTTGCTCACGGAGTTGGACTATGGAATGGCTCGGAGCGGCAACAGGTTCGTAGCGCGCGAGATTGCTCAGAGACTCAAGCTGAACTACGCGTTTGCACCGGTCTATATTGCTCTTCAGAAGGGAAGCGGCATCGAATCCGATTTCGAGGGCGAGAACACGTGTTCAATCCACGGGCTCGCCGTTTTTTCAAAATATCCGATCAGAAGCGTTTCGGCTGTGGATCTTCCAAACGGGAAGGACAAGATGATCGGAAAGGAGAAGCGCCTCGGATATTTGCGGGCGTTGGTGGCGGAAATCGAACATCCATCGGGGGTTTTTCGTTCGGTCACTGTTCATCTCGATGTGCATTGCTCGCGTGCGCACCGGCAGAGGCAAATCGCGATCATTCTCGAATATCTCGAGGGTCTGCCCGAGATGCCGACGATCATCGGCGGTGATTTCAATACGACCACCTACAACGCGCAGAGTGCGACGCGCGCGATACTTGGATTTTGGCGACGCGTTATGATGGGTGTAAACAACGTCGTCGCGAACCACTATCCGTATCCCGATCGATATTTTGAAAAGGGGCTTTTCGAAGAGTTTCACGCCCGCGGGTATTCATACAGGGAATTTAATAACGAGGGTGTCGGCACGCTCCATTACGATATGGAGAACGCAGCCTACAATACCAATCTAGGCGATTGGGTTCCGCAATGGTGTTTCCCGTTTATCTTCTGGGCATCGAGAAAGGTGGGCGGGAAGTTTTCGCTCAGGCTCGACTGGATCGTTGGAAAGGGAATCAATGTGCATCCCGCCGATCGCCCGAAGGTTATCGGAAATTTAAAAGACGAAGAAGGCACGCCGTTGTCGGACCATGATGCGATTTCAGTGGGGTTTACGGTGTGAGTTTCAGGTTCGCTCGGAAGAGTTGCAAGTTCTATCCGGGCAGAGTTCCAAGTTCTATCCGGGCAGAGTTCCAAGTTCGCTCGGAAGAGTTCCAAGTTCCAAGTTCCAGAAGTTCCAAGAACCGAAAGTTGAGTCTACTCCAAATAGTCAGTTTGGAAAGAAAAGTTCATTATCTACGGGCACAACGGTTCGATATTGATGAGAGACCCCTGCCGGCTTGTCCGGCAGGTGAATCAGGTCAGAAGCTAGTCGCGGCAAGAAATGAATCGTTCCGGCCCCCCTGCCGGCTTGTCCGGCAAGAGGCAAAGGTCCGTAGCTACGGCCGTTAAATACATGGCGTGTGCGGGTTTTTGGTTGTTCTGGAAGGGGCTGACCTTATTCACCTGCCGCACAAGGCGGCAGGGGCCTCCAGACGAATCAATGTGGTTTGGGCTAGCTGCAGACCTCATTCACCTGCCACACAAGGTGGCAGGGGTCTTGCCTGAGTGCTCTGAGGATCGAATTGCCGGTCGGTTTTTTCATTGAATCGACTTTAAATAGTGGACTCAGATGTTCCAAGAACCGGAAATGCCCTGGTTCAGGGGGCTTAGGCCAGTATGAAAGTTGGTTTTGCGGGATAAGGCGCTTCGCTTAAGGCGACAGATCGATAAAGTGAAAGCGCCCTAACGGTTTTTTTCGAGGGCGGTCGCAAGAACAGAAATTAGTTTGGGAAAATATTGGCTGTGAATTTTCTACTGAATGCGTTGAGCACGAATTCATGGCTCAAGGGTGGTTTGGATAGTATTCTGATTAAAGGGGTTTAGTTATGTCGGAAGTTTCATTTTGCAAGACTTTGACGGTGCATGTTGATGCACTTGGGTATGAAGTGGTTGAGCAGTCGAACGGGAATGCAACCATCATCAAGTTCGCGATCGACGAGGAGGAGTTTAGCCCGGGAGACGTTCTCCTTGTTCTCGACGATGCGGATATCATCTTTCATGGGATCATAGGCGGGATCGAGGACGGACGCGGCATCGCTTCCGATCCGAAGGGATCGCTTTTGCCCGCCACGGTTCAGTAGCGGTTTTTTCGGCTTAATCCCGTTTTAGTTTGGGTATCCAAAATTGAATCGGGAATACAAACGCCTATCGCCGAGATTTAATGAATTGTTCGGTGTCTTGTAAGAGATACGTTTCATGTTCAGGATAATCTTTGCGAATGTTGATAGCCGAAAAAAAGGGAATACTCCTTTCAATTCCGACCATCGAGATCGATTCGTTCTCCGATGGCGGGTTTGTCGCCAAGATCGTTAGCTCCGAGGAAGAACTCCTGCAGATATTGCGTTTAAGGCGCGATGTGTTTGAGAACGAAATCGCCGGAAAGCAAAACGGCGACGATTTTGCCGACTGGGAGGATTTCGACTCCGTTTGCCACCACATCGGTGTTTTTGAAAAATCTACCGGCAAAGCCATCGGCACCTACCGTCTAAACCCGCCATACCTAAACGGCGGTCGTCTATATTCATCCGGCGAATTTCAGACGGAAGCGATCCCCGAGCAGGTGTTGCGCTCCTCGGTCGAGTTGGGACGGGCGGCGATCGCACGAGAGTATCGAAACACTCGAATTCTCTTTTTGCTTTGGAAAGTGCTCGCGTCATACGTCACGGCGCACGAAATCCGCTATTTGTTTGGGTGTTGCTCGGTGTTCACCCAGGATCCCGTAATGGCGGCGTCTTTCCTAAAACGCTTTCGGGAAGATGGTGCGATGCTCGACACCTTTGAAATCGCACCACGCGAAGACGCGCGAATCCTGACAGAAAACGAATACGGCGAATTGCCTGCCATTAGTTACCCACCGCTCGTTAGCATCTATCTCCGCATCGGTGCAAAAATCTGTGGCGAACCTGCGATCGACCGAAAAATGAAAACGATCGACTTCTTCGTGCTTTTTGATCTTTTGGATTTGAATGAGAGATACAGGGCTGCGCTCTTTTGAATTGGGGTTTTGGAAGTGTTCCAAGTTCCAATAGTTCCAAGTTCCAAGTTGAACAAGCGCAAGTAGATTGCTAAAGGTCTGAAAAGTAGTCGACGCAAGCCGCCTGGCGCAACTGCACATTTTATCCCACTTGATCAAGCCCCAATCACTTTTGAAACGATAAAAAGATGTCTAATAGTCACAGCATCCGAGCCTGATCCCAGAACTTGGAACTCTTGAGTCTGGTCTAAAAAGTCGATTCAAGGAAAAAATCGACAAGCAAATTGATCTTCAGGGAAACCAGGCAAGACCCCTGCCACCTTGTGTGGCAGGTGAATGAGGTCAGCAGCTAGTCCAAACTACATTGATTCATCCGGAGGCCCCTGCCGCCTTGTGCGGCAGGTGAATAAGGTCAGCCCCTTCCAGAAAATCAATAAACCTCAACACACCAAGCATTTAACGGCCGTAGCTACGGACCTTTGCCTCCTGCCGGACAAGCCGGCAGGGGGGCCGGAACGAATCATTTGTCGTCGCTACTAGCTTCTGACCTTATTCACCTGCCGGACAAGCCGGCAGGGGTCTTTCACAAATATCGAACCGTTGTGACTGAAAATGATGCCCTTCACTTTCTAATTCGACTCTTTAGAGTGGACTCAACTCCTGGAACTTGGAACTCCTGGAACTTGGAACTGGATTTCAGTCTATCTTCACATAACTCCTATGAATCACGACATCGCTTTTGTCCATTGATTCGAAGACCACCTTCTCCTCCGCTTTTTTGGTAACGACCTTTGAGCCGTTGGTAACCGCCTGGGTAGAGCTGCTGGCCTTGGCGGAGTCGGCGAGAAATTCGATCACATTTTCTCTTGTAACGGTCGAATAGCCCTTCTTGTCGCTCTTGGCAACCGCCTCGATCGCCGCCGCGCGGAGCATTTTCGGCCAGAGCTTCTTGAACAGCGCTTTGGAAACATAAACGTCCGCGCTGTTTATTTGGCCATTGATCGCAAAGGCGTAGCCGATCACATCGGTCTTTTTGTCCGTCACATCGCCGAGTTTGTCGATGTATTCAGCGATCGTTTCCTTGATCTTCTTGTCTTCCAAGCTCAACTGAAGGCTGGTTTCGGATTTGTTCGAAACCACGCTTCCGCCGACATTTACGGAGATTTTTTCCTGAGCGTTCGAAACCTCGCTCCAAACTTCGGTCTGAGACTTGCTCATATTGGCGGCAAGTTTGAGTTCTTTCGAAACGATTCTTTCCTTTGAGGATCCAAAGGTGGAAACCGACTCGCCATCCCTCGAAGTCCATCGCCCCGATTCAACGCAAAAGGCCTCGATCGTGATCTTTCCGCTCTTGCGGGGGATGATTACCGAAACCGCCAAAACGCGGTCCTGTTTTCCGCCTTTCACGATATCGCCCGATTGAATAAAGACGTCGTTTTTTGTCGAAAGATTCTGAACCATAAGTTCATTTACGTCGGATGTTTCAAAAACCTGAAACTCCTTGTTTTCGAGCGCCTCTTCGAGTGTGACGATGTTGTCTCCGCTACGTTGATCCTTTCCCTGGATCAAGAAAATCGAAAGATTCTTATGCGAATAGGAATCGCTGACCTTGTAACTCTGACCAAAAACCGCAACCGTGAGTAAAAGGGTTGAGATCAACAAGAACGCTGTGGATCTGATTTGTTTCATACTGCTTCTCCCCGACCAGGCAATTTCACCTTTATGTCTAACAACGGAACGGTGGTCGAGGTTGAAAATTGCAGCTGACGGGTGCGACGAGGCATTTCGGCTCTTTTGAGTTCGGGGTGGCAAGGGAAGCTTCAAAATTAACAATAGAGCGAGCGATTCTCCTGTGACCATCAGGCTCGGTTTTGCTTCTCCAGCGAAAGTTGGATCGACTGAGAATCGCTGTCTGGATCAATCGTTGGAAGCGTTTGAAAATTAATGCTACTTTTATTTCCGGAGGATATATGAAATTTGAACGCGTTTTGTGGTTGTTTTTGGGTCTGAGTCTCTTGTTGTCTTTTTCAGCGGTGGCATTCGCGCAGAGCGAGGCGGATATGGAGGAAGATGCGGAGATGATGGAGGAACTCTACAAGAGGGTATTTAAAATCGGAGATTTTCGTGTCTATTCAATGAGCGATTCGATTGGGAATGTCTATCCGAAATTCCAAAAGAAACTCGCGCAGTTTGACGAAGTGATGTCGATTCGTGAATCAAACAAGGCTTTTGTCGATGGATTCCTGAAAAAGTATGGCGGAGGCGAAACCGAAACCTACAAGGCGGTTAGGAACATCAACAAGAAGTTTGAGGATATCGAGATCGAGGGCGTCGGAGATCATTATGAACTGGTAGTCGAGAGATTTGGCTGGCTGGATACTTCTCCGGACAACAACGCCAAGGAAACACTCGATTTCGTAAAAACCGGAATGGAATATATCAGCGCGCTGAACCAGATTTACAAAGTACGCGCGATCGACGAATACCGGAGGATTCTTCGACTTGTGCCGGAGTTTTCGTCAAACGAGAGATACGAACGAAGGATGAATCGCATGCTGGAAGAGGCGAATGAACTCGCCGTTCAGCTGAAAAAAGAAGAGGAGGAGATCCTCTCGAAACGATCATGGCCAAACGGCGTTTCATCGACATCCGCCGGAACTCCCGCGGCGCTGTCATCCGCCGGTCTGAATTTCCTAAACGGACAATCCGATTGGGGCGGAAATACGAAGCGCGAGACCAAAATCTTGAAAGTTACGATCAAAGGCGATTGGTTTGTGGCCGAGCGGACGCTGATCGGTACGCCTTTGCGATACGGACTCCCGGCCTACGTCGCCGTCTCTGACAATTCGCTTCCGGCGGATCAGATAATCGTTTATGAAGTCACGTTCGTAACCAAAAATCCGAAGATGGAAACAAACTTCCTCGGTGTTTGGGTAGGCGATGTTTGGAACATGTACAAGAAGAATCTGCCGTAGGTAGGGAATTCCAAAATAACATTGAAGGCCCGTCGCAATGGCGGGCTTTTTGTTTGAGCCGGACGGGAATCGGCCTTTACCAATAAAAAAACTCCGACCACCGCGATTGGCGGTGATCGGAGTTTGCATTCTGCAGATCTTTGAAATCCTAACCGGAAAATTCCCGTACGATCGCGCCGAGAGATTCCTTGGCGTCGCCGAAAAGCATCCGCGTATTCGGTTTGAAAAAGAGCGGATTTTGAAGTCCAGCGAATCCGGCCGCCATCGAACGCTTCAACACAAACACTGTTCGCGCGTAATCGACGTTGATGATCGGCATCCCGTAAATGGAACTCGATTCGTCGTCCCTCGCCGAAGGATTGACCACGTCGTTCGCGCCGACGATGATCGCAACATCGTATGTTTCCATCTTTTGATTTACTTCCTCCATTTCGAGGAGCGCGTCGTAGGAAACATCGGCTTCGGCAAGGAGCACGTTCATGTGCCCCGGCATTCGGCCGGCGACCGGATGCACGCCGTAAACGACTTCGGCACCGTTCTTTTCAAGCAATTGCTGTAGTTCCTTCATAACGTGCTGCGCCTGTGCGACGGCCATGCCGTAACCCGGAACAACAAGCACGTTCGACGCCGCTTCGAGAACGTAAAACGCGTCTTCGGCAGACATCGCCTTGACCTCGCCCGTTTCTCCGCCGGCGGATGCCTTTGTGGATCCAAAGCCGGAGAAGAGCACATTTGCAAGAGAACGATTCATCGCCTTGCACATGATTGATGTAAGAATTATTCCGCTCGCACCTACCAGAGCACCGGCGACGATGAGCAGAAGATTGTCGATCGCAAAACCCGCCGCACACGCCGCAAGCCCCGAATAGCTGTTCAAAAGCGATATCACGACCGGCATGTCACCACCACCGATCGGGATCACAAACAAGACTCCGAAAATGAACGACAACGCGATGATCGCGTAAAGGTAGTTCATGTTGGCCGGGTCAAGCGTGAACAGCGCGCCGCAAACGAGTATTCCTATAAGAATCAGCGCGTTGAACGGTTTTTGCCCCGGAAACAAGATCGGCTTGCCCGTCATCTTCTCATTGAGCTTTGCCCAAGCGATCGAGCTTCCCGTAAACGTGACACCTCCGATCAAAACCGATAGGACGATCGTAACGAGAGTGAATTTCGAGTTGTTTGTCCCAAAAATCGCCGCCCAACCAACAAGCAGGGAAGCAAGGCCCCCAAAGCCATTGAAAAGCGCTACCATTTCCGGCATCGCCGTCATGGCCACCGTCTTGGCGGCGAAAGCACCGACGACAGTACCGAGTACGAGACCGACGGCGATCCATTGGTATTCAAGAATCCCGCCGGCGGCGAGCGTAATGACGACCGCAATCAGCATTCCGATCGCTGAAATAAAGTTGCCGCGGCGCGCCGTCGCCGGAGAACCCAGTTCTTTCAGGCCATAGATAAAAAGTACGGCCGAAACGATGTAAGCGAAGTTAAGTAATATCGCGCTATTCATTTCCACCACCCTTCTTCTTAAACATGGCTAGCATGCGGTCCGTGACCATGTAACCACCGACGACGTTGATCATTGCGAAAGCAACCGCCGATGTTCCGAGAACAATCCCCAATGTTGAATGTTCGTTACCGGCGGCAATCAATGCGCCGACAAGGGTGATTCCGGAAATCGCGTTCGATCCGGACATCAACGGCGTATGGAGCGTCGCCGGAACCTTGTTAATCAATTCAAAACCGAGAAAGATCGAAAGTATTAAAATAAACGCTGGATAGATAATTTCCATTGCTACTCCTTACGAGGACGCCTGCTGAACCTTTTCATTCCTAATCTCGCCGTCATGCGTGATGACGCAACCGGCGAGAATCTCGTCCTCAAAATCGAGCTTGAACTCCGTGGTTTCCTTGTCCAAGAAATCGTCAATCAAATTGAAAAGATTGGCCGAATACATGACGCTTGCGTCCTTTGCGACAACGCACGCCCAATTTCCATCTCCGATAACCGTAACGCCCTCATAAACAACGGTCTCGCCGGGTTTGGAGCATTCGACGTTGCCGCCGTTCTCGGCCGCCATATCGACGACCACGCTTCCCGGAGCCATTCCCGCAACGGCATCCGCGGGGACGATCATCGGCGGCTTTCTGCCAAACACCTGAGCGGTCGTAATAACGACATCCGATTTGGCGATCTGCTCCTTTTGCGCCTGCTTTTGAATCTCTATTTGTTCCGAAGTTAGTTCGACGGCGTAACCGTCTTTTGTAGAACCCGTCGTTCCGAGGTCAATCTCAAGGAATTTCGCACCAAGCGATTTAACCTGCTCGACCGTTTCCTCGCGGGTATCAAAAGCGGTTACCTTTGCTCCGAGTCGCCGAGCGGTAGCGATCGCCTGAAGTCCGGCGACGCCGACACCGATGATAAACACATTCGCCGGTTTCAGCGTTCCCGCCGGCGTCATCATCATCGGCATGATTCGCGGAAGATGATCGGCCGCCAAGAGCACCATCACATATCCGGCGAGATTCGCCTGCGAACTCAGCGCGTCCATCTTCTGCGCACGCGTCGTACGCGGAATCATTTCCATGCTGATTGCCGTAACACCCGCATCCCGAAAAGCCGCGATCGTTTCCTTCTCGTTGAACGGATCGAGGAAACTGACATGAATCGCACCCTTTTTGAGTTTTGATATGTCTTCTACCGGCGGTTTTCGAACCCGCAGGACAATATCCGCCGAGCCTAAAATTTCATCCGAAGAGGCGATCTTCGCGCCCGCCTCGGTATAATCTCCATCGGCAAAACCGGCGCGGTCACCACAACCGGATTCGACCGAAATCTCGCAGCCGGCTTTGACAAGCTTTTTCACATCGACCGGCACGAGGGCCGCCCGTTTCTCAGTGATTTCCGGCTCTTTTAATACACCAATTAGCATCCGTTCCTCCGATGCAGCAAATTTCTACAAACAAATTCAACGGCGATGAAGCGCCGTCAAGTGATTGATGCCGCTATTATTTAACGAAATTGGTGGAAAGACAAACGGGCGGCTTGGCGGTTTGGGCGAATCACGCCAGCACTAAGGTTTGGGATGGTCTCCAAGACCGACTTACCCGGCGGATGATGGGGAGAGATTCGAAATTCGGCATGCTTTGTGGGAAACAATCGACCTTGCTTCAGACTTCAAGGCCCGGCTTCTCATGGTCGTTCCCAAATATGCTCTCGCCACCACGCGAGATTACAAATCCGTACGTTGCCAATGCCAAAACCAATCCGCAAAGCATAAGCGATTCGGCAAAGAAGAACTTGTTTTGATCGATTACGACCGGAAGCGTCCAAACGACAAAAAATACGAGATAGAACACAACGTGGGCGACGGCGCCGAATCGTGAGATCGTCACCGCCTGGAGGGTGCCGATAAGGACAGCGCCGACAAGGAAAATAGGTGTAAACGTGCTTGATCCAAGTATGAACGCAAGCGAGATCAAAACGCATGTGATCGTCGCAAGCGCGATTTCGGCCAAAAGCTTTTTCTTGAACACGACACGAAGCAAGACGATCAAAAACAGCACGATCAACATAAAACGGACCGCGGACAGGATCGCCTCCAAAAAAGCACCAAAAGCCGCGCCGGATGAATTAAGGGCTCCCGTGGCCAAATCCGAACTCAAAGTCGCCGAGATTCCGTGTTGCCAATCCCTAAACAAACTCGCTCCATTTATGATGAGCGCGTGGACCGCACCTGCTATCCCGCCGATCAAAATGTCGCGACCGACAAGCGGATCCTTGAATTCACCGCGAAGCACCCTGCTCCATGAGATGACGAGTTCCGGCCATCTGCGCCTTACAAACGGCTCCAGTGCCGCGTAAATCAAAAATACAAAGAAGGATCTGATCAACGTGTAACCCGTTATGGCCGACAAAACGGGGAGTTCTGCGGTGATCGAAGGGAAATGCGTCGCGATCAGAAATTGGGCTACAAAATGGAGCACAAAGAAAAATGCGGCGAGGCGTATCGCACCTCGAAAATCACCGCGGCCGCTTTTGATATGTCGCCACGCGAGATACAACGCGATGCAGACAATCAAAATGTAGATCAGTATCGTAAGCATCGTCGCGGCCTCGTCGAATCGATCGCTTTTTGTCGCCGCAACCGCAACGGGCTCGTCCCATGGTGCAACCACCCTAAAATAGGTCGGTTTGCCCCTCAATGATGCGGCTTCAATCCGCAGTTTAACGTCTTCCGGACCGGGAAACGGGCCGGACCATTCACGGATATCATCCGCATACATTGGAGGTACAAAGCTTGGTTTTGCAGAAGTGAAATTCGCCATCTCGAGACCGGCATAACCAAACAATTTGTTCCAATCGACTTCGGCCTCCTGCATTCCGCGTCCATGCGGTTCGGGGTCGGCGATGTATTGGAGAAGTTTTCCCGAGATATCGAGCTTTATCGTCGTCGAACCCGGAAGATCCGCGGGATTTGAAAGCGAATAGACAAAAGAATCCTGCGGAGAAATAAACTCCGGAAACTCCCTGTATGCAAAATACATCATTGCCGGTTGCGGGTTTTTCAGAATATTCCAGTTTCGGATTTCCTTTTTGAGTTTTCCCTTGTATGCCCCGTAACCGGAGTCAAATTGAAACGAACTCGCGCGGAAAAACGGCTCCCGACCGCCACCGATGTCCCTCGAGATTTTCTTCGCATCCTCGTCAAGCACCTCGCGGGATTTTTCAAGCGGCATAAGCCCGATCACCTTGTACGGACCGTTCAAAGCGATCACCGTTCCGAATGCGATTAAAAAAGCGACAAAGAGTCCGATGGCCAGCTTTGGCGACAGCACGCCCTTTTTCGGTGCGGCGGCAATCATTTCCGGGGACGGGGTTTCACCCGCTTCGAGCGCCATCTTGAGCGGATCGCCGCCGGGAAGCGCGAGTGCGGCGTCAACGGCCGACAAAGGACGTTTCGAAGGATCCTTGCTCAGACATCTCTTTATGAGCTTCTCGACCAACGGATCCAGATTCTCGACAAAGGTCGATGGATCCGTTGGTTGTACCGACTGATGCCTTTCAAGAAGTTCCTCGTATGAGCCTCCCTCGAAGGCCTTTTTTCCGGTGTAAATTTCGTACAGGAGCAAACCGAGCGAGTAGATGTCGCTTTGTTTTGAAACCTCGCGTCCCGTAATTTGCTCGGGAGACATGTATGCGGGAGTTCCGACGCGAAGCTCGAGCCCCGTGATTTCCTCCTCGAAGCCGGCGATGCCGAAGTCCGTTATTCTTGCGCGGCCATTGGCGTCGATGATCACGTTGGCGGGCTTCAGATCACGGTGGAGCATCCCCTCCTCATGAATCGCATTTAGGCCAAAACAGATTTGACGCGCGATTTCAGTGGCCTTGTCTGATGGCAGTCTGCCGATTCGTTTGAGGAGCCTGCTCAGATCGTCGCCTTCGATGAATTCCATCGAGATGAAGTGGCGGCCATCATCCTCGCCGATGTCGAATACGCGACAGACATTTGGATGCGAAACCCTTCGCGCGTTCCGCACCTCGGCGATAAATCTCGCGAGCATTTCCGATTTGTTTTCGATTCGCGCGGGAAGGAATTTTAGGGCGACGGTTTGCGAGAGTTTTGTATCGACGGCCCGATAGACTTCGCCCATCCCTCCGCGTCCGACCAATCCAACGATCTGGTATCGCTCGGCGAGTATCTGTCCGGGACCAAATTCGGGGCCGCGCCCGGTATCTGCGGAGAGTCTCGTCGGTTCGGAGAATTCATCGGCAAGGAGGTCTTCGTGCTCCCGCTCGGCGCTTTCTTCCATAAAATCGTCGTCGCCGTCTAGCGCGGCCTCGACGAGTTTGACGACTTCCTCGTAAACGGATTCGTCGTCACCGCACCTTTCGCGGATAAAATCGAAGATTTCGGATTTTGGCCGATCGACGGCCTCCTGAAACACTTCCTTGATTTTTTCCCAGTTCTTTTTCTCCATCGTGGTGCTCGTGTATCTCCATCAAGAAAACGGCCGATTCATGAATCGGACAATGCAAAGTGTGGATTCGCGGCGACCCGGGAAGCGGTGCGTTTTGGCGCATCGGACTTTCGGGGAATCCCGATTGCCGGAGCGCGAACGAACCCACTTTGCAAATACTCGGACTATTTATCCGCAAGAATAGGTGTGTTCTGAAAATATGTGATCTGCCACTTTCCGTCAATTTTTTGCACGATTGCCAACGGCGTCGTTTCGGGAGCGTCCTTGATCTGGACCCCTTCCTTTGAAAGCGCGGCGCTCATTCTCATTACGACGAGATCCGGTTTCAAGAACTCAAGCTTTTTGAGCATAAAATGGACCTTGGTTCCCTTGTATATAGTGCTCCAGATTCGCCGATGCCCGTCGGCAATCGCCGCCCTCCCATCGACGTGAAACCCGTTCCAGACCGTATAATCGGCGTTTTCCGAAAAAAGAGCCGCCCATTTATCGGCGTCGGCGTTGTTCCATGCTTCCTGTAGCGTTTCAGGGATCATGCGAATCGTTTTTTCGTCATTCGATTCGGATTTGGTCTGCGCGGAAACGCTCTGGACGGATACGAATGCCAAAAGGAAGGTGGTTATTAGGATTGCAGTTTTCATTTTTTTCTCCTTGTTTTTCAATCTTTTCCCGGTCAAGCGTTGGCTACGAATACATTCCAAGGCTTTACACGCACTCCGCTTTTCCGGTTAAAATGTGGCGATTCCTCATCGCCCTCATATTTGAAGGCGACAAACTCGCGGGCAAAGGTCAAAACAAAATTCGGAAAAATGCGCGGGCGGGAAAAGAGAGCCAAAAAAGAAGAATTATGGGAAACGAAGAGATAACGACATTGCTCCAGGGCTGGAAGAACGGCAGCGAGGGTGCGTACGAAAGGCTGTTTCCTTTGGTTTACGAGGAATTGCGGCGACGGGCACGAGGTTACATGCGCGGGGAGCGCGAGGGACATACGATTCAGGCCACGGCGCTGGTGCATGAGGCCTATATGCGTTTGATTGGTGATGCGGGGGTTGATTGGCAAGACCGAAACCACTTCTTCGCCTTGGCCGCTACTGCGATGCGAAGAATTCTCGTGGATCACGCCCGATCACGTCTGAGGGAAAAGCGTGGAGGCGGCGCGCTGGCGGTCACGCTCGACAAGGCGGAAGGCATCATTGACGGGAAAACGGAAGAGTTGTTGCGGCTTGATGAAGCCTTGGTTGAACTCTCGCAATTCGATCCTCGGCAAGCGCAGATCGTGGAGTTGAAGTATTTTGGTGGAATGACAAACGAGGAGATTGCGGCCGAAGTTGGAGTTTCGGTCGGCACGGTCAAACGCGATTGGATGATGGCAAGGGCGTGGCTCTACGGATACGTACGGGAAGGGAACGGCTGATTCCAAAAAATTTTGCCTGCCGCACCTGACAGCAGGCTTGATTAAATCCATCAATCGGCAGTCGGCTTGTCGGCATGGGGTATAAAACAACCCCTGCACCGCGCCTCGTATTTTCCCGACGCGCCAACTTCCACGCGTGCATCGGACTCAAATGTTCGCTGCGAGTAATTGGCCGTTTGGCCGCATTTTACACAGATCGCGTGCGTCTTTGTTATGTACTCGGCGATTGCCAAAAGCTGCGGCATCGGCTCGAACGGCTTGCCCATGTAATCCTGATCCAGACCCGCAACGATCACCCGCTTGCCCGATGCCGCAAGGTCGTTTACGGCTTCGACGACTTCCATGTCAAAAAACTGTCCTTCGTCGATTCCGATCACCTCGGTATCTTCCTCGATCTGCGCCAGTAATTCGCGAGCTGTCATGACAGGCTGGGAAACATGTGTCATTCCGGAATGCGACGCGATCTCCTCAATCGAATACCGATCATCAATGCTTGGTTTGAATACCTGCACCTTTTGCCTCGCGATCCGGGCGCGATTCAAGCGCCGGATCAACTCTTCCGATTTACCGGAGAACATCGAACCGACAATTACCTCGATCCATCCGGTGCCGTTGCTGCGTCTCTTTCTTCGTTCGGCCGTGTTGTCGAACGCCAATTCTTCGGTCATAGGTCTTTTGCGATGGTTGCTTTTGCTCTTGGTGTTCCAAGTTTCAGGAGTTCCGGGTTCCAAGAGTTCCAAGTTCCAGGAGTCGAGTCCACTCCAAAAAGTCGATTTTATTCCAAAATCCGGAATTTCCTATTCGGACGCAGAGCGTCACGTAGATTCTAGCCGTGGGTGGAGCGGCTTTGCGCGGAACCCACGGTAATCATAAAAACAATGTTCGCGCCGGGTACCGGCGCTGGGATCCGCCCGTAATTGCTGCATTCCAAGGCCACTAGCGTGGCCCCGATGTCTTCTTCGCGACCACCATGGGGCCACGATGGATTTCCTAACACGATTCTCGGAAGCTTGTTGTTTCGAAATCCCTACTTCAATCTCAATTTCTGCATCCGTCGTCACTTCAATGCAATTGGCAAGGGAATTGAGGTGGCGTCTGGGAATTTGCAAATCAACACCTCTTTGGACGAAGCATAATCGAATGATTGAAAAGAGAGAGGGTAGCAAAAATAAACGGAAAGTTGAACCGGCCCGTCCTTGTTGTATCAGACGCGCGATTGTCGGAACGTATGCCATCCTATTGATGACAACGGGTTCCGCGCCTTCAGAATAGTTCAATGCGTAGTAAAACTATTTTCCCGGTCTGCGCGACAGGATGCTTGTAATTTCGTCGATCGTTTTTGTCGCCTCTTCCGAACCAGTTAAATCGTTTCCGATGATGGCGAAGGAAATCGTGTCACCGTTCGCATCGATATAACCCGCCAATGCGTTCGTATAAAGCATCGTTCCGGTTTTTGCGGAAACGCGGCCGCGCAATGCTTGGAGCCGTTTCTCGAGCGTTCCATCTACACCGGCTTTTGGGAGCGAATCGAAGAACGCGCCTTGCTTGTCAGTGTTCGCCTGATTCATAAGCAGCTTTACGAGCGTTTCGACCGAGACTCTCGTAAGACGCGAAAGTCCGGACCCGTCATGAATCGCGATTCCCTCATCGGCGAGCCGTCTTTCGGAAAGCCATTTTTCTACGACCGCGGCACCAGCAATATCGTCTCCGCGAAGATATGTGATCTTCGGATCAGCGTCGGGTGCCGTGTCCCCGAACTTTTTGCCCAGCGTTCGCAGCAAAAGTTCGGCCGAGAGATTTACGGAGTTTTTGTTCATCTCGCGGACGATTTGCTTAAGCGGCCGGCTTTTTTGAACCGCGATGACTTCCTTGTATGCGTCGGAATCCGAGTTGGTCCAGTCGCGGCTAACCGCTTTCCCGTCAATTTCGATTCCAAGCATTTGCAGCTTTTCGCGAAGAATTTCCGCGGCAAATCGAGCTGGGTCGGCCACCGCGATTCGAGCGGAAAGGGCGCTGCCCCTGCCCCAGACATACACTTCGTTCGTGCCAAATTTCCGGCGGACGCCGATCGCTTCGAGACCATCGTTCGGCTTTAGGCTCCCGGACAATTCGAGCATGCCGGTTTCGTCGGACGGCTTGCCGCCGGAAACATTGAGCTTCACCTCGTTACCCGAATAGCTGAGTGCGGAGGCACCGGCACCGTAATACCATTGCGTCTCGTTCCAAACCCAGCCGTCGCCGTATTGGTCCCCTTTGAAATGCGAGTCGTCGCCGACGATGTCTCCGGCAATCCGTTTAATCCCGGCATCTCTGACCGCTTTCGCAAGCAGATCGAGCTCGCTCGAATCGAAATCAGGTGCTCCGCCTCCCAAAAGTACGAGATCGCCATCCAAAACATCTCCGGCAATCGGTTTGGCCGAGGCGATCTTTGTTTCCCAGATAAAATCCGGTCCAAGTTTTTCCAGTGCGACCGCGGCCGTTACGAGTTTTTCGAGAGAGGCGGGCGACAACAGACGATGTTGCTCGACTCCGCAAACGAGCTTTCCGGTTTTTTGTGATGCGGCGGCGATGCCCCAAACTTCGTAATCCGCTTCACGATCCTTTATTTTCCCGAGAATCTCATCGCAAAGCGCCTTGTCGGCTTTGTTTTCGGAAACCTCCAAAGGCTTGCCGAGAAAAAGCAGCTTGTCGTTTTGCGTCGGGGTAGGTTGGACGATTTCGTTGCGGGGTTTCGAGCTTTGACAGGAAATAAGAATGGTAGCCAGCAAAAGAAAAAGACCGCCAAGCGGTCGTCCCGTTCCATTCTGCAACTTTCTTAAACTAACCCGCATAATCCCAAACGATATCCTAATCGACCCTCAAATCGGCGCCCGTCATTTCGGTTGGAGGCTCGATTCCGAGAATCCCCAAAATCGTGGGTGCGATGTCTTCGAGAGCACCGTCTTCACGCAGCTTTAAACCTTCAAGCCGATCCCCGACAACCACAAACGGAACCGGATTCGCCGTATATGGCGTCGGAGCCTTTCCGTTCATCGACATATCCTCGCAGTTTCCGTGATCAGCGGTGACAATCGCGATTCCATTAAATGCCCTCACCTTTTCAATAATTCCGCCAAGGCAAGTGTCAACATACTGGACGGCTTCGATTGTCTTTTGAAGATTTCCGCTGCGGGCGGCGACGTCCGCCGCCGAGAGATTAACGATAAAAACGTCGTTCTCCTTGTTTTCAATCGCACGAAGCAGCCTGTCGGTAATCTTGAAACTGCCAAGCTCGGGGCGCTCGGAAGCCATAAGCTCATCCGAATCTACAAGGAAATACTGTTCGGATTCCTTGCCGGCCTCATCCCTGCCGTTGAAGAAATACGAGATATGCTTCCGGCGCGACGACTCGGCAAAGCGCGCATTCGTGAGTCCATTGTCATAGAGCACATCGGACAAAACGTTTCGTTCGTCCGAGGCGCGAAACGCTACGGGAAGCTTGAGTGCTGGATCGTATTCGGTAAGACAAACCGCGTCCACCTTCGGCTTGGTAAAAGATCCGTCGCGGGCCGGCTGAGATTCCGATACCGCTTTTACGAGTTGTGCCATCGCATCGCCGCGATGATTAAAGAAGATAACGACATCGCCGTCGCGAATCGCACCGATCGGTTTTTCGTCGGTTTCGGTCAATACGATCGGTTGAACGAACTCGTCGGAAAGTCCCCGGAGAAACGAATCACGAATCGCATCGACCGCATCATGCGCCAGGATACCTTCCGAATGCGCGAGCATCGTGTAGGCGCGTGCCGTCCGCTGCCAGTTTTCGGTGTTGTCCATCGCATACTGGCGCCCGCATAGCGTGGCCAACCGTCCGACGCCGATGTCGGCGAGCTTGATTTGGATCGCCTCGACAAATACATCCGCGCTGCGCGGTGCGACATCCACGCCGTCGAGGATTCCATGGACATAAACCTTGTCGTAAATTCCGTGGATCTTCGCCATGCGGAGCAAAGCAAAAAGCGACTCGGGGGTTGAATGGACATCTCCGTTCGAAAGCAGGCCAACCAGGTGAACCGCCGAACCGCGCTTGCACGCCTTTCTGTAGGCTGAACTGAGTACTTTGTTGTGAAAGAAACTGCCGTCATCGATCGATTCGACGATACGCCGACGCATGGACCTGACCGCTCTTCCGGTGCCGATATTCAAATGGCCGATTTCGGGGTTGCCGGTAGATTCCGGAGTAAGCCCGACACGGGTGCCGGAGGCGGCGAGGAATGTGCCCGGAAAACTGCTTACGACACGGTCAAAATTTGGAGTGTTCGCCATCGCGATGGCATTTCCGTGCGTGCGTTCGGAATAACCCCAGCCGTCAAGAATGACGAGCACCAAGGGTCTCTTTCTTTCCGAATCTACGTCCGTTCCGAAGCCCAAGCTCCAGTTTCCGAGTTTGACGGTTACCATGCGAGATATGACTAATAATTAGGGAACCCGCCAATAATCGGGGGCGAACGGTGCCGGCGGCGGGGTGAAAGCTATTGCTGCGGTAGTCGATTTAACCGCGTTAGAAGAATTTAAATCAATTTGGGGTTGATTTTCAAGGAGAAAACTAAGATTACGAGGCGCAACGCGCTGGCTTCGGGCCTTTTTTTGGCGTTCGTCTCCAGGTTTTGGCGGGCTGCACATGGAATTCGAACAGTCCATGCAAATCAAAAGCGGGAAGTCGCTTCGATTCCCGCTTTCAAAAAATCAACGCCACTTTCCGCCACATCGGCTATTTTCCGCTTCCGACCTGTACCCGTGCGGGGCGCAATAATTTTTCGTTAAAGGTGTAACCGCGAGAATATTCGGCTGAAATGATGCCGGAATTTTCCTCACCCGTATCAACGATATCTACCGCCTCATGTATCGTCGGATCAAATTTCTCGCCGACTGACTTGACCTGTTCAACTCCGACGCTGACGAGCGCTTGTTCGAAACTCCTCGCAGTACCCTCAACACCGACCATGAGGTTTTCAAGCGACGCATCCTGTTTTGCGGCCTGGATCGCAAGATTCAGGTTATCCAAAACGGGGAGCAAGGAAAGCAAAAACGAGAAACGGCTCTGATCGGCCTGTTGCTCAAGCGATTTTTTCATCCTCGCTCGCATTTCGGCGGTCTCGCTTTCGAGATTCTGTCTTTCTTCCTCAAACCGCTTCTGAACCTCTATGAGTTTGTCTTCCGCTGCACGGCAACGGATTGTGATCTCGGAAAGTTCGTTCTCGAGTTTGACAACCTCGGGCGATTTCGGAGGATCTACCGGTTCTTTTGATTTTCCGTTGATCTTCACCTCAACCCTCTCCCCGTCATCGGTAAACCGGCGTTTGTCCTCAACGCGTATGTCTTCGTTTGAAAGCTCTTCAAACTCTTCTTCCATCATCTCTGGTGTTTGGCTGTTCATTTGATAATTAAAAACTTCTCTTTGGCATATATGGCGCGCACTTCGGGAACCAGGCGCCTGTGTCGAAACAAAAATTTTAACAATTGACGCGGGTAATGCCAATGCAGTCAGGCATGCAAACATGCCAAACAGGCCTCGCCGTACCCAACCGTCGGCAATCACGATTGGGGGAGCAAGCGGTTTCCCCCCCCCCAATCGCAAGCCCAACGCTTTATCCGATTCCCGCCGTGGCTTCCTTCGGAGTGAAAACGAGTTCGCCGTCTTTGGCCGTGATTTGAATGGTCTGGCCGTTCGAAATCTCCCCGCCGAGCAGCTTGATCGCAAGCGGGTTTTGAATCATCGTCTGAATCGCGCGCTTCAAGGGTCGGGCGCCAAACGTCGGATCAAATCCCTCGCTGACAAGCAGATCCCTTGCAGACTGATCGAGCTCGACATGGAGATCCTTGTCAGCCAAAAGCTTGTGCAGCCGTTTTAACTGAACATCGATGATCTGCGAAAGCTCGAATTTGCCTAGTTGGCTAAAGACCACTATGTCATCGACACGGTTCAAAAACTCGGGCCGGAAGTGATGCTTCAAAACATCGAGAACCATTTCCTTAACCGGGGTGTCCACGAGATTTGCGGATTGAATCTCCTTAGAGCCGAGATTGCTCGTAAGGATCAGAACCGTATTCTTGAAATCTACGGTACGTCCCTTTGAATCCGTCAACCTTCCCTCATCGAGAATCTGCAACAGCACGTTGAAGACATCGGGGTGGGCTTTTTCAATCTCGTCAAAAAGCACTACCGAATAGGGGCGACGCCTTACGGCTTCTGTAAGCTGGCCGCCTTCCTCATAACCGACATAGCCCGGAGGCGCTCCGATCATCCGTGCAACCGCGTGCTTTTCCATGTATTCGGACATGTCGAGCCTTGTTAGCGCGCGTTCGTCGTCAAATAGAAACTCCGCAAGAGCACGAGCCGTTTCGGTTTTGCCGACACCCGTCGGTCCCATAAAAATAAACGAGCCGATCGGGCGATTGGGATCCTGCAGTCCCGCCCTCGATCTTCGAACCGCGTTCGCGACCGCCTCGAGCGCCTCTTCCTGGCCGATAACCCTTCGCCGCAAATTCTCCTCGATCTTGAGAAGCTTCTGCATCTCGCTTTCCATCATCTTGGAAAGCGGGATTCCGGTCCATTTCGCGACGATCGCCGCAACATCCTCTTCACCAACCTCTTCCTTCAGCATCACGCCGTCTTCCTGAAGCGTCGAGAGCCGCTCGCGTTCCGTCTCGATCTGCTTTTCGAGTTCAGGGATTTTGCCATACTGAAGTTCGGCGGCGCGGTTCAAATCGCCCGACTGGCGTGCCCGATCGAGTTCTAGTCGTGCCTGTTCGAGCTCCTCTTTTCCGGAGCGCATCTTTTCGATTTCCGCTTTCTCGGATTGCCATTTGGCTTTCATCGCGCCGGATTGTTCCTGCAAGTCCGCGATTCTGCGTTCGATGTCCTTGAGATGTTCCAGCGACTTTTCATCGTCTTCACGGCTCAGCGCCTGCTTTTCGATTTCGAGCTGGAGTATTTCGCGTTCGAGTTCGTCGATTTCCTCGGGCAAGGAATCGATCTCGATTCTAAGTTGCGATGCGGCTTCGTCGATCAGGTCGATCGCCTTGTCGGGCAGAAATCTGTCGGCGATGTAACGATGCGAAAGCATTGCCGCCGCTACGATCGCCGAATCCTTGATTCGAACACCGTGGTGAACCTCGTACTTTTCCTTGAGGCCGCGGAGTATCGAGATTGTATCCTCGACATTTGGTTCGGCAACATAGACCTGCTGGAATCTTCTTTCGAGCGCAGCGTCCTTTTCGATGTACTTCTGATACTCGTTCAGTGTCGTCGCGCCGACGGCCTTTAGAGTTCCGCGGGCGAGAGCCGGCTTGAGCATGTTTGAGGCGTCGATCGCACCCTCCGAGGCGCCGGCGCCGACGAGCGTGTGAAGCTCGTCGATAAACAGTATTATCTGGCCGTCCGACGATTCGATTTCCTTCAGCACCGCCTTGAGACGGTCCTCAAACTCACCACGATATTTGGCACCCGCCAGCATCGCGCCCAGATCAAGCGATACAAGGCGTTTATTGCGGAGCGTTTCCGGGATATCGCCCGAGACGATTCTTTGGGCGAGTCCCTCGACGATAGCTGTCTTTCCGACGCCGGGTTCTCCGATCAATACAGGATTGTTTTTGCGGCGTCGCGACAGAATCTGAATCGTCCTGCGAATCTCGTCGTCACGACCGATTACAGGATCAAGTTTTCCTTTCCGCGCCAACTCGGTCAGGTCTTGGGCATATTTCTCAAGTGCCTGAAAATTCTCTTCGGCGTTTTGACTCGTGATCCGCGAGCCTCCGCGCATTTCGACAACGACCTTTTCAATGTCCTCGCGCGATACACCGCTTGAACGCAATACTTTTCCGGCGGCGCCATCCTTTTCGTCCGCGATCGACATAAAGAGATGCTCTGTCGAAATATACTCGTCCTTCATCGCCTCGGCTTCCTTGCCGGCGGCGTCGAAAATCGTGTTTATGCGGGTGCTGAAGAATTGTTGTCCGCCCTGCACTTTGGGGATTTTGCCCAATTCGGATTCAATCTCGGAGGCAATGAAGTCTTTGTTGGCGCCAATCTTTCCGATAATCGCGCCGACCACGCCATTCTCCTGATCGAGCATCGAGGCGAGCAAATGTTCGGGTTCAACCGATTGATTCTGATGTTTTTCGGCAACACCGATCGAATTTTGCACGGCCTCCTGACCGCGAATTGTAAATCTGTCAAATCTCATAATGACGCCTCATCAGGCCCTATGATTTCAGGGCCGTTTGGCGATTGCCAGTGACGGTATTCGCCAAAAAAAGCGGGACCAAAAGGGTCTCGCATTTCGAATCGAATGATTGGAGCACCGCAATCCGCGAACTTCCAATCTGTGAACTCGGGCGGGGAACCGCGATTTCTTCGCAAAATTCCGGGAAAGCCGATGTTTTTGGAAAGAATCCGAACCCTTTGGTCCCCGTCCGCATTTTGTTCAAAAAAATCCAAACCAATAAAAAGCTATGCGTTGATCGCCTTTGCATCCGCGCCTTCACCCGAGATCACGATCTTTCGCGCCTTGGCCTCTTCCTTTTTGGGGAGAGAAACCCTCAACACCCCGCTTCGAAAATCAGCGGTGGTTCCTTCGGCGGAGACGGTTCTCGGAAGGCTAAAGGATCTCGTAAAGGTTCCGTATGCCCTTTCCACGCGATGGTAGTTGTCGCCCTCGTCGGTCTTTTCGAACTTGCGCTCGCCTTTCAAGGTGATCACGTTGTTTTCGATTGAAACCTCAAAGTCCTCGCGATTCATGCCGGGGAGTTCCGCTTCAAGCACGATCTCCGTTTCACTTTCATAAATATCAACGCTCGGGGACCAACCGCCGCTTGCCATTTCCTCGCCGCCAAAGTTGCGGGGAATGCTCGACATAAAGATGCGGTTCATTTCGTCTTGAAGACTTCTCAGTTCCCTGAACGGATCGTATTTAATCAAACTCATTTTGAAACCTCCTAAAACAAGCAGTGAATTATGAATTATAACAGACCAATTGCTTAGTCTCATCAAATAATAAAATCTGAGTCTGATGTTGTCAAGTATATTTGACGAGAATTTTTCAAGTTCTGGGTTTTGAATAAATCAGCAGAGGGCGTTGTGGCGGAATTTGAAGAATCGGATCGTCCAACGATGTGATATCGACGCTTCGGTTACACTTCCGGCTTTTGTTCGCCGTGTAAGTTTGTCGGCCTTCGGATTTTCTCCCTTGGGAATTTTCGCATTCGCCTCGCCGTCTTTTCGGGTGACATAATTTGCGCAAACGGTTATAGTTACAAAGCAAAAATTCAACATCCGGATCTGTTGTCGGGAGCCTTCCTGTAAAGGCGATGCATAGAAAAGCGCGTTGGTCCAAGGATCGCTGCCGGCAAAATGAAGCGAAAGTATGAGGATACTCAAGGAAGCACTGTTTCCTCTGATTGCCGTTGTAGCCGCGTTTCTGGTCGGCGGAATACTCGTCTTTTTTATCGGGGACGATCCTTTTTCCGCGTTTTGGATCTTTATCGAAAGCTCGTTTGGATCGGTGAAGGGAATCTCGGAAACGCTCTTTTATGCTACCCCGCTGATTTTTACAGGACTGTCGGTCGCGGTTGCTTTTCGTTGCGGTCTTTTGAACATCGGCGCGGAAGGGCAGCTTTATGTGGCTGCTTTTGCGACTGCCTGGGTGGGGATTACCTTTGGCGGCACCGTGGTCGAAGTAATGGGCGAGAAACAGGATTGGTCCTGGATGAGTTTGCCCGGATGGATACTCGTGCCGTTATGCATTTTGACGGCGGTTGTTGTAGGGGGCCTTTGGGGCGCGATTCCTGGGATTCTGAAAGCCAGGTTTGGTTCGCATGAGGTGATCAACACCATCATGCTCAACTTTGTGGCGCTTTCGCTGACGAGTTACCTGACGCAGTATCACTATCGCATTCCCGGAGATCCGATCCTCGAAACCGCGCCGATTGGAGAAGCGGCGCATATTCCGCAGCTGCATTCGTTTTTCGGATTTATTCCCAAGGATGTCGCACTCAATGTTTCGTTCCTGCTTGCGATATTGATGTGCGTCGCCGTTTACGTCTTTCTTTGGAAAACCAAATGGGGATACGAACTGCGGGCCGTTGGCGAAAACGCTTCGGCGGCCGAATATGGCGGGATTTCACCCAAGAAACAAATCATTACCGCCATGACGATTTCAGGAAGTCTCGCCGGAATGGTCGCCATCGGCGAGGTCTTGGGAGATCAATACGGATACGAACACGGTTTTTCCGGCAGTTGGGGCTTCTTCGGAATCGCCGTTGCGCTTCTTGGCCGAAATCATCCGCTTGGCGTGTTTATCGCGGCGGTGTTTTTCGCGATGATCATTCGCGGCGGGCTTTTTATCGATATCGACACCAAATTCATTACAAAGGATTTGGTTGAGGTGCTTCAGGCTTTAATCATTCTCTTTGTCGCCAGTCTGCAGAGGTTTAGCAAATAGCATGGAAGACTTTCTGTTAGTCGTATTTATCATTGCCTTTTCGGCGATACGCAACGCGACACCAATGATCTTCGCGGCACTCGGAGGTTTGTTTTCCGAGCGTTCGGGCGTTATCAATATCGCGCTTGAAGGACTAATGCTCGCCGGTGCGTTCACCGCCGCCGTGGTCACGTATGAAATGAGCAATCCATACATCGGGTTTCTCAGCGCGATGGTGGCCGGCGGGGGAGTTGCGTTTCTATTCGCTCTTTCGGTGATCAAGTTTGAAGCCGATCAGGTTGTTGCCGGTGTCGGTATAAATTTCCTGATGCTTGGAGGCTTGCCGGCCGTTCTTTCGAGCGCGCTTTACGACGCCTCGGGTTCGACCGAACAAATCCCGAAGGCCTATGTGCTCCCGGACTTCTACAACCGTATTTCACTCGCATCAATCGTTGCTTTCCTTTTGGTTCCGTTGGTCTGGTATGTGCTTTACAAGACACCATTCGGTCTTAGGCTGAGGGCCGTCGGCGAAAATCCCGAAGCGGCGGATGCCGCCGGAATCAAGGTGCAAAAGATGCGTTATTCCGCGGTGATAATCAGCGGTGTGCTAGCCGGGGCGGGCGGCGCCTATCTTTCCATCGGCCAATCATCGTTTTTTACGCGCGGGATGAGTGCCGGAAAAGGGTTTATCGCGTTGGCGGCGTTGATTCTTGCGAAATGGCGTCCCGTACAAGTGCTGTTTGCGTGTCTCTTTTTTGGGGTTACCGAAGCCCTCGCGATCCAGGCGCAGGGTGCGGATTTTCTCAAGGGGCTGTTTGGAGACGATGTTCCGGTTCAGTTTATAGAGGCGGTGCCATATGTCTTGACGATAATCGTCCTTGCAGGCTTTATCGGAGTATCGAGGGCACCCAAGGCTTTGGGAATTCCCTATAGAAAGGAAAGCTAGATATTTCGTTGGGGCCTTAGTCGCACGATGGTTCGAAGATTGCCGATCCTTTTGACATCATTTATATGAGTTACGAAAACGCGGTGGAAGCCGCTGAATATATTCGATCGAAGCATGGAGGCGAAATCGAGGCGGTACTCGTTTTGGGTAGCGGACTCGGTGCTTTCGCCGATGAACTCGAAGATTCGGTACGGATACCTTATGAGGATATCCCGCATTTTGCGCGTTCAACCGTCGAAGGGCATGCCGGGCAACTCGTGATCGGAAGAGTAGCGGGCAAGACCGTAGCCGTTCAGCAGGGCAGGTTTCATTACTACGAAGGCTACGATATTTCTCAGGTCATTTTTCCGATGCAGGTATTCGGTACGATGGGAATCAAGACCGCGATCATTACAAACGCCGCGGGAAGCGTGATAACGAGCTTCAAACCCGGTCGGTTGATGCTTATCAAAGATCATCTCAACATGATGGGGGTGAGTCCTTTGCGCGGTGAGAACGATGATCGTTTCGGACCGAGATTCCCTGACATGACGAGCGTTTACGATCCCGAGCTTCAGATTCTCGCAAGTGAGGAGGCTCGGAAAATCGCTGAAGAGCGATTCGAGCAAGGGCTTGAGGACAGGGTTGTTCCGATCCTCAGGCGAGGTATTTACTGCGCCTTGTCGGGTCCAAATTATGAAACGCCGGCGGAGATCAGAATGTACAGGCTTCTTGGCGCGACGGCGGTTGGAATGAGCACTGTTCCCGAGGCAATAACCGCCAGACACATGGGTATCCGCGTACTCGGAATTTCCTGTATTACGAACTTGGCCGCCGGCATCACCAATGATGTTATTCATCATGAGGAAGTGATGGAAACGGGGCAGAAAGTGGGTGTGATTTTCAAGGAACTCCTTACGCGAGTGGTTTCGAAACTGTAGGAACCGGAACCGCCTTTTCCCTAATAACCAATTGGCATTTGGCTCATTATGATAATCGGACTATGCGGCGGCACCGGATCGGGGAAGACCACGATGGCAAGGCGAATCGTGGATTTGATCGGTGCCGATTTCGTAAATCTCATAGAACAGGATTCCTATTACAAGGATCTCTCGCATATTTCCTTGAGCGAACGCCAGAAGGTCAACTACGACCATCCGGATTCGCTTGATTTCGAGGAGCTGACGGAAGACTTGATGCGTCTTCGCGGCGGCGAGTCGGTGAAGATGCCTGTTTATGATTTTGCTAGCCACACGCGCAACGGAGATCACATAACGCTTGAACCCCGACCAGTTACAATCGTCGAGGGAATTTTGATTTTTACGGTGCCGGAGCTCCGCGAACTGATGGATTTGAAAGTGTTTTTGGATACTTCTTCCGATACCAGGCTCTTGAGGCGCATAAGACGCGATCTTGAGGAGCGGGGAAGATCGCTTGAACAAACTCTCCATCAATACGAGAGTACGATCAGACCGATGCACCATATTTTTGTCGAGCCGTGCAAGGAATGCGCGGATATTGTAATTCCCGAAAGCGGGGAAACGGGGTTGCTGGAAAAGATGCTGGCATCGCTCGTCGTTTCCGAGATTCAGAAGTCTCCGACAACTCTTTGAGAGCATTCGCATCAAAAGTCGGGTGTCACTTCCCGGTGGTGCGATTCGCGAATAAAAGTTACAACTATTTTGATGGAAGAAAATCAATCAGAACTTATCGAGGCGGCATCGGCCGCGCGAAGGCGCGCTTTTGCGCCGTATTCGAATTTCAAGGTGGGGGCGGCGGTTCGAGCCTCGAGTGGAAAGATCTATAGCGGCTGCAACGTCGAATCGGCGAGCTTTGGGCTGACGGTGTGCGCTGAAAGGGTGGCCGTTTGGAAGGCCGTATCGGAGGGCGAGACCGGGTTTTTGGAAATCGCAGTCGTTACCGATACCATGGGTCTAACCCCTCCATGCGGGGTTTGCAGGCAGATTGTCTGGGAGTTTTGCGGTGATGTGCCGGTGATTATGGCGAATTGCAAAGGAGACGCCGAGGTGCTTCCGATGAGCGAGTTGCTCCCAAGGGCTTTTGACACGAAGTTTCTGGAATAGCGAATTACGGTTCACTCGCCGGATAAGGCGATTATTGGATTATGAAAAAGTTTGTTGCATTGGCGGTGCTTTTATCTCTGGCGCTTCCGGTTTTTGCGTTTGGGAAGGCGAGAAGCAAAGCGAAAGTGGATCTTTTGGTGGTCGGCGGAACGATCGTTACGATGAACTCTAAAAGGGAGATCATCGAAAACGGCGCGATCGCCGTCACAGACGGGAAAATCCAGTTTGTCGGAACGGCGGACGACGCCAGGTATTACGAGGCGAAGCAGGTCGTCAACGCCGGCGGCAAACTTGTGATTCCCGGACTCATCAATACTCACACGCATGTGCCGATGACGCTTTTCCGCGGTATCGCCGACGATTTGGAGCTTAAGGAATGGCTCGAGAAGTACATCTTTCCGGCCGAGGCAAAGAATGTCGATGAAGATCTCGTAAGAGCCGGGACGCGTCTCGGCCTTGCGGAGTTTATACGCGGGGGCACAACCACCTTCTGCGATATGTATTACTTCGAAGACGCGATCGCGGACGAAACGAAGCGCGCAGGGATGCGTGCCGTGCTTGGAGAAACCGTTTTGGATTTTCCGGCTCCGGACAACAAGACATTCGATGCCGGGCTTTCATATACCGACAAGTTCATCGAGAAATGGAAGAATGATGATCTTATCGTTCCGGCCGTCGCCCCGCATGCCCCGTACACCGTTTCCGAGGAACATTTGAAAGCGGCAAACGAGCTTTCGAAAAAGCACGGTGCGCCGTATGTGATTCATCTCGCCGAGGCGGATACCGAGCTCGATTTTGTACTCAAGAACAAGAACATGCGTCCGATCGAGTACGCCGAAAAGATCGGGATACTGTCCGACCGTACCATTGCAGCGCACGTGATTTACGCCAATGAGGACGAGATTCGCACGCTCGTCAAGAGACAGGTGGGGGTAGCACATAACCCGGAATCAAACATGAAACTCGCGGCCGGTGTTGCGCCGGTGCCGATGATGATGAAAATGGGCGTCAGGGTAGGGCTTGGAACCGATGGCGCAGCGTCAAACAACGATCTCAGCCTTTGGGAGGAGATGGATACGGCGGCAAAGCTCCACAAGGTTTTTCAAAAGGATCCCAAAGTGGCCTCGGCGAAGGAAATGTTCGAACTGGCCACGATCGGCGGCGCGAGGGCATTGCACCTGGAAGACAAAATCGGTTCGCTCGAAGAAGGAAAAATGGCGGATATTGTTCTTGTTGGAACCGACTCGTTGCACGAGATTCCGATGTACAACATCTATTCGCATCTGGTTTACGCGGTCAAGTCGGACGATGTTGAGACGGTTGTCGTCGGAGGACGGATCCTGATGCTCAACAAGACGTTGGTAACGCTTGATGAAACGCGGATCCGGCATGAAGCGCAGAAATACAAGGAGAAAATTCTAAGGAGTTTTTCAACGGAGAATTAACGGCTCGAAAAACAATATATTGAAGGGGATGCGCGAGGTGTCGAGCATCCCCTTTTTATTTTTCCCGTATGGCCGGACGAGCCGGATTTTGAACCCCGATTTTGCGTGGCTGAATTCCCAAAAGGGCGCCCCGTGCCGATGAAACGGGCCTATCAAGCTTTCAATCTCACGAAAGCCCCGTTACGCTTGCCTTTGAAGGGGCAAGGAAGCATAATAGCAAGATATTTTGCTGGTTACTTGATCCCCCAAAAACCAAATGGCACCGAACACCAATCGAGATTTTTATTAGCCCCAAACTCTGAAAGGAGACGGAAAATGCACGGATATACATTAAAGATACTAACGGCATCTTTCTTCATTTTCTCCATCGTGGTGGTAGGACTTGCGCAGGATGGTCCCAAAACGGTCACGCTTGCGGAATTGAAGAACAATCCCCCTCAAAATGCCCCGACCAGTGCCGAGGTGATGCGCATGCGTGTCGCGCAAGCCAAGGCATTTCTTGTTGTAAAGAATTACACCGCAGCGATTTACGAGTTGGAGAACATCCGTCGTGAAACCAGTGACCCAACGGTTAACCGCGTGCTCAATGTACTTTTGATGCATGCCTATCTGGAACAGGGGGATTACCAAAAAGCGCAGAAGTTTCTAAAGGATTTGAAAAAGGATCCCGGCAAAACCGAGGATTACTTCGCCGTTGCGGGGCAGGTTGTAAACGGTGCCAAGGCTCAATATGCACGATATCAGTCGCTTGGCATAAGCCCGACAGACGGGACGTTGCCGGACGAGGCGAAAAAAGATCTTGATCAGATGAGGGACACCCTCGAGATCGTAATTGGAGATGCGAAGGATATAGGCAAATCGAAAACCTTTTCCGAAACAGCGGTTGCAATTCTGGAGGAATCAAGCTCGGCCCGCGGACAACTCGCTCGCGACAGTTTTGACGAACGAAGATGGCGCGATCAGGTTTCGGAGGCCCGCGAACAGATCGTTGCTTCGCGAAGCAAGATCATAAACGCGGTCGTTCCCGAGCAAACCGATTCCGGAGTTACGCTCGTCGCGAAGAACATGGACGACAATGACGGCGAGTTGGTGGAACCCGATGAAGACTCTACCCAGGCGAATCCCGAAGTCGCCAAATCGACCGAAAATCCCGTCGAGACAGTTACGACCGAAACAGTGAATTTCCGGCCCGTTCCGGAGAAGAAACCGGAGGAAGCGAATTCGAAGCTGGTCTCCGAAAATACTCCGGTGGCAGATAAAAATTCGTCAGCGAAAACAACAAAGGGCGAGGCGAAACCAGCAGTCGAACCATCCGTGAAACCGAGCGACCGAAAGATCGTCGTAATTCCATCCGCCAAGGAAGAAGACCGTGTTGCATCCGAGAACAAGTCGGAGCAACCGAATGTAAAGTCGACAGATCAAACGACAAAGCCGGGTGATCCGTTCGCCGATTCCAAGCAGAATTCGTCCGAGGGAGGCGATAACCCGTTTATGGCGGTCGGCTCGTTGATCGATTTCGCGACCAAACAGGTTCGACCGGTTTATCCTGCGCAGGCAAGATCGCTGCGGATGACAGGGACGGTTAGGGTCGAGGTTTTGGTTGATGAAGACGGGCGGGTTTCGAAGGTCGAAAATTCGAGCGGACCCGCACTCTTGAAAAGAGCGGCCCAGGACGCGGTGCTGAAATGGCAGTTTCGTCCCTTTGTTCGAGATGGGCAGCCGGTGAAGGCGACCGGCTATGTGAATTTCAACTTCAGCCTATAGGTCGGCTGAAGTCGTTGTATGTAGAGGGCGGTGGCAGCTTTTGGCTGGCCGTCCTTTTTTGTCCGTAAATCCAGAGTATGGTTATTAGAGACTCGATTGTGCGATTGGGATTTTGGGGAGCGCTGATTTTGGCACTGACACCTATTTATATTTTTTCGATGGATGTGCCGGACGTCGAGCCCGGGGTTTCAAAAGAGTTGGCGATGTGGCGGTCACGGGTCTATTCAAACGTCTCGTACGACCTGAAACTGTCACTTGGGAAATCGAGCGAAACACTCTCCGGGACCGTTCGTGTGCGGCTTGATCTCGAATCGAATGCCTTGCAGGACCAAAAACCGTTCCCGATAATTTTGGATTGGCGCAAGATCGCCGGACACGAAGACAAAAGCAGGATTTTGAGGGCTCGCGTCAACGGAGTCGAACGGGATCCGCGGATCGTTTCAGAACATTTGATCTTCGAAGAAGGAACCAGAAACGGTGAAAACATCATCGAGATCGATTTTGTTTCGCCAATTCTAAAAAGCGGTGCCGCGATAACGCGTTATATCGATAGCGAAGACCAGAACGAGTACATCTATTCGCTTTTCGTGCCCTCAGATGCAAGTACAGCGATTCCCGTGTTTGACCAGCCGGATCTCAAGGCCGCTTTTGGATTGACCGTCACCGCGCCAAGCGATTGGAAAGTTATCGGAAACGAGAAGGCGGTTTCGATCAAGGCCGAAGGCGAAACGGTTACGACGGAATTCGCGAAAACGAAACCAATCAGCACATATATCTTCTCGTTTTCCGCCGGTCCGTTCGAGTTGTTTGGCGAAGGAAAGGTCAACGCTGACGTGTCTTCGGATCCTCCCATCCGTATTTTTGTTCGAAAATCCCAAGCCAGGAAATTTGAAACCCATCGCGAGGAAGTCTTCAGAATAAATCGGGAAGGAATCCGGTATCTCGAAAAGTATTTTGATTTCAAGTTTCCTTTCTCCAAGTACGATCTGGTGCTCATCCCCGAGTTTCCGTTTGGCGGGATGGAGCATGCCGGTTCCACATACATTAGAGAACGCTCGGTCATATTTCCAAGTGAGCCGACGGCCGACAGCATCATCGGCCGCGCTTCGGTGCTTCTGCACGAGGCCGCCCATCAATGGTTTGGCGATACGGTGACGATGCGTTGGTTTGATGACTTGTGGCTCAAAGAAGGATTCGCGACGTTCATGGCCAACAAGGCGATGGGTGAGGTGCTTCCCGATTACAACGCCTGGAAGACGTTTTACGAACGTACGAAACCAGGAGCCTACGCGACCGATGTGACAAAAGGCACGACGCCTATTTTTCAAGAGATCCCAAATCTCAATTCAGCGAAATCCGCATATGGGAACATCGTTTACCAAAAGGCACCATCGTTCTTGAAGCAGGCCGAGTTTTATCTCGGTGAAAGCGAGTTTCAAGCCGGTGTCAGGGACTTCTTGAAAAGCCACGCATATGCGAACGCGGGTTGGGAAGATCTGGCTTCCGCTTTCGAGAAGTCTTCGAATCGCGATCTATCCAAATGGGCGGAGGCTTGGGTCGGCAAGTCAGGGGTGCCCATAGTTCGGTTGACCAAGGGCGAGATGCATTACTATCCGGTTCGCGGAAAGGTTCATGGTACGGTGCGAATCTATGGACTAAAGCAGGAGGATCCGCTCGGACAATCGTCGGTGTGGCCATTCAAAACCCGGATTCTGATGCGTTTTGAGGATGGCACCGAAAAAATAGAGGATGTCGCTCTTTCGAGAGCGGAAACCGATGCCAAACTTGGATTTGCGAGGTACACGCTCGCGATTCCCAACGGAAGCAGAGTCGTTGCGAGGGAGCCGGTTTTTGTTTTTCCCAATTATCAGGACAAGGCGTACGGCATTTTTCTTCTTGATCCCGTCAGCCTCGATTACGCGTTGAAACACGTCGGAGACGAGAAAGATCCATTTCTGCGGTCGATGATGTGGGGCGCGCTTTGGGACTCGGTGCGGTTTACGGAGCTTGATCCCGCGGTTTGGGTCGATCTTGCGCTTCGCGAACTCCCGCTGGAGAAGGACGAGACGACCGTCAGTTCGATACTAGGGAAATTGCAGATAGCGCTTCAGTATTACCTCGAAGGAGAAGCGAGACGCGGATTTGCCGAAAGAAGCGAAAAGGTTTTGCAAAGAATGATGTCTAGCTCAAACTCAAACGCGAGTCTGATCTCGGTTTTCAATGCGTATCGAAACATCGTTCGGAGCAAGGCGGGAATCATTTTCCTTAAATCAACCTTGCCCGCTGAAAACGAAAGAAAGGCAACCGACGTTACGGTTGCGAAACTAAGGGAACTTCTGAGAACCAAGGACCATTTTGATACCGCCAAAAAGCTTGCCGCCATTAACGACCGCGAGGCCGGAGTCATTCTGGACAAGCTTTCAAAGCAATTCACGGATGACGGATCACGAAGGGATGCCTACTCGGCGCGTGCCGCGTTTCCGGATGCGAAATTGAAAGCGGAATACTTCAGGGACTTTCTATCCAACAAGGATATTTCGGAGAGTTGGATCGAGGCGGCTGCTTCGTCGTGGAATGTGCCGGATCAGGCGGATTTGACGAAGCCGTATTTGAATCAGGCGCTTTCGGAGCTTCCAAATCTCAAGCGCGATCGCAAGATCTTCTTCGTCAATGGCTGGCTCTCCTCGTTTATCGGCGGGCAAACCACCGCCGAAGCCGCGAAGACGGTTGGCGATTTTCTTGAGAAGAACCCAGACCTCGACATAGATTTGCGCAGAAAGGTTTTGGAGAGGCTTGACGGACTGGAGCGCGCCGCAAGAATCAGGGAGAAGTATCCGGAAGCGAAAAAGTAAAGAAGACTCGTGCTAGAATCGCACGAAAAAACATCATCGTTTCTGTCTTGCGTTTTCCCGGGAGGCGCTGCAGTTCGATGAGATTTGATTTCCGTACAAGGAGAATTTCGAAGTGATTGCCAGCAACCCCATGTATCTGAATCTCGCGTTGGTCATTGAGCAGCATGCGCGACTCACTCCCGAAAAGCCCGCGGTTGTGTTTAACGAGACAACGATTACCTACGGCCAGCTAAACGCGTTGGCGAATCAGGTCGCCAACGGTCTTCACGAACTCGGTGTCGGACCGGGAGACAAGGTCGCGCTGAGCTGTCCGAACCTACCCTATTTTCCGATCGTCTATTACGGGATATTGAAGGCGGGGGCGGTTGTCGTCCCGTTGAATGTCTTGCTCAAGCCGAGGGAAATCCAGTTTCATCTCGAAGATTCGGACGCCAAGGCGGTTTTCGTCTTCGAAGGTACGGAAGAGCTTCCAATGGCGCGGATGGTAAACGAGGCATTTGAGCACGTTTCCTCATGCGAGGAGATGATCGTGATGTGCGCCGACAAACTGGGGCCGTCGCCGATCGAAGGTCGAAGAACCTTGTCGCAGTTGATCTTCGACAAATCGACTGAATTTGAAACGTATCCGACCAGTCCTTTGGATACGGCACTGATACTTTACACCTCGGGTACGACCGGGCGGCCGAAAGGGGCGGAACTGACGCATCTCAACACGCTTATGAATGCCATTGTCGCATTCAACCTTCATGTTCCCGGGCTTGACTATACCGACGGCAGGCAAAAGGCGTGTCTGATCACGCTTCCCGTTTTTCACACTACGGGCCAAACGGCTCAGATGAACGCGCAGTTTTTCGCGGGCCACAAGATCGTGTTTCAACCGCGATTCGACGCGGCGCTTGCGCTTGAGGCGTTCAAGGAGCATGGAATCAATTTTTGGACGGGTGTTCCGACCATGTATTGGGCGATCCTCAAGCATGTAGAGGAGAACGACATCGACGTTGAACCGTATGCGAAATCGATGGAGATTCTCAGCTCCGGCGGCGCGCCGATGCCCGTAGAGGTGATGAAGGCCTTTGAAGAGAAGTTCAGCTGCCGGATTCTTGAGGGATACGGGCTTACCGAAACCTCTCCGATCTCCAACTTCAATCACCCGCAGGTTGAATCGGTTCCGGGAAACGTCGGACATGGCGTGTTTGGAGTTGATGTCAGGTGCGTTGACGAACACGACCGTGAAGTTGAACGCGGCCAACGGGGAGAGGTCGTGATGCGCGGGCACAACATCATGAAGGGCTATTACAAAAATCCCGGAGCGACGGCCGAAGCTTTCAAAAACGGTTGGTTTCACAGCGGCGACATAGGGATCATGGACGAATCGGGTCGGCTTTCGATCGTTGATCGCAAGAAGGAGATGATTCTCCGCGGAGGATACAATGTTTATCCGAGGGAGATCGAAGAAGTGATCATGACGCACGAGGCGGTTTCGCTTGTCGCCGTTATTGGCGTTCCAGACGAGAAACTCGGAGAGGAAGTAAAGGCGTATGTCGTCTTGAAACAGGGTGCCCGGATTTCGGAGGATGAGCTTGTCGGATGGTGTCGCGAGCAGATCGCGGCCAACAAATATCCGCGGATAGTCGAGTTTCGCGACGCATTGCCGATCGGCGGTACGGGCAAGATCCAGAAAAGGGCGTTGATTGAGGAAATTCGCGGGGGTGGAGCTTAGCCGGGTTTTATGAGGATAAAAGTCTTGTTTTTTGGTGCGACCGCCGCTGAAACCGGTACGAGGGAACTCTCGTGGGATGCCGAGGAAGGCATGATGTCGATTGACTTGAAAAATGCGATCTTCGCCGAATATCCCACTCTCGGCTCAAAGGACCGGCAGAATGCGCTTCACATGTCGGTCAATAGAGAATACGCCTCGGGCGACGAGATTCTGAGCGAAGGAGACGAAGTGGCTCTGTTTACAGCGGTTTCGGGAGGATAGGGTGGAATCATTTTGCGAGCTTACGGATTGCGAGATTGATGTCGGAAAGACGGCTCGCAGGATAGTGCCTGAAAGCTGCGGAGCGACGGTGACGCTAGATGGCTATGTTCGCCGATTTACAAAAGGCAGGGAATCGCTTCATTTGTTTTATGAAGCCTACGACGAGATGGCGCTTGCCGAGATGGATAAGCTTGTGAAAACGGCTTTGGAGCGGTTTGACATTCGGGCAGTCGGAATCGTCCACAGGCTGGGCAAACTGGAGATCGGTGAAACGAGTGTCGTGATTTCGGTTGCGGCTCCGCATCGGCGGGCCGCATTCGAGGCCTGCGAATGGTTGATAGTCGAATTAAAGCGTACAGTCCCTATTTGGAAAAAGGAAGTTTACGCCGATGGAGAAGTCTGGGTTGAGGGCGACCCATCGGTTTCCGAGCCATCGGGTTCGCATTGATCAAGCCCGATATGTCCGGCCTTTAGAGCTTCCAAAAACCTGGCGTCCAGCGCCTCGTTTTCTCCGAGAATCTGGCGAACAACCCTATCGGCCCAGAGCAGATAATCCCGGCGCCTTTTTAGGTCCCATCCAATCGGCGGATTTTCCAGCATGTCCTCGACATTGCTGATCTTATCCGCGATCTTCAAAAGCCTTGCTCGCTTCGAAAGATGAGGCGCGTGGCGCACCTGTTCCTCCTTTCGCTCGAGTTTGGGAAGCGTTCTGTCGTCCGTAACTTCAAGAACGAGGGAAGTGACCTCATGTCCGAATTCCTCTTCAAGTTCCTCTTTTGTCGCTGAAGTATCTTCAATCGTGTCGTGAAGAATCGCGGCCATGAGCAGTTCATGGTCCGAAACCCCGGCGATATCCGAAAGGAAATTCGCGACTTCGATTGGATGGTTGATGTAAGGTTCGTCGTTGGGGCCTTTTCTCTTTTGGTTGACGTGTTTGCGGGCCGCGAAATCCGCGGCCTTGAGGATTAGTTGTGTGCTCATAATACTTGGGGAGAATCGACGCCGTTAGTCAATCGAGGAAACGATCTCGATTTCAAGATCCTGTTTCCCGGCGACGATGTACTCCGAAACCGGCAGTTCCATTTCTGCCACGATCGATTCGACGGTCGGTTTGTAGATACCCGAAGAACGGCTCGTGTTAAGCGTCGCCAACACCGACGGCGGCAGGTTCGGCAGTTCATTGGAGCCGATCACGGCCCCCGTCGTGACGCGCTTCGCCTGTAAATAAAGCGCGTCGTTTTTCTTTACCTTGTTTATCGTCGAAACGAGTTCGGCCAGTGTTCTCGGTTCAAACTGCTGCTCTACTCCGGTTGACTGAATCGTTGTTCCATCGCCAACCGACAGCGTGATCTTCCCAAAGGGCGTATCGCGCGGAATCGTAAATGGAATCTTTTGGGAAACGACTTTGCCGGTGTCGGTCCGGTAAAAAGCCATCAATTCGACGGTGTCTCCGGGTTTTGCTCGTGCGCGATCGACAGTGATGCGCTGCAGTTCCGCAAGCTTGCTTTCGACGGAAGAATTTATCGTTAGATCAATGCTCTCAAAATCGAGATCGGCAAATCGGCTGTTTACGAGATTGAAGGCCGGAATCACAACGGAGTTTGTAGCGAGCCGGGCCGATGCACCGCCTGCAAACCGCGCGTTGATGCGAACGGGTTCGGTGTTCTTGAGCCCGATTGTTCCCGCGATCGCAACAGTCAGATCTCCCAAATCCTTTTCGTTGGCGGTAATCGCGTTGAAGACCGTCATGTTTATCAGGATCGGAGTAAGAAATTCGTCATTCGCGATCTCGAAGTTTAGCGTTTCGCGTTTGTTTCGGCTCGTTACTATGTTGAGCTTTACAGGAATCATCCGCGGTGCCGTGCCGAGTTTTCCGTAAACTCCGGTTGCGCGGTCCTGAGTCATGGCGCCGACTACCGATTCTGAGACAGCCATCTTGAACGAATTGTTCAGATTCGGGATGACGACGACGACACTCGACTCGCTCATCGGCAACGCCGAGTTTCCAAGACTAAGGAATGGATGCCCGAATGCGTAAACGCGATCACCCTCGCGGAGAGTTACCGTACCTGCGGCGGCCATCGAGAAATCTCCACGCGTCAGTTCAACCGAAACGGAATCACCGCCGATCAGGGTGTCATCGCCATAGGGCTTCATCCCGGTCGTTCCCCGGCTGCCCGACATGCCTGCAACGGGCATCAGACCCGCCCGGAGCAAATCCGGAGTAAATTCCGCGATCGTCGCCTTTGAAAATCCGCTCATGCTTATCGGCGTTGCGATCGGCATAAAACTTTGACCGATCAATGCTTCGCCTTCGGGTACCGAATGGCTAAACCTACCAATCTTTTGCGCAGCGGCCGATTCGCGGTCAAAGCCGCTAATGGCATCCGCATTTGCGAGGTCGCGCATCGTGTACTTTTTGGGAGTCGCCGTTGCGAGCCTTTCAGAATCTCCGTTCTCAAAGATCGAAACCATTTGTTCGATTGGAGTTATCCCGCAAATCGCTTCTTTTGCGAATGGAAAGGCGAAAGCTATGGCGCCCACGAGTTTGCCGTCGATATAAACCGGTGAACCGCTCATCCCGGCAAAAACGGCCGTGCGGTCGGCTCCGCCGCCTGAAATCCGTCCGACAAGCATGTCTTGCCTGGGACCGATCGAATTCGGCACGAGACCAAGGATCTCAACATTGAACGGTGTCGATTCGGTTCCCGAAAAGACCGTCCACGCCGTGCCCTTCATGCCGGATTTAACCTTGGAAAGGGGAAGGAAGTCGTTCCTGGTGACATTTCTCGGAGCTTTTTCCTCTGATTTATTGGCGGGCATCTGCCCAAAAACGCTCAAGGAGAGCAGGAAAAACGCAACAACAATGTTTAATTTTTTTATAACCATACAAACATTTAGTCTTCCTTTTCGGCAACGCGCTATGTTAACATTTTACATGACATGCCGAAAGCCTCTTCTTTTCAGGCTTTCCACAAGACTTCAGGCCGATCAAAGAGTGATTTGCCAAAACCGTCATCAATTTTCCTTGCGTCGTTTTATATGTCCAGAGCCACAAGAATCGTAAGAAGCGTCTTCATGTTGTTTATGCCCGTTGTCGTCCTTTTGATCGCGGGATTTGTTGGAGCATCGGTGTGGTTTGTTCATTCTACGGCGGTACCTCCGCATGCCCAGTATCTTGTTACTCCGGAAAAATATGGAAGACTCAGTTCGCGCGGAGCCCAAGTAACCGACGAAAGATGGCAAAATCGCGATGGCACCGAAGCCCGCGGCTGGCTTCTGAAAGGAACACCGGGTTATCCCGCAGTGATACTCCTTCATAGATACGGAGCCGACCGTTCGCATGTTTTGAATCTCGGTGTAAAGCTCAATGAAGCCACCGATTATACGGTTCTTATGCCCGATCAAAGAGGGCATGGTCCGAGTCCTCTGATTGCCAAAACGACCTTTGGCGGATGCGAATCCGAGGATGTTCTGGCCGCGATTGACTATATCAAAGGACTTAAAACGGCTTCCAAGAAACCGTTAATTGCCAATTCAATCGGAATTTACGGCGTCGAAATGGGCGGACTCGCGGGTCTATCCGCGTCGTCGAAGTTCACTTCCGTCAAAGCGATCGCACTTGATTCCGTTCCTATGAGTTCTGATGATGTTTTGGCGTTGGCGGTTGACGAGAAATTCCCATTTGCAAGCAGCATCACTTCGGAATTGGCCAAGAGCGGTGCGTATTTGTACTACGCAAACGGTTGCTACGAGCGACGCACGGTTTGCGACATGGCACAGGCAACCGAAGGACGCGAGGTGCTATTGCTTGCGGGTGCGGATCGGCCGGCGCTTCGCAATTCGACATCGCAACTCAGCGGATGTTTTGCACGAACCTCCAAAGTAACAACCTTCACCGACATGAATCCTTCGGGACTCTCGCTTGCGAGCGCCCCGCTCGAGCAGGCAGATGCCTACGAGCAAAGGGTTATCTATTTCTTCAAGTCCATTCTGGATGAGAAAGAGAACATTGATTCGGATAGCTCGCCGAAGGAAGATGCCAATACCGCCAAATAAAGCGGTTCGTAAAAGTTAGAAAGCACAAACGGCCATCGCTCGATGGCCGTTTGTGCTTTATTCAATGTCGATCTTCTTTTTCGCGTGCCCATTTGTCCGCGAAATTTTGTTTACTTTTGCGGTCTCGCGGATGCGCGTTTGAACCTTCTCCAGAATCGATTCCATAAAACTCAATCTATCCCTTATGGAGGTCATCGCAAGAAGTTTCCGCTTCTCCTCCACATCGAGATTGAAGGCGGCGGCGATAAGGAAAGAAAGCTGGTCGGGCGGAGCCATTGGAAATTCGGCGGGTTCGCTTTTCCTGCCGCTCATTTCCTGCGCGGTGTCGGCGATCTCTCGGAATGTAGTGAAAAGCGCATTCGCCAGTTCGAGTGTTTCTTCAGACGAATCCTCCTCGTCCTCAAAAAAACCAACATCGGCGACGAGATATTCATTGTCCGTTGCAAGGTAATCCAAAATGCGATATCTGATCACACCAACAGTCAGAATATTTGACCTTCCGTCGGGCAGTTCCTGAACCTCTTTAACTTCGGCGACGCATCCGATCGATCCCGGCTCGGGTCTGTTATCGAGGCCTTCCGTCGGGTCGAAATACGAAATGCCGAACATCCGTTTGTCTTCCAATATGTCGGCGAGCATGGATCTGTACTTCTGCTCGAAAATATGCAGCTGGACAAATTCCCACGGCAACATCACAAGCGGTAGCGGAAATATTGGGAGCTCTTGGATCCCCCTGACTTTCTCCATTTCTTCTGACATGTTGCACAAAGAATATGGGCATGAAGGTAAACAGTCAATATTGAGCTGATCGCATCGTTAAATCAGGTCATTCGCGTTATTTGGGGAGCTTCGTCAAAAGCGATTTCAGAGCTTTCCGTCATGTTGTTTTTCAAATCCGCCTTCGAAAAGATTAAAGTATCCAAATGAGGTTTCTTCATATCGCGGATGTTCACCTCGGTTGCACCCGATACCAGCTTCCCGAATCCCAAAGGGATTTTTTCGATGCCTGGGTTGACGTGTTGAATCGATATGCGATCGGCAGGGAAGTCGATTTCGTCGTCATGTGCGGGGATTTTTTCCATAAGCGATCGGTTCCCCCGGAAACGATGAATTACGCCTATGCCGGGCTGAGCATACTCAAAAAAGCGGGGATTCCCGTCGTTTCAATCGAAGGGAACCATGATCAGAAACACAACGACAGCGATTATTCGTGGTTGCGTTCTCTTGCCAACTGGAACCTGCTCTATCTCCTTGAACCGACAAAAAAGGATGGTGAAATGTTCTACAAGGCCTGGGACGAAACGGCGGCCCGCGGCGGATTTATAGATATCGGCAATGCGAGAATATTTGGCTCGGACTGGTACGGCGCATCCTCGAACAAGGCGATTCCGATGCTCGTCGATGCGCTCGCGCAAAACAGACGCGAGGGCGCATTTCACATGCTTTTGTTGCACACGGATGTCGAAGGCCACCAAACGCACCCGATTCCGGCCCTGACGATCGAAAACCTAAAGAAGCTGAGGTCGGTAGCTGACTATGTCGGACTCGGGCATACGCATAAATGCTATGAAATCGACAACTGGGCGTTCAATCCCGGCTCGCTTGAAGTAACGAATATCGCGGAGTATCAGGAGACGCGCGGGGCGTGGTTGGTTGAAGTTGGTGAAGATCTGAGCGTAAGGGCGGAATTGCTGAACGATTACGTCCAACGCCCCTTTACCCGGATATCGTTTGATGTTTCGCCGATCGAGACACCGCAGAATTTGACTGAAAAGCTGCTCAAGGATGTGGAAAGGAGCGTCGCGGGTTTTGAAGAACGATATGGGCGGAAGACGATTCTTGAAATAACCCTGCGGGGTCAGCTTGGTTTTCCGAATTCGACCGTTGAGATGGAGAAAATCAGGCGTGAGGCGATGCGTTTGAGCGGTGCCTTGCATGTAAGAATTCGGAATCTGAGCGTGCCTGTCGAATACGGTGATGCCGAACGACCGGACGAAACGCGCGAGGACATCGAACGCCGCGTTATCGAAAGATCCGTCGCTCAAGACAAGAGGTTTCGAAAGAACCCGGCAACAATTGCCGATACCGTAATCGGCTCAAAGCGCATGGCATTGTCGGACGAACCACCTGAAAAAATCGCGGATTTTGTAAGGATGAAGCTGGAGCAGGACGGGCTGTTGTAGTTGGTTAAGTCCCTGGGCCAATGGTTGTCGTTTTCTAAGTTTGAGATATCTGCTTTCGGAAAAGGGTAATAGGAGTCGAATCGATGGAGAAAGTCGTTGTCATAACCGGAGCTTCGAGCGGGATTGGAAACGAAACCGCGCGTCTGTTTCAGAGCCGCAATTGGCGCGTTGCCGCGACCATGCGGAATCCCGAGAAATCGGCGGATCTCGAAAAGATCGTTGATCTCAAGCTCTTCAAACTTGATGTTACCGACAACGATTCGATCAAAAGCGCCTTTTCCGACATACTTGCGGAGTTTGGAAGGATCGACGTCGTCGTAAACAACGCCGGCTATGGGCTGGTCGGTCCGTTTGAAGGTTCGACCGAGGAACAAATTTCCCGACAGTTCGAAACGAACGTTTTCGGACTGATGCGGGTGACAAAAGCGATTCTCCCATACTTCAGGGAAAAGCGCGGGGGCACTATCGTAAATGTCGCGTCAGTCGGCGGCCGCGTAACCTTTCCGTTATATAGTCTTTATCACGGCACCAAGTGGGCGGTTGAAGGGTTTAGCGAATCCCTGCAGCACGAGCTGAGACAGTTCAACATTCGTATCAAGATCATCGAACCTGGTCCGATAAAAACCGAATTCTATGAGCGTTCGATGGATATCATAAAGCCGGAAAACACGGATGCGTATGATGGGTATGTTTCCCGAGTTTTGCCAAAATTGGAAAAGGCGGGAATGGACGCACCGGGGCCGGAAATCGTGGCTGAAGCGATCTTCAAGGCGGCCACAGACCGCACCTTCAAACTCAGATACTCGGCAAATTCCAAAATGCTTTTGACGTTAAGGAGGATTTTGCCGGATTCCCTGTACTCGTTCGTTGTTCGCACCGCAGTTGGAAAATAGGTCTGAATTGCCGGTCGAACCAAAACTGCTTTTGTCGGTGGCAAAACAAATCCGGCCGTTCAACTGAATCGATTAACAAATGTTAATTCTTCACATCGAGTTTTTATTGCTGTCACACTTGTGTTAGATTTCGTTCAAATCCGCATCAATCAGTTTGAAAAATAATTCCGAGCCTGGAGTTGGCAACCGCTCTCAAGCGCATGCCACCGTATCGGCAAGAAGAATTGATTTTCCATTTCCGTATCCCGTTTCGGGAAACGGATCTAGAAATCAAACATTTCAAAATCGGAATGGTCCGAAGTTGATGCAAAGGGACGAAATGCCAATCCAAAAACTCTTCCCATGGATTCGTTTCAATAATTTTGAATTGCGCTTGTTTTTATTGATAAGAGAAGCTGTTCCTCATCGATAAAACACTTGGGTCGACTTTATTTCGAAAAAAGTGTTTTTCGGATCACATTTGCCAAACACGCATCGTTGTGGGGAATCGATGCGGAACGGAAAACCGGATACAGGTTTGTACCGACTTGATCAACAAAAAGGGCGTTTTTTGACTAACTTGCTGGAGAAGAACTTTATGAAACAGAAATTGTTTTTGTCGTTCGTTGTGCTCATGCTTTTGGCGGCGGCGACACCTATTATCGGACAATCGCAGGCGACGACAGGTGTCATACAAGGCACCGTCTATGACCAGAATGGAGCGGTGGTTCCCGGCGCCTCGATTACGTTGAGAAATACCGGCACCGGCTTTGAACGTTCGCTCGTTTCCAACTCGGACGGCGTGTTTACGGCGCCGCTTTTGCCATTGGGCGATTACACCGTGACTGCAAGCGGGAGCGGGTTCGCCGAGACAAAACTTGAGAACATACGCGTTACGATCGGTCAGATACAAAATATCCGAGTTGAGCTAAAGGCTTCGGGCGGAACCACACAGGTTGATGTCGAACTCGACGGCGATCTCCCGCTCGATCCTTCAAGAACAGAGCTCTCGACTCAGATCAACGAACGGGCGGTTGAGAACCTTCCGATCAATCGCCGCGACTTTTCAAGGTTCGCCCAACTGACTCCCGGCGTCTCGATCGTGCAGGGGCCCGATGGAGACGAAGTTACCATCAATGGTCAGAAGGGTATCCAAAACAACTTCACGATAGACGGGGCCGATGCAAACAATCCGTTCTTTGGCGAACAACGCGGAGGACAGCGACCCGCGTTTACCGTTTCGCTGGAATCGATTCAGGAGTTTCAGGTCGTGCCGGTTGGCGCTTCCGCCGAGTTCGGACGCTCGAGCGGCGGATTTATCAACGCCGTCACGAAATCTGGTACAAATCAATTCGCGGGCTCCGCTTTTCTTTTTTACCGAAACGACGCGCTTTCCAGCCAGAATCCCGACGCGGTTGATGCCGGGCTACCGACGGCGGATTCGCGCAACTACCAGTTTGGCGGGAACCTCGCTGGTCCGATTTCAAAAGACAAGGCGTTTTTCTTCTTCGCATACGAAAGGAATGACGGAACCAGCGACAAGCCAAACTCCATCGACCCGATCCTTGTAGATATCTTCGCAAACCAATTTGGTTCGCCGAATGAGGAAACGATAATCAATCGTACCGACACGGCGGATGTGCTTTTGGGGAAAGTGGACATCAACGTCAACGATCGGAATCTCCTGACACTGCGCCACAATTTCAGCCGCGCCGAACAGGTAAACGGTACCTTTGATGTTCCGACTTGGGGCGCGAGCGCGAATGGACGCGAGACCGACAAATCCAATAGCTTTATCGCGCAGCTCGTTACAACGATCAATTCCAATCTTCTGAACGAATTTCGATTCCAATGGGCCAAAGAGGAACGTCCCCGATTTTACGACGGGCCGGATCTTCCGGATACGACAATCGGTACCTTCGACGGTTCGATTTCCTACCGCTTTGGCCGACCGTTCTTCCTTCCGGTACCATCGGACGACACACGTTTCCAATTCACGGATAACGTGACGCATGTCTATGGAAATCACCTAATGAAATTCGGTGTTGATCTAAACCGCGTACGCGTTTCGCAAACGTTTATCGGTTTTGCTCGTGGCCGTTACATCTTTGCGGCACCGACCATCGAGGGCGCGATTGCCGGATTTCAGGATTACATAAACGGCGTCAACGCTGATGCTCTTGCGCTTTATCTTCAGTTTGCTCCGATCGGTAATCGAACTGTCGAGGAAGCGGGAACCCAGGCATATTCGAATTTTGAACCCGGAATTTATGTCCAGGACACCTGGAACGCAAGGCCAAATCTGACGTTCAACTTTGGGTTTAGATGGGAAGGCCAATATCAGCCGGATACGATTACGCCGCCGGCCGAAACCCGTTACGGGCAGTTCCTTGGCGATCCCAGATTCCCTTCGGATGGAACCATTCCTGATTTTACCGACGGGTATCAACCTCGCATCGCGATGAGCTGGGCGCCCGGCAAAGACAACAAAACCGTTATAAGGTTGGGCGCGGGTATCTACTACGCGCGAATTCCCGGTCTTGTAGTCGCCGGTCCGAGAAATACGGACGGCGTGATTGCCGGAAACATCTTTTTTGCGAACTTCCTTTGTACAAACAACGATATTGGCGGGCCGGGAGGCTGTCCGGATTATCCGGGCATCGTACCGACAGCAGGCTTTACGCCCTTCAATCCGGGAATCGCGGTTTTTGAAAGGAATTTCAAGAACCCGCGCACGATTCAATACAGCGCCAGCATCGAAAGGGAAATCGCCAAGAATACGACATTCCAGTTTGCTTACAATCTTGCGAAATCGACACGATTGACCAGATTTGTAAACAGGAATGACGCGAGACTCTATGACGGCGTGGCGATATTTGAACGTCCCGACGGAAGCGGAGTCGGCGAAATCCGAAGCACGGAAAGTTCGGCAAAATCTTTGTATCAGGGATTGTCGTTTACTTTGAACAAAAGGTTTGCCGACAACTTCCAGTTTCAGGCAAACTACCTTTTGAGTTGGGACAAGTCGGATGACGACAACGAACGTGATCCATTCACATTCCGTTATGCCGATCCGAGAGACCTTGGTCCCGAATACGGATATTCGGATCGTGATCAAAGGCATCGTTTCAACGCCTTTGCGACCTTTGCTCTGCCATACGAGATCACACTTTCGCCGATCGTCCAGTATCGTTCGGCACAGCCGATTTCGGTGGTCGATCGCGGAACTTTTCCGAACATCACCCAGCGGAACACTCTGCGTTTGGACAACGAGTTCTTCACATTCGATTTTCGTGCGTCGAAGATATTCAAGCTTTCCGAAAAGGTTTCGCTCGAGGGAATTTTTGAAGCGTTCAATCTATTTAACAACAGAAATCAGCGCAGTCTGCCGCGTCCGTTGACGTTCAATTTCGATGGAACCGTAACGGCCGGATTTGGCGATCCTCGCCAGGCGCAGGTCGGTGTAAGGCTGAAGTTCTAGCCTATTGCTGAAATTGGCTTTTTGGGGGCCCCGGAGCAATCCGGGGCCTTTTTTGGTATTAACTTCGTTAATTAGACTCGAAAGGCGAATTCAAGCCGGGAGGCTTTCATTTTTAGCCGTATCGTATAACCATATAGTCATCTGGAGAGGTGCGGCGAGCCGCATAGGATTCCGCCGCAAGCCGCATTTCCCAAGGAGGAAAAGATGAATACGAAACCAAGAATCGCGGTCGTTGGCGGAGGCTTTGCAGGATTGGAGTCAATTTTCTATCTGCGACACAAACTTCATGACAAGGCCGATCTTACTCTGATCTCCGATACCGATCACTTCACTTTCAAGCCAAACACTATCTACATTCCGTTCGGTACCGATCCGGAATCGCTCAAGGTTGATCTTCGCGGTGCCGCCGCAAAGAAGAACATCGACTTGATCGTTGATGAGGCCGAGGCCGTTGACGTCGAAAACAAGAAGATAATTCGCAAGTCCGGCGAAACCCCCTTCGATTATCTCGTATTGGCGACCGGCGCCGCGATGCGCCCAGAGGAGATTCCCGGCCTTAAGGAACACGCCCTTACTCCCTGGACCATCGCGGAAATGCTCGATCTGAGGCATGGCATCGAGAATCTCGTCGAAAAGGCCGCCGCCGGGGAGAGACAAAAACTTCTATTTCTCGTTCCGCCAAACAACAAATGTTCGGGTCCGCTCTACGAACTCGTGATGATGACGGATACCTGGCTCAATCAGAAACGGGTTAGGGAAAACGTGGATATTACTTGGACGACGTATGAGGAATCATTTATCCAGGCGTTTGGGCCGCGGCTGAATACGGTCGTCGAGGATGAGTTTTTGACGCGCAAGATACATGGATACAAGACCTACACGGTGAAAGAGGTGACTCCCAACAAGGTTATGTATCAGAACGGTGTCGACCTTGACTATGATCTTTTGATCAGCTTCCCGCCGTATATCGCAAAACATCCATTTGAAGGCCTTCCGATGGATGACCGTGGCTTTATTACGGTTGAACCGGACAGCAGACGGGTCGAAGGCACGGATTCGATCTTCGCAGTGGGAGACGGCGGAAACTTTCCGATCAAGCAAGCTTTTCTGGCTCTGCTCCAGGGTGACGCCGCCGGCGCGCATATTGCCGCCGAAATAGAAGGCAGGGCGGTAGGAAAGACCGAAAAGTTTGAACCGATGAGCATGTGCGTGATGGAGGAATTCGACAAGGCGACGTTCGCGCAAGTTCCTCTTATGTACACGTCAGACCCGCTGAAACCTGTAACGGTAAATCTGGCAGATACGGATCACTACAAGGTCGGAGTGTCGCCGCTGTGGCGTGGCGGCAAGAAGATCCTTGGCTTCTATTTGCCGTGGCGATTTGGAAACGGGGAACCGTTCCATGCCGGATTCGCCTGGGATGCGATGGATCTCGGTCTCAAGCTGATGTCAAAGGTAATGGCGAGCTGATTTTAGATTTCATTCTGTCGAAATGAACGGCATCGCGTTTTGAAAATTGCTTCCGGGCGATCTCACGATGCGGTGCCGGATTTTTTGGCAAAAGATGTTTGGCATCGCGGGTTATTGTGATAGTCTCCAAGGCAACAATTCAATTTTGTAATCACAAAGATTGCTCGCGGAAATTCTCTTCGAATTTTGACTGCAGTTTGGAATTCGGGAGATAGAGCGGGAGCTTCGTGGTTAAGTCAATGTCGCATATTCGCATTGCGTTCTTTACGGCCGATACTCTTGCCGGGAGAAAATAGGGAAGCGTTTCAGCTTCTGCCTAATTGACGACTGGGACACAAATAGTCTTTCCATTTTGCCTGACTCGGAAACTTGCGTTGGCGTGATTCAGGCGTTTTCCAGGACAGTTGTCATCGCCTCGGCTACACTGCCGGAATCGTTCATTTTAGAACCGCAAACTTTCTGCGACTGGGTTCATTCGGCGGAACTTCGCGGGACCTCATTCCAAGTATCCTTTCAGCGTTCCTCGCTTGGTGCCGTCCTTGCTTCTTGGAGGAAGTATTCAATGAGAATTCGATTTTTAGGTTCGATTGTTTTTGTTTTTATTGCCGCGACGTTGGCATTTGCCGACACTTTTACGGTATCGAAGATCGCCGATACGGCGGACGGAGTCTGTGATTCCGATTGCTCGCTTCGCGAAGCCGTTACGGCTGCGGCCGCAACCGGCGGTGACGATACGATTGTGTTTGATGCGTCTGTTTTTAACACCGCTCAAACGATTACTCTGAATGCCGGAGAAATGCTGATCGGTGCGAGCGGCTCTCTGGATATTGTTGGTCCGGGGCCGGATCTTCTTACGATCGACGCGGCGGGAACCGGGCGAATTTTCTCAACTCAGACCAGTGTCGTGGCATCAATAACCGGGATGAAGCTCACCGGCGGCACAGGAGCCGGATCGCTCAACACCGGTCGCGGCGGCGCGGTCTATAACGCCGGCGGCCAGCTCTTTTTGGAGAATCTTGTAATCGACAACAATACCGCCGCAAACGGGGGCGGTCTGAACAATGCCTCTGCCGGCGTTTTGACGATCGCCAATTGTGTTGTATCGAACAATGCAACCACCGGCTCGGGTGGCGGGATGCAGAATTTCTCGGGCAGTACGATCAACATTTGGGGAACCACATTTGCTGGCAACACTACCGGCAGCACAACAGGAGGCGGAGCCGGTCAGTTAAACGGCACTGCCAATATCGTGAACTCGACTTTTACCGGGAATATGGCTCCGGTCGGATCCGGGGGAGCCATTTCCTCCAACGGCTCAAGCATTACGATTACAAACTCAACATTTTCCGAGAATACGTCTGCCAGCAATGGCGGTGGACTACATCGTGCGACCACTAATATAAATATCTTTATACGTAACTCGATTTTCGCCGGCAACACCGGTGGAGCGGGTGCCGGCGACGTTACCGCAACTGCTTCTGTAACGTCCGAAGGCAACAACATCATTGGGGTCGTGGGTCTCACCAATGGTTGGATAGGCTCCGATCTTGTGGATACCGACCCGATGCTTGGTGCTTTGTCAGATAATGGCGGTTTGGGGCAGACCTATTTGCCGCAACCGGGATCTCCGACGATAGAAGGCGGGCAGAATTGCGTACTTGATGTCACATGTTCGGCGAACAATCCGTTTGAGGCCGTTGTTACGGATCAACGCGGTGTGTCCCGTCCTGTCGGCGCGAATGTCGATATCGGCGCGGTCGAAGTCGGAGCATCGGTCGCGATGGCTTCCGGACGCGTCGTTTCAGCGAGCGGCCAGGGAGTTCCCAATGCGATCGTGATTGTTTTGGATGGGGCGACGCAGGTCGCATCGGCCCGTACGAATCCTTTTGGATATTTTGTTGTGTCGGAATTGCCGTCAGGTGTTACCTATGATTTCACCGCCGAGAAAAAAGAACATGCGTTCCAAACCGTTTCGGTAAGCGTCAATGGTGATCAGACGGGGATCATAATTTCGGAGGGAATCATGATGAAGTCCGGAAGATCGCGCGGCGGCAAGTAGCCGTTTGTCCGTTGGGGATCCTCGAGCAAACGCGGCAACGGTCTGTTTGAGACCTTTCGACCGCCAGCTTGTATCGGATAAAGACGGAAAATTTGCCCCCTTTGGCCAGATGCCCAAGGGGGCATTTTACTTGGCGGAATCGAATCCGCCGGAATTTGCAGGGATTGCGCAGGGTTAGCCTTTCGATTTTATGCGGAGTCTTCCAAATTCGTTTAAAAGCGGACGAAGGCGTTCGACGATCTCATCGTGAACACGATTGTTTGAAACCAGAACGCCGTTGTGATTTCTAACATCGGCGAGCGAATAATCCATCCTGTTTCCAAAAATGTCCGTGATGGTTCCGCCCGCCTCTTCGACGATTATTTCCGGTGCCGCCGAATCCCAGAATTTTGTATGCGGCGAAAGATGGAGATACACGTCCGCATTCCTTTTTGCGATAAGACCGACCTTCAACCCAACGGAACCGTGCCGAATCTCCTTGCCGATTTCCAGTTCGGAAAGAACTCGTCCCATCTTTTCGCTTCGATGCGAACGGCTCACCGCCATCGTCATGTCCCGAATTTTCCCGATTTCCGAAACCGTCAATCTTTCGGGGGCTTTTCCAGCCTCCTCCAGCCAGGCGCCGCCGCCTTCGGAGGCGAAAAACATCGCATCGCCGACAGGTTGGTAAACTACACCGACAACCGCTCGTCCCGCGCGGGCAAGTCCGATTTGAACCGCGAAATCACCCGCTCCTTCGACAAATCCTTTTGTTCCATCAAGAGGGTCGATAATCCAAACCCGTTCACTTGAGAGCCTTTTCCCTATGTTATCCGGCTCCTCTTCAGAAAGTACTGCGTCATCCGGAAACGCCGCGTCGATTCCCTCGACGATGATTGCGCTGGAAGTCTTATCCGCGATCGTTACGGGTTCCGTAACGTCGCCATACATCGGTTTCCTTTCCACCTCGAATCCGGTCTCCCGAAATTCCAGTATCGACGAACCCGCTTTTCGCGCGAGATGTTTGGCGATTTTGAGTTCGTGTTCAAACATGGCGATAATCTATCATTTTGGAAACCGGTTCGCAGGTTTGGCTAGTGGACGGATCGGTCCAAAAATCTGAATCGGAGGAATCATGGCTGAATCACTGTTGTTTACAAAAGGTGCGGATCGGAAGACGATCTACGGAGAAATTTTTCCGCAGATCGAGCTGATGGTTGATGCCGAAGATGACTTGATCGCGAATCTTGCGAACGTTGCGGCTGTTCTCAAAACAGCGTTCGATTTTTTCTGGGTCGGGTTCTATTTGACCGGCGAAAGCGATCTTGTTTTGGGGCCCTTTCAAGGACCGATCGCATGCACGCGGATAGGCTTTAACAAGGGGGTTTGCGGACATGCCTTTACGACTGAAGCGACTGTTATCGTCGAAGACGTCGAGGCATTCCCGGGGCATATCGCCTGTGCTTCGGATTCAAAATCCGAAATCGTGGTTCCGCTGAAAAGGAAAACGGGAGAAGTTTGGGGCGTACTTGATGTTGATAGCGACCGCCTCGCTGATTTTGATGAAACCGACGCCGCGTGGCTCGAAAAAATAGCCGCGACATTATCCCTATAAACCTGAATACGGATTGATGGAACTAGAAGAAAACCGCTACTCGCAGCCCTTGCATATGCCTCGAAGCGTGATCTCGTAAGATTCGACCGAATGATCCTGAGGGAGATCGATCAATCCAAGATCCTGAAGCGAATCGAAATGAATGTCTTCGACCAATCCGCAACAACGGCAAATAAAGTGGTGATGGCGCTCGCAATTGGGATCGTAGCGAACCTTGTCGCCCTCAAACCTTTCGCGAAGCATATCGACTGATTTCAGCCAATTGAGAGTGTTGTAAACCGTAGCGCGCGAAGTCATCGGTATCTTTTTATTGACGGCAAAATAAACCTCATCCGCGGTCGGATGCGATGTCGCGCCTTCAAGAAAACCGATAATCATGCGCCGTTGAGGGGTCATCTTAAACCCCTGGCTTGCAGCCATCGTCTCAACATCTTTTAGGCAAAGTCTTTGCACAATCCCCATAGAGTATTTTTTGGTCATTACAATGTCAAATTGCGGTTTCCGGCAATTGAACGATGGTTTGAACGGGTTCCGGCTTCAATGTTCGAAGTTTCAAGAAAATCCACCAGTCTCCTCGCTGTTTGATTTGCTGTTTTCGAATTCCTGTCCGTCCGAAATCGGCGGCTTTCAGGCTTCGATTCTGACACCGGCAAATGAGTTGCGCCCCTTCACACTGCCGCAACAACAATCACATTGAAACATGCGATATACTCTCGTTGGCTTCAACGGCGCTTCCCGTTTGAATCAGATCGTCAAAGAGGATTTTTATGGCAAAGAGAATCAGCAACTACGAAGAGTTTTGGGATTTTTATCTTTTGGAGCATTCCAAACCGATGACTCGCTACCTCCATTTTGTCGGAACAATGCTTGGCATGGTGCTTCTCGTGATTTTTGTCAGGCAGGGTGCGTTTTTGAAAATCCCTTTGTGCCTTGTTGTCGGTTACGGATTCGCATGGTTTTCGCACTTCTTTATCGAAAAAAACAAACCCGCGACATTCCAATACCCTTTGTGGTCGTTTATATCGGATTACAAAATGGCGTTCTTTATGATGACGGGAAGAATCAACTCCGAAATGGATCGGATTTTAACCCGAAATCCGAACTAGCATTTTCAAACCAAGCTATCGACTCTTAGTTGCATTGCTGATCGCAACGAGCGCGGGATCGTAGCGATGCTTGATGCCAAAATGCCCGCCGTCGAATTCGGTATGAATGTGCGCGATCCCAAACTTTGAAAGCTCAGATGAAAGCGCACGTGCCCCAATGTCGAGATTGAACTCATCTTTCGTCCCGGCATCCAAATAGAGAAGTGACAACCGCTTGAGGTTTTCCAAATTCTCTTGAACCATCCGAAGCGGATCATGTAAAAGCCAGCGCTTCCATACATCTTCGCGTAGAATCCCCGTTTCAGGATCAAAAGGCAGATCGAATCCTCCATTGGGATTGGGTGAATAACATGCCGACATGCCGATTATGTTGAGGCCGTCAAAGGCGTACTTGCCCTTTGCCGCGGTTTCATCAAAGAAGCTATCCAGTAGCTTTTGCGTATCTCCCGCGATCCCGCGAAATCCCTTGAATAGATCGGGCTTGTAGCAGGCCTCGAAGTAGCAATCGCCTGCGATCGAAGCCGCCAGACCAAAAACTTCGGGGTGCATCATCGATAATCTCAACGCTCCATAGCCACCGGAGGAAATGCCTGCAACGGCGCGTGTGGCGGAGTTTTGAAGCGTCCGGAAATTCTCATCAATGAATTCAACCAGTTCATTGATGACATAATCCTCGTATTGCCCGGTGGCGGGCGAATTCAAGTATTGCGAACCGCCGTACCTCGTAAAGCAATCTGGCATTACGCCTATCAGCGGGCGGATCTTGCCGTCAAGAATCAGCCTATCGAGTCTCTCGCGCATGTTCGGTGCGAAAGGGGAATCGTTGAGGAGCATTTGACCGCGACCCGCAAAGCCCGAGAGAAAAAACACCACTGGAAATGAGTAGCTGGAATCCTCGTAACCGGGAGGAAGGTAAACCGGCAAATCCCGTACGAACGGGTCACCCAACGGGTTTGAACGCAACACGTTGCTTTCATGTCTCAATACTCTTATAGTTCCAAGTCGTTGGGTCATTGAAAGATTGTAGCCCTATTGATCGCATTGCGAAAAGCTTGCCCATCATTTGAGTACGGCTTCAAAAAGACGGACTCCGAGCGCAGGGCGCGCAGCCGCTCATCGTGCGATCCCATTCGATTATGTCTTTGCCGGCAGAGTGTCAACTGTTTATCCCGAAATGGAACCACACGTAAGTTCACTTAACTCAACGATCGCGTTTTTGACCGCGATGATCACGCCGGTGCTTCTGATTTCCGCCACCGGCACCTTGGTGCTTTCTACTTCGACCAGACTTGGACGGGTAATCGATCGAGTTCGAGTGTTGGAAACGCGATTGTCCGAGTTGATTGACAGCGGAGAAAAGGAATCGGTACCGCTCTACAACGAACGGCTCCATGTGGTTTTCGATCTTTTGGACAAGGTCACGACGAGGGCGCGACTACTTCAAAGGGCGATGGTCATTTTCTATTACGGCCTCGGTTTTTTTGTTCTGACGAGCGTTTCGATAGGATTTGTTGGATTGTTTGATATCTACCGCTGGCTGCCGATCGCCGTAGGGCTGATCGGTATCTCGTATCTCAGCATCGGGTGTTTTCTGCTCATGTTGGAGGCCAAGATGGCTACCGACACCGTAAATGTTGAGATGGATTTTACGTGGTCGCTTGCACGGGAGGTCGTTCCCAAAGATATCGTCGATGCATATCCTGAGGGAGGAATTTTCGGTAGAAATCTCTCAACGGCAATTATCGAGGTGCTTACGAGGAATAGCGCCAAACGCACCCGGAAGTTGAGAAGAAAAATCGGTGACAAACAAGATGGTTGAGCTTTGGCAAGAAAAGAGTTGCAAATGAGTGACAAACACGAATTTTTTATGCGCCGCGCAATCGAGTTGGCGAAGACCGGCATGGAGGCCGGAGACGGCGGCCCTTTCGGCGCGGTAATTGTCAGAGCGGGGGAAATCGTTGGCGAGGGCTGGAATCGAGTGACATCGACAAACGATCCGACCGCGCATGCGGAGGTAAATGCAATCCGCGATGCATGCCGCAGAATCGGTTCATTCCAGCTGGACGACTGCATTATTTACAGTTCGTGCGAGCCTTGCCCGATGTGCCTTGGAGCGATTTATTGGGCGAGGCCAAAGATGCTCCTTTTTGCGGGAGGTCGTGAAGACGCGGCGCAGGTCGGTTTTGACGATCAATATATTTATGACGAAATTTCGCTTGAAACCGCAAAGAGAAGCATTGAGACGCTTTCGATCTTGCGAAGCGAGGCGGTACGCGTTTTTACACTCTGGCGGGAAAAGGAAGACAAGATCAATTATTGATGAAACTTGGGTTGGGCACATATTTGTTTGCTGTGATGGCGCTTGTCGCTGGCATGATGATGCCGACCCAGGCGGCGATAAACAACAGGCTCGCGGGTTATGTCGAAAGTCCGGTGCTCGCCGCCTTGATTTCGTTCGCCGTTGGCACCTTGGCGCTTTTTGTTTACGCGCTGGCGACGGGGGAGAATCTTGCGAGTCTCTCGGGACTTGGCAACGCGTCGCTGATTTCGTGGCTCGGAGGATTGCTGGGAGCCTTTTTCGTGGCCTCGGCGGTTATTCTGGTTCCAAGGCTTGGTGTTGCTTTAACGTTTAGCCTGATAGTTGCCGGACAGATGTTCATAACCCTCTTTTTGGATCACTACGGATTTTTGGGAGTCCCGGTAAAGGAAGTCAGTGTTTTAAGACTCGTGGGAGTGGCGATGGTTGTCGGTGGGGTGGTACTGATTCGCAAATTCTAGGCCCTGAACGCAGCTTGACTACAATGATTCGCTTCATTCTTAACAACGAGGAAATCGAAACCGATCTGCCTTCAGGCATGACGGTGCTGGATTTCGTTCGCGTGAAAAGGAAGCTGAAAGGTACCAAAATCGGTTGCCGCGAAGGAGATTGCGGGGCCTGTACTGTACTGGTCGGGACTGTCTCCGATGATCGGGTCAGATACCGTTCGATGACATCGTGCCTGATGCCGCTCGCCAACGCCCATGGAAAGCACGTTGTGACGGTCGAGGGAATCAATCCCGTGGATGGTTCCATGACGCCGGTTCAGGAAGCGCTCGTCGCTCATTCGGGCACTCAATGCGGGTTTTGTACGGTTGGCTTCGTGATGTCGCTTACGGGGTATTGTCTCGATTCCGAAGTGAGATCGCCGACGGCCGCCTTGGCTTCGGTTGATGGAAACATTTGCCGATGCACGGGTTACAAGTCGATAGAACGCGCCTCCATCGAACTCGCGGAGCTCGGAGCCAACGGAGATTCAATATCCAAGGGCGTGGTTCCAGGTTATTTTGCATCGATCCATAAAAGACTTTCCGAAATTTCAGGATCGGAGGCAAAATCCCAATCAAGCGAAGCCGGTGCGCTCGTAGGCGGAGGAACCGACCTATATGTTCAGCGTCCGGACGAGATGGCGGAAACACGTAATCGGAATCTCTTCGACGACCCCACCTTAAAACATATTTCGAATGCGGGCGATGAGATCTTAGTCGGCTCCGCCACAGTGGTGACGGATTTGCTCGAATCGGAGTTGCTCCGCGGATTGTTTCCGAATCTCGATGAGGATTTGCGACTGGTTTCCTCGACGCCGATTCGCAATATGGCGACGGTGGCGGGCAATCTGGCAAACGCGTCCCCAATCGGCGATCTCACGATTTGGTTTCTTGCGCTCGATTCGTTTCTAGTTTTTTCGAGCGGCAGAAGGCTTCCGCTTCGTGATTTTTATCTAGGGTATAAAAACATCGACTTGCGCGAATCCGAAGCGATCCATGCCGTCGGTTTCAAAAAACCGGGCAACGGGTTTCGATTCTCGTTTGAGAAGGTTTGCAAACGCCAGTTTCTCGATATCGCTTCAGTAAATACCGCGATCTCGCTTTCGGAAGTTGATGGTCGGTTGGAAGCGGTGCGTCTATCCGCCGGCGGCGTCTCGCCGGTTCCGCTCTACTTGCGGGAAACGTCGGAATTTCTTGAAGGGAAAGCAGTCGCTTGCGAGGTCGTCATGCAAGCGCTCGAAATCATGGATTCGGAGATCAGTCCGATAGACGATGTTCGCGGATCCTCCGCTTACAAACGACTGCTTCTCAGGCGGCTTGTGATCGCGCATTTTTTGGAGATTTTCAAGGACAGGGTTGAGTTGGTTGATGAACTTGGAGGAATGGTTTGAGAAATCTCGATTCCAAATCTCATGTTCGCGGCGAATCGATTTATCTCGACGATATTCCGGTGATCGAGGGAACGCTTTACGCCCATGTTTTTGATTCTCCAGTTGCGAAGGGAACGATCGTTTCGCTTGACACCAATGAAGCCTCTCGTATGCCGGGCGTTGCCCAAGTATTGACGGCTTCCGATATACCCGGAGAGAACGAGATCGGCGGGATTATTCGTGATGAACCCTTGCTCGCTGACAGAAACGTGCACTTTGTCGGGATGCCCGTCGCGGTTGTTCTCGCCGACAGTGAAGAGGTGGCGCGCGCGGCGGCATCAAAAATCCGAATCGAAGTTGAGGAGGAAACCCCGATCACCGATCCGCGCGTGGCGTTTGCCGCTGGCGAGCTGATCGCACCGCCCAAAGCGTTTTTGATGGGAAATCCCGATGCGGCATTCGCTGAATGCGACCACGTGTTTGAAGGCAGGGCGGATGTAAACGGGCAGGAACATCTCTATATTGAATGCCACGGAGCCTATGCATTGCCGATGGAGCACGGCGGTATCCGCGTCTATTCATCGACGCAGGGACCGACGGCGGTGCAAAGATGCGTCTCCGGTGTTACCGGACTTCCGATGCATCTGATCGAAGTCGATGTGACGCGTCTCGGTGGTGGTTTTGGCGGAAAGGAAGATCAGGCAAACGCCTGGGCGGCAATCTGCGCGTTTGCCTCGAAAGTCACGGGCAGACCCGTTAAACTGGCGCTTCACCGGATGGACGATATTCGCATGACCGGCAAGAGGCATCCATATTCGGCGGACTTTAAGATCGGATTGACGAAGGACTTGAAGATTCAAGCATATTCCGCTGAATTCTTTCAAAACGCGGGTGCCGCTGCGGATCTATCGCTTCCGGTTTTGGAAAGGACGCTTTTTCACGCGACAAATTCTTATTTCGTGCCGAATGTTTCCGTAAAGGCTTATTCTTGTCGAACCAATCTCCCCCCAAACACCGCGTTTCGTGGATTCGGCGGTCCTCAGGGGATGTTTGTGATGGAATCGGCGATCACCGAAGCTGCCCGGCAAATCGGTGTCGCGCCTTCTGAAATCCAAAGGGCCAATTTGCTTCTGGAAGGAGACGAGTTTCCGTATGGTCAAAAGGCCGAAAGCGAGGCGGTGCATTCCTGGGAGCAGGCCGATGAGGCGTTTTGTTTCGCCGATCTCTTTGAGGATCGCGATCGATTTAACGAGGCCAATCGATACATCAAAAAAGGAATCGCGATTCAGCCCGTATGCTTTGGAATCTCGTTCACAAAGACTCCGATGAATCAGGCGCGCTCGCTGGTGCATGTTTACACCGACGGTTCGGTTGCCGTTTCGACCGGCGCGGTCGAGATGGGACAGGGCGTGAACACAAAGATCGCACAGGTGGCGGCGACCGTTTTTGGCATCCCTATCGGCGAGGTCAGAGTACACACCACCAACACGCTTCGGATCGCGAACACCTCGCCGACGGCGGCCTCAGCGGCGGCCGATCTTAACGGGAAAGCAACGGAAATGGCGTGCCGCGAAATCCTCAAAAGGCTTCTCGAAACCGCATCCGATCTCGTTGAATGCGAATCGGTGGAAGAACTTTCGATTTCCGATGGGGTGGTTTGTCGAAATGGTGAGAAGACGGATTTGGATTGGAGGGCCGTTGTGTCGGAGGCTCATCTGGCTAGGGTAAATCTCAGTGAACACGCACATTACGCGACGCCCGGAATCCATTTTGACTGGTCAACCGCCAAAGGTCATCCATTTGCATATCACGTTTACGGCACCGCTGTGATTGGCGTAACCGTGGATTGCCTGCGCGGAAGATACAAATTCGATTTTGTAAAATGCGTCCACGATTTTGGCCAATCGATGAACACCGACGTGGATTTTGGTCAAATCGAAGGCGGCATCGTGCAGGGGATCGGCTGGATGACACTTGAGGAAGTGGTTTACGACGAAATGGGCAGATTGCGCTCCAACGCTCTTTCCACATACAAAGTCCCCGACATCTACTTCGCACCCGAAGTGATCGAAACAATACCCTTGGAATCGGACAGAAAGAACGCCGCGGTGTTCAATTCAAAGGCGGTTGGCGAACCTCCGCTGATGTACGGCATCGGGGCGTATTTTGCGATCAACGATGCAATCAAGGCATTCCGCAGTGATGCCGATCCCGCGTTTGACGCTCCCATGACTCCCGAGAAACTGCTGATGGCACTTTGCGGGAAGAAGGAATAGGCTCCGAATCGAGATACTTCAGGAAATCAGAATGTTCCTGCTATTTATATTGTTGCCGCTGGAAACGTTGGCGGCATTGATATCGCAGGAGTTTGATGCGTCGCTTTTCCACTCGTTCGTCATTTTTTCGGGCCGATCGAGTCCGGGGCCCCGCGTACTTTTTGGAGAATGACTGATTACAACCGCGAAGTTTGGGATTTCATTTTGGAGGCTGAACGCTCGGGAAAGAGTGTCGCGCTGATGGTTGTCGCGGACAGCAACGGTTCGAGTCCGGGACGCGCCGGTTTCAAGATGGCGATTACCAAGGATTCCCTTTGCGGGAGCGTCGGTGGAGGAGTACTCGAAACACGGCTTGTTGATGGGGCGCGGGACATTTTGGCAAGCGGAGGAAAGTTGCCAGTGCCGGTTTTGACCGAGCATGTACACAGGAAAGACGTCGCATACGCCAGCGGGATGATTTGCTCCGGCAGGCAGACTGTTTTGACAATTTATCCAACAGCAACCGATATTCGGGCGATCGAAATGTTTGTACGCGCGAGGTCCGAAGGCGACAATGGGGCTTTGGTTTTCGGGGAAAAAGGCGTCTCTTTTGCCAAAAATACGAGTAATGAATCGCAACCGGAAACTGTTTGGCATACCGAATTTTCGAAACGGGGCGACCGGCTGTTAATCGTCGGCGGCGGCCATTGCTCTCTCGCCTTATCTGAATTGGCGTCAAGATGCGGCTTCAGCGTGACGGTCTTTGACGACAGACCCGATTTGAACACGATTAAGAAAAACGAGTTTGCCGAAATTCGAATCGTCGATGACTACATGCAAATCGGAAAGGCAATATCCGATGAAGAACGGACTTATGTCGTGGTAATGACGATTGGATACGAACCCGACAAAGTCGTATTGTCCGAGCTCGCCGGGAAGAAATTTGCGTATCTCGCCGCACTCGGAAGCAGCGCAAAGATCGCCGCGATGTTCCGTGACATGCGTGACAACGGTGTCGATGCCGGCTGGCTTGAAACGATAAGCGCGCCCGCCGGACTGGATATCGGGAGCAAAACACCGATGGAAATTGCGGTCGCCATCGTAGCTGAGATGATCTCGCACAGAGAGGCATAGGTTCGCGCCTTTGTTGGCAAGCGCAGCCTTCTTCATAGCGAATATTATCGGGATCCAATTCGGACAAGACCCGTTTCAATTTCTTGTTTTGAAATTTCGCGCCACGTATGCTGAACTTGAAACACAAAGCGCTTTGTTGCTGATATGAAAGTTGGAGAAAATGCTCCTGATTTTGCATTGGAGGATCAGGCTGGAAATCATTGGCGGCTGTCTGAAAAGCTTGGGAAGCCGGTGGTGTTGCTGTTTTACCCGGCGGATAATACGCCCGTATGTACGGCACAAATGTGTTCCGTTCGCGATAACTGGGACGCTTACAGCGGGTTGGATGCCGAGGTGGTTGGCATATCCACCGATGACGTCGAATCTCATGCCGGTTTCGCAACCAAGCACGAACTGCCGCTGACGCTGCTTGCAGACATTGACGCCAAAGTTTCGAAACTCTACGGCGCCACTTCTTGGATTCCGGGGAGATCCGCGCGCGCGGTGGTTGTAGTCGACGGGGAGGGCAGGATCGCTTATCACAAGGTACAGTCACTATCGATTTTTCGGCCGAACGACGAAGAGATCGTTGAAGCGGTTCGCGCCTTGGGTTGAGATCGGCAAATGGGCCTCCATTTTTGGGAGCCTTCCAAAAGACGTCCGTGAGTCGGCGGATCACGTGAAATGAGTGGAGTAGAATTGGGGGAATTATGTCAATTTTTGGAAAAGATCGATTTGAATGTGCGCGTTGCGGCGCAAAGAGCGAACCTCTCGGTTTCGCGCCGCTGCCGAATGACTTGGGGCAGCGGGTAGGTACGGAGATCTGCGGTGATTGTTGGAAGGAATGGCTGATGAAGCAAAATCAACTCATAAATCATTTCGGTCTTGATGTTTCAAAACCGGATACGCATGAGTATTTATTCGATCAAATGCGGATTTTCTTCTTTGACGAAGGCGAGAATTTGGCCCAGATCGATACCTCCAAAGAGGGAAGCGTGAATTGGTAGGTTTTTTTACAGAGTCAGTCTCCGATGTTTGAATTTTTCCAAGCTTGTTGGTTCGCGCCACTCATCCTTGGAGAGCGCAACGTGTGAAGTATCCTCACCCGGGCATCATCGATGAATCCGGGGTACTCCAACTTGAGACTTAAGAGCAGAATATATGGCGGATGGCGGCAGCATCATCAATATCCTCGGATTTGCGGTTGGCATAGCGCTTTATGGCCTGCTTTTTTTTATGGTCTATGGTGAGGGGGCACGTGCGAAAAAGAGCGATCCACTGCTTCTGGCCGCAGCGGTTCTGGGCTTGGTATGGAATCTTGGTGAGTTTGCATCGTTTGTCTTGAGGGAGTCGGGCGGAGGACGACCGCCGACATTTTTTACCGCAGCGGCTTTTACCTGCCTTGGCTTTTTGCCCGCAGTCGCCGTAAATTCGGCCGATCCGGTCGATTCAAAAATCAGCCCCTTGTCTGCAACGGCGTATTTGCTTGGTGCGACGGCGATGTTCTTTCATTTGTCCGCCTGGCTTGACGGCAGCGAGGTGCCCTCTGCGACCGGGCTCCTCATACTCACGCTAGGTTCGTTTGCGATCGCCGTATTGCTATTGCTTGTCGGCCTTTTTCGGGGAATCGGGCATAAGCTGATCTGGATCGGGTCGCTCCTCATTTTTGGATTTTCATCATTGCATTTGCGGTCGGATTTGGAGATGTCCAGTTGGATATTTGAATTGATCGCGCATCAGTCTTCGTTGCCGCTCGTAGTGGCGATTCTGATACAGGATTACCGCTTTGCGTTTGCCGATCTATTCCTGAAACGCGCGCTTTCGCTCGCGATACTTTCGTTGACCGCTTTCGGGCTCTATTCGTACATCGGGGTTCCTCTTCAATCGCTTCATGGCTCGCATTCCGAACAGGACACGGTCTCGACGGGCGTTTTTCTTTTACTGTGGATCGCGACGGCGTTGCTTTACCCAAGAATTCACGATCTTTCCGTATGGCTAGTGGACAAGATAGTTCTTCGACGCGTCAGTTTCGGGGCGCTTCAGAACAGGGTGGCCGAGAGCATTGGATCCTGCGATGACGAACTTGAAGTTTTGGAGATAGTCGGCGGGGAACTTGCCGCGGTGCTCGCCTCGGGAGCGGGAAATTATAGGGTTTTGGACGGATTTGCGAGCGGTCGTGACTTGGTGTCGGTTCAAGGGAATCATGTTCGTCTTGATATCCCGACGCATGATTCGCCGCAATACGGCGTCGATTTTTCGAGGCCGGCCGGAGCCAGACGCCTGCTTTCGGATGAAACCGCCGTATTGGAAACCATCGCCGCAAGAACCGCGAGCCGCATAGACGCGATCAGGGCGATCGAAGAAAGGCTGCGCACGGAGCGACGCGCAAACGAGCTCTCGCGGATGAAGACCGAGGCGGAATTGACTGCATTGCGGGCGCAACTCAATCCGCATTTTCTTTTCAACGCATTAAACACGATCGGCTATTTGATCCGTTCGGCCCCGGAAAAAGCGTCCGGCACACTGTTGCGGCTGACAAATCTGCTTCGCACGACTTTGTCCGACAAGCAAAGGCTCTCCACTTTGAGACAGGAAATGACGCTTGTCGAAGATTATCTTGAAATCGAAAAGACAAGGTTTGAAGAACGGCTTTCAGTTCAAATCGATGTGACCGAGGAAGCGTTGAAGGCGCGCGTGCCGAGCCTCGTTGTGCAACCAATCGTGGAAAACGCGATCAAGCACGGCATTTCGCAAAATGAAGAGGGTGGGGTCGTTCGCATAGAAGGCAAGGTACATCCGAACAAGGGAACGCTAGAAGTCGTTGTTTCTAATACTGAGGGAAACGGAGGCATGGCAAAAGGAACCGGTATTGGGATTGAGAATATTCGGAAGCGTCTGGAGAGTCTTTACGAAAAAGGCGCCGGATTTGAGCTGGGTTCGGGAGACGCGGGAATGACTACCGCACGCATTTGGGTGCCGATAAACTCTGAGCCGAAATCAGATGGGTGAAAAGAAGAGCTTCAAAATACTGATCGCCGATGATGAGCGGCCCGCACGCGGATATCTGAGAGACCTTCTGGAGCAAATCGGTGGTACGGAGATAGTCGCCGAGGCGGTTAACGGTCTCGATGCGGCGGAGAAGATTTTGCTTTTCGAACCCGATCTTGCGTTGCTGGATATGTCCATGCCATTGATGAACGGAATAGAAGTCGTTCAATGCCTGTCGGACGACTGGATTCCGGATGTAGCGTTTGTTACCGCTCATGACGATTTTGCCGTGACCGCGTTTGAACTTGACGCGATCGACTATCTGCTCAAACCAGTCGAACTCGAGCGTTTGAAACTAACGATCGAACGCGCACGGGAACGGCGTCGTTTGAAAAATTCTCATCTCGATTATCTGGATCGATTGAGGAAAGTTGCGGAGTCGCCGCAATCAAGCGAGTGCCGATATGCGTCTCGAATACCGCTTCGCATTTCGGGCCGGATCATGCTGATTGAGGTGTCGGATTTAGCTTCGGTCGAGGCCGATGGCGAGTTGCTTTCGTTTCGAACGATTGATCGACAAAAACATGTTGTGAATCGAAGGTTGAAAGAAATCGAAGAAAAGCTTGATCCGGAGAAATTTATCAGAGTCTCCAGAAGCGCCATCGTAAAGCTCGATTTGGTATCTGAAATCTCTCCCGGCCGACATGGTAGCTGGACGGTTACTCTCTCGAATGGAGACAAGTTTGGCGTAAGTCGCGGAAGATCGGCTGAAGTACGGAATCGGTTGATGGAAACCTGAGAATTAGGTTACTCAGAACGACGCTTATTGGGCCACTGTTCGTCCCGGAAATGCGATTGTGATACATGCGCCTGCAGTTCATCGTAGTTTTCATGCATTTCGTTGAAAACTTCTGGTTATTGACCGCCAAATCTGAGAGTCTGTAAAAGACCAAAAAGTTTTGGGGAAAAACGATCGTGAAATCACTTATTAGACTCTTCGCAATTTTATTGCTCGCAATCCCGGCGTTTGCCCAATCGGGTTCGATATCCGGAAAGATTACAAACGTCGCCGACGGTGCGTTGGTGCCGGGCGTTTCGGTGACAATCGTTAAGCTGAAAATCTCGACCGAAACGAACGATGTCGGAGAATACTCGTTTGAGGGTGTGCCAGCCGGAACCTACACTCTCGTTACGCATCTCGAGGGATTTGCTGATAAGGCACAGAGGGTTACCGTATCGGATGGTGCTCAAACCGTTGACTTTGCGTTGAGTTTGGCGGCGATCAGTGCCGAGGTAACGATCACAGCGACAGGCGAGGAGCAATCGGTGTATGAGACCTTTTCGACCGTCAGTTCGGTTGGAATTTCCGGAATCAATCAGCAGGCCTCAACTTCGCTCGGCGAGGTTTTGGACAATGAAGCCGGAGTCTCAAAACGATCGTTTGGAGGCGGTGGTTCGTCGCGTCCTTCGATCAGGAGTTTCGAGGGTGATCGTGTCTTGATTCTTACAGATGGCGTTAGAAACGGTTCCATCGGATCGGCTTCAGGCGATCACGGGGAGCCGATATCACCTTTCAACCTCGAACGCATCGAAGTAATAAAGGGACCTGCGACATTGCTCTACGGGAGCAACGCGATTGGCGGCGTTGTAAATACGGTCTCAGACGATGAAAACGAAGCGCACCCGGGATTGCGCGGATATTTCACTGGTTTTACGGGGTCGGTCAACAAGCAGTTGGGCGGAGCCGGCGGTGTCGAATACGGTATCGGCAAATACATTTTCAAGGCGGATGGCAATTCGGCAAACGAAGGCGATATTAAGACGCCATTTGGACGGATCGATAATTCCGCGTCGCGGTCTTACGGGGGATCGTTTGGAGTCGGCTATTTCGGCGAGAAATCTTTTGTTCGTGGGAATTTCACAGTCGATAGAAGACGCTACGGGATTCCATATGCCGCGCTCTTTGAATCCGGCGAGATTCTTTCGATCGCCAATGGCGGTATCGATTGCGAAGCGCCGGAAGCGATGTGCCAATACGATATCGAAGCTATCAAGACGGCATTTCAAAACGTACTTCCGTCGGTACCTGATGAAAATGTCGATATCAAGATGCGCCGCAACAACTATCGGGTCCGATTCGGATTTCATGACTTCGATGGCATTTTCGATCGCGGAAACTTTTCAATCGATTTCACGGATTACAACCATAAGGAAATCGAAGTCGCCGGAGCGACTGAGGATGTTGCAACGACTTTCGACAACGATGTCTTTTCATTTCGCGGAATGCTCTCGCAAAAGAAATCAGGAGTTTTTTCTGGACAGCTCGGAGCGGAAGGTTTTCGACGGAGCTATCTGACGCAAGGCGCCGAACAGTTGATTGACGGCCGTGTCAGGCAGGACATGTTCGGCATCTTTGGGTTGCAGCAAATTGAATTCAAAAGGGTCGCGCTTCAACTCGGAGCCCGTTTAGAGTCGAACCGCTACAATCCCGTCAATCCGGTTTACACGGATTTGAACTTTGCCGGTATTTCGGCTGCCGCCGGCATCAGGTTTGAGGCATGGAAGGGTGGCTCGATCGTCGCCAGTTTCGCATCTTCCTACCGGGCTCCCGGAATGGAAGAGCTTTACAACTTCGGACCGCATATCGGTACAGTGACGTTTGAAATAGGGAATGAGCTCTTGGAACGTGAGCGATCGAACGGGATCGAATTCAGCGTTCGACATCAAACCGAAAAAGTACGCGTGAATGCGAGTTTCTTCCTGGATTCGATCAGCAATTTCATCTATTTGGCGCCGCTTGACGAAGACGGTGACGGACAGATAGATGTTGACGATAATCTTCCCGTCGCTTTTTACAATCAGGAAAATGCGAGATTCTATGGCTTTGACGGAAGCATTGAGGCCGATTTCAACAAAAATCTCGGAGCATTCTTTGTCGGCGATATCGTTCGGGCAAAGATCACGAGCTCGGATACGCCTTTGCCGAGAATCTCGCCGGCGAGGGGAAGGTTTGGAATCTCCTACAGAAGCGGCGGGTTCAGCTTAAGGCCGGAGATAGCGATCACCGCGAAAAAGGGGCCGGGGGACATATTTCCATTGGAAACGACAACCGACGGCTATACGCTCTTTAACGTCAATGGCGCGTATGCATTCAATTCAAAAGGGGCGTCGCATATTTTTACTTTTGGCGTTTTGAACATTGGAGACAAGGTTTATCGCACCCACACAAATTTCATCAAGGATTTGACCCCCGAAGCAGGTCGCGGCGTTAAATTTTCTTACACTGTTCGGTTCTTTTAAGTTCGTAGCCGGGAACCGAAGACAGTTGAAACGGGCCGCATTTTTCTTATGAAGAATGCGGCCCGTTCGTATATCATTTATAGATTCGAATAGCCGAACCTTGCGCCGCAATTTCCAAACGGGTTTAGCGCGGCACGGTGCAAATTGTAGAAACAGGAAAATCAAAATGAAATCACTTTTTGAGGAAGAAGGGAAACAGGAGATTCTTGATCGGATTGATGCTTTGGAAGCCGATTTAAAGCCGCTTTGGGGGACGATGGGACCCGCTCAGGCAATGGAACATTGCTCGAGGGCTTTGGAAATGGCGATGGGTAAGAGGGTAATCAAGCAGAAGCTGCTTTTCAAACTCATCAGTTGGTATTACAAGGAGAGCTTTTTGGGAGAGAAAGAATTCCCAAAAAACTCGCCTACCGGTCCGGATTTTATCGTAGCGGATCAGCCGGATCTGGCAATGGTTACGGAAAAAACTCGAAATCTGATCAGTGAGTTTGCAGGAATGGGCGCGCGCGGAGTGGATGGCAATATCCATGGCTTTTTCGGAGCGCTTACGGGTGAGCAATGGGGTGTTACGCAATACAAGCATTTTGATCACCATCTGAGACAATTCGGTGGCTAGCATTCGATTTTATGAGTCCAATCGCTTTGGTAATAGGCCTTTTGTTGTTGGCGCTGGTGCTTTTCGCAACCGAGAAGCTTCCGGTCGATGTTGTCGGAATCATACTCGTTGTGGCATTGGTGCTTACGGGAGTGTTGACGGCAAGGGAAGGTCTTGCAGGATTTGGCGATGACATCATCGTTACGATTGCCGGGTTGTTTGTCCTTACCGGCGGATTGATAAAAACCGGCCTCGTTGATTTGATCGGCCGAAGGCTCTATGCAATCGCCGGAAACAACGAAATTTTTCTTACCATACTGATCATGGCAGTGGCGGGAGTCTCGGCCGCGGTTCTTAAAAACACTACGACCACGGCGATGTTCCTTCCGGTCGTTATCGGTCTCGCCGACAAGGCCAAAATTCCGCCTTCCAAGCTTTTGATGCCTCTCGCGTTTGGCGCGATTCTCGGCGGGAGCTGCACGCTACTCGGCACTTCTACCAACCTTGCCGTTAGCGGCGCTTTTCACAGATACGGCTATCCGGCGTTTTCGCTGTTTGAATTGACGCCGGTCGGCGTGATCACAGCCGTTTTCGGACTCGCCTACATGGTTTTTGTGGGACGAAGATTTCTTCCCGTTGGGGGCGGCGGTTCGTTCACGGAAAAATACTCGATCAGGGAGTACGTATCCGAGATTCTTGTTTTGCCCGAATCCGAACTGGTGGGAAAAAGGCTTAAGGACGCCGATCTCTTTTCGCGTTTTGAGCTAAATGTTATCGGAATCATTCGCGAGGACGAGGAGTTTATGCTGCTCACTCCCGAGCACAAGGTTCGAGCGAATGACCGGCTCCGCGTTGAGGGCGCGATTCAGAATCTGATGCGAATCAAGGAGGACAGCTCGCTCAAGATTCGCGCCGATTTCGTGCTCAACGACGATCAGTTGGAAGCGGGAGATGTAAGTCTCTTCGAAGTAATGGTGATGAAGGATTCGCCGTTGATTGGTCAAACCCTCGCGTCAACCGATTTTCGGCAGGTCTATGACTTGACGGTTCTTGCGATCAGCCGCCACGGCGAGATGTTTCATACGAGACTGAGCCATCTGATGTTGAAGTTTGGCGATGTTTTGCTGGTACAGGGAAACCTCAGCCGCATCGAGCCCCATGTCGTAAATCGCGAATTGTTGCTTTTGGAAGATGTGACCGCTAGCGCCATGCGCACCGAAAAGCGCAAATTCGCTGTTGCCGCTTTTCTTTTGTTTTTGGGTCTTTCGGTTTCCAAATTGATTACGGGGATAGAGATTCCTCTCTCAATCGCGGTGCTTCTTGGAGTTCTTCTTTTGCTGGCGACAAAGACCGTGAGATATTCAGAGCTTTATTCGCTGATCGATTTTCGAATACTTGTCCTGATCGCATGCATGATGAGTTTTGGTGTTGCGATGGAAAATACGGGTACCGACAAGTACCTCGCCGGCATCATCGAATCCAATTTCGGGCAGTTTGGAGGAACGGCGGTCCTTGCGGGATTTTTTGTACTGACGGTGATCCTGACCCAACCGATGTCCAATCAGGCGGCGGCCCTTGTAGTACTTCCGGTGGCGATAAAAACCGCTCTCGCATTGGGGCTTAACCCGAGAACCTTTGCAATCGGAATTACCTATGCCGCGTCATTTTCGTTCATAACGCCGCTCGAGCCGGCATGCGTTTTGGTTTATACGCCCGGCGGTTATCGGTTTTCGGATTTTATAAAAATCGGCTCGGTGCTAACGGTTGTGGTTTTCGTCGTATCGATCTTGCTGGTGCCGGTTTTCTGGCCGATCAAATAGGCGATCCATTCGTCAAGCCGATCTTTTTCGGAACCAAAAGCTGCCCGAAAAGAGCACCACGAATGCGGCCAGTACAAGCAGTCCGTATAAGACCATTGCCGGATTCCTGATACCCCAATAAATAAAGTTGAACCCGTTCATCAGGAGCACGAAAACGAGCATTCGCTCTTTTCGAAATGTCTTCATCAGCATGTTTCCAAAGGGCGCGAAAACCGTAACGACCGGTACCGCTACGATCCACATGCTGAACACTTCGGGGTTTACATCACCAAAGACGAAGATCCTGTAGAGGATGCCTGCAAGACTCATCAAGCCCATCAAAACGATACTGAGGTCGGTGCCTGATTTCTCCTTTACTCCGAAATAGACAGAGAGAAGTATGTAAAGAAGCATGTCGGAACCGGTGCCGAACATCGCCGATGCAGCACCGCCGAGCATGCAGAATACCGCGGTTGCAACAAGCCTTCTCGATGAATCAGGGGAGAAATTGTCTTCCGTTCCAAACGTGCGTGTAATCCAAAAGCTTGCGATAAACGCGAGCGCCATCGAAACGAAAATCATTTGGAATACGGGAAATGGCAATCCGACCTGGAAATGCGAAACACCCGCGAATCCAATGAAGTTAAATAACAAAAACAGTGGAATATGTCTGAAGAAGGATAAATCGCGTCCTTTTCCGAAGACGATGTAAATGCCCGCCGAGACCATCCCAACCGCCTGAATCGCAAGGCTGAAATCGCGAGCGACCGGCGGTGTTATCTTGAAATACAGGCTGAGGATCGGATATGCGACCGCGCCTCCTCCTTCGGGTGTGTATCCCGCGACGGATGCTCCAAAGATCATCATCACCGAATACATCCAGTGAGATTTGAAAATGGCAAATCCGGGTCCGCTCAAGATTACGGCGAGCCACGCTGCGTAAACGCAGGCAATCCAAACCGGAAAAACAAATCTGAGCGCTGATTTTTTGTCTGGCATCACAAAAAGAGAGGGAAGCTGAATACCAAGTTAACCATATCGGGGAATCAATTGGAAAATGAATAGCGCGATTCAAAAACGGATCCCGTTCCCCTTGACGGTTCGAAACGAATTGGCTTCATTTTGTGCGAGTCTTCCTTCAAAAGGCCAATCGCATAACTGGACAGCGGTTGACCAAATTTGATAAACAAACGAAAGGCTTTTTTGCCGAAAGTTACCCCGCCCATATTTATGAAACGTGCAGGTGTACAAAAGCTCAGGATCGGTCAGAGGATTTCCAAAGCTGTTTCTTCCGACACTCCGCTCCGGAGTCTTGCGAGCAATTTCTCAAAAGTTGCCAAGAATGCGATCGATGAAGCGAACACGCTCGTCGTTGAAAAAGTGTCGGTGGGAGTCAAGAGATTGCCCTCAAATCTTGATGGACTCAGAATTCTGCATCTTTCGGATACACATCACAGTCCATTTACCGATATCAACCACATCAAAAGGGCGGTTGCCATCACAAACGAACTAAAGCCCGATTTTGTTTTTTTGACGGGAGACTATGTTTCCCACGAAAAGCAATACATCGCGCCCGTGGCAGAAGAACTCGGACGACTCACTGCAGAGAATGGGGTTTTCGCCTGTCTTGGCAACCACGATCACTGGACGGACGCCGATCTGGTTACCGAAGAATTGGAAGCCAAGGGTATCAATGTGCTTGTAAATTCGGGGTTGCGGATGTCAGTCAACGGCCAATCGTTTTGGCTCTGCGGGGTTGACGACCATATGGTCCGGCAAACGGATCTTCCGGCGGCACTTGCCGGTTCATTTCCTGATGAGATGAAGATCTTGCTTGCTCACAATCCCGTGATACTTCGTCAGGCTGCGCGATATGGCGTTGATCTGATGCTGAGCGGGCACACCCATGGCGGGCAGGTAAAATTGAAGGAAAACGGAGTTGCCGGAAAGTCGGCGCTTCGCAGGAAACTCTCAAGCGGACTGCATAAAAAGCGCAACACGCAAATTTACATCACACGAGGCATCGGCACCGTTGTACTCCCGGTCCGGTACCAATGCCCTCCGGAGATTTCCGAACTGGTTCTCCGGTGCGTGTAGCGTCCGCAATAAAAATCGGAATTGGATGAAAGAGGTTTCAACACGGGTAGTAACGGTACCAAACCTGCTTACGTTTCTGCGTATGGCTTTGATACCCGTGTTCGCGAGCCTTTTGTTTTATGGGAACTCCGGTTGGGCGCTTCTGGCGTTTGTCCTCGCTGGAATTTCCGATGGCGCCGACGGGTTTGTCGCACGGAGGTTTGGCCAGGAATCCGAACTCGGCACGATAATCGATCCGATCGCCGACAAGCTTCTGATGACGACGGCGTTTATCATTCTCACTCTTCCGGGCACATTTCCTCCCGTTAACTATCTGCCCGTTCCGTTTTGGGTATCGGCGGCCGTGATCGGTCGCGACGTGCTTATCGTGACGGTGGCCGCCGCGATCAATGTCATGACCGGCTTTCGAGGTTTCAAGCCGTCTTGGCTCGGAAAATTGAGTACGATCGTCCAAGTCCTCGCGGTTGGACTGATTCTGATTGCCGCCGTTTTTGGATATACGTTTTATCTGCCGTGGGTCTATACCGCCGTCGTTCTGCTAGCCGCGCTTTCAGGATTCCACTACATCTATCATGTTTCGACACTCATGAAGCAGGAAGAGAAGCTGGAAGACGAATCAAAATAGAAACGCCTCGAGGTTCGATGCCTTGCCTTAACGGCCTTTACCGGCGGTCGGGAAAGTCAACCGAAATTTGCCCGGCGAGATCGCAATCCGAATCAAGCAGGATCCCCAAGCAACTCCAAACCGCACCTTTCGAAGAATCCAAGTATGAGGTTTCCCCAGGTCCCGTTTTCCGATCAATTCTGCGGTCTGAATCCATTTCGGATTCAAGAAAGGAAAACTCGAAATCCTTCCATAGTTCTATCAAATCTGCTTTACATTTGCCCACTCATATAAAGTTGACAATGAGAGACTCACATCTTATACTTGCGAGTGGCTCAGGGACGTCAGCTTTCTTTGAATTGACGTTGTGACGAGAATCTTTTTGGAGAGTTAACATGAGTAAAATTATAGGTATTGATCTTGGTACTACAAATTCGGTAGTCGCCGTTATGGAAGGCGGCGAACCGGTCGTTATAACAAATTCGGAAGGCGGGCGTACGACTCCTTCGGTTGTCGCATTTACCGCGGATGGCGATAGGTTGGTTGGTCAGGTAGCCAAGAGGCAGGCGGTCACTAATCCGGAGAACACTCTATATTCGATCAAGCGCTTTATGGGGCGCAGGTTCGATGAAGTGGCCGAGGAAATCTCGCAGGTTCCGTACAATGTCGAGAAGGCCTCGAATGGCGATGTTCGAATCAACGCCGCCGGCAAGCATTACTCGCCGCCAGAAATCGCGGCGATGGTTTTGCAGAAGCTGAAGCAATCGGCCGAAGACTATCTCGGCCAGAAGGTCGAGAAGGCGGTTATCACGGTTCCCGCATACTTTAACGACGCGCAAAGGCAGGCGACAAAAGACGCCGGCAAGATCGCTGGTCTTGAAGTGATGCGGATCGTAAACGAACCGACCGCGGCGGCGCTCGCGTATGGTCTGGACAAAAAAGCCGAAGAAACGATAGCCGTATTCGACTTTGGCGGCGGAACGTTCGATATCTCGGTGCTTGAGGTGGGCGAAGGCGTCGTCGAGGTCAAATCGACCAACGGCGATACGCATCTCGGTGGAGACGATGTCGATGATGTCCTGATCGATTGGATTGTAGAGGAATTCAAGAAGGATCAGGGGATCGATCTGACGAGCGACAAAATGGCGCTTCAGAGGCTCAAGGAGGCCGCTGAAAAGGCGAAGATCGAGCTTTCGTCGGCTATGGAAACCGAGATAAACCTTCCGTTTATCACTGCCGACAACACCGGTCCGAAGCATCTTGTGATGAAGCTTTCGAGGGCCAAATTCGAGGGTCTTGTCGATCCGATTTTGAAGAGGCTTATGCCGCCTGTAGAAAAGGCCTTGGCCGATGCCGGAATCTCGCCGAAGGAAATCGATGAACTCGTTCTTGTCGGCGGTTCGACGCGTATTCCGAAAGTTCAGGAGATGGTCAAGGAATTCTTTGGCAAAGATCCGAACAAATCGGTGAATCCGGATGAAGTTGTTGGTGTTGGTGCAGCCGTACAGGCCGGTGTTCTTTCCGGAGAAAAGAAGGACATCCTTCTACTCGACGTAACCCCGCTGACGCTTGGCATCGAAACCTTCGGCGGTGTCTTTACGGAAATGATCCCGAGGAACACAACGATTCCTACGAGGAAATCCGAGATATTCTCGACCGCTGCCGACAATCAAACGTCCGTCGAAGTTCATGTTCTTCAGGGCGAGCGACCGATGGCTTCCGACAACAAAACGCTCGGAAAATTCCATCTTGTCGGCATCCCGCCCGCACCGCGCGGTGTTCCGCAGGTCGAAGTTACGTTTGATATCGACGCCAACGGCATCGTCAACGTTTCCGCAAAAGATGTCGGAACGGGCCGCGAGCAGAAGATAACGATCACGGCATCTTCCGGACTTTCGAAGGATGAAATCGACAAGATGATGAAGGACGCCGAGTCGCACTCCGCGGATGACGAAGTCAAAAAGCAGCAGATCGAGGCGAGGAATCGTTTGGACGGGCTGGTATACAACGTCGAGAAATCGTTCGGTGAGAGCAAGGACAAGCTCGGGGCCGACGATGCGGGCGCGATCGAATCGGCCTTGAGCGACGCCAAGACGGCGTTGGCGGGAACCGATATCGATGCCATGAACAATGCGTTTGAATCGCTTCAATCGGCATCCCACAAGTTGGCCGAAGTTCTGTATTCTCAGCAGACGACCGACGATGGCGGCGCTGCGGAGCAGGCTTCGTCGGCGACCGCCGGTGGAGAAGGCGGCGACGCCGCTACCGGTGCTTCGGATGACGATGTGATTGACGCCGAATACGTTGATGTCGATGCCGAGGATGATTCGTCCGAGGAGAAATAGCGGCATCACGCCAATCGGCGGAAGCTGCGATTTGAAATTGGGCGGGAGAAGATCTTCCGGAATAGATTTGGACCGCGCCGCATCCGGCGTGGATCGGAATCCCAAAAAACCGAATGGTCGTTGCGATTGGCAACGACCGGCAGGTTTGGAAGATCTCTCCCGGCCCGGCTTTAGTGGATTTTTCCCGAGCAAATGTGCCGGCATCATTTATGGCGACAAAGAAGGACTATTACAAGACCCTTGGGGTCAACAAGGACGCGAAAGGCCCTGATATCAAGAAGGCCTATCGCCGATTGGCTCGGAAATATCACCCGGACGTGAATCCGGGCGACAAGAACGCCGAAGAGAAGTTCAAGGAAATCCAGGAAGCCTACGATGTTTTGTCCGACGAGAAGAAGCGGAAGGTATTCGATCGTTTCGGATACTATGCCGATAATCTCGATCCCAATTCTCCGTTCGGCGGAGCGGCGAGCGCGGGTGGCGGCGGATTTGATTTTTCGGGATTTTCCTGGGATACATCTTCGACTTCTGGTTCAAGCAGTTCTTCGTTTCGCGATATTTTTTCGGATCTCTTTGGAGGCGGAGGCGGCAGCACCGGTGCACGTCCGGAGGCCGAACCCCCGCGACCGATCCCAAAGAAGGGCCGCGACATAGAGATTCCGCTTGCGCTCAGTTTCGAGGAATCGGTGACCGGGCTTACCACGAATCTAACGGTCAACAATTCGGAACAATGCTCGCGTTGCCAGGGAGCGGGCGATATGGGCGGTCCGCTGGTTGTTTGCACGACGTGCAGTGGTTCCGGACAGGTACAAAGAAGCGGGGGACGCCTGCAGTTTTCGCAGCCTTGCCAGGATTGCGAGGGCACGGGACGCCGCCGTCAGCCGTGTTCGCTTTGCAAAGGCAAAGGGGTTACGCCGAAAAAGGATGTCGTCAAGGTTCGAATCCCGGCGGGTGTTGATACGGGGTCAAGGATCAGGGTACCCAAGAAGGGACACGGAGGTCGTTTGGGTGCCGAGCCAGGCGATCTTTACATAATTACAAACGTTGGGAAACACAAGTATTTTAGCCGGAAGGGCTACAATATCTATGTGACCGTTCCGATTACGGTTTCCGAAGCAGCGCTTGGGGCAAAGATCGAGGTGCCGACGGTTGAAGGTAAGACGAAGTTGAAAATTCCGCCCGGCACGCAATCCGGACAGAGAATACGCTTGAGAGAAAAGGGAGTTCCCAGCCTCAGAAACAAAGAAGTAAGGGGAGACCAGTTTGTTGAGGTCAAGATCACCTTGCCAAATGTTATCAGCGAGGAAACAAAAGAACTTCTCAGGCAGCTTGAAAAGGTTAATCCTGAGAATCCGAGAAAGGTGATGGGATTGGAATAGCGGTCGCTTTTGCGATTCGACCAGTGATTGCTGAGGATCGGTAGAGGATGTCGAGATCGAGAATAAAGACATATTCGATCAGCGTGGTTGCAAAGCTATATGAGGTGCATCCACAGACTCTGCGTTTGTACGAACGCGAGGGTCTCATCATGCCTTCCCGTTCGGATGGCAACACGAGACTATATACCGATGACGATTTGGAACGGCTTGAAGTGATTCTTTCGCTTACAAGGGATCTCGGCGTAAACCTTGCGGGAGTCGAGATTATACTCAATATGCGGGAGAAAATGGACACGATGCAGCGTGAATTCGAACGCTTCTTCGAGTATTTGCGCACTCATGCCGACCAGTTCTCAAGCCAAGTCGAGACTTTTGGGGAAACCGAAGCGCTGATTCCCATTTCCAGATTCAAACGGATTCATGTTTCGGAAGACCCGGATGAGGATTGACCTTTTTGACCGCGAATCTTTCCAATTGATTAAAACGGCGCCCGCTTGGGCGCCATTTCTTTTGGCCGCCCAAAGCCAACCGCTTGAAGACAGAAAACCGCAAACCGAAGTACACGCAATTCCGTGTTAACAAAATCCGCCGTCGTATTGCATTTATCGTGATTTTGGGACAGAATACGCAGAAAATATCTTGTTGAACCAGTCTCCTTCGCCCGGCGTTTTGTGTCCGGCAGATTGTGACGGTCGGTTTGAAAGCGGAAACCCCTATCATCCCCAAAAATCCCGTCGTTTCGACGCGAGTTTCCGCCAGATAAGAATCTCAAAATAGGCCCAATCCAAAACGGCTAGCTCCGTTGGAATTGGCTTGGAGTTGACTCAAATATGAAAAAGCATTTTTTTGGAAACGCATTTGTGCGCGTTATTTCAGCAGCATTTATAACTTCGATATTGAGCGTCGCGCTCTTTGCACAGGATCTTGACGATGTCGTGATTTCCGGAAAGATCACCGACTCCACGGGGGCGGCAATTGTTGGAGCGACTGTAACGGCAACTTTGGCAAGCACCGGCGCCGAAAGAACGACTACCACGGATGGAGAAGGCAAATACAGATTTATCGAGCTTCAGCCGGGAACATATTCGATAAAGGCGGTTTCGGATGGCTTCGCGCCGCTGACGAAGGCCGATTTAACAACCGTTTCCGGGCAAGGCGTACAGCTCGATTTCGAGCTATCGCCGGGCGATGTCGTAGCGGAACAGACAGTGACTATCGGTGATGATGACGCTCCGTTGATCGATACAACGAGAACCGTAGTCGGCAGCACCATTTCCGAAAAGGAAATAGATGAGATTCCGAACGGCTCACGCGACGCGCTTGACCTCGTGTTCACGCTTGGCGGCGTTACCGAGGAGCCCCTTTCGACGAGGGATCTTTCGGTTGACAAGGGAACCTCGGACGAATCGGCTCCGCGAAACTCGCCCGAAGAAGTCGGCGTTTTTGCTCTTTCAGGCGGTGCGGCGTATTCGAACAACATCACTATCGACGGTTTTGACAACAACGACGACAGAATTGCAAGTTACCGCTTCCAGCCTTCGGTCGAGAGCATCCGCGAAGTACAGGTAATCACAAACCAGTTTTCGGCCGAATACGGACGCGCCTCGGGTGGCCGTGTAAATATTCTTACGAAGGCCGGCGGCAGGAAATTCTCCGGACGAGCCTTCTACTATTTCCGCGACGACAGCTTGAATGCGAATACGTGGAGCAACAACCGCAGAAACGTTGCAAGGCCCGAGTTTCAGCAAAATGTTCCGGGCTTCGCGTTTGGCGGACCGATTCCGATTGGCCCTTTTAAGAACAAGACGTTTTTCTACAGTTCTTATGAGTACGATTACATCTTTGATTCGACGTTGATCGATACTTGGGTTCCTTTGGCGCAGAATCCGAATTTTCCGCTTCCGACCCCAACGAGCAGCGAGGTCATTACCGATTTTCCCGATACTGTTTGGGCCTCCGATCTGGGACGTTATTTGGATGCCACCGACACACCGCGAAAACGTCAAACGTTCACGCTCAAACTCGATCACAATTTCAGCGCATCGAATTACATCAATTTCAACTACCAGTTTGGAACAAGCGATGACAAGCGCCAGTTCAATGGCGGAAATCGTTTGGCGGAGACACTGGTTGGCAAAAAACGCGACACGCAGGCATTTAATTTTACCCACAACTGGGTTATCAACGGCAGCACTGTCAACCAGGCCAAGTTCCAATACTCGACGCTCAAGCCGCAACTCGTTGCCAGCGGTCAGTTTACGGACCCAGTTGTGCTGGTTTCCTTTCGAGAGCCGGGAAACACGTTTAACACGACCCTGGTCGCAGGATCTTCAACATTGGGGTCGTCCGATCGCAAGGAAATTCGTTATCAGGTAGAAGACGTATTCAACAAGATTTTCGGCAGCAATACGTTTCGCACCGGATTCTCGGTTCAGCATATCGACTCAACCTATATCGATCTCGGTGACGCGAGCGGCACATTTAATTTTGGAAGTCCGCTTTCAACGACGCAGATCCCTCAATGCCTGATCGATCCGAACGATCTTGGAAGCGGCCGCATCCGATCGGGAGTGCAGTCTTATACTCGTGGCTGCGTTCAACGCTACAGGCACAACTTCTTTACCGATTCGCAAGTCAAAAACACCTATTTTGGAGTCTTTGTTCAAGACGAATGGCGGGCGCTTTCCAATCTGTCGCTTAATTTCGGTGTCAGATATGAACGCGAAACGGTTATCAAAGACAACAACAACTTCGGTCCGAGATTCGCGCTTGCGTGGTCTCCGTTTAAGAACGACAAGGGAGTGATCCGATTCGGCGCCGGTATTTTCTACAACAGAGTATTGCTGAGGACTGTTGATGATTATCAGAGAGGGTCGAACGAGATAATTTTCGACACGAATCGAGTCGCATCAGCGAGTCGAGACACCTATCTGCAGTCGATCAGCGACAACTTCCCGAATGTGCTTACGGCGGATAGCCCGCTTGTTCAGCAATACATCGATGCCGGCCTGAACAACAATAGCTTCTTTAGAAGCCTTTCTCCGGATATCAAAATCCCGGAAAGCTATCAGTTCAACATTGGCTTTGAGCATAGTCTTGGCAAATCGATGGTGTTTGAAGCCAATTTCACTTTCAACCGCACTCTCAAGCTTTGGCGCGAGAAGAACACGAATGCGCCTATCGTTCCCGAGGGATACACCGATCTTGCGGACTATCTCGCCAACGGCATCACAACCGGAAATATTCGGTTTGAATTTGCGGGAATCGGTGCACCCGATAACCGAACCGATGCGGGTGTAACCTACTACAACCTTGATTCTCAAAATACATCCACGGCAGCCGCGACACCATATGGCCGCGCCCTTGTAGTCGCGGATTCGCTTCGTCCCGAACCGCTTCTCGGTCAAACCGAGCAGGTCGGATCATTGGGAAACAGCTGGTATCGGGGTCTTGTGCTCGAACTTCGCCGGCGCTACAGAAAGCTTGGCGGTGGATTTGCGTTCTCGACTAGGGTCGCTTACACGCTCTCTTATCTCGAAGACGACGGAATCGTAAACACTTCGTCCGCGCAGGTTCAAGGTGATTTTGCTTCCGAGCGTTCGCGTTCGCTTCTTGATAGAAGACATAGGCTCGCCGTAACTGGTTACCTCGATACGCCGAGTTGGATGGGCAAACTTCGTTTTTCGCCGATCTGGAGATTTGGTTCGAGTGCTCCGTTTAACCTTTCCAATGGCGGCTCCACGGCGGATGACAGAAATCTAGACGATGTAAATACGGATCGTCCGAATTTCTCGGGCAACATCGATGACATCGTTTGGAGACGCGTTACGGATCCGGTCAACACGGCGGTTCTTAATGCGATTACGCTGGCTCCGATCGGAAGAGCGGGCAACTTGCCGAGAAATGCTGGTACGGGGCCCCGTCAGTATATTTTCGATTTGAACGTCAGCAGACAGTTCAAGTTTAATGATCGAATAAGGCTCAGACCGCAGATCGAGTTTGACAACATTCTCAATCAAACCGTCTATAGCTTTGGTTCCGAATTCATCGACGCGTCTCAGATCGCGGGAAATCCGACGCCTGAAGAGCAGCAAGTCTTTCTTTCGCCGACCAGGGCGTATCGTCCTCGTCAGCTTAGGTTTGGCATCAGGCTCGATTTCTAGAATCGTTTGAAATTCGGCATGTTAGCGGCCCCAACGAGGGCCGCTTTTTTGCCTTCGATTCATTGCAAACACGCATTTTGCAAAGCGTTTTGACATAACTGCGAAAAGGCCCCGATCCGGATTGGGCGGACTTTCAAAGGATAAACAGACACCATGAGCTTATCGGTTGGAACTCGCGAGTTTTAGTCCGGGATTTTTCTCTTCCTGTTTCCGAAAAAATGTTGTAAATTGTTGAACATTCGCTGCTATTGATTCTTTACTTTAAATGTACAACAGGCCGAACACCGTCCGGTGTCCGGTCGCAAATGCACCCCTCAGGGAAAGACAGGATCAAGTTTCGCCGCACGACTATGAGCCAGGTAATCGAAAAAGAACTCATTACAGAAGTGTCTATTGAGGCCGTATTGCTGGATGCGGATCTCTTTGTTAAGTACAAATCCCCCGAAAAAGCGTTTGCGCTTCTGCGCGAATCGATCAAACGGAGTCCGCGCTCGATCCCGCTTCGCGAAAAGCTCCGCGAGATTTGCATCAGCCACAAGAACCACACCGAAGCCGCGCGTCAATGTTTGGCGCTCGTAAGCCTCTATATCGCCCGCGAGGATTTTGATGTCGCGTATGACAGGCTTCAGGAAGCCAAGCTGCTTGATCCAAGGATTTCCGTGGCTCCGGGCCTGGAGGCGATTCGAAGAGCGCGAAGGCCGGATTTCGCGCTAAACAATGACAAGACACCGCTTAAGATCCGCACCGATTGCACCTTCGCCGGGCATCTGGGTTATGTGAGCATCTTTGACGCGGTTCAGGTTATCGAAAACTCGCGTATGACGGGTCTTTTGGTAATCAAATCCGATCAGGCGCTGGCGAGCGTATCGTTTAACGAAGGGAAAATCGTGGACGCCGAAGCGGATGGGTTGAACGGGCAAAGAGCGTTTCGAATCATCGTCGATATCAGCAGCGGAACGTTCGAGTTTTCAATCGCCGAGAAGGAATTCCCCGTGGTTATCGATGTTTCGAGCAACACGAACTTCCTCCTCGACACACTGACTTCGCTCGAAACCGAAAAGGCGGAGAAGAGCGGCATGAGAAGTCTCTCCACTGCCGAGCTGGGACTCGACTAGCATCAGGAGGACGTTCGTCGATTGAAGCGGTCGGGTCACCGACAATTTAGAGATCAGGATATCTCGAAGCGAGATAACCTCGGGTGGTCGCGGTCGACATGATCGCGGCCACCCGTTTTTTGTTTTGAAGTTTCCAAGGACGAACGTTAACCAAACGGAGCGTTTCGATCGCGACCGGCAAATCCATTTTCGGTCATCCATTTATTGAATGTGGTTTCTCAGAAAGGTTTTCTACGACATCGACGGTTCTGTGCGAACCCGGAACTTGAATCCATTATAAAAAGTCGATTCAAGGAAAAAATCGACAAGCAAATTGATCCTCAGGGAAACCAGGCAAGACCCCTGCCACCTTGTGTGGCAGGTGAATGAGGTCAGCCCCTTCCAGAAAATCAATAAGCCTCAACACACCAAGCATTTAACGGCAGTAGCTAGGGACCTTTGCCTCCTGCCGGACAAGCCGGCAGGGGGGGCGGAGTGCTTCGTTTGTTACCGCGACTAGCTTCTGACCTGATTCACCTGCCGGACAAGCCGGCAGGGGTCTTTCACAAATATCGAACCGTTGTGACTGAAAATGATGCCCTTCACTTTCTAACTCGACTTCTTAGACCGGACGCAGAACTTGGAACTTGGAATCTGAAACTGAATAACATGAACTCCCTAAGCCGGAGCCCAAAATCCTTCGATTCCAACTTGATTTTATTCGCCCCAGACCACAAAATGTAGTGCGTAAATCCCCAACTCAGCACTATATGTTTAAGCTCAAGCGTCTGGAAATTACAGGCTTCAAGTCATTTGCCGACTATACCGAAATCGTGTTCACGGGCAACGGAATCACGGCGGTTGTCGGTCCGAATGGTTGCGGGAAAAGCAACGTCTCAGACGCCATCTCCTGGGTGCTTGGCGAGCAAAGCCCCAAGTCGCTTCGCGGACAGGAAATGAAAGACGTCGTCTTTCAGGGAAGCGGAAAACGCGGCCCCGGCGGAATGGCCGAGGTTGTTCTGCACCTTGAACGCGACGGCGAGGCGTCGATTTCCGACGAATCCGAATTGGAAGACATCGACGAGCGTTTGGGTGAATTGGATGAGAGCGCGATCGATATTGACGCTCTTGAGGCCGAACATCTCGAGACCGATGAAGAAGCTCCGGACGCCCAAATGGTTGCAGTTCAGGCTGTTTCCGAAGATACGATTCTAGTTGAGGTTGAAGACGAGGTTGTCGCCGCCCAAGCCGCCCAGGTCGGAAGCATCAAGACGATCACGACGAAATCAAAGCGTCGCTGGAAGCCCCGTTCTTTCGCGTTGGATTTCGCGCCGGGCGAGGCGATCAGCGTAACTCGAAGACTTTATCGTTCGGGCGAGAGCGAGTATCTTCTCAACAACAAAACTTGCCGTTTGCGCGACATCCACGATCTTTTTGCCGGCACAGGACTGTCCGGTGCGCATTACGCGATCATCGAGCAGGGAAGGATCGGTCAGATCCTTTCTTCAAAGCCTTCGGATCGACGGGCGCTGATCGAGGAAGCCGCAGGGATTTCAAAATTCAAGACCCGGCAGAGGGCCGCCGAGTCGCGGCTCGAATCCGCAAAATCCAATCTCGGCAGAATCTCGGACATTGTCGATGAAATCGAACAGCGTACGAGGAGCCTGCGCCGGCAGGCCAACAAAACCCGACGCTACAAAATCCTCAAGGAAGAACTGAGAGAGCTTCAAACCAGGACATACGCGGTTGAGTCAACGCTTTTGACAGCGACGCTTGAAGACCTAAGGGAGAAGCTTCGAGAGTCGCAAACGCTCGAATCCAAACTCCGCGATGACGTTACGCAAAAGGAAACCGCACTTCGCGAAGCCACCGAGAATGCGAGACTTGCCGAAGGAGCGCTTACCGAACTCCGTTCGCTTCACGCCGAGAACGCTCTGGAACGAGATCGGGCGCAACGCGAGAAGCGCTATCAGGAAGAGCAAATCGCGGAACTCGAAAAGCGGATTCTCGATCTTGAGGAAGAAAGCAAGGTTACAAGAGTGCGGATCGAGGGTCTCGCCTCTGAAATAACCGCGACTACCGTTGCGGCTGCTGAAGAGACCGAAGCCGCTGAGGCGGAGAAGCAAAAACTCGCAACTGCCGAAGCCAAGTACAGGGATGTGCTGGCTTCCGTTCGCGGGATTGAGGCAAGGCTTGACGAACAGCGAAACGAGCAACTGAAGCATACCGCGGCGGTGGAGCGCTTGGCGGAAGTCGGGCGACGGTTTGAAACCGAAATAGAGCGGGCGACACTGCGCGTGGCAGGGCTTGAGAAGGAGAAGGAACGCGCTCTCAAGACTCTCGAATCCAGCAGAAGTGAATCCGAACGCGTTGCGACGGAGCTCGAGAAGGAAAAGGCGAGAATCGAGAAAGCGAGGAGCGAAAAGTCCGCCGCCACCGGCGCCTGCGATGCGGCGCGAGAGGATGTTGCACTGGCGAGCGAGGAGCTTTCAAAATGCGAAGCCGAGTTTTCGAGATGCAGGCACAGACTCGATACCCTGCGCGAACTTGAGGAAACCGGCGCGATTTACGAGCCTAGTGTTCAGAAACTGCTCTCATCTGCCGGAAAAATCGGTATAAAACTTCATGGAACGCTGGCGGATAGATTCGCCACGCAATCTTCGACCGAAAAAGCCGTCGAGGCTTTGTTCGGGCCATATCTTCAGTCGGTCATCGTCGAATCCAGGGCGGACGCGGTAAAGGCCGTCGAGTATCTAAACAAGAATGATCTCGGTAGAATCCCTGTTCTGGCGATCGAGGGCAAGGGCGCGGGATCCGTCAAACCAAACTCGGAGATTGTAGCGATGCTCGGCATAGACGCCGATTTCGCGTATGTTTTGGCGGATGTGTTTCCCGCCGAAATGGGTGCCGCTCTTGTCGACAGTGTAGATCAGGCAAAGGGCAACGGTCGGATGACGGTCTCGAAGGATGGAGATCTTGTTTTTGGCGGAAGGCTTTTTGTAAGCGGCGCCAAAGATCCGAATGCGAAGAATACCTCGCTATTGGCATTCAAACGCGAGGTGCGCGAGCTTGAAAAGGTTTCCGGAAATGCGAAAAAGGAAGTTGAAAAAGCGCAAAAACTTGTAGAGAACGCGAAGGCGAAGCTTGGCAAAGCCGAAGACAATTTAGTCGATATCCAATCGTTTATCGTCCAATTGGAGCGCGATTTTCTCTCGAAAGAAATTCAGGCGGCTTCAATCGCCCAGGAGATAGATCGTTCGGAGCGTCATGCAAAGGTTGTCGGCGATGAGATCGGACAGCTTTCAAATGAACTCGAAATGATCGGGACGAAGAAGATTGAAACCGGCGAAAGCGCGGGTAACGCGGAAAAGGCAAGATCGGATTCAGAACGCCGGATCGCTGAGATTACATCCGAATTGGCCGATGCGCGGCGCTCTCTTGACGAAGAAAACCTCGCCTACAATCAAACCAAAACATTTGCCGAGGTGGTTGCGGAGCGAATGCGGGCGGCTGTTGCGGCTCTCGAGCGGGTCAATTCTGAAAAGAGCGAACTTGAGTCGCGCTTGGAAAGACACGCCAAAGAATCCGAGAACACGCGGTCCAGGATTTCGGAACTTCATGAATCTGCAAAACAACTTGGCCGGCGTTTGATCGATTTTGAGAATGAGATCGCCAGCGAATCAAAGGAACTTTCCGAAGCGGTCGAGCATCTTAGGGGTGCGAGAGAGGCTTCGGATTTGATGAGCAGCGATCTCGCGGGGTTGAACAAACGATCGGCCGAAGCCAGAGATGCAAGGGCGTCGATTGAAATCAAGAGCGCGGAAGTTGCGACTCGTTTGCAAAATGTCGGCGAAAATTGTCTTCATGATTTGGGGATTGAGATAACGGACTTGGCGGAGTCGATCGAAATAGAAGACGACTTTGAATTCGAATCCGCACGCGAAAGGGTTGAGAATCTTCGCAACAGACTCGAAAACTTCGGAGCGATCAATATGCTCGCGGTTGAGGAATTGGCCGAAACCGAAGAACGGCTTGAGTTTCTGTCGTCGCAAAGGCAGGACGTTATTGACAGCATCGCATCTGCCGAAGAGGCACTTTTCGAAATCAAGAGGCGTTCGCGAGAACGGTTCAAGAATGCGTTTGAGTCGATCAACGAGAACTTTACGAAGTTCTTCCTTGAGTTGTTTGGAGGCGGAAAAGGCGAGATGACGCTTTTGGAATCCGAGGATGTTTTGGAAGCGGGTATTGAGATCGTCGCGCAGCCTCCCGGAAAAAGGCTTCAAAACATGTTGTTGCTTTCGGGTGGGGAAAAGGCGATGACGGCGATCGCACTCGTTCTGGCGATCTTCAAATACAGACCGTCGCCGTTTTGTTTGCTTGACGAGGTTGACGCACCGCTGGATGACGCGAATGTCGGAAGGTTCGTCGATAGGGTCGCTTCGATGTCGGAGAACACTCAGTTTATCGTTATCACGCACAACAAGCGCACGATGGAGGCCGCCAAGGCACTCTATGGCGTTACGATGCAGGAAGCGGGGGTTTCAAAGGTTGTTTCGGTTCGATTTGAATAGGCGCTTTTTGAGCACGTTTTTGTTGACGGCCGCGATGGTTTTCTTCGCGGCTCAATCTTTCGCGCAGCAGGGCACGAAGAAAAACACGAGACCGTCTGATGGCGGTCAAACACAGATTGAACCGAGCAAGCCGGCGCTCCCTCAAGTGTATTTCTACAAGTTTGAAAAGAAGGAATTTCTGGTTTCAAACGTCAGTATCTCGCATGATGAGGAAGGCAAAGGCGAAATCCATTTTCGTCACCGCGGATCTGAAGAAGTATTGACCAGGCCGATCAAGCTTTCGCAAGCAACTCTCGAATTGCTCAAATCAAAGTGGACGGAACTCGATTTTCTTGCTTCCGATATCAGTTATCAATCTGAAAGGGAATATCCTCATTTGGGTACGATGTCTCTTTCGATGAAAAGGGATGGCAAGGAGAGGACGGCTACTTTCAACTGGACCGACAACGAGAGCGTAAAAGTCCTTACCGATGAATACAAGAAGATCGGTTACGAGGAAACCTGGAAGTTCGATATTGAGATCGCACGCCAAAACCAGCCGCTTGAGTCTCCCAAGATCATGAGGACGCTCGATTCCTACATTCGCAGAAATCAAATCTCGGATCCCGATCACCTGGTTCCATTTTTGAAGGAACTGGGCGACGATGAGAGGCTCCCGCTAATCGCCCGCAACCACGCACTCAGATTGCTCACGAAGATAGAAAAAGATCGCGAGAAAAAGCAGTAGAGAGGCCACTTGCTCGACTGGGGCGCAGGCGTCCCCTGACTGGAGCGCAGGCGTCCCGCCTGCCACGAGCGCGGCAGCGCGAGTGAACTGTTGGGAGGTGCGTTGGCTGGTTGAAAGGGCTTTGTTTACTTAATCCTCTGGGGATGCTAGACGGGTTGCAGGCGTCCCGCCTGCGCTCGTGTGCCCGGCATGGGTGCAATCTAGCTGTTTGAAACGAAACAGTCGGGGTTAGTGGAAACAACCGTAGCGAACCGCAAGGGGGAAGCCGCGAGGCCAGCCTGAAGGAAGCGGGGAGCAAAGGCACGACCGTAGGAAAACGAATCGGCAGAGAGGCCGGGTATGGGCGATGAGCGTGCGAGCGGCCGCGAAATCCAAAAACCACCGAAAGCCATACCAGGTAGAGCCGGACGGCACGGGCCGAAAGATTGCACGCCTTACCCGGGGAGATCTCCCGAGGGTCGAGGAGACCGGGAGAAGTCAGCAGAGGCCGTAGTAGCGTGGAGAGTCCCTGAAAGGGGAAGGGAGCGAAGGGCCGAAGAGCTACGAAACATGACTAACGACCAATCTGGACAACCGGAAAAACGGAGCAGAACAAAGGCGGTGGAAGCCCGCGGCGCACGCTTTCCGACGGGATGGATTCCCGGCACGGAAACAGACATGCGGATGCCCGGCCAAAAGTCGTCCACGAAAGGCCATGAAGGAAAGCCATGAATGAGGAACTGATGGAACAAATGCTGGAGAGGGAGAACATGCGGGAAGCCTGGAAGCGCGTAAAAGCGAACAAGGGCGCTCCCGGAATCGACCACATCAGCGTTGAGGACTTTCCGAAGCACATTGGCCCCCACTGGAACAACGTGAGGGCAAAAGTGGCCTCGGGAAAATACAATCCGGCACCGGCGCGGAGGGAATACATTCCGAAAGGCAACGGGGAAACCCGCCCGCTCGGAATCCCCGCGGTGCTGGACAGGGTACTGCAACAGGCGATGCTTCAAGTCATGCAACCGCTGTTCGACCCGCAATTCAGCGAGCACAGCTACGGGTTCCGGCCCGGGCGAAGCGCGCACGATGCGGTCAGAGCGGCCCGGAAGCATGTCAGCGAAGGAAAGGACTGGGTGGTGGACATCGATCTGAAGTCATTCTTCGACGAGGTGAACCATGACATCCTGATGCGCGAGGTTGCACGAACGGTACGGGACAAGCGGATGCTCAATCTCACCGGAGCCTATCTGCGCGCCGGATATCTGGAGGACGGAAGGAAACATGCGACGCCGAAAGGCGTTCCGCAGGGCGGGCCGTTGTCGCCCCTGCTGGCCAATATATATCTCGACATGCTGGACAAGGAACTGGAGAGCAGGCGCCTGTCGTTCTGCCGATACGCCGATGACGTGAACATATACGTATCGAGCCGCAAGGCGGCCGAACGCGTGTTCGCGTCGATCTCCGCGTGGATAGAAACACGCCTGAAAATCCCCGTCAACCGCGATAAAAGCGACACGGGGCGACCATGGGAACGCCAGTTCCTCGGCTACCAGCCGACGGAACAGGGCAAACTCCGACCCGCCCCCAAATCAATCCGGAAATTAAAGGACAGGGTACGCAAGCTTTTCAGCGGACTCGCAGGCCTGACAACGAAGGAGCTTCGCGACCAATGGTTGCGGTTTATTCGCGGATGGTCCAACTACTTCTCCCTAGCCGACGAGCCATACTGGCGAGTCGACATCGGACGATGGATCAGACGGCACATCAGAAAATGCTTCTGGAAACGCTGGAACTCGACCAAAGGCCGATACAGAAACCTGCTGGCGCTTGGCGTCAGCAAATCGCGAGCCCGAAACTGCCACCTAACGGCAAGCACATGGCCGATGGCATGCCATCCGGTCATGCACGCCGCCCTGAACAACCAAACGCTGAAACGCTACGGCTTTCTCGTTCCGCAGGACTTCGCGACACATTAGGTCGCTGAGCTCAACCGCCGTATACGGAAAACCGTACGTGCGGTGGTGTGGGAGGGGGCTAACGCCCCCGACCCGATCAGTCGCGCTTCGCTCCAGTCCCCAATCAAAGCCCTGCCACAGGCTGGTCCCCTGCGGCTCCGAATGGCGTGATCACTACTCCATTTGTCGTCTGATTCGAGAACCATGTATTCGTCGATGGCCTGAATACCGTCGCGTCCGTCGTTCCGTCGCCGTCGTAATCAGCCGGTGCCGGTATGTCGCCATTGGCTCCAAACGGGAAGGCGAAGAACGTTTGGTTCTCGCTTCTGATCACAAACCACTCTCCCGTCGATGGGCGCCAGAATCCCGCGTCCGCCGTTCCGTCTCCGGTAAAGTCGGCCGCAAACGGCTTGTCTCCCGCCGCACCAAACTGATAGACGAGAACACCCGCCGTCGAACGGTTGATCCAGAACTGGTTGTCCGCCGGACGGTGGATCGCGACGTCGTCCTTTCCATCGTTGTCATAGTCCCCGACAAGCGGCTTGTCGCCCGCCGAGCCAAAGGGAACCACATCGACCTGCCCGTTCGAAGATCGCAGGATAAACCAAACTCCCGCCGAAGGCCTGTAAACCGCGGCATCTGTCTTTCCATCGCCGTCAAAATCGCCCGGCGCGGGAATGTCGCCGGTGGTTCCAAACGGGAAGCCGAAAAATGTCGAGTCTTCCGAACGAAGCACATACCATTCGCCGGTCGATGGACGCCAGAATGCGAAGTCGTACTTGCCGTCGCCGGTGTAGTCACCGGTCACAACGGTGTCGGTCGAGGAACCAAACTGGTAGGCATTGTTGCCGCCGTCGGAAGAACGCAGAAGCCACCACTCGCCCGGACCGGGACGGAAGATCGCGACATCGGCTTTGTGATCGCCGTCGAAATCGTACTTTGTATTTCCAGCCGGAGCGACGGACCCGCCTCCATGCCAAAATCCGGATTCGATTTCAAACGAACCGCCGGTTGACTTGCCCACAAGCGGTTGACCGATCGTTCCCTTGATTACAAAATTCCCCCCGGAAGCATCGCCACCGCCCGACGCGATCACGCTCTTCTTGATTTCAAACTGTCCTCCGGATTGGGACCAAATGCATGAAGCAAACAAGAGCGAGACAAGAACCAAACGATAAACCGACCTATTCATTTCCTTTGTACTCCTTGCAAACATCACTCTCAGCAACTTCGGCGTTTGTTTTGCACAATAGCTTGGTTAGCGCTTCAAGCTTCTCAGTCTGACGTTTAAGATCTGCACGCACCAAATCGTTTGCTGCCTTTTGTGCTTCTATTTCTTTTTTTTGCTCTTCGATCACTTTCTGTTGTTCCTTGACAGCATCGATCAAAATCACCGACAGTTGATCGTATTTGACGCCTTGAATCGCGCCATCTGCGTTTCTGGTAACAAGCAATGGGTCAATCCGTTCAACCTCTTCGGCTATCAGGCCAAGATCCCGTTCATAACGATCCTTCCAATCAAAAGTAACCGGACGCAATTGCCGTACAAGTTCAAGTCCGCCCGTTAGCGAAGTTACATTTGTCTTGTATCTCCCGCTGGAAGAGCATGCCGAAAGGACATTGCTTGAATTAATGCACAGATTGGTCGCCGAGGCGGTTGCCAATCCACCGATTCGAACCGTATCTGTATTGGTTCTACCGAGCTGAATTTGGTTGCTGGAAGTGACGACGGCTCCGGCGCCGATTGCCGTGGCATTTGAAAGACTTGAGGTATTGACGTTTGCAAGATCGCCGATTGCCGTATTGTTGTTTCCGCCGATATTCGAGGATCCCGCACCGCGTCCGACAAACACGTTTTCTGAACCGGAAGTAGTAGCGCCTCCGGCATTGGCTCCGACAAAAACGTTGTCGTTCCCGACGGTTACCGCATCGCCGGCCTGCCAACCGAAAATGGAATTGTTTGAGCCGGCGGAGCTTAATCTGCCGGCGCGCACGCCAAAGAATGAGTTTGCGCCACCATCGATATTCGACGAACCGGCCTCAAAACCGAAAAACGAATTTTGATTACCCGTAGTATTTGTCAATCCCGCGCTTCGTCCGAAGAAAGAATTGCCTGAACCAATCGTATTGGAGGTCCCGCTTTCGAATCCAAAAAAAGCATTGGAACTGCCTTGCGTGTTGTGGTTTCCAGCAGACGCACCGAAAAATGAATTCCAGGTTCCTATCAAGTTCGACGAACCCGCGAATGATCCAAAAAACGCATTGCCGATCCCTGTAGTGTTAGCCCTGCCGGCGGAGTAGCCAAAAAAGGAATTGTCAGATCCTGTCGAATTGCTTTCTCCAGCGTATCCGCCAAAAGCAGCAATGTTTGAACCTGTCGTGTTGAAGTGACCCGCATTACGGCCGAAGAAGGAGTTATTGTCGCCCGTGGTCGAGCTAAAACCGGCGCGATCCCCATAAAACGAATTTCCGGTGCCGGTTGTGTTCGAATTGCCGGCGTATGCACCTGAAAAAACGTTTCGCTGGCCAACTGTCGTGTGTTGACCTGCAAAGGTCCCAATGAAAACATTTAGCGTGCCGGTTGTGTTGTCGGTGCCAGCAAGAGTTCCAAAAAACGAATTCGATCCTCCCGTTGTGTTCGATCCACCGGTGAAAAAGCCAAAAAAAGCGTTCTGAGTTCCGGTCGTATTTGCATATCCGGCATCGGAGCCAAAGAATGAGTTTCTAATGCCTTCCGTATTGTTATAGCCCGAGTCCCAACCAAAGAAGGAGTTTGAGTTTCCACTTGTATTGGAGAATCCCGACCGCGAGCCGAAAAAGGAGTTGGAAAGGCCGATTGTATTGGATTGGCCCGAATTGAAACCAAAAAAGGAGTTGTCACTGCCGAGCGTATTGGCCGCGCCGGCGAGTGTGCCGGCAAAAGAGTTTCGACCATTTGTCGGGCCGGCCTGGCCGGCTCCGAAGCCCACAAATAGATTCCCGTCGGCGCTGCCAAGTATCCTGTTCGATTCGATATCGTATCTCGTAGCATTTAGAACATTTGCCGTGCCAACACCCGAAATATTGAAGTTGGCTTGTTGAGGTGTCGTTAGAAGGTTCTGAATATAATTGGAGCTGTTGGGTAAAGGCGTACGGGAATTGGTCATTCTGGGATCCGTAGTTAAGACATATTCACTGGCGACCGTGCCCCCAAGCTTGTTTGAATCGTCCGCAAGCGTCGCCGTATCAGCGCTCTTGGCATTTGTGGCGGTTGCCGCATTGCTGGCATTTGCAACCGTTCCGAACACCTTGCTTCCATCCAGCGAGGAAATTTGAGAATCTGTAACGCACAAGGAGCAAGAGGAGGAGAGACTGTCAGAGGAAGTGGAATTGGTTGAATTCAAACTCCTTACAGCATACGGAACTGACGCCAATTTTTGTCTTGGAGAAAGCAACGTAAAAGATCCGCTACCACTCCTGACAGAAATCTGCAGATACCGAGACGTACCGGGAAACTGGCTTCCGAAATCAATGCTAACCGAGAAAACACCTTCAGCAACATTCACATTCAGTATGGTCTGAGGGGAACCCAGCTGCGAGCCGTCACTGAGCGCATCCCAGAGTGAAAATTCGAAATCATATGTTCCGTTTGCGGGATTCCCTCCTTCAATGAGTTGACCTTGATAGTTGAAACCCGTAGTTTGCCCGATCGCCGTCTGCGAAAAGGCAAGGACGTTGAGTCCGAAAACGATGGCCAGAAAGATGAAATGTCTCATGTCTTCCTCTCTATTGCTGCTGTTTGCATGGTTCGGAATTTGGATTCTGCGCACAGATCAGTTTCATTAGTGATTCGAGCTCCGCGCGAAGTTTGTCGATCGTTTCTTTTTGCTCGCGTACTACTTCCTGGAGGCTCTCTATTTGGGTTTGTTGTTCGTTAACCGCATTGACTAGCACGACGCCTACCCGGTCGTATTTCACGCCTTCGACCTCCCCTTGCGTGTTCGTTGTGACTAGCAAAGGTTCGGTCTCTGCAACCTCTTCGGCCACGAGTCCGACATCGAGCATTCCGCCATCCGTCCAATTGAAGGAAACCGGGCGAAGTCGGCGAATCAGATTCAAGCCGGATCTGAAATTATTGACATTTGATTTGTAGCGAATTGAAGATGAACAGGTCGAAATTTCATTGCTGGTGTTGCGGCAAAGCGCGGTCGAACCGGCCGCTCCAAGACCAAAAACCCGAACCTTGTCGGTGCCATTGGTTCTGCCGAGTGCGATGGTATTGCTTGTGGTAACTTGCGACCCGGCGCCGATCGCCGTCGCAAACGACAGGTTTGATCCGCCGACGTCGGCGGAAGCTCCCAGCGTGGTGTTGTCGCTTCCGGTAGTGTTGGCATCTCCCGCGAACCAGCCGATGAAAGTATTTCTGCTTCCAGTGGTGTTGGCATTGCCGGAGTCTCTACCGAAAAAGGCGTTTCCGGCACCGGTAGTATTCGCTAGAGCTGATTGATATCCAAAAAAGGCATTCTCCGAACCAGTGATATTTCCTCTGCCCGATCTACTGCCAAAGAAGGAGTTGCGGTCGCCTTCGGAGTTGAATCGACCCGAATCCATGCCGAAGAACGAGTTGTGAGACGCGGTTGAGTCATGACCCGAAAAACTTCCATAGAAGGAGTTTCCTAAACCGTTCGTGACAAATACCCCAGATCCGGTACCAAAAAAAGAATTGTCCGAACCAAAATCATTGCTATTTCCAGCAAAAGCTCCGAAAAATGAATTGTTGCCTCCCCCAATATTGTTTCTCCCCGCCCCTCTACCGAAAAACGCATTCTGGGTTCCAGTCCCAAAGTTCATGCTAAGTCCCGCTTCGAATCCGACGAATAAATTCGCTAAACCCTCGTCAGAAATAATTCGTTCCCCACGTAGTTTGAACTGTGTTTCTGCATTAATAATGCTTGCCGTCCCTGTCCCATTGATATTGAAATCCGCGGTCTGTGTTGTCGAAGAATTATTGATGTAATTCGAGCTCCCCGGCAGCGGATTTCTAGCATCGCTTAAACGAGGATCGCTGTCGGCAACGAACGTGGCGGAGCAAGTGCTTAAGGCGTTCGATCCGTTTCTGCAGACAGATGTGGAACCCGCGGTTCCAAGAGTGCCGACAAGCAGGCTTCCGGGCACCGTTACCGTTTCCTGTCCGCCACTTCTTCCCAGCATGATCTGGTTGCTTGATGTCGCGACCGCGCCTGCTCCGATCGCGGTTGCGAAGGAGAGATTCCCCGAGCCCAGATTGGCGGTTGCGCCAAGTATCGTGTTGTTCGACCCGGAGACATTCGCAGCGCCTGCGGAAATGCCAAAGAATGAATTGGAGGCGCCGGAGGTATTTGCAACGCCGGCACCCGTTCCAAAGAATGAATTGAAGCCGCCACTTTGAGTCGCGAGACCCGCGACCGCTCCAAAAAAGCTGTTGTCGGTTGCCGTCGTGTTGGCCCTGCCCGAATTCCAACCAAAGAACGAATTCGAGTTTCCTAAGGTGTTTGACTGCCCCGAGAATCTTCCGAAATAGGAATTCTGCGACCCTGTGGTGTTTGCAAACCCGGACTGGTTGCCGGCAAAAGTATTCCCCGAACCGGCTCCATTGCTTATACCCGACGAGGTGCCGAGAAACGTGTTTTCCGTGCCGGCGGCTATGTTTACGCCAGAGCCAAAACCAAGAAAAAGGTTGCCGTTGCTGGGGGCGGAGAGGATGCGTTGGGATGCGAGATTGAACTGGGAGGTGGCATTGATGGTACCTGCGGTTCCCGTTCCGCTGACGTTGAAATTTGAAGAGCTCTGCAATGAAGTGCCGTTTTGAATATAGCTTCCGTTGTTTGGAAGCGGAGTTCTGGCATCCGAAAGCCTTGGATCGGTTGTGACAACGAATTGGGATGCAACAACGCCACCAAGCTGAAGCGCGTTCGTTGCGGTATTCGCATTTTCGGTTACAAGGCTTTTTACGGAGTAGGGTGCGCTTGAGATCAGGGTTCTTGGGTCCAAGGTATTAAATGACCCGGAACCGGTTGCCCTTACTCGAATCTCCAGCCACACAAGCTGCCCGCTGAACTGGTTTCCAAAATCAAGCGGCATAGAGATAAGTCCATTCGAAACCTGATAACCCGAAAAGCTAAAGAATGGTCCCAATTGATTGCCACCGGAAGCGGCGTCAAACAGCCGGAATTCCAAATCATACGAACCATTGGCGGGTGAGCCGTTATCGTTAAGGCTGCCCTGATAGTTAAAGCGCGTCGTTTGAGCGTTTATACTGACGACAATCTGGATGAACAGAATCGCCAATGAAAATCGACATACCAAATTTTTGAACATCGCCTATTCTCCCGGTCTCCTGCAACCTTCGACATTTGGGTCCTTCGCGCAAACTATCGAATGGAGCGCCTCCAACTGCAGTTGCAATTGAATCAAAGTTTCGTTCAAGGCACGTATCTCGTCCTTCTGTTTTTCGATTTCTGAGTTTTGTGACTCGATTTGTTTCTGTTGCTCCTTTACCGCGTTGACGAGCACAACCCCGACGCGGTCGTATTTCACGCCTTCTACGGTTCCATCCGCTTTTGACGTAGCGAGCAACGGTGAGACCTTTGCGACATCTTCCGCTACAAGTCCCAAATCGGCGATGTCGCCGTCGCGCCAAACGAATGACACAGGGCGCAAACGACGAACTATCGACAGCCCTTGCGAGAAATCAGCAATGTTTTTCTTATAGCGGATCGACGAGGAGCACGTGGAAATCTCGTTTGAGGAGTTTCGGCAAAGCGCTGTCGAACCGGCCGCTCCAAGCCCGAATATTTGAACCTTGTCGCTCCCATTCGCCCTTCCGAGAGCGATCGTGTTGCTGGTCGAGACTTGTGCACCGGCTCCGATTGCTGTCGCGAAGGAAAGATTTGAACCGACGACATCAGCAGAGGCCCCCAAAATCGTATTGTCACTCCCGGTCGTATTGGTATCTCCGGCAAACCAGCCAATAAAGGTGTTCCTGCTCCCAGCAGTGTTGGCATTTCCCGAGTCTCTACCAAAGAAGGAGTTTCCCGCTCCGGTTGTATTGACAAGTGCGGATTGGTAGCCGAAATATGCGTTCTCGGAACCATTTGTAGTGGCAACTCCGGATCTGGTTCCAAAGAAGGCGTTTCGATCTCCCGTTGAGTTTGTAGCGCCCGAAGCGGCACCAAAAAAGGCATTGTTTGACGCTGTCGAGTTTGCTTGTCCGGAGCCATGTCCGAAAAAAGCGTTGTCGGATCCGGAAATATTAAGATTTCCTGCCCCCCGACCAAAAAGTGAGTTTCTGGAGCCAGTCGTATTGGATTGCCCCGATCCTACACCGAAAAATGCATTCCGTTCGCCTGACGTATTCGCATTGCCTGCGAGGATGCCGAAATAGGCATTGTTGTTTCCGGTCGTATTTGAACCGCCGATGAACTGTCCGAAGAATGCGTTGTTGTGTCCCGGGGACGTTGTGCTGCCGACACCAATACCAACAAACATGTTCTGGGTGAAAGGTGCGTGCATGACCCTCAAACCTGAGAGCCTGTATAGCGTTGAGTCGATTTCAATTGCCAAAAAGCTGTTTGCTTCTCCAGTTCCGCTGATGTTGAAGTTGGAACCGCTTTGCTGATTGGTCGAGTTGCGTATGTAGTTCGGACTATTTGGTGTCGGATCCCTGGAGTCAGAAAGCCTTGGATCACCAGTTAAAACATACTGATTGGCCGCGATGCCCCCAAGTGACAGAGAATCATCGGAAGAATTGGCGGTTTCGGCTGATGCTGCTACAAGACTCTTAACCGAATAAGGTATGCTTGCCAGTGATTGTCGCGGAGCCAGAATCGTAAATCCGCTTTGTCCTGTTTGGCGTACCCTTATTTCAAGAAATCGCGTTCCACCGGGGAATTGGTTTCCAAAATCAAGCAAAACGCTGAATAGACCATTATCAACCATAACGTTGCTCAAGACATTTGTCGTACCGATTTGTGTATCCCCGGTCAGGGCGGGAAACAGTCTGAATTCGAAGTCATAGTTTCCATTTGCTGGGGCGGTGCCATCCATTAGATTTCCTTGGTATGTGAAACTCGTTGATTGTGCGATTGATCCAGAAACCAACAAAAGGGTCAAAACCAGTGAGAAAAGAACTGTTGCAACATTTCGCTTCATAAATTTTTCATCGCTCCTTAATACAGTAGAAATTTCAAGTTCCATCGGCTCGTTCGCTGGAAACATTCTGAAACCGAACATTGGCTATTGGTTTCGGCGAGTTGTCAGCGGTATACTCTCGTGACCTGACGATTGTGTGTGCTCGCTTTGAACGTCTTGACGCCGCTATTCCCTGTCTGGACTCTAGAGACGAGCGCCGCCGGGCAGCAAAAAGCGAATGCCGTACCAAGTCCTAAAAACGCCGGGATTCCTCTTCCTCGATACTCCAAGTGGGATCGCCGCCGACCAACGACTGATGATGCGTCGAACCGCCGGGACGAACGATTACAGCCATGTCGCCCCGCAATCTGGATCCGGCTCGAGCTGGAACATCCGCAAATTGAACGAGCCGGCGCATAAAATCCGTGCCCGAAGCTCCTTGCGCAACCTCTATTGGTGTCAAATAGATTGAAGGTTGCTGCAATTGAACAGATCCCGAAGGCGTTGGCAAGATTGAGAACCGATTCTGGAGATTTCTAAACCAAAAGAGATTTGCGATCGTAAAGCCGCCATGTCCGATCAGGAGATGTCCCGGCGACGCGTTGCAGTTGATCGTGAGACTTCCGATGAGTCCTTCGCTTCCCAACTTGCCGAGAATTCGAAGAACCAGGGTTTGTGGAGGATCTTGATTTCCTATAACAATGGTCTCGCCTTTTCCGATCCTTCCCGCGTGGGACTCCGGACAGACATAGAAGTCGGTGGCTTGGCTCATATTCGCATACCTCAAAATATCAAGGAAGTGTTTCGTGCGTTCGGTGTCGGTATTAGCTTTGCGATTCCGTGTAGTCTTGCGCACAATGCACGTTCAAGTCTTTTGGAACCCGTTATTTTTTTGTGAGGTTTTTGTTAATTTTGCTAAAATCGGCTAATGGTGAAGGGCATTCTAAGATTTGGAGACTGCGTGCTGGACTGCGCGAAATTGCGTGTCTCCAAGGGCGGAAAAGACGTGCATTTGCCGCCAAAAGTCTTTGAGGTCCTTTGTTATCTGGCCGCCCGACCGGATGATGTTATTCCTTACGACGAACTCCTTGACGCAGTTTGGCCGGAAACCCACGTCGAGGAAACCAACCTCAGATATTCGATCCATACGATTCGCAAAGAACTCGGCCCCGATATTGTCGAGACCGTTCCAAAACGAGGCTATAGATTCGCCGCCACGATCGACTTGGGGGATGAACCCTCAGGACAAAGCGTGGCGGATCCGATTGCCGCCGAGCGGCGCTGGACCAGCCGAATTGTTGTCTATTCGGGGGTTGTACTGCTGATATCGGGGATTATCGGAGCTGCATATTATTTTCTTGCCACGTCCAGCGTTCGAACCCAAAGTGACGGTCAGACATTGGGTCTGGTGGTGGATCTGTCCCTGATCAACGAGCCCAAGCGAAGATTGGAGCAGATTGCCAGATTTAATACGGCGATTGCTTTCAATTTGGATCGATTACAGGGAATGAGAGTGGTGCCGATCGATGATCTTTCGGGGTTGAGTGATTTGAATCCAACCGCAGAGATGGCTGCAAGGGGGCTCGATGGACTTGTCATAGTGAGCAGTGTTGAATCCGATCTTCAAAAAGGTATCAATATCGCCATTTATGAACACAGGGGCGCTGTAAATCCGCAAACGATTTCGTTTGATTCGGGCGGTTATGACATCCCGGTTGAAGAGGCCGTCGCCTTTCGGATCGGACGTGAAATCGAAAGCGGTCTTGACGGCAAAAGGGATTTGTTGGAGATATCTAACAAAAATATCAGCAGCGAAGCCAAAAGAATCTATCTGGAGGGTTTGGGGTTTCTGCGAGGACAGGACTATGGCGGGAGGGAAGAGCTTTCCGCAAAATTTGCGCGGGTAGTTGCTTTGGAACCCGATTGGGATGAACCTCGCGGAAAGCTGGCTATTTCGTATTTCTTGATCGATAGCAGCGAACCTCGAGAAGAAGAGGCGAAAAAAGCAGCTGAGGGGACGCTTCGTTTGAATCCAAGGAATGTTGACGCACTCGTGACGCTCGGTATCAAGGCCACAAAGGACTGGCGCTTTAGCGAAGCTCGGGAGAAGTTTGAGAAGGCATTGGTTATTGATCCTTCAAACGCTCACTTAAAGCTTGAATTTTCTCGCTATCTGGATCAGATGAGGGACTTCTCAAAAGCCGAGAAGCTTTTGAAGGAAGCGGAGCAAGCAAGCCCTTTCTCGCCTATGCTCCGTCGAAGAATGTGCAACCACTACTATTACGACAAAAAGTATGACGAGGCTCGCCGGCAATGCAATCTATTTCGCGCGACGCGGCCCGATTCCAACATTGCGAAGAAAGATCTTTACTGGATCGATATTGTGACCGAGCGGTATGGTAGCTTACTTTCCGAATACAAGGATCTAACCGATGCCGAAAAGAAGAGGCACCCGCTTGCCGCGCCTTTGATGGCAGGGGACTACAAGGCCTATTGGCTGGCAAAGGTCGAGCAAAGATTGAAAGACAGGAAACGGCGTCCCAGCCCGACTGCGCTTGCCGGGTTCTATGTTATGGCGGGCGAGACGGAAAAGGCTCTGGATGAGTTGGAGTCTGGCTTTGAATTGAAGACCGATGAGTTGCTGGTTGTAAATGCCGACCCGGTTTTTGACCCCGTAAGACGCGAACCGCGCTTTATCGCGCTAATGAAACGAGTGGGTGTGGATTCGCGCTGAAGGTTTGCACTTTAGAGTTCCGGCCAAGTGATCGGCCTGCAGGTGTCCCGCCTGACTGAAGCGCAGCGTGACTAGAGCGCAGCGTGACTGGAGCGCAGGCGTCCCGCCTGCCACCCGCTTAGCATACCGGGCCGTTAGGTAAACAAAGCCCTTTCAACCAGTCATCGTACATCCCAACAGTTCACTCGCGCTGCCACCCGTCTAGCATCCCGGGCCGTTAGGTAAACAAAGCCATTTCAACCAGTCATCGCACCTCCCAGCAGTTCACTCGCGCTGCCGCGCCCGTGGCAGGCGGGACGTCTGCGCTCGTGTGCCCGGCATGGGTGCAATCTAGCTGTTTGAAACGAAACAGTCGGGGTTAGTGGAAACAACCGTAGCGAACCGCAAGGGGGAAGCCGCGAGGCCAGCCTGAAGGAAGCGGGGAGCAAAGGCACGACCGTAGGAAAACGAATCGGCAGAGAGGCCGGGTATGGGCGATGAGCGTGCGAGCGGCCGCGAAATCCAAAAACCACCGAAAGCCATACCAGGTAGAGCCGGACGGCACGGGCCGAAAGATTGCACGCCTTACCCGGGGAGATCTCCCGAGGGTCGAGGAGACCGGGAGAAGTCAGCAGAGGCCGTAGTAGCGTGGAGAGTCCCTGAAAGGGGAAGGGAGCGAAGGGCCGAAGAGCTACGAAACATGACTAACGACCAATCTGGACAACCGGAAAAACGGAGCAGAACAAAGGCGGTGGAAGCCCGCGGCGCACGCTTTCCGACGGGATGGATTCCCGGCACGGAAACAGACATGCGGATGCCCGGCCAAAAGTCGTCCACGAAAGGCCATGAAGGAAAGCCATGAATGAGGAACTGATGGAACAAATGCTGGAGAGGGAGAACATGCGGGAAGCCTGGAAGCGCGTAAAAGCGAACAAGGGCGCTCCCGGAATCGACCACATCAGCGTTGAGGACTTTCCGAAGCACATTGGCCCCCACTGGAACAACGTGAGGGCAAAAGTGGCCTCGGGAAAATACAATCCGGCACCGGCGCGGAGGGAATACATTCCGAAAGGCAACGGGGAAACCCGCCCGCTCGGAATCCCCGCGGTGCTGGACAGGGTACTGCAACAGGCGATGCTTCAAGTCATGCAACCGCTGTTCGACCCGCAATTCAGCGAGCACAGCTACGGGTTCCGGCCCGGGCGAAGCGCGCACGATGCGGTCAGAGCGGCCCGGAAGCATGTCAGCGAAGGAAAGGACTGGGTGGTGGACATCGATCTGAAGTCATTCTTCGACGAGGTGAACCATGACATCCTGATGCGCGAGGTTGCACGAACGGTACGGGACAAGCGGATGCTCAATCTCACCGGAGCCTATCTGCGCGCCGGATATCTGGAGGACGGAAGGAAACATGCGACGCCGAAAGGCGTTCCGCAGGGCGGGCCGTTGTCGCCCCTGCTGGCCAATATATATCTCGACATGCTGGACAAGGAACTGGAGAGCAGGCGCCTGTCGTTCTGCCGATACGCCGATGACGTGAACATATACGTATCGAGCCGCAAGGCGGCCGAACGCGTGTTCGCGTCGATCTCCGCGTGGATAGAAACACGCCTGAAAATCCCCGTCAACCGCGATAAAAGCGACACGGGGCGACCATGGGAACGCCAGTTCCTCGGCTACCAGCCGACGGAACAGGGCAAACTCCGACCCGCCCCCAAATCAATCCGGAAATTAAAGGACAGGGTACGCAAGCTTTTCAGCGGACTCGCAGGCCTGACAACGAAGGAGCTTCGCGACCAATGGTTGCGGTTTATTCGCGGATGGTCCAACTACTTCTCCCTAGCCGACGAGCCATACTGGCGAGTCGACATCGGACGATGGATCAGACGGCACATCAGAAAATGCTTCTGGAAACGCTGGAACTCGACCAAAGGCCGATACAGAAACCTGCTGGCGCTTGGCGTCAGCAAATCGCGAGCCTGAAACTGCCACCTAACGGCAAGCACATGGCCGATGGCATGCCATCCGGTCATGCACGCCGCCCTGAACAACCAAACGCTGAAACGCTACGGCTTTCTCGTTCCGCAGGACTTCGCGACACATTAGGTCGCTGAGCTCAACCGCCGTATACGGAAAACCGTACGTGCGGTGGTGTGGGAGGGGGCTAACGCCCCCGACCCGATCAGTCGCGTCGCGCTTCGCTCCAGTCCCCAATCAAAGCCCTGCCACAGGCTGGTCCCCTGCGGCTCCGAATGGCGTGATCACTACTCCATTTGTCGTCTGATTCGAGAACCATGTATTCGTCGATGGCCTGAATACCGTCGCGTCCGTCGTTCCGTCGCCGTCGTAATCAGCCGGTGCCGGTATGTCGCCATTGGCTCCAAACGGGAAGGCGAAGAACGTTTGGTTCTCGCTTCTGATCACAAACCACTCACCGGTCGATGGCGCCAGAATCCCGCGTCCGCCGTTCCGTCTCCGGTAAAGTCGGCCGCAAACGGCTTGTCTCCCGCCGCTCCAAACTGATAGACGAGAACACCCGCCGTCGAACGGTTGATCCAGAACTGGTTGTCCGCCGGACGGTGGATCGCGACGTCGTCCTTTCCATCGTGGTCATAGTCCCCGACAAGCGGCTTGTCGCCCGCCGAGCCAAAGGGAACCACATCGACCTGCCCGTTCGAAGATCGCAGGATAAACCAAACTCCCGCCGAAGGCCTGTAAACCGCGGCATCTGTCTTTCCATCGCCGTCAAAATCGCCCGGCGCGGGAATGTCGCCGGTGGTTCCAAACGGGAAGCCGAAAATGTCGAGTCTTCCGAACGGAGCACGAACCATTCGCCGGTCGATGGACGCCAGAATGCGAAGTCGTATTTGCCGTCGCCGGTGTAGTCACCGGTCACAACGGTGTCGGTCGAGGAACCAAACTGGTAGGCATTGTTGCCGCCGTCGGAAGAACGCAGAAGCCACCATTCGCCCGGGCCGGGACGGAAGATCGCGACATCGGCCTTGCTATCGCCGTCGAAGTCGTATTTTGCGGAATTTGCCACCGAAGAGGGGGAAAGGGCAATGTCGGTTCCGGTATAAATAAAGTCACCGGATGAGGAACCATCTCCATCGGCCGCATTTGAGGCGACATAGAAGTTCACATCGCCGATATCCGTCGAAGGCGCGTTCCATGTGAAGGTCCAAGTGCGCGATCCGCTTCCCGATAGTCCAAATTCGGTATGCATCACATAATCGCGCGGATGTCCTTCGATTTGACCGATGGCGATCTGCAATTGGTTGGGCGTCTGCTTTGGAAGGGTAAACGAACCCGCCACCGAGCCATCCGGACCAAGCGCCGTCATCTGAAAGCCAAAGGCGATCGTATTCGACTGGGTTGTTGTGACGGAAATCTCATAGGACTGTCCGGGTGTGTATGTCTCCGGAACATTCGAAAACGCGACCCCGCCGCCGCCCGAATTTATAGGAAAATCAGAATGACAAGCGGTACAATTCCCCTCGCCCGGAGCATTTGTAACCGAAAGCGGCGGACCCGACGAGAATGCCATTACCTTCGAACCCGAGACTCCAGGCAAGTTGAAAAACAGAATCCCGATTCCGAAAAACACAACAAGAACGGCCAAACTCCCCAATCGGGCAAATCCTTTTCTCGACATAAAATCTCCAACTCACAAAGTGAACAACACAAAAATTCGAACGCTTCTACCCTATCAAAAGACGCGCCCGAAACATAGAATTTTAGGTTTAGACTCTTTTGTCGCGGAGTTGGTTGAGTTAACTCGCCCGAATCGCAACACAAATCCAAAACGATTTACGGCATTCTTTCAATCACTAAATGTCATGCCCAACAAAATATGTCTGTGAATCGAAAGCCGGATCGCCTGGATCTGGCGCGAGCTGATGATAGGCGCCATCACTGTCGAGAACTTGTGAATTGGCGGTATCTTGCAGATACGCCCGCAACACCCTCTCTTTTATATACTTGACCAATCTTGCATCTCTTATCGGCACAACGGCCTCGACTCGCCGGTCAAGATTTCGATGCATCCAATCCGCCGAGCCTATATAAAGTTCTGGATTGCCGCCATTTGAAAAATAGAAAACCCTGCTGTGTTCGAGAAACCGCCCAACAATCGACACAACCCTTATATTCTCCGAAAGCCCTGGAATTCCGGGTCGCAAAACACAAATTCCGCGAACAATCAGATCGATCTTGACTCCTGCCTGAGACGCCCTATAGAGCGCCCGCACGATCTTCTCGTCGGTGATGCTATTTACCTTTACGATTATGCGCGCCTTCTTTCCTTCGATTTTGTTCTTCGTTTCGCGATCGATAAGTTCGATCATCTCCTCGCGCAGATCAAACGGGGCAACGAGCAATCTCCGGAATTCCTTTTTGTAGGAATATCCAGTCAGGAAATTAAAAAGATCCGAGGCATCCGCACCGATCTCGTCGTCTGCTGTAAGCAGACCCAGATCCGTGTAAATCTTGGAAGTCGTAGGGTTGTAATTGCCGGTAGCGATGTGGACATATCGTCTAAGCACATCCTCCTCTTTGCGCAAAACGAGTAGAACTTTTGAGTGCGTCTTTAATCCCAACATCCCGTATATTACGTGTACCCCTTCATTTTCAAGTTGTCGGGCCCATTCGATGTTGTTTTCTTCGTCAAATCTCGCCTTCAACTCAACAAGCGCGGCGACCTGTTTTCCGTTTCGGCTTGCCTTCATCAACGATCGAACGATCGGCGAATCCTTTCCGGTTCGATAAAGGCAGATCTTTATCGCGCGAACATTCTCATCGGTCGCGGCCGCTTCGAGGAAGTCTGTGATCACGCTATAGGAAGTGTACGGATGATGTACGAGAATGTCCTCGCGTTTCAGTACTTCGAAAATGTTTTCGGAGTATTTGAGCGATGTCGGGATCGAATAGGAAATCGGCCGATCCTTCAAATCCGGTCGATCTATATCGTAGAGCGACATCAGATCCGGAATGTTGAGGTGTCCTTGAATTCGGTAAACATCTTCGGAGGTAAGCCCTGTGGAGCCCGCGATCAAATCTACCAAAGTTTCCGGCATCTTGGAATCGACCTCGAGGCGAACCGGGAAGCTAAAACGTCGTTTATGCAGTAGTTCCGCCTCCATGACCCGTAGAAGATCTCCGGCTTCGTCTTCACGAATCTCAATATCCGCGTCTCTCGTGATCCTAAATGGATAGGGTTGTCCGGGGTTCATGTTTGGAAAAAGATGCGAGATATTCGCCGATACCAAGTCGCCAAGCGGCACGTATTTCTGGACTCCATCGGACTCGAACCCAACGAGTCGCTTTACTGTGGGCGGTAGTTTCACACGGACAAAGCGCGCTGATTTGAATAGATGCGATATCTTTCCATGCGCTATACGCGGATCGGGTTCAACAATCAATCCGAGATTCACACTGAGGTTTGAAATGTACGGGAATGGATGGCTTTCATCAACCGCTTGAGGAGTGAGAATCGGAAAAACATCGCTGAGGAAGTGATCGTTCAAAAGCTCTTTCTCTTTCCGTTTCAGGGAACCGTAGCCCGTAACGCATATCCCCTCTTGCTCAAGAGCGGGAAGAATCTCGTCGTTCAGACAAAGCATCTGCTCCATCAGCATCGGCCTTAACACTCTTCGAATCTCGCGCACCTGATCCTCGGCGGTCATTCCGTCGGGAGAGAGCTTGAAGATGCCTTCCGCGATTTGCTCTTTTAGCCCCGAAACCCGAATCATAAAAAACTCATCAAGATTCGTGGAAAATATCGCGAGGAACTTTAGCCTTTCGAGCAATGGAACCGAAGGATCGAGGGCCTCCTCAAGTACCCTGCGGTTGAACTCAAGCCAACTCAACTCCCGGTTAGTAAGGAATTGGGTATCATCAACAGGAAGCCTCTGCGGAGAATCATTTTCCCGTTTCGGATTGAATTCTGTTTTTTTGCGGATAGTGTCCATGTTTAAAAATCGCGCCAATGTTTCTTTTACGGGAACTCAAATCGAAGCCAATGGCTGCCGCCATTCCAGCGGAATAGACCACGAGATAATTAAGAGGAAGAACAAGCACGCCGGGGAGACGCCTCTCTTTCAATAATACCAAACTGGATTTCAGTCGTTCAAAACTTTTTGGGAATTGGCGTCGTTGTTTCATGTCATGCAGCCGTGATGGGGTTTGATTTTTATCGTTTTGACAAATCGAATCGGCAATCCGGGAATCAGGAATCAAAAAAAGAGACCGAAGCTTTCACTTCGGTCTCAGTCTTGATTGATCGGGAGAAAAGCATCTCCCGATCAAGTTGTTGGTTGGCTTATGGATTGGCCTTGGCCGGGATCGGGCTGTCGGTACCGAGACCGAAGCTCATTACGGAAACACCAGAGGTGCTGCCGTTGATCCACCATTGACCCGCACGATAGATCGCGTTGTCATCCTTGCCGTCACCATCATAGTCGCCCGGAACAGCAACGTCGCCGCTCGTACCAAACGGTACGTTGACTTCGCTGTTTGTCGAGGACATCCAGATGTGCCACGTTCCAAAGGAATCAAACGACGCCTGATCGGTTTGGCCATCGCCGTCATAGTCACCGGCTACCAGCTGACCGCTGCCAACAAGCGTGACTTCTTCGGTTCCACCGCCAGAAAGCGCGGAGGTCCAGGTCGTGCCGAGGACTGTCGTCGGATCGGCCTTGCCATCGCCATCGAAGTCGCCGACAGCAGGAACCGCCGAAACGCCGGTGAACGGAACAACCAATGCACCGCCTCCACCGCTATTGATGATGTAGAAGGTTCCGTCGGACGAGCGGTAAACCGCGATATCGTCCTTGCCGTCGCCATCATAATCACCGACAACCGGTGTGTCGCCCGGGAGACCCCATTCAGCTCCGGATACCAAGAATCCGTTACTGTTGAGAACCCACCAGTCGGGTGTGCCATCGGTCGCGCTCGGACGGAATACCGCGGTATCAGCTTTGCCGTCACCGTCGTAATCGCCAGGCGCGAGCTGGTCGGAATCGATACCCCAATTAAGGGCATAGAAGCCGTCGGTCGAACCATTGATGTACCAGTTGCCTTCCGAACCACGGAATACCGACAAGTCGGTTCTGCCGTCGCCGTCGAAGTCGGCACGTCCGTTGCCACCGCCAGGAGCGAGATCACATAAGTATTCATCCGATTCAAATGTGATCTTCCATCCGGCCATGGTACCGACGTCTCCACCGGCATCATCATCGATGTAGAGTTTCCAGTCACCGTTCATCGTCGCGCCATCGGTTCCGAATACGGAAGCGAATGTTGCGGAACCAGCCGGAGCCGGATTTTCATGCGGTGTGCCAGGAGCAGGCGCATCAAATACGTCGCCGGCACCAACGTTGCTGGGCTGATAGTCACCAGCCACCAACGGACCAGCATCGGGCATCAGGCCATCGGCCCCACCGTCGCTAATGGTAAACGTCGTCGCAACCGGATCGGTATTACCGAATACGTCAGACATCATCACAAACTTCTGTCCGCCCGGGCCTTCAAGAAGCATGTCGATATCATCAACCCAGCTGTGGTTCATATCCGTGATTTCAACCTTGATCAACTTCTGGCCACTGAGACCGGAAGCCGTAATCGTTGACGGATATGGGGCCGCCGGACCGGATGTGGTAGTGGGTTGCCCACTGGGAAGATTTACGAGCGTCGTGTTTTCAAACGTCTGAGGTGCTCCGCCAACCGGCGCTCCGAGACGGAACGAACGGTCAACAGGTGTCTGTGCCCCAGCATCGCTTGAAACATTGATTTGGACTGTATGATCCGCACCGCAAGTCGCGCCGCCCGGAATCGTGTACGGAATGAGTCGGGTTACGGTAGCGCCGTCGGCGATATCACCATAGGCGACATTCGTACCACCATTAACATTACCCTGAACATTCGTGATGGTCGCGCCGGTCGTATTGGTTACCGGAACGCTGAGCAGAACGTTTTCGCCCGGCTCGGGGAATCCATCATTGTCGCCCGGTGAATCCGAAACCGAGAACGGATCTACGTGCTGTACATTCGGGAAATCGAATGCTTCGGAAACACGTGCGGTTCCACCACCGGTACCGGCCGTGATTACAGCAGCGCTAAAGCCCATACCGCGAATGCGGAAGCCTTCGCGAACATCCGCGACATCCGCGGATGCAAGCGAGGCAACCGGAAGCGCGGAAGCGGCGGCGATAATCGCGTCGCGTTCTTGAAGATAAGTCGGACCAATCGGCGCAAGTTTCATACCATCGGTGACAACTTGCAGGGCACGCGTATTACCGGCTTGGAAACCAAGACGATTGATCATGCGCGCGCGGACTTCCCAAAGAGCCGAACTCCAAACTTCACCCATCGTATGCACCTGATCGGCCGTCGTCGAAAGGTGACCGGCCGTCGGCGCCGGGAAAGCACCGTCGGAGTAATCAACCGTCGTTTGGTCGATATCAGCAAAGGTGATCGGGTTGTGCGGACGATTTTGAGCGCCGCCGGTAAATGCCATCACCGCTTTCGGGAAACGACGGATACCATAATAGTAGCTGTTGAGACCCGAAATCAGATTGGTTGTCGCCCAACCACCGGTCGTGTATGTGCCGTTGATCGGATCCGACTCCTGCGAAAGAAGAGCGTGAGCGTAAAAGTCGCTCCAGCCTTCGCCCATTCCGCGGGACATGTTCGAACTCAAACCGCTTGCGTTTCCGTGAAGCCTGTTTGAAAGACCATGCGTATGCTCGTGGATAACGATATCGGCGTCGAGATCTCCATCGAGATTCGGCGTCGTAATCGTCCAACGGAACATCTGCATGCGGCCCCGTCCACCGTCGGCCGGTGTCAGGAAGTTTGCATTGTTGGTTCCAGACGAATCTTGAGCTTCCGCAGAAACCCTGTCAGCACCAGCTCCGCCACGGCCAAAGTTGTCGGCCTGGAAGTTGAATGCCTGCTCGGTGAAACCGAGTTGATACATAACGTCGTGGTAGCGGTTGTTGATATAGAACAACTGCGTAACCGCGCCCTTTCGATACTCGGCTCCAGTCGGATCGTCACCGGTATTGTCAGATGGATTGAACGGAGCATAGGTGAAGGTGAAATCCCTTCCGCCCGGCGTAACTTCAACCGATTCACCGCCGGCGTCAACGCCATCCGGAGAAGCGATATCAAGACCCGCCTGAACCGCGTTACCATCGGTAATGCTGCCGCCATCGGTGATCCAACCATTGTTGTTGAAGCTCAACGGCCCCTCATTACCAATAAGGGTGACGTTGGTGCGGGCAACTGTATCCGGAGTGAATGCGCCTGTTGGTGCAGTGGGACCCGGTGTTCCGGGATAGGGGCTTTCGGCTACGTTGATGTAACCATTGGGGTTGGCATAAACGTTGTAGGTGGCGGCAGCGGTTTGATCTTCACCGATATTCTTTCGCCACAAAACGGTTCCGGTTTCAGAGTCTACGATCACGTAGTAAGCCGTTACCGGTTGCCAAATCAAAACACGCCAAGCAGGACGAACCACACCGACTTCAGTCGGGAAGTACATCTTTTCAGCTGTCGTAGCCCAATCGCCTTCACCGAAAACAACCTTAAGATCAGTCGAAGCGGCGTCGTTTCTGGTAACGTCGGGTCTTTGGATCTTGTAATTGATGTTTTCGGCAGCACGCCTAACAGCGGTCATCGGATCGCCGAAGTCAACCGAAGCGCTTTCATAATCTACGCCCGGTGCTACATTGTTGATTACCCTGATTATCCTGCCATCTTGAGTGAAACCAGCCTTGACCTCACCTCTGAAAACCGGAACATCGCCGATGCGCTGCTCAAGATGAACAAACGACATGCGGCCATTCGGGTTGGTATAATCCGCCAAAACCTTGAGCTGATCGACCTGTGAGTCATCAAGCCCTACGAGCGAATTGTTCTGTTTGATGAAGTTGCGGAGGATATCCACACGCTTTTCATTCGAAGGAGCCGTCAATCTCTCGATGTTTGCCTTGTAAACATCGGGGGTGATGACTTCTGGATTTCTCAACTCCGGGTTGTAGTCAACCTTGAGTGTGCTGACTCGAGTGCGGAGATCATCTTCGCCGCGTGCGAAGCCGTCGCGAATGTCAGCAAGGGCCGAGGCCGATTTGCCGGCATCATTGCGCGACTTCATCATGAAATCAGCGATTTCCTCGCTTTTTTCGGTTCTTATGTCGTAGTTTTCGAGATTAGGATCGTGGCTGCTAGTACGGACGATTCCTCCGTTTCTAGCGTCTCCGCCACCAACCGCTTGGGTTCTGAGGGAGAACGGCAGATAGACAACGGCCGCTACAAGTCCCAAAACCACTAGTGACAGCAACACACTCTTTCGAGCGCTAGCTGTGGAACGTTTTTGCATTTGTTAAGCCCTCCTCAAAGCTAACACAGGGTAATTTGGACTACTTAATGTAGTACGTCTATAAAGGCCTGAAATAAATGTATGAGCTAAGAACGAGATAAAATGATTAAAAACAAAGGTTTAAAGGAACAAGAAAACACGAAAACTGTTTCGGTCGGATTGTCGTTAAAATCAATGAAATATACAATCGGAAACCGACGGCAATGGAATCAAATGGCTTATGAAAAATGCTAATTAAATTAGAACATAGTATTTATCAGAAAAACTCAATGAGGTCAATGTTTTCCGAGTCGGGTTGGAATCTAATTTTATGAAGAACCTCAAAATCGGGGACTTTCAAACGATCTTCGGAGAAGGAGGGCTTTTGTCCTCGGTCCAAACAGGTTATGAAATCCGGCAGGGACAGATAGAAATGTCGAGCCGGGTTCTTTCCGCGTTTGAAAATGACCGCCATTTGATCGTTGAAGCGGGCACAGGCACCGGGAAAACTCTTGCATATTTGATTCCCGCAGTCGCGAACGCCAAAAGCACGCAAAAGCGGGTAATGGTTTCGACCGGAACCAAGAATCTCCAAGAACAATTGATGGAGAAAGACATTCCCCTTCTTCAAGAGGCACTTGAGTCAGGGTTTCGGGTGGCTTATATGAAGGGGCGCTCCAACTATGCGTGTATCGAGAAGATCGAGAAAGCGGCCGATCAACCGATTTTGGAAGGCCTCGAAGATTTGGACAGATTCGAGGAGGTCCGCCAATGGTCATACGAAAGTGAAACGGGTGACCGTTCAGAACTAAGGCATTTGCCGGAGAACCTACCGTTTTGGAACCGTATAAACGCCAGATCAGAGACCTGTTTGGGCCAAAAATGCCCGAAGTTCGATGCCTGTTTTATTACCCGAATGCGGGAACGCGCTGAGAACGCCGATATTGTTGTCGTAAACCATCATCTCTTTTTCGCCGACCTAAACGTTCGTGGAAACGAATATGGAAAGGTATTGCCGGATTACAACTATGTGGTTTTTGATGAGGCGCATTTGATTGAGGATATCGCCTCGGAATATTTTGGATTTCAGGTTTCGGCCTATCAAGTTGATGAGTTGGTCAGGGACGCGACGCGAATGCTCGTAGCGGATGCCGTAAAGGTGCGGACGATCAAAAAGGCGGCCGAGCGAATCGCCAGCTTCTCATCGTTTTTCTGGGCCAACTTTACGGCGGGTCGCGGAAGTGACGGGCGCTTTCCGTTGTTCAGGGAGTTGTTTGAAAAGCGCGGTTCCAACGGTCCGGTTCAAACCCCTTTGGGCGAAAATCTCACTCACCTATTGGATTCGTTGAAACGTCTGGAATCAATCGTTGCGCTGCTTGACGAGGAAAACGCTGAATTCGACAACATCGTCCGAAGAATCCAACAGATTCGTTTTGAATTGGAATTTGTTTGCTCGCAATCGGAAACGAATTTTGTTTACTGGTTTGAGCGAAGGGGGCGCGGAACCTATGTCCGAGCGGCTCCGATCGATGTTTCGGGAATTTTGGAAGAGAAACTTTTTGATAATGTCGCCTCAGCGGTACTGACGTCGGCAACGCTTTCTTCCGGTGGAAATTTCAATTTTATCAAGGAAAGGCTCGGGCTCCCCGAAGCGGATACCTTTATTGCGCCTTCAACTTTTGATTATGCCAGTCAGGCATTGATATACGTTCCAAGATCGATGCCTGATCCGAGATCGCCGGAGTACCTGAGGGCGGTGGCGTCCGAGGCCGAGAGATTGATCCGCTCATCCAAAGGGAACGCATTCGTACTTAGCACGAGCTTTTCCGGAATGAACGGCTTGTTTGAGCAGATTTCATCGCGGGTTGGTTATCCTTGTTTTCTTCAGGGGTCGATGTCGAGAGCGGGGCTTTTGGAGAGTTTTTTGAAGACACCGAACGCGGTCTTGTTTGGCACATCGTCATTTTGGCAGGGAGTCGATGTGCGTGGCGATAAATTGCGGCTCGTCATAATCGACAAACTTCCTTTCGCAGTCCCCTCCGATCCGTTGGTGAAGGCGCGATCCGAACTTATCGATTCGCAGGGCGGTCGTTCCTTTTTTGACTATAGCGTTCCGAATGCGATCATTTCATTGAAGCAGGGGGTTGGAAGATTGATTCGAAGCACCACCGATACCGGTGTGATTGCCTTGATGGATACGCGCTTGCGCACGAAGGCGTATGGGGCGAATTTCCTGAAATCGCTGCCTCCCGCCCCAATCACGGCGGAGTTTGCGAGAGTCGCGAGATTTTTTGAGATTTCGGGTGGCGGCGAAGGAATTAGAACGGAAGGGTCGAGTGCCGGTTCGTAGGAACAAACCCTGAGGCAATCGGATAGTATTTGGAGTTAGCATCATGTCGGATGGCAGTTCATATTTTGAAGTGATGATCGAAAGGGATTTCTCTTCGGCTCACCAGTTGCGGGGTTACAAGGGGAAGTGCGAGAACCTTCACGGACACAATTACAAGCTCGAGATTTTCGCGCGGGGAGAGGAGTTGAACAACATCGGGCTATTGATTGATTTTGGCGATTTGAAAAGAGCGGCCGATGAAGTGGTCGGTTATTTCGACCATCGCAACCTGAACGAATTGCCGCCGTTTGATGATGAATTGAATCCTTCGGCTGAAAATCTTGCGCGATACGTGTTGGAGTATTTGAATTCCAGAATCGACGACGAGAGGGTAACCGTTCATCGTGTAAGGTGTTATGAAACACCGACCAGTGTTGCGACCTATCAAATCGGCTAGTGCAGGGCCAAACTTGGCAAAATAAAAGGACCCTTGCGGAGGAGACTCGCAAGGGTCTGAAATTTTGTGGTCGGGGTGAGAGGATTTGAACCTCCGGCCTCACCGTCCCGAACGGTGCGCGCTACCAGGCTGCGCCACACCCCGACAAACAATAGGTGAGTTTAAGTCACCGCGAGGCTTCAAGTCAAACCTCGTTTCCCGCTTCCTCGACTTCCTGCCGCTTCCCGAATTTATGTTTGAGAAATTCGATGATCGGAGGCAGGAGCGATAGGAATACAACGACAATCACGACCTTCTCAATGTGGTCCTGCAATTTGATTCCAAGTGCATTTTCAACAACACCGCCAAGGAAGTAGCCGGCGAGAACCATACTAAAAATCCAGAGCAGTCCACCGACGACGCTATAAAAGAGAAACTGTCGGTACGCCATAAGAGAGGCGCCGACAACCAGCGGGGCAAACGTTCTGACGATAGGAACAAAACGGGCCATCACGATTGTCTTGGCACCGTACTTCTCAAAGAACACTTTTGCTTTTTCGACTCGGCTAGGCTTGAATACAAAGGAATCCTCGCGTTTGAAAAGGCTCGCGCCCATAAATCTTCCAGTCCAGTAACCGGTATTGTCGCCGATAACCGATCCGGCAAAAAACGCCGCCAAAACCAAATAAATGTTGAGCTTGTCCGGAAGCGTTCGGGCCATCAAGCCGGTAACGACCAGAAGCGAGTCCCCCGGGAGAAAGAAGCCAACCGCAAGCCCCGTCTCTGCAAAAATAATGAAAAACAGACCGAAATAGACATAGATGCCCAGCAGATCCAGCAGGTAGTTGATCAGACGATCCGGCTTGAGAAATTGAAGTACCTGTCCAATCAGGTCAAAAATAGATTCCATCGCGTTCGAGTAATTTTGGTTTCAACAAAAAGCAGGTATTCCCGGCAACTCAACCTGCAATCAATCCGGTGCTTGAAAAACGATTTTCGTCCCAATACGACTACGATCGTCCCCAACCATGTTCGCCAATCAACGGAACAAACGAGCATGGACCGTGATCTTCCGTACGGTATCCGCCGTTCTCCCTCGTAAAACGGAAAAGATTTTGCTTTCTGTCTTCCGCCCCTATCGGAATTACAAGTCGCCCTCCCGGTTTGAGCTGTTCAAGAAGAGGCATTGGAATCGAAGGTCCTCCGGCGGCAACAAGTATCGCATCATACGGTGCATACGTTTTCCAACCGTTTGTTCCGTCGGCACACTGCACAACCACGTTTCGCACGGCAAACTGCTCCATTTTTCGCTTCGCTTCGGCGGCAAGAGTTTCGATGCGCTCGATGGCGTATACGCTTCGTGCAAGTCTGGCGAGAACCAGGGTTTGGTAACCGGAACCCGCGCCGATTTCAAGCACTTTTGAACTTGGTGTAAGTTCAAGAAGTTCCGTCATCTTGGCAACGATATAAGGTTGCGAAATTGTTTGATTGGATGCAATCGGCAATGCGTTGTCGCGGTAGGCTTGGAATTTCAAAGCATCGGGCACAAACAAATGTCTCGGGATCTCGGCCAATACCGACAAAACCCGCGGATCCCCAATGTGGTAATGATCCCGCAATCGATCGACCATGGCCTTTCGTGCCGTCGTGTATTCATCGATTGATTGTGTCCCACCATTCATGAATCTCGTTGCGTTTTTGAGAACTATGATTCCCAGCCCTTCAGCTCGCGAACCGCTGCATGATTCGTCAGATCGCTTCTCATCGGAGTGATCGAAACGTAACCTTCATCGATTGCCTCAAAATCCGTACCGCCTTCGGCATGGAATCCGGATCTAACCTCGCCAATCCAATAATAGGGTTTGCCGCGGGGATCGATATGCTCTGTAATCACCGGACGAGCGTCCTTAAATCCCTGTTTGGTCACGCGAGCGCCCTTTGGCACACCCTTTGGAACGTTAATGTTCAGCAAGGTCCCGTTTGGGATTCCTTCCTCAAGCGCCTTTTTGGTCATCTCAAAGGCGACCTTCGCCGATTCGGTAAAATCGTGGTCTCGAAAAGCGACCAGGCTGAATGCGAGTCCGGGAACTCCCAGGATTGTCGCTTCGAGCGCGCCCGCGACCGTACCCGAATATGTGGCATCATCACCCAGATTCGCGCCGGGATTAATCCCCGAAACGCAAAGGTCGGGAAGCTCGTTCTCGCTTAGGATCTGATTGAGCGCCAGCGTGACACAATCGGTCGGCGTGCCATCGACGGTCCAATGCCTCTCGTCCAAGCGACGAATTCTAAGCGGGCGGGCGAGCGTCAGACTATGCGACGCACCGCTCATTTCGGATTCCGGGGCGACAACATAAACCTCGCCCAAAGGCGAAAGCGCTTCTTCCAACGCATGGATGCCGGGAGCGTGATACCCGTCATCGTTTGTGATCAATATTCGCGGCATTTAAAAGTAAAACGCGGCGAATTCAAAACCCGATCCTATCGGTCTATTTTGAAACCGCCACGAAAAAAAACTAACCCGCACTATCTCGGACCGCCAGCACGCTGCATGCGTCTGCGCTTGTTGTTGCGCTTGCGCGCATTGGCAGATTTCAACTTGGCCTTTTGGCCGGGCGGAACAAAATGCTGATGCTTTTTGTAGTCCTTGATGATTTCTTCCGTCATCACCTTTCGCTTAAAGCGACGCAGTGCGTTCTCGATCGATTCACTGCTGTTGAGTTCTATATACGCCAACCGGTATCACACTCCTTCTTGCCCGGGTTTGCCGTAGCAGGGCAAACCACTATTAAACCTCAAACGGTGCTTTCGGAGCAAGTCGCGCAGACGGCATTGGAAAATGACACGAAGCATGTGAATTAAGGTCAAACGTTCGCCCCGCACCTAATAACACGATCTTTGAGAACTATTTGAGGTACTTCTTGAGTACTTTCCCGGCAACAAAAGCTAAATTCAGACATTTGCCATTTTCATTTTATCCGTAAAATTATGAGCTTTTTGCGAACATCCGCCATTTTTTTTCGAACCCGGGGACTTCAGTTGCTTCTTTCGGCAATCCTGATTCCGTTGGCGTCACTGTCAATCTCAGCACAGGATCTTGGGAAATCCGTCAAAGACCCGAAGGCAGATCAACTTCGCGATCGCCCTCGGGATATGCGGGACATGCCCGAATTGGGCACAACCAACGTGCCCGATCCGACGCCGCTATTCGATCCCAACGGTACTCCCGGAGATAAATTCGGCAGCGCGATAGCCGTTTCGGAAGATCTCGCTGTAATCGGTGCTCCCTTCGACGATTTCAATGGACCGATCGACGGGGGGGCTGTAACCGTTTATCGAAAAAGAGGAAATAGCTGGATCCTTGACGGGAAGTTTACCGCCGATGACGTCTCGTTCTCACTCTGGTTTGGCTATACGGTTGCTACCGACGGGATGCGAATCGCCGTTGGGACAATACACGGAAGCGGCAACCTTGGCGCAATCTATGTCTTTTCAAAAGACGGGGATGCATGGGAGCAAGAGGCAAAACTTACCGCTTCCGATGGACAGACGCTCGATTTTTGCGGAACCAGTTTGGCAATCGACCGAAATCGGATTGTAACCGGATGCTCTGGCGTTGATATCAACGGGGATCATTCCGTCGGCGCGGCATATCTTTGGATAAACAACGGCGGTACGTGGCAACAAGCCGGCAGGGTTACACCATCAGACGGCCACGCTGAGGACTTTTTTGGTCATTCGATTGGAATCAGTGAAAATACAATTGTAGTTGGATCGAAAGATGCCGATGCCAATGGTGTCAATTCGTCAGGCGCGGTTTATGTTTACGAACTGACGGTCAATGGATTGATCGAGGTGGAAAAGCTTTCGCCGACTGATCCGGTTGTTGGCGCCCATTTCGGAACCTCGGTTTCGATCGAAGGAGATCGTTTGGCGATCGGTGCTTCAAATCAAACAAATGGTACCAGCCAGGCTCAAGGAGCAGTGTACATCTTTGATCGAAGCGGGATGAACTGGACCCAGTCGAGCAAAATGGTCCCGGCCGATGTTGGGTCTCTGGATGGATTTGGAACAACGGTCCATCTAACCCAGAGGGCGTTGATCGCAGGGTCCCCTCTGGCCGATACAAACGGAAACCGGAATCAGGGAGCGGCGTATCTTTTTGTAAACGAGGCGGGAAGTTGGATAGAAAGAGCGAAGTACAGTCCGGACGAAGGCGCGTTGGAAGACAGGTTCGGTGATGCCGTTGGAGTTTCCGGAGGCTACGTGATAATCGGCTCTCCCGGGAGCGCTGTCGGTGCTAACGACGATCAGGGAATTGCGTATGGAGCGTGCTTTGGCTGCGATGATTGGAGTTTGGGTTCGACGTTTCACGCAGCAAACCTGCCGGGGGTTGGAAGGCTCGGTTCGGCAGTCGCAATCGATGGCGATACTGCCGTTGTTGGCGCCGAGTACACAGATGGAACCTTTCCCGGCCAGGGTGCTGCGTTCGTGCTCGAACGGATAAACGGGCGATGGATTCCGACGGCGACATTGCGCGCGCCCGATGGGGCGCAGGAAGATAACTTTGGAAGCAGCGTTGCAATCGACGGCGACACAATCGTCGTCGGTGCGATAGGAGACCTCGCTTCGGTTTTCAGACGCGGGTCCGCCTATGTTTTTCGGCGAGCGGGGTGCGGTTGGGAATACGAGGCAAAGCTGGTACCCGATTCCTTTAGTTGGATCGAGATGTTTGGCTATTCCCTTGCGATCGAAGACGATCTCATAGTCGTCGGCGGACCGCAGAATTCGGATTTTCAGCAGAATCAGGGCGCGGCGTATCTTTACCGGCGCACTGGAACGGGTTGGAATCAGGAAACACGATTCACTGATCCCGCCGGAATGCCCGGAGATCGCATGGGCACTTCGGTTGATATCGACCGGGGCAGGGTCTTTGTTGGGGCGGTGGGACTCCAGTTTGCGGGCCACGACCCGTTTGCCGGCGCGGTCTATGTTTACGAGCACAACGGTAAGGATTGGAGCAATCACTCAATCCTTTCCGTCAACGATCAGTATGGAAGTCCGCAGTTTGGTTGGGATATTGCGGCGAGCGGAGACACGCTTTTGGGAAGCGGACCGGACTATTCGCAAGACGCGGATTTTGCTGGCGCTGCCTGGTTCTTGCGATTTGACTCAAGCGCATGGATCGAGCAAACGAGGGTCACGCCAAACGTGCCGCAAGTTTTGGATTCATTTGGGAAATACGCGGTCGATGTCGATGGAACATCGGCGATGATCGCGAAACCGGCGGTTTTGACAACGTTTCCGGAAAGACCGGGAACGATATCCATGTACTCGCTGCAGGACGGAAACTGGCAGGAAAAACAAGTCATCGGGGCGCCTGAAACATCAAAGAACATGAGCTCGTTTGGACGCGACGCCGCGATTTCCGGGGGCACGATGATTGTTGGCGACCCGAATTTTGATGATGGGGAAGGCGCGGTTTACATCTACGAGCAGGGCCCGCAGGAAACAACGCCTGGCTCTCCACTTACACTTCGCGGTCGCGTAACCTCGGCAATCGGAAGCGGAATCCCAAATACAAGCGTTTGCTTCCGCGATGCGAACGGAAATGCCCGAACGGCTCGCACCAACCAATTGGGATTCTTCAATTTTCAAACTGCGAATGTCGGTAGGATCGTAACGATTCACCTCGCAAACCGCGAAAGAAGATTTCGTTCAAGGCGGCTTTATGGAATCCTCGGTGAGGCTAGAGTCAGAATACTTGGGCAATAGCGGGCAGAGGGATTGTTGAGGTTTTATAATCGCCTAGGAAGGGCCCTCTGCATCGTAATTCGGAGTTGGTCGTCGTAATCGACACAAATGCTGTTCGGAAATTTGTGACGTTCGCCACGAAACTAATCTTGGTTTGGGGCCGCCACGACTGATTCGACAGGCTTTGCTGCATCCTTTGGCTTGTAAAGCGGAAACTTGAGTATGTCGCCATTGTAAATCGCAAGGCCGACTCCTTCACTTTCAAATACCTTGAAATTGCTTGAGTCAAAAATGATTCCCGGTACGTAATTCGTTTGCTTGAACGTGAAATCCCGCAATGAGTATTTTCCAATCGCCGTACCAGTCCCTTTCTGAATGGCGATCCAGATATCGGAGCCGCCTGCTGATTCGAACCAACCGGATCCGGCCTCGTCCAAGATATCGACGTCACCCTTAAGTCTTGTCGCTTTGCCTTTTACAGGATCAATCAAAAAATAAGTGTAATCGGCATCGCACGAATAAAAGTCCTCGTCATCGACCGGAACCGCACATGCAAGAAATGCCCCCAGATTCTCAATATAGGAAGCCGGTACAAGCGCGAAACCGGAATCGGAGCCGATCACTTTGGTGACTCCAGAATCCAGATTTACGACTTTCAAACCATAAGGCTTCCTACTTATACTTCCTGCTGCGAGGTACTTGCCATCCGCGCTAAGTTCGAAACCATCAAAACGACCTTTTATTTCAAGTGGATTTCCGGAACGTATTACGAAAACCGAAGAAGGATAAGAGTTTACGGCCGAGACCTCGCCATCCGCTGAACGTTTTTCTAGCGCTCTCTCGTAACTTTCCTGGACATCGTTGAAAAACGCTTTGGAATCAATTGCGGAGGGTGCTGCGATCGGCGCTGACGGGCCATTGGATGAAAGCGCGCGAAGTTCGATTGTTCTCATCCTCAATTCGTCGATTTTTCCGTTAAGGTCATCGGCTGTTGCCAAACTGTCATCCCAGCCGCGGTCTTTATCTGGAATGCTCGAGATCATTTCCTTTTGAGCAGCGACAACAAGCTTGTTGTTCTTAAGACCGACGATCTTTGTATTACCTGATTTTACAAAAGCTTCGGCACGCAAATCCGGATCATTGAAAACCGTCTCAAGCCCCAGCATCTTTCCTTCAGCTCGATAGCGCAGTTTTCCACGCTTGGCTTTTAGGGACTCGAAATATCCTTTGAGCGATTTGGCAAAATCGGCGGTCGGTATGAAAGCGATTTCACGATCATCAGGTATTTCAAGAAAAATTCTTCTTCCACCGTCGCGATTCGCCAGGAGCAGTTCGTATTTGGAACAATCGGAACAACCGGAATATACCGTCTCAAGCGTTGAAAATTCGAATCTGTCCAGGATTTCCCGGAAACCCTCAAACTCCTCGGCGCTTATGTCGCGTTCATAGAACCGGGCTGGATCGTCCCACCAGCGAAACTGAGCCGTATTTCCTTTTCGTCTTATCTCATAAGATGAAAATGTGTAAACGGCATCAAGAGCGGAATCGTTCTTGAAATCACCAAGCACATCAATTTCGCGGATAAGCGCTTCGTCGTCAAAATCATCGTAGACGCCATAAAACTGTGGAAGACTTATTCCGACGCTGGAATACAGATCTCTTTGCAAAGATATCTCCGGATAACTCATTTCGCCGATAAAGTCTTGTCTCGCGCCCACTATCGCAATTTCATCCGGGAAGGCTTTCCAGATCGCAATGCGCGACTCATCGGTTTCAACGGTCTCCAGATATTTTGCGGCGGCGTATTTTTCCAGCGGATTTTCCGACGTTAAGGATTTCTCCGCGAGTTCATACGCAAGCTCAAAACGGGTCAGACGTGCGCAAGCAAAAAGCGCGGATTTCTGCATTGCATTGGTCGAACTCAGAATCGATTCGGCTTTAGTTCCATCCATCCAAAGACAGGGAAGTACTCCCCGCGCAAGATCGGAATTCGAAGCTTCAACCGATGCGACATCACCCGGAAATGAAGTCGTCAAATCTTTTCTGTCCGCCAACAGACGGATAACCGAGCCAAGGTCAGCTTCCGAGTTTGCAAGATCGGACACATAAAGCAACAAAGCGGCCTTGCTGTTCCAACCCACCATCCGAGTTCGAAGGCCTCTCGCCAGATTCGGGTTTGTTTTCCGAAAGCCTCGGACATGTTCAATCAGAGACCGAATCAGATCGTCCGATGGTTCCCCGACTGATTCAATGGCAAGGACGAGAAAACCTGGCATCAGCTCTGGGTCAAAGACATCCGGAAGCGCTTGCGAGGGACCGACAGTGGGTGCAATCAAAATTGTTCTGCGCACAGTCTCAGTTGGCTCTTCGTCATCGTCGAAAGCACTGGAATCGAAATCGTTGAACGACCGTTTGGACGAAGCCAATTTGCCCTGATTGTCGAGGGCATTGGCCTCGGGGCGAGTGTTCGCGATAATCGCCGCCGCTTGTTCTTCCACAGAGAATCCGCCGCACAAGTAAAGGGCTTTGACAGCATCTCTCCATAAGTAACGCTCCAGATTGGGCAGTGCCCCCCTTATATCCGAGGATGCCCTAATATCCCTTTGATTTCCCAGAGATCGAATCAACTGCGAAACGTTAAATGTGCTGGTGCCCGAGGCTGTGTTTGGTTTGGTTTCCGGACGTATGAATGCGGCAAGTTCACTCCGAAAAATCTTTAGCAAGCCTTCAACACTCGCAGGGTTACGAACGGTTTCCAAAGCGTTTACCAGGTTTCTTCGCTCGAGCCTGCTCTCCACCGCCCAATTTTCATCTTCAAGCCAGGGGATCAAAGCGCCAACCACTCTTGGGTCCCTCGTGCCAAGCAGCGTTCCGAGGCATTTTGCGGCGATGTTCCTCAAAGCCTGATTCTTGGATTTCGAAAGCTCAACCAACTGATCAATGTATTTGTCGGGTGGTGAATGGTTGATCATGGTTGTCAAGCCCGTATATTCCTGTCCGTTAACCAAAACCCTAAAGAGAGTCTCGTCTTCAAAGAGACCGAAATACCAGTCTTCCCTTCCGGGGTAATCTCCGACCTTTACGATCGCATCCATCGCTAGATCCCGGTTACCCGGTTTCTCCGATTTATTCTCGATCGTTTCAATAAGGAGCGCGCGATATGATTCCGCCTCGGAATCGTCATTCGCGTCATATGCAAGCTTGTAAAGAATCCATCTGCCCAGCGTTCGCGTAATCGGGTTGGTGTCATCTTCCGCATATTTTTCCGCGATCGTCTTCGCGGCCTTTGGAGACACGACCGCAAGATCAAGCAAAGGCCGATGATTTGTAAGATACTCATCGGTATCCTTTATCTTGCTTGCTCTCCATATCAACGAAGCGATTGAGTTATCTTCGTCGGTTTCCGTAGAATCGACATCAACCGCCGCATCCAAAGCCACTGAATCCCAGGTAGCGTCGCCATCTTTTATCGCGTCCCCAACCTTTTCGGTGTAACGATCGACACCATCCACGTATTCATCTGATTCATAATCAGAATCCGCAGACTTGATGATTTGATCGACCGCCTCGATTGAACCGGGAGATTGCTTGAGAATCCTCTGCAGCCGTGAAGCCAGACTCGGCCTCTTTCTGCACTCCTCGAGCAGGCGCGCTATCGTCATTTCGCTTGCTGCGGGAACAAACGCATAAAAAGGATCCACCGCATTCCATCTGGCCCAATAGAGCAACAGGATCTCTATCGGAGCGTCATCTGCGGGGATGTTTTTGTAGCTGTAAAATTCGGGGTCGTCGGGCGATATGCCGGAATAGCTGATGGGTGCCGTTGGAGCGGGAAGCGAAAGCAGGTCCTCAATCAATTCGGTTTGGGCGGAAGCGGTAATCGAGAAGATGAGAATTGCCGCAAACAGCAACGGGCGGCAAGGGAGTGCAAGATTTTTCATAGCAACAAGCAATCGGAAAAGAAAGAGGTTAAATCGTTGTCGAACCCGGTTTAAGGAGAGGTTCGTGGATGCTCGCGTTTGTTGTAGGGAGATTATATTCGACTTCGGGAAATGGGCAAACAAAAAAAAGGCCGCCCCGAAGGACGGCCTAAAAGAGAAGATTGAGCGACGATTATTACTTGTCTTTCTTCAAACCACCGATTTGGACGAGATTCTCGCCCTTGATGTTGTTCTGCTCGAGAACCATCTTGTTGTAAAGTTTCCTCATTTCCTGCAGCTCTTCAGCAGCTCCGGTACACTCCGGCTCTGACTTGAACGGAATTGTGCAATCAATTTCGCGCGTTCAGAACCCAAGGCGCAAATTACGCAACATAGATGTTGAAAAGGATGAATAGATTCCCAATCAGAACGAAGCCTCCGAATCCCAGAACTAATTTAAGATTGTCGCCGCCGTTGCCGGTTTAGCTGGTGTTGCATCTTCTTTTGGCTTATACAATGGAAATCTCAAAATGTCACCGTTGTAAACAACCAATACGACGCCTTCTTTTTCGAATACTTTTAGTTGGCCGGTAGTGAATCTAAGATTCGGTGCAAAGTTGGTTTCGGTGAATTTATACGTACGCAATGAGAATTTCCCGATCGCGGTGCCATCCATCTTCCGGATCGCGAGCCATACATCGGAGCCCCCGGCGGATTGAAGGTTTCTAGCACCATTCGTCAAGAGCGCATCAATGCCCCCATCAACCGCAGTGACTGTCCCTTTTACCGGATCGACTAGAAAATGCCTTGAAGCGCTTCCACAAGAAATTCTATCCAGGCTTTTCTCGCGTTCGCACGCAACAAAAGCACCGAGGTTTTGAATATAAATTTTTGGAGTAAGTTGGAGGCCGGTCGGCCCGCCGACTGTTCTGAACTTAAGTGTTTTCAGATTCAATATCCTGATTCCTTTTTCATTTTTGTTTTCAACTGTTGTTAACAAATAGGCGCCATCGTTGCTGATTTCAAACTCTCCAAATCGTTCCGATTCAATCTCAACAAATTCTCCGTCTCTCCCAATCAGTAACCCGTACCCATAATTGGATCGGACTTCTACAGATCCATCTAAAGAACTTTTAGATTCACGCTCAAAATCGACTCGGAGGTCTCGGAAGAAAGTCCGTGAATCCACTTTTGGCACCTGTTTTATTTCTTCTCCCGGCCCAACAGCCGAAATGGTCCGGAACACCAATCCGCTCAACCTGATTTGGTCAATTACCCCGGCAGCGTCTTTGGCAATACTTAGATCTTCGCTCCAATTGCGGTCGGAAGCCTTTACAGTCGATATCATCTCGCGCATCATCAGAGGTAATTTTGATTCATTCCGAACGACGACTATCGTTTCCGAATTTCGCTGAAGGAGCGCGGAAGCAAAAAAGTTCTCGTCGTGAAACACGGTTTCGAGTCCCGCCAAGTTGCGCGATGCCCGATATTTCAATTCTCCGGATTTTTGGGAAAGTTCCTCAAAATATTTCAGTAATGATATTGCAAAATCCGAGGTTGGTGACATGTTGTCCTCGTCTCCGTACTCGCTGGGTTTCTCGAGAAAGATCCTTCGCCCTCCATCTCTATTCACAAGAACCAATTCGTAGGCGTAGCATTCATCACAGCGAGAGTACTTGGATTTCAATGTGGAAAACTCGTTCTGTTCTAAAATCGATCTGAAATCATCGAATTCGCTATTTGTAAGTTCGCGTTCATAAAAACGGGCTGGATCATTCCACCAATGAAGCACGGCCTTTGCGCCGCGCCTTACTATTTCAAAATTACCAAAGGAATAGATAGCATCGATATCAGGGTCAGTTTTCAAATCTCTTAAGATTTCAAATTCACGGGATGAGATTGAGGAATAATCCCGCTCCAATGCGTCTTCGCTTGGAGACGGAACAACAAGCCCGGCACTCTTAAAAAGCTCTACGAGTACACTGTTATCGGCTAAATCCTTGGTGCCAGGAAAAAACTTCCGTGCACCGACGATGGCGACTTCGTTCGGGAACGCACGCCAAATTGAAATGCGGGCTCTATCGGTTTCAAGGGATTCGAGATATTTGGCAGCCGCAATCTTGAGCATGTTATTGGGGCTGGCGAGCGCCTTCTCCGAAAGTGTGTAGGGGAGTTCGAATCGGATCAACCGGGCACATCCCAAAAGAGCGGCCTTTTGATAATCCGTTCCCGATGCGAGGATTGCTGCCGCTCTTACTTCGTCCTCAAAAAAGCATGGCAGCAGCCCGATTGCCATCTCAGACTTTGATTTTTCCAGAGCCAGTACCTCGCTTGAAAACACTTCCACAATCGTTTTTCGTTCTGCCAACAATCTTACTACGGCTTCAAGATCGACCTCCGAATTTGAAAGCTCGGACAAATACAACATCAATACCGCATTGCCCTTCCATCCCAGTATCGTTCGCCTCAGATCTTTGAACAGCATCGGTTTGGTCTCTTTGATTTCCTGCACGCGCGAAATCATCGCAGCCAGAAAATCGGAGGAAGGATGTTCATCTCTAGCTATTGCAAGCGACAAATATTGGGAAAGCTCTTTCTCAACAGGTTTGTAATCTCCGCCCCTATCAACATAGGCTCCGTACACTTTTCGAACTCCGGGCCTAACAGTACCGAATTCTTGGGTTTCATCTGAGTCCGGGTCCAAAAATTGTTCTTCTACTCCGCTGGAAAAATTAAAATTACGCATCCTTGAAACGCGCCGTCCGACAGGCCCTTGGAACAAAAAGCCATACTTGTCATTTTCTGATTGCTTTGTCTTAAAAACTGCTTCGACCTGCTCTTCCACCGTGTATCCATGACAGAGGTAGATCGCGTCCACCAGCATTGCAGTTCCAAATCCATTGGTGTAGGGCAGGGCCATCTTTAGCGCGGGACCGGCACGCATATCTCTTTGGTTGCCCAAAGCGCTTATGACAATCCCAAGGTCGATAGTGTCTTTCTTGCGATTCGAGGTTTCGAAATCGTAATAAGTGTTTGAGTTAGATGTTTCAGAATCGGTTTCCGGGCTGGCGGATCTCAATTCGTTCAACACCGAAATCGAATCGCTGAGAACCGAAAGCAGCCCTTCAACGCTCGCGGGATTCCTGACACTCTCCAATGCTCGAACAATTCCACTTCTTTCGTTTCTCGACTCCTTTGCCCAATTAGCGTTTGAAAGCCAGGGGAGCAAGGCCGCAACCACTCTGGGATCTTCTTTTCCCAACAATACCCCAAGGTTTTTGGCCGCCATGTTTCTTACTGCGCGATTTTTACTGCCAACAAGCTCAACCAATCGATCAATGTATTTGTCTGGTGGCGAAAACATAATCATTGTCATCATGCCAGTGTTTTCACCGCCATTAACTTCCAGCTCAAACAGAGTTTCATCTTCGAAAAGTGAAAAATACCAATCGTCCCTTCCCGTAAAATCACCCACATTAACTATCGCGTCCATCGCAAGATCCCTGTTACCGGGTTTTTCAGACTTGTCTTCAATCGTCTCGATCAGCAGCGCGCGATAGGTTTCGGCTTCGGAATCATCATTCGCATCGTAGGCCAATTTGTAGAGAATCCATCTTCCGAGTGTACGGGTAATCGGATTTGTATCATCTTCCGCATATCTTTGGGCTATCCTTTTGGCATCTTTGGGAGATAGGAGGGAGAGATCAAGAAGCGGACGGTGGTTTGTCAGATACTCATCTGTGTCCTTTATCGATCCGGCGTCGGCAATTAATGCTTCGATTGAATTTCGATCCTTTGACCGTGAAGGCGAATTTGAAACTCTTATGCCATTTTCGGATTCATCTTCATCGACTCCAATTGATGCACGTACGGCGTCTGCAGCGGCCTTTGCTGCTTCGCCGGCTTTGTCTGCAGCATCAGCTAGCTTTTGATTGAAGTCTTCTCCACTGACATCAATGTCATTACCAGTAGATTTCAGAATTTGTCTTGCGCGTTCCCTTGTCCCAGGGAAGCGATGAAATATCCTTGTAAATTGCCGGGTCAGCATTGGTCGTTTTTCGCACGCCTCAAGCAGTCGCGCAACTGTAGTGTCACTTGGTGTCAGCGCAAAAGTTGAGAAGGGGTCGGCATCGTTCCATCTTGCCCAGTAAAGCAACAGGATCTCTATCGGAGCGTCATCTGCGGGGATGTTTTTGTAGCTGTAAAATTCGGGGTCGTCGGGCGATATGCCGGAATAGCTGATGGGTGCCGTTGGAGCGGGAAGCGAAAGCAGGTCCTCAATCAATTCGGTTTGGGCGGAAGCGGTAATCGAGAAGATGAGAATTGCCGCAAACAGCAACGGGCGGCAAGGGAGCGCAAGATTTTTCATAGCAACAAGCAATCGGAAAAGAAAGAGGTTAAATCGTTGTCGAACCCGGTTTAAGGAGAGGTTCGTGGATGCTCGCGTTTGTTGTAGGGAGATTATATTCGACTTCGGGAAATGGGCAAACAAAAAAAGGCCGCCCCGAAGGACGGCCTAAAAGAGAAGATTGAGCGACGATTATTACTTGTCTTTCTTCAAACCACCGATTTGGACGAGATTCTCGCCCTTGATGTTGTTCTGCTCGAGAACCATCTTGTTGTAAAGCTTCCTCATTTCCTGAAGCTCTTCAGCCGCGGTCTTGGGACCCTCCATCTCCGGCTTGTGCGGACGGGTAAGATCCACTTCGTTCAAAACAAGGCTGTGACCGGCATTTCCGAGTTCGACATTTTTGTCTCGCGCGAACACTTCATGGCGACCGTGTTCCTTGTACCATTGCGCAACCGTGGCGTTTTGGTGCATGTGCTCGATGATATTTCTCCAACCGATTCCCGTATTGTAGGCGCAGAATGAAATTTCGCCTTCCTGCGTTCCGTAGGGAATGATGCACATCTCGGTGCGTCTGAAGTCGTAGTTGAAGAGATCCTGGAACCACATGCCGGCGATAAAGAGGAAGTTCCACGGATCGGAACGGCGCTTCTCGATGTCTTCCATCGTTCGCGAGCCATCAACCTTGCCGTAGTTCTTGCCCGTCAAACCAAAGGATTTGTCGAACTTCTTGAGAATCGCCCCCAGAGTCAGGCTTTCAGGTGCTCCATACGGATTGTAATTCTTAAGGAGAGCCAATCCCATCATGAAGTTGGAAAACCATTTGCCCCTGCTGGTATCGGTGATGTGCTTCATGTCCTCAACCAGGCCGGGGATGCTCAAAAACTGCGGGACGGGAGCCATTTCATTGGTCTCCTTGTTGATCATCATCGCAGTTCCGACACCGCAATTCGGGTGGCATCCGCAAGAAACCTGTCCCCATTCCGCTTCCGGTCCGTGAACCATGTCGGCAAAATCGGCAAATGATCCCATCAGGGAAAGTGGAAACCAGTCACGAGTCGGTTCAGTGATTCCAACCTGCTTTTTCACGTCGTTGGCGAGATGCGAAAGCGTGTAACGCTGTTGCAGGCGGCGTTTTTCGGTGATGTGCTCATCGCGACCCGTAAACGAAACGGGTTGAAATGACACAAATGAGATCTTCTTCGGATTTTCGAGCGCGAACCTGACGATCGAACCGACCTGGTCATTGTTGATGCCATTGACGAGCGTCGTCACGAGAATGATGTCAACGCCGGCTTCGTGAAGATTGTTGATCGCGCGAAGCTTGACGTCAAAAAGGTTTCCTACCTGCCTGTGCGAGTTGGCGTCGTTTCCGATTCCATCAAACTGGAGATAAACAAAACGCAGACCGGCATCGGCGGCTTCGCGGCAGAATTCCTTGGATTTGGCGAATTCGATTCCGTTTGTCGCGGCTTGAACCGAGTTGTATCCAACTTTTCTCGCATAGCGAATCGCTTCGATAAAGTGGGGGGAAAGGGTCGGTTCGCCGCCCGAGTACTGAACGGACATCTGGCGACGCGGTTTGATCGAAATAGCGTTGTCGAGGATTTCCTTTACGTCCTCCATCGAGAGCTCATGGACAAATCCAACTTGGTTGGCATCCATGAAACACGGATCGCACATCATGTTGCAGCGATTCGTAAGATCCACCGTAAGAACAGCACCGCGGCCATACTTAATCGTCGAAGAACCGTGATTGTGAAGCGCTTCGTCGTTGTGCGAGGAAATGTCTCGACCCGGGAAGTTGGCCTCGATATGCTTCAAGAAGCCGGAATCGATCGCCATAAGATCTTCGAAATGACCGTGATCGGGACAATCCTTGATCATCCAAATTTGGCCGTCGCGCTCAATGATCTGCGCCTTGATCTCACCAACCTTGTCGTTGATCAGCAGCGAAACGTCCTTGTCGCCCGACAGGATGCTTTCACGGGCTTCAATCACACAGTTGGGACAAAGCGAATCGGTTGTCCTCGGGAATCCAAGAGTCGGTTTCGACTTCTCCCACGACTTGAGGAGCGGCTTATCCGACCACTTCGGAGTAAACGAAGGATTCGGCTTATATTGGTTGACGGCACGGATCGCATTGAATGCTCCGCGAGCAACATACGTCAAACCCTTTTCAAAATGCTTGATAGGTCTCATTAATCTTCTCCAAATAATTTCATTTGCTTCGGCTTGGCGATGCAGGAAGATGGCGTTGATTGTCTTTTACAACGAAAACACCGCAAAAAAATCGGTCTCGGAATATGTCTCTAACCGAAGAACCGCTTATCGCAATAATTGTGCCACCGCATCGGATTTTGCTAAACGTTGGCAGCATTAATGTTAAGCCTTGGGGGCATCGCACGGAACCGAAAAAGCTGTGTCGCAAAGAGAAACATTTGGGCAGAATCCGGTCCATGGCGGGTCATTGTGACACTTATTGAGGGCTTGTATAGTATGAAAATCCCGTAACATATTGAAAAATATTCACTTAAACGGATGTTTAAGAATATTCAGGTTAAAAGGGTTGACTTTCTTTTAGAGACAGTCGCATAATGCTGTCAATTCGACGCTTGGGATGAGAAAGCGGATGTTCACGAAAAGTTCACTTTCTTAAACACGACCATAAAAGCTATTCTAAGCAACAAGCGATAAACGATTGAAAATAAAATAGTTAAGTTTAATTTTTTACTGCTTTACAAAAATATTCACCTTTTGATACTTTTTGTACACCCCGATAGAAAAGCTTTTAGTAGTCCTTGCTTTTCAAAAGCCGACCGGATCAATCGGCGATTTACCCAAGCAGTAACAAAACTTTGACAATCCTTATGGGAATACGTTTTGGAACGTCGGGTTGGCGTGCGGTCATAGCCGATGAATTTACATTCGACAGGGTTCGTGTTGTCACAAACGCCATTTGCAGATATTTGAAAGAGGAATCGGGTCAGGCTGGGGGCAGCTTGATAATTGGATTCGATTCCCGATTTATGGGAGAGAAATTCTCTCAACTCGCCGCGGAGATAGCTGCCGCGAATGGTTTCCGGGTTTTGCTTTGCACCCGCCCGACTCCAACTCCGGCAATTTCCCATGCGATACGCCTAAAAGGGATTCAGGGAGCGATGAATTTTACCGCATCCCATAATCCACCGGAGTATCAGGGAATAAAATTCTCAACATCGGATGGCGCGCCGGCATTGCCGGAGGTTACCGGACGGATTGAGGAGCTTATCGAAGCGGGCGTCGAGGGCGAGATTCTTGAAGGAGGTTCGATCGAAGAATTCGATCCTCGGGATATATATTTCGAAGATCTGAGGAAGAAGATTCGGTTCGATGTGATAGCCGGCGCGAGATCCTCATATGCCTATGACCCGCTTTGGGGAACCGGCAGAGATTATCTCGATAGGATCCTCAAGGATAACGGGTTGGAGGTCGCATCACTCCACGATTGGACGGATGTTACATTCGGCGGCATGTCCCCGGAACCCGGCGAAAAGCAATTGTCGGAGCTGAAAGCGTTTGTAACTTCAAATGGTTGTGCGTTGGGGCTTTCGACGGACGGAGACGCAGACCGTTTCGGAGTTGTCGATTCGGACGGAACGATTATCGAGGCCAATGATCTGATAGCGCTGCTCACGGATTATTTGTTTGAAAGCCGAGGTTGGAGAGAGGGGGTCGCAAGATCAGTCGCGACTTCGCACCAGGTCGATCTGGTTGCCAAAGACCGTGGAATTGAAGTTTTTGAAACGCCCGTTGGGTTCAAGTACATCGGGGAATTGATAAATGAAGATCGGATAATTTTGGGTGGTGAAGAATCCGCCGGCCTTTCGATCAAGGGCCATTATCCGGAGAAAGACGGTATCTTGGCGTGTTTGCTGGCCGCGGAAGCGGTTGCCAAACGAGGAGCCGGACTGGGAGTACAGCTTGCCGAGCTTAGAAGGCGGGTTGGAACACTTAGATCGAAACGAATCGGTGTCAGACTCACCGAAGAGATTTCAAAGAGTCTAAACGAGATTCTTTCCCGCGATCCTTCCGAAATCGGAGGACGCAAAATTGACAAAATAAACCGAATGGACGGCGTGAAGTTTCATTTCGAAGGTTCTTCCTGGATGCTTATGAGGCCCTCTGGAACAGAACCGATGGTGAGAATCTACGCCGAATCAGAAGACGAAAGAGACCTGGAGGCTTTGCTTGAGGAAGGAAGGAAGTACTTATTGGGGTAGCAAAAAGCGAGCCGGCGGAAGCCGCCTAGGTGGGAAGAAATCTTCCACCGAGCGCTCGAAAACCCCGGACTGGTTGATCTTCCTTACGGTCGTAATGGTCACTTTCATGCTCTGTCTCGCGATAAATTTCAGGGCATTCTCTGAAATGCGAAAGCAGACAAACGAGTTTTCGGAATTAAATACCGAAATTGACAATATCAGCGATAAGAATCTGGCTTTGCAGGAGGAAATCCAGAATCTTAAGAAGGACGAAGCTACCATTGCCCGCGAAGCGCGCAAATTGGGTTTGAGTCGTCCAAATGAAAAAGTTCTTGTGCCGAGTAATTAAATACTAGCGGAGAGTTTGATTCTCAGCACTTGTCCCTGCCTGTTACAATCCGCCTTTTGCCTATCAACTCCGCTTTGCCTACAGTAATTACCTTCCGCCAAATTTGCGGCTTATGTTTCCCGAACATAAGCCGCTCCGCATTTTAGGGAACTGTATTTTTGGATAGGGAATGGTTCGTACGACCCGAATAACTGAATTCCGGGAATAAGGTCTTATGATAGTACGCTTCCTCCCCATGGGAACCATGTGGATTTCTCGTTTCTTTAATTGAATGCTGATTTGGTAGTTTGGATTCAGGTCCAAAGGAGCATTGAAGATGGGAAGGTATCGGGCATTCTATTCAAAAAACTACTACGCCGAAATTGGCGATGGACATGTGTTTCCGATTCGTAAATTCGAATTGGTTCGAAACATCCTCATTGACGAAGGAACGCTAAATTCAAACGAAATTGAAGAACCCCTTCCGGCTTTGTTTGATGACCTCGCACTTGTCCATGATCCTTCCTACTTGAAAAGAATGATTTCGGGAAACCTTGGCGCCAATGAATTAAGAAGACTTGGACTGCCTTGGTCAGAATCACTAGTAAGGAGAACGCTTTTGGCGGTCGCCGGAACAATCGCGGCCTCTGCAACCGCAATTGAAGCGGGTGTTGCTTCCAACCTTGCAGGAGGCACGCACCATGCGTTTCCGGATAGGGGCGAGGGGTTTTGCGTGCTCAATGATGTAGCGGTTGCAATCGCCGTTCTGAGAAAAAGAAGCTTGGCAAATCGCTTTCTTATCGTCGATTGCGATGTTCATCAAGGCAACGGCACCGCTTTTATTTTTAAGGATGACGAAGATGTCTTTACATTTTCGATCCACGGCGAAAAGAACTATCCGCTTCGGAAAGAGATGTCAGATCTCGATATTGAGCTCCCGGATTTTACCGCCGATGAGGAGTATCTAAGAATCTTGGAAGCGGCGATCGATCGAATCTCGCATTTTTCTCCCGATCTGGTGTTCTATCTTGCGGGAGCGGATCCGTTTCAAGACGATAAGCTGGGTCGTCTCTCGCTTTCGAAGGCCGGATTGGCGGAACGCGACGGATTGGTTTTGAGGCATTTTGCAAGGGAACATATACCGATCGTAACCGTAATGAGTGGGGGATACGCCCGCGAAATGATGGACACCGTCGATATACATTGCAACACGATTCGTATGGTGAAGAAGGTCTTTGGTGACTTGGATAAAGAAGATTCGCCCCGAGGAATTTGGGATTGAAGATTCGGTTTTCTCCCGGTCATGGGATAGCGAACCGGCATCCAATTCGAGTGCTTCGCTGAATGGTTTTGTACCTTCTTTGCGGACTTTGGGCGTGGTATTCTAACAAGCGTTGGCGCGGATTTCCGCTGATATTGAATCTATGTGGTATTGGACAAAAGTACTGTTTCTCGTTTTGGTCGGAGCCGTTCTTGTATGGCTGACTTTTGAGTGGATTACATTCCCCGATATCGGCAAGTCGCGGACTGAGAACCCGACGACGACTTCCTTGATAGAGTACCGGATATCAAGCACTCAGGCTGAAGGGAAGACTCCTAGAAAAAACATGATTTGGCAGCCTATCGATCAGATTTCGCCGAATCTGATGCGGGCGGTTCTCGCCGGCGAGGACGCGCGTTTTTTCGAACATGATGGGTTCGATTGGGAATCGATTGAAAAGGCTTGGGAAGAGGCTCGCAGAGAAGGGGAAAAGGAAGCGAAGGCGGAAGGGGATTACGATCCAAACGATTGGATTCCTCCGATGCCGAAGTTCAAGCGAGGCGCCTCGACGATTACCCAACAGTTGGCGAAGAATCTTTATCTTTCCGAAGAACGCTCCTTTCTGCGGAAAGGGCGTGAGGCCGCTATTACCTATGCCCTTGAGCGCGAGCTGAGCAAGAAGCGAATACTCGAACTGTATCTGAATGTGATCGAATGGGGAGACGGCGTTTATGGAGCGGAGGCCGCGTCGAGAACCTATTTCAAGCGATCGGCTTCATCGCTGACCGCCGATCAAGCGGCCTATTTGGCGGCGATGATCCCAAGCCCCTTGAATGTTTTTAATCCTAAGAAAAACCCAAAACGGGTAAAGCGGAGGCAGCGTGCGGTGCTTCGGGGAATGCGATTCATAAAGCTCAAATAAAAAAGGCCGCGTTCGCGGCCTTTTTTGATCATTGAATTTTTGATGGTTCGGGAGGAAGAAATCTCCTGGGATTGATCGCCTTGTCATCCAGGCGAAGTTCATAATGGAGATGCGGTCCGGTCGATCTGCCGGTACTTCCAACCAGAGCAATCAATTGACCTCTTTGAATCTGATCACCAACCTTGATGCCGATCTTCGAAAGATGCCCGTATCTGGTGGTCAAGCCATTGCCGTGATCGATCTCAATCAGGTTGCCGTACCCGCCTTGCCATCCGGCCTTGACTACTATTCCGTTTGCAGGGGCTACAACCATGTCTCCCTTTTCGCCGTCAATATCCATTCCAGCGTGGAATTCATACGAGCGACCGCCAAATGGATTTCTGCGGAAACCGAATTCGTTGTTAATCTTTCCAATATGTGCCCAAATCGTCGGCAAGAATCTTGGATTGCTTTCAGCTTCTATTTGACGGAGACGTTTCTCAACATCATTCTCAAGCGCGCTGGTCGACTCTGTCGTCAATTGAAAACTACCGGAGTTTGGTCCGCCTGAATTTTCCGATCCAAATTCCGTCGAAACCGGACGAGAATAATCAAGTGGCTTTCCTTCCGGAATTGCCGCAACCGGCTCGCTCTTGGTTTCAGATCTGTCCGCGCTCAAAGCGGCAGTTTGGTTTTCGGCATCCAAACGCGCTGCAAAAGACCTAAATGCTCCGCTATTTAAAACAGAAAAAAGTCCGAATGATCCGACCGTAAACATCAATACGGCGCTCATTGCGAACGAATGAAGCATCTTCTTGGAAATCTCTACCCTGCGGATATAGATTCTGTCTTTTGTTGTATGTGTCAGTAGGAAGGTATAAAACCTTTCGTCCTTACGCATTATAAAAAATTGCTCCCCTTTTCAATCCGTACCTGAGTTCCGACACGGTCAAAGTTTCATGTGCGGCAAAGCACATGCTCTGACGAAAGAAGGAACCAATTTGGGGGTAAATCTATAAAGGTACGGTTATTTGATTTTGGGAAAAGTAGCACAAGCTGATCCAAAAATCAAATCTTAAAAAAGAACTAAATTCTGAGCGAATATCGCTAAATTCAATTCTTTAACTATTTAGATTTCTTTCCGGATTGCCAGGTTCTGAATGCCAGGATTCCAACTCCAAGAAACAGCGCAACAAACAAAAGGACCACGCCAACCTTGATGATCATCGTCATAAATCCGATGAAACCGATGATCTTGTTGAGAAGCGCTATAATTAGCGCAAGGATGGCGAGAATACTGCCAGTCCATCCAGCTACTTTAATTCCTGCTAGCATATGTTACCTCAGACTTGGCCAAGAAAATCACTTGCTATTCCGGACAATTAACTAAACGCCGAAAAAAGCACGCTTTCCATTATAAGTCGTCAACGTCTGTTTTTCCAAGATCGCACCTCAACGCTTTTCCGGTGGCCTGAAGAACCGCCAAAGTCGCGATCAAAATACTCGCCTATAGCATCTCCTGTCGAGCGCGATGTCTTGGCCGTCGCTCTAGTCCCCATACCTTCGCCAACAAAGAATCCGCGAAGAAGGTAAACCCCGATTCCGATCAGCAGCGCCGGGAGGATAAATCTTGACAAAAGCTTGTCAAAATCGAAAACCACCTGCAATACAAACGATGCGCCAAGTACCGTTAGAACGATTCCCCATATCTTGGCGTTGCCCGCAAAACGCTGGAGCAAAACATCTTCGGCGGCACTCGGAGTGATTCCGGCACGAATCGCCTGCGCGGTTCGCCAGGCATCAAGAGCCGCAAAGGCCCACATTCCAAGAAATCCAAGGACAAAAAGCGGCGCGCTGACAGTCGTCGAGATCGCCATCTGAAAGAGCCCGACAAATGCGACAAAATGTACGATCGCCTTCCAGACCTGTCCGTTATATGCCGCGCCGAGACCGGGGCAAAAGAGGGATAAGATCACGGAAAAAAGCGGGGAAGTTTGCTTTTTCACAATCGGAACGAAGATCGCCTGATTGCTTCTTCGAAGCATGTCGATTCCCGAGACTATGCAATCCTGGCAATAGGGAAAGCCCTTGATGCGGTGGTCACACGCCGGGCACAATGATTTCCCGCAACCGTTGCAATTAACCGTAGCCGTATTGTTGGTGTGATACGCGCAATGAACCATCATTGGCCTCCGTTACCTTGATTTGCAGTCGGCCGGGGGCCGGATTCTTCTTGTCCCCCGCCTAAGACCGCATCGGCGCCCTTCCTGTAGGTTTCGCCAGCCAGCTCGAATCCTTTTTGGTAGATCCCGCCAATAGACTGATTTCCAGATTGCAGAAATACGAGAAACACCATCAGAAGCATCATTGCGACCGGTGCCAGTTGGGGGGCGGATACCGGGAATCTCAAACCTCTGATCCACTCCGCAAACCGAGCCGCCGTCGGAGCTTTTAAGGATGAGGCCTCCGATGTGCCTAAAGTCGCTTCAAGAATCTTCGCGTTGAGACCGGCCGGAATCTCGAGTTCCTCAACCTTGAACGTGTAGCAGGCCGCAAGCGATCTCACGACAGCCCCGGGCAGATTCGAGCATGAATCGCAAAGCAATGCGTGGCGCTCCCACCGATGAAACAATACAGCCGGCAGAAAACCGTCGAGATAGTCGGTCAGATACTCTTCAAACTCATCACAGTCCATCGCCGATTCGGGCATGGTCGCAGTGAGTATTTTCGCTTCCAGCCCCGCCATCTGACTGTCCGGAGCCTCCAATTCGTGACACACCTGAACCGCCTGCTTGACATCATTCAACAATGAATGACACAGGGGACACACCATTGCGTGTTCAGAAAGCACGGCTCGAAGCCCCGAAGGAAGGGCGTTTTCGATATAGTCACTCAAGTACTCCTCGAATTCATCGCAGGTTACTTTGTTTTGTTCATGTTCCCTCATCACAGCTTGCGGGCTTTTCGAAAATCCGTCCCTTCAAAATCAGATTTCGACAACCCTCATCCTTCTCAAAATTTTTGCCAGTTCGATCCTTCCACGGTTGATACGGGATTTCACCGTGCCTTCCGGAATATCCAGGATTTCGACTATCTCGCGATAACTCAATTCCTCAATATCCCTAAGAATCACGCATGTCTTCAGATCGTTTGGCAATTTGTCAATTCCTTCCTGAACCTGGACGCAAAGTTCTCTGCGTTCGAGCTCTTTCTGAGCCGAGGTTCCAACCGCCCGCAGGTGGTATGTATGATCATCGACGGCATCCGCCATCGAGTTTTGCGGATTCCGCTGACGATGCCGATAATCGTCAATGATCCTGTTCCGCGCCAACCGCATCAACCAATTCGCCAAATTCCCATGTTTGGGATCAAATTGATCTAGCGTGTTGTAAATTCTGACAAAGACCTCCTGGGTCAAATCCTCGGCAGCCTCGACGCTCGATGTAAAGCGATACGCGAGATTAAAGATTCGACGGGAAAAAGTCGAAACGATTTCTTCCCAAGCGGCGCCATCACCCGTACGGCATCTCCGTACCAGTTCTTCTCCGCTATCGTTTTGTTCTAAAGTCAGTGCCTCCAATTCACTCACTCCATTTAAGTCGGTGTCGGAATTTCAAAAAACAACAACGCTTTGCAATCGGCGTGTCACTTTGGACTTACGAGATGGTACTCGAAAAGTTCGGGATTTTTATTTTCCAGCTTTCGCAAACATTAATGTCTTTTTTTACATTACATGAGAACTGTTAGTATTCTAACCCGTGTTCGTCGCGTTCGGTTTATTTTGTGACCGAATTGCCGGATTCGGTGGATATTGCGAATTTAGTTAAACAGTCTCTTGAACGGTGGACAGACCTTGAAACGAAGCATCAAATTCGCGGTTTTGGTTTTGATCGCAATCGCCATTCTTTGGTTCTTTGGCAGGAATCTTGACTGGTCGGCGGTGCGATCTAGTTTGGCCAAAGCCAATGCGGTTTACATTACCGCCGCGGTTCTAATTATTTTTGTTGGCTACGCGCTTCGCGCAAAGCGTTGGCAAGTTCTCCTTGAGCCGATCACGGAAACTTCCTTTATGGAGTTGTTCGCAACGACCACGGTTGGATTCGCGGCGGTTTTCCTGATCGGTCGGGCGGGCGAGATTGTGAGACCGATGTGGCTCCCGATGCGGGACAAACGGGTCAGACCGTCAGCCGCACTCGTTACATTGGGAGTTGAACGAGTTTTTGATCTTGCCGCCCTCGTAACTTTCTTTTCTGTCAATCTGCTTTGGATGAAGACACCGCTTGGCCGCGAGAACGAGATGTATGCCGCCAGATATGCGGGCTGGGTGCTGCTGATCGGCGTGGTCGCGGGTTTTGCGGCGCTTTGGATCTACCATCGGAAGGCCGATTGGTTTATCGCATTTGCGGAAAAACATACCGACCGGAAGTTTGTTCCCAGGAGTTTGAGGCGCATTTTTCTTAGTTTGATGAAGCAATTGGCGCGGTCGCTTGATGTTTTGCGGGATGTGAGGGAAGTACTGGAAGTTTGCTTTTGGACGATCCTCTTGTGGCTTGCGATCGCGATTCCGACGTGGCTTGTGATCGAGGCGTTTGATCTCCGATTGGGAATCACGGGAGCGTTGTTCGTTATGGGCTGGGCCTCGATCGGATCGATTGTTCCGACTCCTGGCGGCGCAGCCGGTGCGTTTCATGCCGCGACAGCCGGCGGGCTGATTGTGCTCAATGTCGCACAGGAAAGCGCGGCCGCAGTTTCGATCGTGATGCATTTGGTCTATTTCGCCCCGGCCGTCGTTTTTGGGGTATACTACTTCCTGAAGGGCGACCTCAATTTTGAGGGCGTGCGAAACCTCATGTCGACGGAAACCGCTTTTTCCGAAGAAGTTACGTAGAAACACGAGTTGCTTGTTCGGCTCTTATTTAGCTTGGTTGATTTAAATTATGCGTTGTCCGTTTTGCGGAAACACGGAAGACAAGGTAGTCGATTCGCGCGAGTCGAAGGATGCCGATTCGATACGCCGCCGCAGAGAATGTTTGGACTGCGGGCGGCGTTTTACTTCATATGAGCGGATTGATGAAATTCCGTACATGGTCGTAAAGAAGGATGGACGTCGCGAACGATTTGAGCGCGGAAAAGTATTGTCGGGGCTTTTGAGGGCAAGCGAAAAACGTCCGATTTCGATTCAGCAATTGGAAGAGGTCGTGGACAAGGTTGAAAAGTACGTTCAGGATTCGGCCGAAAAAGAACAGGCGACAAGCCAATTGGGCAAGATCATTATGAAAGAGCTCAAGAAAATGGATAAGGTGGCGTACGTTAGATTCGCTTCCGTCTATCTTGAGTTTGAAGACGTATCCGAATTCATGAAGGAATTGAAGATACTTGTAACTACCAGGGGAACGAAACGAGTTTCCAAGTCCAAGAAGTGATCTATGGGTAATCCGGTTCCAAGATTGGTGGTTTCCGGCGCGGGGCTTGAGCGCCTGGAGCTTTCGCGCATCAAAAAGCGTACCGAGAGATTGTTTGCCGCAATTGAAGAGGCGCTTGAACTCGGACAAACCGAGGGCTACGAATCTTTCAATCCCGCGATCGATATTTGCGAATCGGGTAAGTCTGTAAGAATCGTCGTTGAAGTTCCGGGAGTGGAAGAATCCAGCATTGAGGTGACGGCAAGCGCGAAGGAACTTGTCATTGAAGGCCAAAAGGCACGCAAGATTCTGGACGAAAAGGCGACGTCCCATCTCTGTTGCGAGAGAGGTTACGGTACTTTTCGCCGTTCGATTCACCTCAACTGGCCGATAGACCTGAGAAAGGTTACGGCGGAGCTCGAAAACGGAATTCTCGTCATTGTTCTCCCAAAACTCGATGACAGGCGAGGCAAGTCCGTGAAGATAGATATCTCCGTGAACGATGGTTAGCCGTTAGAGCGAATTATTCATTCAGACAGCATCCCGTTTTCGAACGGTTCGTACCCAAACCCTAGCCCCCGATTTATTTCCCGGTGTCCTTTTGCCCTTTCAATTCAAATTTTCTAGTATTTTACTTCTATGGATGACCTCGGCGATTTCTCCGAACAATTAGATGAAAGCGAAGTCAGCGAAAGCGTGATGCAGATCCCATCGGAGCTTCCGGTTCTACCTCTGCGAGACATCGTTATTTATCCGTTTATGATCGTTCCCCTTTTTGTTTCGAGGGACAAGTCGATACGCGCAGTTGATGAGGCGCTCAGCGGAAACCGAATGATCCTTTTGGCCGCTCAGAAGGACGTCGATGTCGAGAATCCTACCAAAGACGATATTTACGAAACGGGCACCGTAGCGGTAATCATGCGGATGCTAAAGCTTCCCGATGGACGAATCAGAATTCTCACGCAGGGGCTCTCACGCGCGAAAGTAAAGTCGATCGAAGCCGATGGTGAGTTTGTAAACGCCAAGATTGACCCCGTTGAAGAACCCCAGATATCGGCGACACCGCTTGAAGTTGAAGCGTTGATAAGAAATGTCCGCGGCTCGATGGAAAAGGCGGCTTCGCTGGGCAAGAACATCTCGCCCGAAGTCTTGGCGATTATTTCCAGTTTGGATGATGCCGGGCGTCTTGCGGATCTTGCCGCTTCAAATCTCGAACTCAAGGTGGACGATGCCCAAACCGTTTTGAAGACGTTCGAACCGATGACCCGCCTGTTGCGTGTTAACGAGCTCTTGAACAACGAGATCGATGTTCTGACGGTGCAGCAGGAAATCAACTCGCAGGCACGAGGAGAAATCGACAGGTCGCAGCGCGAATATTTCCTTCGCCAGCAACTTAAGGCAATTCAGGCCGAACTTGGAGAAGGTAACGAGCTTTCGGAAGAAATCGATCAATATCGCGAGAAGACGTTTGATGCCGGGATGCCGCAATCTGCGGAGGAGGAAACACTCAGGCAGATTCGAAAGCTTGAGCGAATGCACCCCGATACCGCTGAAACCGCAACACTTAGAAACTGGCTCGATATCATGACCAGTTTGCCTTGGTCGGTTGCTTCAAAGGACAATCTGAATCTAAAAACGGCCCAACAGATTCTCGACGAGGATCACTACGGTCTGGAAAGGGTGAAAGAACGAATCGTTGAGGCACTCGCCGTCAGAAAACTGCGCGAGCGTCCGAAGTCTTCGATACTTTGTCTAGTCGGACCTCCGGGGGTTGGAAAGACATCGCTTGGAAGATCGGTGGCACGCGCGCTCAACCGGAAGTTCGTCAGGCTGAGTCTTGGCGGGATGCATGACGAGGCGGAAATTCGAGGTCATCGAAGAACGTATGTTGGAGCGATGCCGGGACGAATCATTCAGGCGATTCAAACGGCGGAAACAAACAATCCGCTGATCATGCTTGATGAGATCGACAAGGTCGGGGCGGATTTTCGCGGCGATCCTTCTTCGGCGCTTCTTGAGGTGCTTGATCCGGAGCAGAATTTTGCGTTTCGCGACAATTATCTAAACGTTACCTTTGATCTCTCGGATGTCATGTTTATGACGACGGCGAATGTCCTCGACACGATCCAGCCGGCGTTGAGAGACCGCATGGAGATTATCCAGCTCACCGGATATACGCAGGAAGAAAAGCTGGAAATTGCAAAGCGTCATTTGATTCCGAAACAGATTGATGAAAACGGACTCGAGCCCAAAGACATCAAGTTTTCGGATACCGCTCTCCGTCAGATCATCTCGGAATACACGCAGGAAGCGGGGCTAAGGCATCTCGAAAGGGAAATCGGCAAGGTTTGCCGAAAGGTGGCGCGAAAGAAAGCGACTGCCGGAAAACGTTTCAAAACTGTCCGTGTAAGCCGGGAAAATGTGCCCGAATTTCTTAGGACGCCAAAGATTTTTCGGGAAGAGGCTTTGAAAAAGGATGAAGTCGGAGTGGTTACAGGGCTGGCCTGGACCGCTGTCGGTGGAGACATCCTCTTTATAGAAGCGATAAAAACGCGCGGAAAAGGGAATCTGGTGCTGACCGGCCAGCTTGGCGACGTGATGAAGGAATCCGGCCAGGCCGCATTTTCATACGCCAAGGCGAATGCCGCGTCGTTGGGAATCAATGAAGATGATTTTGAGAAGTTTGACGTCCATCTTCATATCCCCGAGGGGGCGATTCCAAAGGATGGCCCTTCTGCCGGCATTACCATGGCAACCGTGTTGGTTTCGGTACTGGCGGGCAAAAAGGTGCGTCGGGACGTGGCAATGACCGGGGAGATAACTCTTAGGGGCAACGTGCTGCCGATCGGCGGAGTCAAAGAAAAGTTGCTCGCGGCGGCTCGTGCGAAGATTAAAACCGTAATTTTACCCTCCTCAAACAAGAGAAATCTCGAGGATTTGCCGCAGGAAATCCGCGATGATTTGGAGTTTATATTTGTGGACGATGTCCGTCAGGTGTTTGATTCGGCATTTGTCGGTCCCAAACCGAAAAACGGGTCGAGTCGTCCCGCCTCCGCCCGCTTGAAAAAGCGGAGTTGAAGAGGGATTGGTCGGGATCGTAGGCGCTCGACGGAAGACGCCTTTCGAGTCAGCAGATCAGCGGTTTTGCGCTGAAAAGACGGGTTTTCCGAAATCCCGGGTACTTTGACCGGTATTGCCGGAAAGTGCTATATTTTTAAGGTTAAAGATCGATTTGCGCTTCATCGGCGTGAGGATGCATTTGAAGATTTGAATCAAATGCGGAGATCCGACAGGGAAGTTGCTTCTTTTTGTGGATTCCCGTGTGTCAATTGAAGTCGGGTGAGACCCTAAGTTATTGACTCGATTGGGAATTTGAACCACAAAAAGGAACTTTCGAGGTATAGGTTCGTTATTATTTAAAATCTTTTCAATTTCCGGATTTCGGAAGACTTATGAAATTCCCCATAATCAAAGCATTTATCACGATAGTATTTTGTGCCCTTGCCGCTCCCTCGGTTTTTGTTGCCGGCCAACTCACCGACAACGGCAAACCCGTCAAAGTCGCGCAAGCCGAAGCTCAAATCAGGCAGGTGGCGAATGATTCCGGTCGGTACTTCAAACAAGGACTTTACAATCTTCAAGACAATCGCCGTCCGCAGGCCCGTGAGGATTTTGACAAGTCGATCGAGGTTTTTCTTCTTTCGGGCGTCAATGTTCAGCGAAACGGCGAACTCCGCGAGTGTTACAACCAGCTGATTGAAACGATCTATCGGATGGAATTCCCGACATCTCAACGACCGGTAAATCTTCGTGGACTTTCCGCGATTTGCGGTTGGGAGATCACCAATGAGTTGGCGGATGAAGTTTCGGGAATTATCGCAAAAAGCGCCGAACCCGATCAGGATGGCGATAAAACCGTTGCCCAATCTGTTCTCGGAGATGGCGGAAACGGAACATCCGATACGGATGACGTTGTCGGATTTAGCGATCAGTCGTTTGAACCTTCGCCTCTTGATGAGCTTTCGAAACTTGAACTGACGGAAGAAGAAACAAACGTTGATACGCCGGAGCAAAAGGTCGAGTATGAAGCGATCAGGATCGCGGGCTCGAATCGTTCGCTTGGTTTTAGTTTCCAGATGCACTCGATGGTGCAGCAGTTCATCAATTATTACAGGGGTCGCGGCCGACGTACGATGGAGGTTGGTCTCTATCGTTCGGGTTTCTTTATGACGATGGCCCGCAAGATCTTTATTGAAGAAGGTGTTCCCGAAAACGTTGCTTGGCTCGGCCAGGTGGAAAGCGCTTGGAAGCCGACGGCTCAATCGTGGGCGGCGGCAGCCGGTCTCTGGCAGTTTATTCCGGGAACGGGAGCCAGATTTGGACTGCGCCGTACCGCTTATGTTGACGAGCGGCAGAGCTTTGAAAAGGCCACGAGAGCATCCGCCCGCTATTTGAAGTTTCTTGCCAACCGTTACGGTGGAAATTGGGAACTCGCAATGGCTGCGTACAACTGCGGTGAGGGAAATGTAGACAGGGCGATCAGAAAAGCCGGCGTCTCGAATTTCTGGTCGGCATATCCGTATCTTCCGAGGGAAACACGCAACTACGTGCCCAACATTCTTGCAACGATTATCATTGCCAACAGCCCTTCGCGTTATGGGTTCGCCCATGTGCGTCCGGCACCGAGGCTTCGATATGATCAGATTCGGGTTCCATCCTCAACATCACTTGGATTGATCGCCCAGGCTTCCGGATCGAGCGTTCAGTATTTGCGGTTTTTGAATCCCGAAATGAGGACGAACATGACTCCGCCCGAACCGTATGTGGTTAGAATCCCGGCCGGTCAGGCGAATGCGGTTGTTGCGGTCCTTCGCGGCGGTCAACGGGTAAACAATACCGAGGGAAGAATCGCGGGTGCTGTCGGAGGTGAAACATGGGAGACCATTTCAGCTCGAACCGGTGTCAGCGTCGCCGATCTTAAGGCAGCCAATCCGGGCATGGCGATTCCGAAGGGAAGAGTTTATGTTCCGATTCAGGCGCCGGGTGTAAACGCGACGAGCTATTCACGTCCTGCGAACGGAGTTGTAACATCGACGACAACGGTCAAAGGCATCAAAGTGGTCAAGGCCAAGGCCGGAGAGACCGTCACGAAACTTGCCGAGAGATTTAATGTCGATGCGGGAGATGTTGCAAAGCTCAATGGCTTGATACCGAGTTCGAAACTTCACGAGGGTCGTGAGGTTAGGATTCCCGTTAAATAGGTTTGGTAATATCGTTTTTTTGAAGGGTCCGGCGTTTGCCGGGCCCTTGCTTTTTGCAGGTGAGAAGCAGCGGGCGGCTGGGGGAAACATCCAAACAGAAAGGTCCAATCTGAAGATTCAGAAGATAGTGGCCGTCAGGCACATCGTTTGGTGCGAATATCAATTCGGTAATCGTAGCGTTGATTCTTGTGGATTCATCCGACTCTCTTGAAGATGGGCGAAGGTTCCAAAAAATCCTGTGATTTGCAAGCTGTCCCCCGTCATGCATTCGATCGATCGATGGCACATCGCAGAGCAAATGATCGATTCTGTTTTCGACAAGGAATTCGATCGCGTCGCTCGTGAAATAAGGCGGGAGTTCTTCATCGTAGTTTCGTACGACCTTATCGCGCGGGTTCGGAAGCGTTCTAACAGCCACCGCTCCGATAGTTCCATTCGGGTGCCAGAGCGAAGAAAGCTCTTCAAACTTTTTAGCAATCGACGCCCTCGCTATCACCGCGTCGGAAGGCTCTGCCCGATCGACAATCCTTTCGCCGCAGTCAGCGGCGCGCCGCGGTTCGACCGATATTAGCAGTGTTGGAACCAATACGTCTTTTAGGCAATCGATGATATGAATTCTTGAATCGGTAATGTGTCCGACGCATTCCGTATGGGTGCCGTTGCAGTGGGGAACAAGCTTGATCTCAGCGCAGTTTACAGAGCCACCCAAACGCGTATCCCCAACCGAGTCACCAAAATCGCATGGCGCCAAGGAAGCCGGACCAGCGCCGAATGCGGTTGGCTGTTGATCCTCAAAATCCAGCGGTATCGAAAGGTCGGCGACCAATTCAAGTTTTTCCAGTTCCAAACTCATGCGATCTTACGCTTTGCTGTTTCGAGACGATCCACACAAAAACGGTGCAGTTCCCGGATTATGAGTTTCCAAGTTTTGAAATCCGTTCATAAACCCCGGAAAGTGAAATCGACTCGACATCACGGGCCTCTCGACAAATTCTCATCAGAAATTCGTCCTGCAGATTTCCAAGTCGCTGCGCTTCCGAATATGGGATGTCTTCCCGAAACGTGACGAGGGAGTATTTCGAATAGTATTCAGGGATCGTCGCTTCCAAACGGGTCTCCAATTCGCGTTTCATCCTAAATACAGGATCCGCAACATGATCGCGCATCTCGAAAAAATTCTCGTTTGCCAAATCGGCGATGGCGTCCGCGTTTTTCTTTCTTGAATCTCCAAGAGCGGGGAAAACAGCACCCCAGTCGTCGCCAAGTTCTCCGATCAAACGATCCAACTCCCTGCAATCTTCAAATGATGCGTTCATCCCTTGGCCGTAAAAGGGTACGACCGCATGCGCGGCATCACCCAAAAGCAATGCCTTGCCCCCGACGTTCCAGGGGAAGCATTTTATCGTTCCCAAATTTCCGACCGGGTTTTCGAAATACTCCTTCACGAGCTCCGGCATGAGTCTCAACGCGTCCGGAAACTCTGACTCAAAAAAGGAATTGAGCGCGGATTTCGGATCTCCCGAACCATCCCAAGCGCCAGAGTCAATCGCTTCGAAGCTATCGGTTCCTTCGAATGACAAAAACAGCGTGCACGTATAACTTCCATCAAAATTTGGAAGCGCGATCATCATGAATTTGTGCCTCGCCCAAATATGAAGAGCGTTCTTTCTGAGCAGAAACTCGCCCTCTGCATCCGGCAAATCATCGGGTACGTTTCCGGCGAACCGGGAACGGGGAGCTATCGAAAGTTCCTTGTAGCCATGTTCGAGAAAACGCTGCGAGTAGTCGAATCGAGGTAAAGAACCGGGACTTGCCATCATCGAACGCCGAATGGCGGAGCCCGCTCCATCCGTGCCGATTACCGTCGCTCCCTTGACTGCGAATTTCTCACCGCTCAATCCATCTTCGAAGAACGCCTCGCCGGTTTTGCAATCAAACCCGATGCATCTTTTGTTGAAATAGAACTTTGATTCGGAATACTTGTCGGCCTCGTCGATCAAGGCGGCGTTTAGTCCGCCGCGCGATATAGAATTGATATACTCGCCCTTCCGGCCGGAATAGGGCAAATATCCAAGGCTTTCGTCCTTGGCGTGAATCAAACGACCGTACATCGGTACCGCTTCGCGAAGCATGAAGTCGTCCATACCAACTTCACGCAACGCCGCAATTCCGCGATCCGAAAGGGCGAGATTGATCGACCTTCCGGCCGACATCTCCTCGGTGCGAATATCGCCGCGTGCCTCGTAAACAACTGTTTCGATGCCTCGTTTCGCCAGATAAAGCGAAAGCAGTGAACCGGCGAGTCCCGCGCCAACGATTATTACTTTGGAATTATCGGATTGTGTCATTCTTTATTTCGAAAGTTCGTCGGACAGCGCCTCGTAAAATCGGTGGCAATCAGAAAACGAATTATAGAGCGGAACAGGGGCGACCCTTATGATATCCGGCTGCCGCCAATCGGCGATTATGTTTCTTTTTCTGAGCGCGTGGAAAAGGTTCTTGTCGGCACCGGAAACGCGTATTGAAAGCTGGCAGCCTCGGCGCTCCGGCTCTTTGGGGGTGACGATCGAAATTCGCTCGCTACCCACATTCCCGACCAGCCATTCGAGATAGCCCGTGAGCTTCTCGGATTTTTCCCTCAACCTCAACATACCCGCTTCGTCAAAAACATCCAGCGAAGCCATCAGTGCCGCCATTTGTAGAATCGGGGGATTAGATAGCTGCCAGCCCTCGGCTCCCGGAATCGGAACATATTCCGGTCCCATAAGAAACCTTGTGGTTTTTTCATGTCCCCACCATCCCGCGAACCTCGGGAGTGAGAAGTCTTCCTTATGACGCTCGTGGACGAATGCGCCGGCAACGCCGCCGGGGCCTGAATTCAAATACTTGTACGAACACCACGCCGCAAAATCTACATTCCAATCGTGCAATTCCAAAGGCACGTTTCCAGCCGCGTGCGCGAGATCAAAGCCAGCCAAAGCGCCTGTTTGATGCGCTGCGGCGGTAATTTCTCCAACCGGGAAAAATTGTCCGGTCAGATAATTCACGCCGCCAAGGAAAACCAAGGCGAGTGATTCGCCGTGCGTTTCGATCGCCTCGAGAACGTCCTCGCCTCGAACAGTATCCTCACCTTCCCGCGCGCCAACCAAAACCAGCGCCTCCGAGGGATCGAACCCGTGAAACTTGATTTGGGATTCTACTGCGTAACGATCCGATGGAAATGCGTCGGCCTCGATCAGGATCTTGAAACGCTCTTTCGACGGGCGGTAAAACGAAACGAAAAGCAGATGCAAATTGACGGTCAAGGCGTTCATCACGACCGTCTCGATGGGAAGGGCACCGACGACCCGCGCCATCTTCTCGGTCAGGAATTCGTGGTACGGCATCCACGGGTGCCTTGCGGATTCATGGCCCTCGACCGCAAGCCGCTTCCAGTCCTCCAATTCGCGGTCAACAAACTCGCGTGTCGATTTGGGCTGCAAGCCGAGCGAGTTTCCCGTGAAATATACGAGTTCGCGCCCATTCTCATCCTCTGGAAAATGGAACTTCGAGCGGAAACCCGCCAACTCATCCGCCAAATCGCATCCGGCGGCAAACTCAGATCCTGGTTCGAACATTTCCATCATTGCTAAAAAAAATCGGTCTTACTTCGAATCGGCATCGTGCTCAGAAATAAATTCGGTGACGAGTTTGACCACTTTCTCGGGCATTTCCTCCTGCGGAACATGCCCGCATTTTTCCAAGACGACCAGCTCCGAGCCGGGTATCAGACGTTTCATTCTCTCGCCTGAATCCAGAGGGATAATCTCATCATGCCTGCCCCAGATTAAAAGCGTCGGGGCGGAGATCGAACCCAGTTTCGACTCTATGTTTCCCTCGGAAAACTGTCTTCGGGCGGCAATCGCCGCCGCTTGACCGCTTCTCGTCGTAAGCGGAAGACTGTATGCCGCGACCCGTTCGGAGGTTACCAGCGAGTCATCAAAAAAGCTCTTTTCGAGCCCCTGTTTGACGATTCCATCCGATGTGAGCGCGACGGCTGTCAGAAACGGACCGACAACCGGTGCGGTCGTGTACCACGGCGCAACGCTTGATTTTCCGGGAATTCGTATCCCGGCGCTGTCGATAAGCACCAAACCGTAAATTTTATCCGGGTGCCGAATCGCGAGATTCGCCGCTATCTCGCCACCCATCGAATTTCCCGCGATCCACGCTTTTTCAATTCGCAGTTTCTCCAAAAACCTCGCGACAACTTCGGCCTGTGCTACCCGCGAATAGTCTCCCTCGGGCTTGTCCGAAAACCCAAACCCTTTCAAATCGAGGGCGATTACGCGATTTGTTTCGGCCAAAGGCTCGACGACGTCTTTCCACGAATACGTTGAGGAACCATAACCATGGATCAGCACCAACGGCTTTCCGCTGCCGAATTCCTGGTAGTGAATTTTCAAATCGCCGAGATCGGCAAACTTGCTGTTCTTGTGATGGAGAAGCCGCGCCTCGTGTTCTTCGAATTTCAAATCCAAGGGACGGGAAAACCAGAAAACCGAAACACCGAAAACCAGTGCGAACAACACCGCGAGAATTGGTCTGATCAACCGTTTCATAATGCTTTGAGCTTTTTTCCGATCAAATGAAATCCCGAGCATCAAGCCCCAACCACTCGAGAGCGGTTCCATGAAAAAGCCGCGCGGTCGTATCCCTATCCAATTTCATCGACTCGATCAGCTTTCCAGGCTCCAGTTCGCCCAATGGGAACGGGTAGTCTGTGCCCAGAGCAATCCGCTCCTCGCCGGCGAGATCTAGAAGGAACTTGAGCTGCGTGCGGTCATGGACCAAGGAATCGAAGTAGATTCGCTTTACATACTCCCGCGGAGAGACAGCATTCTCAATCGCCACAAGATCGGGGCGGACATCAAATCCGTGCTCGATTCGACCGATAGTCGAAGGAAACGAGCCGCCTCCATGCGCGAATGCTATTCGGAGTTGCGGAAATTCTTCCAAAACGCCCGAAAAAATCAGAGAACAAATGGCACGCGATGTTTCCGCGGGCATCCCAACAAGCCACGGCAACCAGAACTTCTTCATGTGTTCCTCACCCATCATCTCCCAGGGGTGAACGAACACTGCGAGTCCAAGTTCGGAACAAGCGGCAAAGATCTCGCGAAATTCGGGGTCGCCGAGATTTTTCTGATTAACATTCGAACCGATCTGAACTCCCGGAAACCCGCTCCTCTTAATCCTTTCGAGTTCACCGATCGCGAGCTTCGGCGCCTGCATCGGTATCGTGCCCAGCCCGATAAAACGCTTCGGATGCCTCTCGACGATCTCAGCGATTCCGTCATTTAGCACCTTTGAGATTTCGAGCCCGTCGGCGGGTTTCGCCCAATAGCTGAACATCACAGGAACCGTCGAAAGAACCTGTACGTCCACTCCGAATTCATCGCAGTCGGCAATCCGCGCGCCGGGATCCCAGCAATTTGATTCGATCGCACGAAAAAAATGGCCGTCGTCGCGCATCATGCGAGCGCAACCCTTGTGCTGCTGATGATCGAGCGTGATAAACCCGCCATATCCAAACCGTTTCTTCCAGTCGGGGATATGCTCGGGCAGGATGTGCGTGTGGATATCGATCTTCAGCATGATTGATACGGACTCTCGAATTCGGCGCGGTGCTCCAGCAACATCAACGAAACAATAAAAGCATGTGCGAAGCCGGTATGGATTCCCTAACTAATTACCGGCGGAGGTTCCATAACAGCACCACAAGCATTGCAGGTTCTTAAAGACTCGTCGTTGTAGAATCTTGAAAACACTCCCTGAAACTGCGTCGTTATATCGGTCAACGTGAAATACTCTTCATAGAGTTTTTCATTGCAGTTCTCGCAGAACCACAACAATCCGTCCTTTTCTCCGTCCCGCCGCTTCCTTTCAACAACGAGTCCAACCGTATTTTCACCTCTGATCGGGTTGTGCGGAATTTTCGGGGGAAGAAGAAAGATCTCGCCCTCTCGAATCGGTACGTCAACGGCCTTTCCGTCCTCCTGGACCTTTACGGTTATGTCACCTTCGAGCTGGTAAAAAAACTCTTCACCCTCGTCGTAATGGTAATCCTTTCGTGAATTAGGACCGCCAACCACCATTATGATGAACTCCGAGTCCTCATAAACGCACTTGTTTCCAACTGGAGGCCTTAGTGAATCGCGATTGTCGTCGATCCATTGCTGAAAATTAAATGGTCTTTTGATCATAACCTTGATTCTAACGCTTGTTTGGCCGGCGCCAAAAACTCCAGATCCTCAATTGGCAACACGTTTCGTAAGCAGGATATCCGGTTTTCCGGGGCCGTTTGCATCGGGCACGACTCCTGTAATCGAATACCCCTGCTTTAAATAAAATTCAAACGGATGCCTGCCCAGGTTTTCGATCGCCTTCAAATGCTCAAGCGGCTCGGGATAAAGTTCCACCTCGCCGATGCTTGTCCTGCCGTTTTCGTCGTCCGAACCCAAAAAAACATTTAGTCCGCCGCGGTCCGCAACTTGTGATTCAAAATCGGAAAGCAAGGCGCTTCCGATTCCGGCGCATTTGCTTTTTCTATCTACCACGAGGATTTCCAGCTCCCAAGTGAAGTTTTCATAAAGCGGTGCGCCCGTGGCCCAACCCCTGATCCCGCCCTCGTCATCCATCGCGATTCGATTGATTTTCCCGGGTTTGAAACTCTCGCCGACAGTTTCAAAACAGGCCGCCATCGTCCGCCAAACTGTTGTGCCGGTGTCGCTGAAACCGTCAAACAGCAGCTCCGCCAAAAGGCCCCGCGTGCGTTGGTTGTCGGGCGCATCCGTTATTTCCCAGCTGATACTCATAATTCCTACGGGCAGCGAAGTCACATACTGATTTACTCTTGCAAACACGGAACGAGAGGCAAAGCATTCAGCCTTTTGCCAAGGCTTGATCTAGTCAACTACCGCAATCACCTTCAATTCGATCGCAATTGGCGTAGGCAAACTTCCTACCTCGACCGTCGTTCGGCAAGGAAGATTATCGGCAAAATACTCGGCATAGATCTCATTGTATTTTTTGAAATCCGCCTTCATGTTTGTCAAAAAAACCGTCACATCGACGATCTTCATCCAGTCCGAGCCTGATTCTTCAACTATCGATCTAACGTTCTCAAAAACCGAACGGCACTGCGCCTCGATATCGTACTCAACGATTTCGCCGCCCGAATTCAAAACAACACCCGGGATTTCTTTGGTTCCGCGTATGCGAGGACCGACCCCGGAAAGAAACAGCAAATTTCCGACCCGCCTCGCGTGCGGATAAAGCCCAACGGGTTCGGGAGCTTTTTGAGACTCAAACTTTTCCATAACCATTTCTAACGGATCTCAAATCCGACGCATCAAAGCGCGATGCAAACATTCTTTTCTTCGGTAAAAAAGCGCAACGCCTCAAAACCGCCCTCGCGACCCATGCCCGAATCCTTGACGCCCCCAAACGGCGTCCGCAGATCGCGCATCAGCCAGGTGTTTACCCAAACGATTCCCGATTCGAGCCTTTCCGCCACCCGATGCGCGCGTTTCAGATCGCTTGTCCACACCGTTGCCGAAAGTCCGTACCGGACTGAGTTTGCCATCCGGAGCACTTCGTCTTCGGAATCAAAAGGCGCGATCGTAACTACGGGGCCGAAAATCTCTTCCTGATTCGTTCTGCAGTCAAACTTTAGACCCTCGATGATCGTCGGCTCGATAAAAAATCCGTTTTCGCAGCGACCTTCGGGGCGTACTCGATTTCCACCGCAAGCGATCGAACCGCCTTCGCTTTTGGCAAGTTCGATGTATCCGAGTATTTTCTCCATATGCGGTTCGGAAACTACCGCGCCCAAATCGGAAGTTGCTTCCAAAGGATCTCCGACGTTTAGATTGCGGCAGCGCTCGACAAACGCGTCGCGAAAACGATCGTAAATCGGGCGTTCGACAAGTATCCGGGATCCGCAAAGACAAATCTGCCCCTGGTTTGCAAAAGAAGAGCGAATCGTGGTGTCGAGCATTTGATCAAAATCGCAATCCGCAAAGATGATATTCGGGTTTTTGCCGCCAAGCTCGAGCGAAAGTCGCTTGAATTTTGGAGCGGCTTCGCGCGCGATCCACTCGCCTGTTTTTGTGCCTCCGGTAAACGAAATCGCCTTAACCGAATCGTGCTTGACGATCGCCGATCCGGCGCTCGTCCCGTATCCATGAACAATGTTCAAAGCCCCCTCGGGGAGCCCTGCCTCGGCTGCCAAACGGGATAGCAGATAGGCCGTCATCGGCGTGATCTCGGAAGGTTTCGCGACGACGGTGTTTCCGGCCGCGAGTGCCGGCGCGATTTTCCACGTAAAAAGATAGAGCGGAAGATTCCAGGGTGAAATGCAACCAACGGTACCGAGAGGCGAGCGCAGTGTGTAGTTCACCGAATGCCCAGGTGTCGCGTGAGATTCCGATGCAAAATGCATCGCGGCCGTCGCGTAAAACTTGAAATTCGCCTCGGCCCTGGGGATGTCGACGGTTCTTGCAAGTTTTAGAGGCTTGCCGTTGTCACGCGATTCCGCGGCAGCGAGGAGATCCGCGTCACGCGCGATCAAGCCCGAAATCCGCATCAATACGTCGTGCCGCAACTCCGCATCGTACCGGGACCAAACGGGAAATGCCTCCTCGGCGGCCGCGACAGCGCGCCCGACATCTTCTTCCCCTGAATCGGGAATAAGCGAATAGGCTTCACCAACAGATGGGTCGATGTTTGCGAAGTATTCCCCTGAAGAGGGGCCGACGAATCTCCCGCCGATAAAATTCTCGATTTTTTCCACGGGGAGATTATAAACCAATTGCGACATCCTACTTAATTGCAACCAAAAACAGGTTGCTCCGAACAAAAAAAGACGGACCGAAGCGGGTCCGCCATGAGCCTCCATGAAATAGTAGAGGAAGGAGTCTGTTCCATTGAAATCAGTTTTTTGATTTCACATCGGATGGATTCGCATCCGGTTTTTTCTCAATGTTTTGCGGAAGAATGACTTCGAAATCTTCGGGTAGTTCTACAGGATTTCTGGCGACGATGGCGGAAACAAACGCCGCCTTTTTTTCGCGTTCAACAACCAGTTTTGCTATCTCGGTTGGAGTTACAAACGGTTTGGGGATTCCAGGGATTCCTTCGCCAGGTTCCTCGAATGTTTTTTGAATCAGGATCTGCCGAAAGCTGTAAGTTGGGTTGTCTTTCGTTTCCTTCCTTTTGATCAGCTGAACGATATGCCATCCCATGGCGGATTCGATAAGTTCAGGATACGTATCGCCTTCCTTTATCGAATACGCCGCATCCTCAACTTCTTTCCACAAAACTCCCTTGCTTACATCCAGGTATTCGCCGCCACGTTCGGCAGAGGTTCGATCCTCGCTGACTTTTGGCGCGAGGTCTTTGATTTTCGCACCGTTCTTTATTTGTGCGAGGATCTTCAAGGCCTTGTTTCGTTTTGTTTCCGGATTGTACTCCGGATGTCCTGCCAAGAACCGCTTCAGTTCATCGGGTCGCGGTTTGATTTTTTCGACGTAGGAATCACGCAGGTAGTCTGCCGAAAGAATTCCGGCTTCGATCACTTTGATCCTCAGGCCTATTGCCGGATCCTTCATAAAATCGGCGTCGTTTCTGGCTTTTTCAGAAAGAATACGAATACGGGACCATTTCAGCATTGACTCCTTTTCCTGGCTTTCCGAAGGTTTTGGAAGCGGGCGGTCATGGCCCTTCTGAGTCTTGTCTTCCGCGCTTATCTTTCGGAGCGTGTCCATGGTCTTGCGATACAAATCGAGGTTTTCCCGGTTTGCAAGATATTTCTCTGCGTCAGTTTCCCGAACCACATAGAGACGATCCATGCCCTTTGAGAGTTTCTGACGATATTGATCGGAGAGGAAAATATCGACCTTGTAATTCCTATTTGTCTTGAATTCTTCCCGGTCGGCGTATCCTTCCCGGCGGGCCTCGGCAGCGATCGCCATATATTCTCGGAGTGCCTTCAAAAATGCGGTTCTCTTTTCTTTGTCATCCTTGAGTTTTTTGATCGCCTCCAATTCTCCGAGGGCCTCGCTTTTAACAATCAATGCAAGATCTTTAGACGAGAGGCGGCGCAGAATCGATTCCTCGGTACGTTCGGCATTTGCGCGCCAGTCGCGGAATTTCAAAAATGCTCCGCCAATCAAAGTCGCGATTGCGATTGAAATGAGTACTACCTTTAACTTCTTCATTTTGGTTTCTCCATCAAAAACTCAAACAGATCAAAACCTGACCTTTGCCCCAAATTGCATAACCCTCGGAGCGCCGACCGTTCTGGTGATCTTCCCGAAATCGGTTTCGTCGGAAAGATCGGCGTTAGGATTTGCGAAATTTACAAAGTTGAAGACGTTGAAGACATCCCACTTCAATTCGAGCTCGATCCGCTCCTTAAAGAGCTTGGTTGTTTTCTGAAGACTCAGATCAAACCTCTTCTGGGATGGACCGCGGAGTGTGTTTCTCCCAAGATTTCCAAAACTGCCAAGCGGCGAAATCAACGCGCAGCTCGTGTCGTTCGGATCCTGGCAGGTATTGAAATATCCCTGCGTGATATCGCCGCTCCTTTGTCTTAGTAGTTCCAAGCTGCGAACACTCGGTCTGCCAAAAGCGGTGTCGTAGATCGTTCCACTGCCGGTTCCGACGTTGTATCTTTCTTCCCGGAAGACGCTTCCCATCGGAGTGTTTCTTTCGGTAACGAGTGCGATGATTCCAAGGAACTGTCGCAGAAACGCTCCGCCCGATGCGACCGGATCGCCAAACGTGGCATCGGTTGCAAAGATCGAGAAAGGAGAACCGCTCTGCCATTGACCAAAACCGGAGAGCTCCCATCCGTTTAAGAATTTCGATTTGGATCCGAAATTGGGTATCTGATATGTGAAACTTGAGACGAAACGATGCGGTCGATCAAAGTCGGAAACGGCACGATTGCTGTTCAAATCGCGTTGGTTACCTTGAACAACGAGACCAAGATTCGCGGTATCCGGTCGACCGGATGCGGCGGTGCTTCCGGGGTCCGTTGAACCGATGTCGATCGATTTCGAGAACGTGTAGGATGCGCTAAAACTGTAGTTTTTTGACATCCGTTTGGAAATCGAAAACTCGCCGGCGTGATAAATCGAATACCCGCGCGATTGAAGTATTACAGCATCGGTCGGGTCGAGTCCGAGATATGGAACCCTGACTGCCGCCGCTATCATTGCCCTCGGCGCGTCCCAATCCTGACTGGAAAGATTCAAATCGATGCCGCCCGGACCCAGCGAGCCGACGCATGGAGTGTATCCGGGAGTGTTCGCAAAAGCCGGGTTGCAGCCGCCAAAGGCTCGTGGCAGGCTGTTTGATAGTGTTGTTCCGCGATCCCGTTCGGATTGTCCGGGAACACGCGGGCCGAGGATGCCCGGGAATATCGCTGACAGTGCGTCGTTCAATCTGCCGTAAATGTAATCGGGCGTGTTCGGATCGTTTAGATCATATGGTTGGTTGAAACCTACGGCGAGCAATAGATTCTGCCCGCGTGTTCCAACATATCTCGCTTCAATCGTCCAATCCTTAAAGAATTGTTGTTGAAGACCGACGTTCCATTGCTGAATCATCGGAGTCTTGAGGTCCTTGTCAATCGCCCTAAACTCTACCGGCTCGGCCCCGATTCCGGATACTCCGATTTCATTGTTCTCAAGAATGAAAGGTGTCGTGTCGCTTAAGAAAGTGAGCCCGACAAAATATGGAAAATTGGCGATAAACGGTCGGTTCGGATCAACACCCTGAAACGCGGTCGATCCCTGGACCGTTGCGGGATTGAACTCATTGGTCGCTTCGACCTCGTTAAAGAAAGGAAAGTTTGAATAGACGGTATTGATAAAACCGGCCGACGGACGGTCATAGAAAATTCCGTAACCGCCGCGGAAAGTGGTCTTCTTGTTTTTGAACGGTGACCACGAGAAACCGATCCGAGGGGCGAAGTTGTTTAGATCTTGTCCGTTCAGCGTGTGCTTTGAATCGGAACGCGCAAGCTGCGGCATGCTCAAATCGATTGCCGCCAGACCCGTGCTTTGAGCGTTGCTCGGGAGTACGAATCCGGGAACGATATCGTTTGGATCAGTGATCCGATCAAAGTCGAAGTTCGCAAAGCGGCCGTTTTTCTCCCAGGGTCTTCCAAACCAATCCCAACGGATTCCGTAATCAAAAGTAAAACTGTTTGAGAGTTTCCAGGTATCCGCGAAGTAGAAACTCAAGTCGTCAAACATAAACGTTTTCTGAGTAATTCCAAGGTTGGAATCGGCTTCGGGGAATTGGGACGTTAATATCTGAGTGAAGTTGATGATCGATTCAAACTCCACACCCTGTTCTTCAGGCAGATTCGTGTCAAAGGTGTTCTTTTTGTACTCAACACCGAATCTGAACGAGTGATTGCCTTTCATGAAGGTCAGGTTGTCGGCGAGTGTAACAGTAGTCTGCTGCCTCTTGTTGAAGATGTCGTTCGGTGCCATCGTCGAAAAATCCGAGAGGTTGCTGGTACCGGCAAAATGCGCGAGCCTTTGAGATTCAGGACCCGGTACAAAAAACGAAGCCGGGTTGTAGATTCCCTGGCCGGCGTTCGTATAGTCGTTGGTCAGGAATCTGTCATCAAGCCGGCGTGAGTTGTCGAGAAAAAAGACTCCGAATCGTGCCTCGTTTATCAGATTTCCATTAAAGATATGCGTGTCTTTTAGAGAGACCGTTCTATTCTTGTCATCCTTGATCAATGGTACCGGGGAGATCAAAGTGCTGTCGGAAAACGGATCCATCGAAGGGAAGTTCGCAACGAAAAGCGTTCCAGTCAGCGTATTGATGTTGTTTCCATTCGAATCGCCGGGGGCGAGAATGTAATCGAGGCGGGTCGAAATCTGATCCTGCTGGAACTCCGCCGGATGCACGTTTCTGAACCTTATGAGCGGAAGCCCGCCGCTGATCTCCGCCTGAAATGTCGCATCCAGAAGCGGGAGGCCGTTGGGGAGGCCAAAAGGACTGAAATCGGTCACCCTGACGCCGTTCGAAAAGACGCCGACATTGCGGGTGTCGAGATAGAGTCGTTCGAATCTTCCGGCCGTCATCGTCGGGAAAATATATCCGCCTGTAACAGGATTGCGCAGATTGAGCAGTCTGAAGCCGACCTGGCTGGGGTCGATGCATGTCAGCGAGACGGTCGTGGCCGAGGTCGCGGGTGTCAACGGTCTGATGCACGAAGTCCCGTTTCGGAATGCGCGTCCAACGCCGCCCGCATTCACCGACTGAAGCACCGCCTGTCGCACGGCCTCCGGATTTCCGCGATCCGAGTCCGAAAGAAATGCCAGAAACTCGGGGAGAACAACAAAGCTAGATGCCGTCGGTACGTACGCGGTTTTGGCATCGGTTCTTTGATACGACGCGAAGAACGTAAGGCTATCCTTTACGATCGGCCCGCCTACAGTAAATCCGCCCTCAAACCTGCGGGCGACTTGTCGATCTATGCCGTCCCGATTGAAAAAGAAGTCATTGGCATTAAACGCTTCATTCTGAAGATACGCGTAGGCCGTTCCGTGAAACTCCTGACCGCCCTGCCTCGTCACGAGCTGAAAACTCCCGCCGCCGCTTCTACCAAGTGAAGCGTCGTAGTTGCCGGCGAGGAATTTAACCTCCTGCACGGATTCAGGTGCCGGGGCGGCGTTGCCGGTAAGACTTCCTGTTCCCGAGAGATTTGTGCCGTCAACTCCGTTTATGTAAACGCTCGAGCTGTTGGTTCTCGTACCGTTTACCGATGTTTCGGGATTCCCGGTGCCGTTATCAAGGGGATTTCCGATGTCTGCGCTGTTGGCCGTTGAACGGGTTACGATTCCGAATGAGGCGCGCAATGGCTGCGGGACCTTTTCGATCTGCTCTCCCGAGAAATTCGCGGTGGTGACGCCGCCGGTACCGTCGCTGATGATTCCATCGGAATCAGTGAGATCGACGTCAACCTGTATGTCCTTGTTTCCGACCGCCAAATCGAAATCCGCGGTTACCGTTGTCGATGCTTCGACAGTTGGATAGAGTGTCGATTCCCCAAAGCCATCTGCCGAGGCCTTTACCTCATAGAGTCCGACCGGAAGTACGTTCATCTTCCAACGCCCTTGCGCGTCAGTGACAGTGGTTCTCTTTAGTCCGGAATCGATATGTCTGACAACCACAGTCGCATTTGGAACAACGGCCTTTTGAGGATCAAATACCGTGCCTTCAAGGTTTCCATTGTCGGTGGCCTGAGCAAAAAGAGTGAATGTCAAAACGCCCATGGTCACGATGAGCATAAACAGGAATGTAACAAAACGGTTATTCATAAAAGTTTCTTAAATCCTCGGCGGACAATCGCCTCCAGCAACACATAGACCTCCAGATTCAGGTTTCTCAAAAGAAATCGAAGCAAGAAGTAATAGATTGTTTGAATTTCAAATCGAAATATTATCGGCGGGTGGTGACAAAAGATTTAACGAGACGTAAATTCGGTCTTAAATCGGTATTACCGCTCAAAAAAAAATGGCCGGAGCTATTCGCCCCGGCCCCAGTGGTCGCATGATCAACGTTTATGGATTCGCGCTCGCTGGCACTGCCTTGTCGGTTGCCAATCCAAAACTCTGTACGGAAACACCCGAGGTGCTGCCGTTAATCCACCATTGGCCACCGCGGTAAATCGCGGTGTCGTCGGTGCCGTCACCATCGTAGTCTCCGGGTGCCGCGACATCTCCTGCCGTCCCCCAATCGACCGTCGTTACCGAGCCGGTTGACGATAGCTTGATCGTCCACGTTCCGTCGGAAGCGAACGCGGCCTGGTCGGTTTGGCCATCGCCATCGTAGTCGCCGTGAACGAGTTGATCGCCCGAGGCGCCCAGGGAAACGACCTCGGTTCCTCCACCCGAAAGCAGTGAAGTCCATGTGCCGTTATTGAATGTCGTCGGATCCGCTGTTCCGTCGCCGTCGAAGTCGCCGGCCAGAGGTGTGTCACCGCTGCCTCCTACAACCGAACTTGTGGAGCCACCGGAACTCTTGATTACGTAAAGCGAGGCATTCGAGTCGCGCCAAACCGCGATGTCGTCCTTTCCATCGCCATCGTAGTCGGCGACTACCGGGACATCACCGGTCGAGCCCCATTCGGCGCCCGAAACGATGAATCCATCGCTTCCAAGAATCCACCAATCGGGAGTTCCCGCGGTATCCGACGGTCTGAAGACGGCTGTATCGTCCTTTCCATCACCATCAAAATCGCCGGGAGCCAGATGGTCGGTTGAAATACCGAAGTTCAACACGAAGAAGCCTGCCGATGAGCCATTGATGTACCAGTTTCCTTCGGAAGGTCGGAACACCGAAACATCGGTTCTTCCGTCGCCGTCAAAATCGGCCCTTCCATCGCCGTTTGTAACAACGCTGCCGTTATTCGGAGCACCAGGCGTCAAAGCGCCGCCACTCGGGAAATTGGTGCTGAAAGGCGCCGCGTAAGTTGTGGTTTCTTCCGGAGAAGTGGCGAGTTCGCCGAAATACCATGCGGACGCCGAGTTTGGCGTAGAGTTTCCGGCGAAGCGTGTCGCCGCATCGGGAACGTCTCCAAAAAGGACTTCAACCAGATTCGGAGCGGGACCGTAGGCGAATTGCTCTTCCGGATTGAAGATATAGTTGATTCCGTCAATGAATTGGAACGGACTTCCAATTGATTCTCCTCGTCCCGATTTGCCGGCGGCGAACGACACATCAAGCGGATCGACGATCCCGTTGTCATTTACATCGAGATCCGTACCGGCCAAAAGCGTCGTCGAGGAACTCACAATGTAAAACCCTTCGGAACCCTGACCAAGCGATGTGATCGCCGAATACGAGAATACATGCGTACCGGCATCATATGTGCGATTCGGGCAGGTTCCCTGTTGCGAATTTACAAGTGTCAGGGTGCCGTTTGCGCCGATCTGCACTCCGCCGATGTTGACGGCAGCGTTGAGAAAACCAAAGTTGTCTTGATCGCTGTTGATCGAGATGAAGTAAGTGTTCGCGGGAACGGTGCTGTTCGGCGTGCCGAGAATCTCGACATACTGGCAACGGTCCCCGACATCGACCGGAGGATCGGATTCGACTTCATTAAGCAGTACCTGAGCCGATGCCACTCCGGACATGATCGCCAACGCCCAGAGCATCGGCATAAATCTTAGAAATACATTTTTTCTTATAGCTAACATTATTCCTCCCTCTCGTTTAGCGGAGACCAGCGCCGTTCATTGGGATATCGAATCCTTCAAAGTCCTGGCAGATCGGCGTCGTGTTGCATCCAGGCGTGGTGAATCTTCCGTAGGAAGGCGCTACAAACGGTCCGCTGTTCGGGTCGGCGTCGCCAAACAAAACCTGCGAATCTTCGAGCAAGAGAACCAAGGTTCCATTGTCGAGATTGGCGAGTCCCGTGTCTTCGGCGTCAGGCGTTGCGAGAAGACGTTTGATGAAACTCGCTTTTCCAGCATTCGGACCGGTCAGGAAAATCCTGTAAAGGCTGCCGAGGTTACCGCTTTGCGTGGCTCCGAATCTTGCTTCGCTGGCATACGCGACGCCATTGGGAAGGATCGCCAATCCGTCGAGATACGGGTTTTCGTCACCGCCCGCGGGTGAACTCGAAGTTAGAGTGACTTCTCCAACCAAAGTCGCGAGGCCGGTCGTTGGGGATACGCGATAGAGTCTTGAACGAGGGGCTGTTGCGGGAAGTTCGTCATCGGAGGCGATGGCATAGAGGTATCCGTCCTGTTTGTTGTAGGCAGCGGCAGCTTCTCCGCCGAAATCGATGCATGTTTCACCGATTTGAGGCCCTATTCCGTCTTTTGTGAACATTCTAAGATCGGAAGCAAGACCCGAAACCGGATCCGAGCCAGTATTGCAGAGTTCGGTGTCGAATTCCGCGACGCCAAACAATACCGACCCGATCGAGCCGAGTCCTTCGTACTCGCGTCTCGAATTCGAGGGCAATGTTTCAATTAGCGTTCCAACACCGGTGGCGAGATCGATGCTGTAGTACTGTTGCGCAAGGCCTGTGGCGTCGCGGTTGTTGTCAGTGACGGAATAGGCGATCTGCGCCACGGCGGACGCGGAAAAAACTCCGATTGCCAATGAAAGGGCAATCAATTTCGAGATGTGTCTCATCTTTCCTCCTGTGGAATTGTTTGTTGTTAAAATTTGCATTTTTGAAAGCGGTTGCGGAGCTATCACGCTTTTACCGCGAATCCATATCGAGCGAACATTTGCTGAGATCTTCACTTCTCAACCACATTCGACTCGTTTGTTGCTATCAGGGGTTCAAGTACAGGAGGTTAAAGCCAGGAAGTGAAGTATTCGTTACCCGTTTGTTAATGATCCGTTAAAACGATCTGAAACCTTGGTAAATTCCAATTTTGATTTTTAGTTTTCGGGCTCAAGGGAAACGCGAAGACACTGCCCAGCAGGCTCGGCAACCGAATAGACGGAGGTTGAGTTCAGGCGAAAGGGGATTCGTTTTTTTGCCGATCGGAAATCTTGGGATTCCAGAGTTTCCATTGTCGCCAACGCCAACGCATCGAAACGGGATTGGAAGTGTAATAGATGCCCAGAAGGATCCTTGTTCGAAGCGCAAGAAAATATCTAAGGAACTTTATGTAACGCATAGTCGGTGAATATGCGGTACTGATATCAGAGGGTTGTTACCAATCGGTTAACCGAGCTTCAATTTAACTCAATGTTAACGGATGTCCGGCGGTATCAGCTTTTGTTTGCGGCGTTGGACGGACAAAAAAAGCCGGAACCACCCGAAGCGTGATCCCGGCATTTATCCAAATTTTTTACGAGACTTTTCTCACAACGGGCGCCCGCCCGTTTCTAGACCTTGGCGAATGTCAGCCCCGTCTGGCCTTGATATTTCCCGCCACGGTCTTCGTAGGAAGTTGCGCAGTCTTCGTCAGATTCGAAGAAGAGAATTTGGCCGATTCCCTCGTTGATGTAAACCCTTAGGGGCAGGTTTGCGAGATTTGCGATCTCGACAACGAGGCGACCCGTCCAACCGGCTTCAAGCGGCGTGGTGTTGACTAGCAATCCGGCGCGTGCGTATGTAGATTTCCCGAGCGCGACACCCGTCACGTTTCGCGGCATCTTGAAAGTTTCGACAGTGACACCGAGACCGTAATGATGCGGAGGCAGAAGATAATAACGCGAACCATCCTCCGCGGTTCTAACTTCCGGTTCGATAAGCGAATCCTCGTCAAACTTTTTCGGATCGATTTCAGAACCATAGACCGATGAGAATATACGGAAGCCATCATCGGCGAGCCTCATGTCATAGCCATAGCTGGAGAGGCCTGCCGAGATAATCTTCGCCCCCTCTCGTTCGCGTACAAGCGAGGGAAGAAAAGGGCTTATCATTTCACACTCTTCGGCCATCCGCCGAAGCCAAACATCTGATTTAATCGACATATCTAAGAAAGGATTTTTTGGACTTGGCGTAATCTAACATATCGCTTGGCGAGGGAGAAGCGGGAAGAGCGTTTGAGCAAGTTCGTCCGGAAGAGGTCCGTCCGGAAGTGTTCCAAGTTCCAGAGTTCCAGAGTTCCAAGTTTTTGTTGCGAAAAGGGAATGTAAAAATTAGGAGGCCTGTTGCATTCGGCCCGATTGCGACAACGTCTCGCTATGGGATTGCGGTTAACGAAAAGGCGTTGCTGCTAACTTGAATTCCCAATCCCAGATACACCGGAAGCCGAACTACAAAAACTTGGAACTCTGGAACTTGGAACTCTGTTCGGACGAACTTGGAACTCTTCCGGAACCCCAATTCCCGCAACCCAACAATCGATATAGCCCCTGTATATTTTCACATTCCCCAATCTGAACAAAAACCTGGATCTCTGGAGCATGGAACTTGCAACTCTATTCAGACGAACTTGGAACTCTGGAACTTGGAACTTGGAACTCCTCCGGAACCCCTATTCCCGCAACCCGACAATCCGAAGGTCGCCTTCCTTCACTGTTAGATCAAACCGGGCCCCGCCGTTTCCGGCCGTGCCTTCGATCGCTTTTTCGGTGAATTCGGTTCTGTCTCTCGGTTCAAGATTCTCGTACCCGATCTTGATCGTGCCCGTGCCTATCGCATTGCCCCTAATCTGAACATTTGCGTCTTCCGGAAGCCGGAATATCAGATCGCCCTTTGCAATTTTTATGTCCGCGCCCTGGCCGCGCCAGCTGCTATGCGTTACGGAAAAATCCACCGAACCCGAGCCGATAGTAAGCAACATCGCGCCGCCCGGCGCGCTTATTACTGCATTCGACTCGATGTAATTGACCGAGACAATGCCCTCGACGCCCTTGAGGCTGAAATCCCCTTTCCCGCCATCAATCCTAAGATCCGTATAGACCGGCACCCTAACCTTGTAATCTATCCGAAAAGGATTCGAACGCAGACTTTTGGGAAGCTTTTTGTCGACCTTTTTCACATAATTCTTGTCGTTCGGACCCACGCTGTAAACCCTAAGGCTTGTGACGCTGTCATCCACATAAAAGCCAGCGATCGCTGCCAGACGCGTCGCATCCTCTTCCGAGTTCGCCCAAACAGTGATTTCCGCCACGACTTCGGCTTCGTTCTTGTCCCAGCTTTCGATCGAAATCGAACCATTTGGCGCGCCGTCCAGCACAAGCGTGGAGGCGGGGCTGAATTTCATCTTTTTCGACATCTCCTTGGTGCGAGATATCGAAAATCCGGCACCTGTTTGCGCAAATCCGTGGGAGCAAAACGCCACGACGCACAGAGCCGCAGCCGTCAGAAGTCTTTTGATTTTCATATTGCCAACCTCGAAAGAGGAACGGGAAAGTAGAATGGATCAGCGACGCAGGAGGGCGATGCTCCCTTGCTGATTTGTAACCGTAACCGATGCGCTTCCTTCGCCAACCTTGCCAACGACTCGTCTTCCGGTGCCGACAAACCTCATGCTGGCGTTAGAGAAAGATCCCAGCGAGATGCTCCTCGTTGAAGGTGCGGTTGCGATAAGTTGAAACGAGGAACGAAGCGGAATTCTTAGATTGATGTTCCCCTGAGTCGAATAAAAGCGATAAATGCCGCTCGGCTGGAAAACTCCATCATAAAAGATGTCGCCGATTACATTCTTTGCGGAAACATTTGCGGCGCCGATGTTGGTCAGCGTGATATCGCCCTCGGACGAAATATGCGCCCTGACGAGACCGCCCTGGATATTGTTTACCTGAAGGTTGCCGATCCGGGTTTCTATATCGACCGAAGATGAATAGGGAACAGCGATGTTGAAGTTGACATCCCCAACCTCATTCCTGCCTTTGTTATCCCGAACGACATCAATAACGATCGTGCCGCTGAGATTTTTGGGCTCGAGATTGGCTATCGGCTTTTGCAGCACGGCTGAAATCTGAACCGTTTCCTTGTCCCAACCGCGAACGGTGATGGTGCCGGTTCGATTCGTCAACTGAAGACGGACATTCTTGCCTGCAGGGTAAGATTTGGAAAACTTCTTTTGCGCGAAAACGGCATCAGCGGTGCCAAAAACGGCAAACACGAATATCGCCGTTATTGATATCCTAAAAGCCGTTTTGGGATTGAGGGATGTGAAAAGAGAGCCAAACATTATATAAACCAATTACAACTCGGAAAATTCTCGCAGCAATTCCATCTTTTCATTGAGCGAGGAATCAAGCATCTCGGACGAGATCTCATCTTGAGGGTCTTTCTCGATCGCCATCGTATATTGCCTGACTGCTTTCTCAATCACACCCATGTTACGGTCAAAGGTAACCCTTGTATCGGTATCCCAATCGACCCTTCTTTTGGCAACACGCTGGCTCCAGTATTCGATTGCTGACTTTCTTTCTTCCAAACGTTTCTTTGCCCTTTCCGCCGGAGAATCGACAACACCGATCTTGGCCAGCATCTTGTCAAAAACGGAAGGTTCCGTTTCGTATCCGGCAAGCGAGTCGTCGGGCGTTGTCAAATTCTTATATGCAACAACCGTAACAAGCGAGCTGAGAATGGCGACGGCCAAAAAGGACGCAACAAATTGAGCTCTGGAAAAACTGAGACTGCCGGCCCAAAAACCGCGCTTCTCCCGAACCGGCGGTTCCAATGCTTCTTGCGCTTTTGTTTCCGCGATTTCCGACTCGATAATGTTGTTTATTCTGCACCAAAGGGCCTGCGAGTTTGGCGGGGGGCTGTCTTCTGTCAACTGCTCGCTGCAGAAACCTAAGATCGAAACAAATTCCTCATGAAGCTTTGCGCATTCCAAACAGATAGCAAGATGAGTGGAGACCGATTGGCTTTCGGAAGGAGAAAGTTCTCCATCGATATATCCACTAATCAAAATCTGGCAGTTTTCGCAATTCATCTCAAAAAATCGAAAAAATGTTATTCAAAGAATCAAACTCTAGGATTGCCGGCAACATTCATTGGTTGCCTCAATTGGCATTCTCAAAACGCTTACCTGACAAGCAACCCGCGAAGTTTGAGGCGCGCCTTGTGAAGCTGCGATTTTGACGTTCCTACCGAAATGCCAAGCATCTCTGCAACTTCCGTGTGCTCAAAGCCTTCGACGTCATGCAGCACAAAAACCGAACGATAACCGGGAGGAAGTCCCGCGATCGCCTTTTTGATGTCCATCCTGTTCAGGATCGGCAGCTGCCCCATCGAATCGCTGGTTTGAACCTTTACTTCCGGCACTTCGCCGTCTTCGGTGGTTTTCTCGTTCTTGATGCTTCGCTTGCGGAAATGCATCAGCACCTGGTTGACCGTCAAACGGTGGAACCAAGTTGTAAACGCCGAATCACCACGGAAACTCCCAACCTTTCTATAGAGCTGGATAAAGGCTTCCTGCGTCAGATCCTCCGCTTCGGCAACGCTGTTCGTCATTCGAAGGCAGAGACTAAAGGCGCGGCGATGATACTTCGTGTAGAGCATTTCAAATGCTTCAAGATTACCGCCGGCGGCCATTTGGCACAGTTCGAAGTCCGAGGTTTCGGAGGTAATCTCCGCAAACTCGATTGTGCGAGCACTACGAACCGCAGTTTCATCTCTTACTTCCTCCAGAGGTTCCGAAAGGGAAGCGCTTAAGGTCGAGGTGAAATTCATATCCACTCCTAAGTTGCTGTCTGAGTTTGAAAAATCGTTACTGCCTATGATGTTCGACCTCCAGAAGGTAGTTGCCCTGTCGCACGTCATTTTATAGAGAAAATTTAAAAAGGTAAATGCGAATTCTGCGCGGGGTAAAAGCCGTCGCGTGAGACACTAAGTCGCAAACCCAAATTCTGATATCATTCCGATAGACAACATTATGAAAACGATTGCCGAAAATTACCTTTTGGACGCCTTGCGTACGTTCGAAAGCTACAAGAAGCTGGCCGAACGCGCCATCGACCAGATCGATGAAAAGGAGTTTTTTGTGGTTGCGGATTCTGAATCCAACTCCGCAGCGGTTTTGGTAAAGCATATCTCGGGTAATCTTAGGTCGCGTTTTACGGACTTTTTTACGACCGACGGCGAAAAGCCGGATCGGAACAGGGATCGAGAGTTTGAACTGGAATCCGAGACGAGGGAGGGCCTGATGGCGGATTGGGACAAGAACTGGACGATTCTCTTTTCGCTGCTTGAAAAAATGAAGGCCGAAGACCTTTCCCGGACCGTGACGATCAGGAGTCAGCCGCATACGGTTCTCGAGGCGCTCAACCGACAGATGGCTCATTACAGCTATCATGTCGGCCAAATCGTATTTATTTCGAAAATGTTAAGGAGCGGCAGTTGGAAATCGCTCTCCGTGCCCAAGAATCAATCTGCCGGATTCAATGATTTTATGTCCGAAACCGGGCATAAAAGCGGCAAACACGCTCTGGAGGGCACGGAAGAGTTTGTTTCAAAGGGAGAGAAGCTATGAAATGTCCGGTATGTTTGAAAACGGAACTTGAAGCTCGGGAACTCGAACCGGATCTGTTCGCGGCGGTATGTTCGGATTGCAACGGCAAATGGATTTCATTCGCCTCGTACGAAAAATGGCTTGAGGGTCTTGACGGGCCTCTTCCGAATATCGACGCCGAACCCGCGTCATTGACGATTCCCGAATTCGAGCTGGCGAGGCTGTGCCCGGAATGCCGAAGGATTTTGGTCAAATATCATGTCGGTAAGGAAGTCGCGTTTCAGATCGACCGATGCGGATCTTGCGCGGGCGTGTGGTTGGATGACAACGAATGGGAGACATTGCGAAGCAGAAATCTTCATGACGATCTCAACAGAGTGTTTACGGATCACTGGCAGGCGGAGGTCGCGAGGGATGAAACGCGAAAGTCTCTCGAGCAGATTTATCTAAAGAAGTTTGGAGATGCGGATTACGAGAGGATTCGCGAATTCAAGGACTGGGTTGACGCGCACGAGAAGAAGAACGAGATAATTTCGTATGTTCGTGATGCGAATCCGTTGCAGTTCTAAGGGCCCTGTTTGGTGGCGGTTGTAGGGGGAGGGTTCCAGGTTCCAAATTCCAAGTTCCAAGTTCCAAGGGTTCCAAGTTCCAAGTTCCGGGGTTCAGTCCACTCTGAATCGCAAGTTCAATACTATTTTCGGGAGATGCCGTTCCGGATTCTTTGGAAATTGGGGTGTGAAGTGGTTCGACCGTTCGAATGGAGCCGCGACCGCCTGCGGCACTCAATCGAGTCCAGCACTTGGCGGAACAAGTCGCAAGTTTTTTGTCATCGCCCGAAGGGCTCTAACAGGTTCTCCTGAAACGAGGCAATTCGCCTTCCGGGGTTTAACTGATCTCCGCTAAACAAGCGAGTTATCCGTAAAATCGACTTTTCAGATCGGACTTGACGTTCAAAGTTCCAAGCCCGTGAACGCGGAACTGGCGATTTTGGTTGCACTATTTGAAGTTTCAAACAGGTCGAAAAAAAAATCCCCCGCCAAATTTTGGCGGGGGATTCTGCTTAGGAGTACATGCTTTTGATTAGCCGCGGCCCTTGCCGCCTTTTGTATTGCCGCCCTTGGTGTTGCCACCCGGTTGGTTTCCGCCTCGGCCCGGGATCGTGCCATTGCCCCAGCTCTTGCCGTCATGGTCTTTCTTATCCCAGGAGCCATGATAGTTTTTGATCAGTTTCCGCGATTCGATCACTCTCGTGATCTTGCCGTTTGAAAACCTTGTAACCCGGTAGATTACGAGATAGGGTTGGCCGGCGAACATTTGCCTTTCTCTTTCGAACTTGACGCTTACCGGAACCGCGCCTCTTTTTGCAAGCCTCTCACTTGAAACTAGAGTTACAACCTCGCGCCCGCCCGGATACACAGTGTGGAGATACGTATCCATAAATTTGAAGCGTCCCTTTTGGACGATGTCCACGGTCGTAAACGTATAGGTCCTGCGGTTGTTTGCGTGCTTGCTGTAGAGCCCCGCACCGGCTCCGCTGCCGTTATGGGTACCGACTTCGGGTTTGTGTCCCTTGCCGTCACGCGGACTGGCGTCGGCTGCGAAAATACCTACTGACATTGCGATGATCGTTGCTGTGGTGGTTATAAGTTTCTTCATATTATTTCTCCTTTGAAGACCCTTGGCAGGAATCTTGAATAGATTATTTGGCTGGGGAAGAATTCGTCCGAAGCATCGATTGGCTTCGTACGCTACTTAGACATATCAGCATGACTGATAGTTGCCACAACAAACGCTGATAATGCAAAGTATTGTAAAGCCGTTTTCTGAAGTTTCCTTACATTCGCTGTGTTATCCTTATTTATACTTTTGCCACCGCTCTTGAAGGGTCTTCGCCCGTTTCAGAGTCGGTGCCGGTACCCTTTCGTAAATTCACGAACGGCGGGCTAATTCGTTACTTCAAGATTCGAACTCGATATGGATCCCTCCAAAATCTCAATACTCGGCTCTACCGGTTCGATCGGCAGGAATACCATAAAGGTGTTGCGCCATCTCGGATCGTGGGAAGTCGAGGCGCTGGCGGCCGGAAAGAATTGCGAGGAGCTCTTGGAACAGATCGAAGAGTTCGAGCCACGAATCGTGTCGGTCGCCGATGAAGAGACGGCGATAAAAATCGAGGGATCGCTGGCGACGAGTGGTTCTACGCGGCGACCCGAAATCTTTTATGGGAATGAGGGAATGGAGCGCGTCGCCGGAGCCGAGGGAGTTTCGACGGTTGTTTCCGCAGCGGTTGGCGCGATTGGACTGAGGCCGACTCTCAAGGCGATCGAAGCGGGGCGTCGAGTCGCTCTGGCGAACAAGGAAACGCTCGTTATGGCGGGCGATTTGATGACGACCGCCGCGCGGGAATCGGGCGCCGAAATTCTTCCCGTCGATTCGGAACACAACGCGATTCATCAATGTCTAAGGGGCGAGACGAACAAGGAGGTGCGGAGGCTGATCCTGACGGCTTCCGGCGGTCCATTTAGAACTAAGCCGCTTGAAGAGATTCGAAACGCGACGGTCGAAGACGCTTTGGCGCATCCGACGTGGAAAATGGGGCGCAAGATTTCGATTGATTCGGCGACCCTTATGAACAAGGGACTGGAAGTGATCGAGGCTCGCTGGCTGTTTGGATTCGGAGGAGATCAGATCTCAGTCTTGGTCCATCCCCAATCAGTGATTCATTCGATGGTGGAATTCCTTGATGGTTCGGTAATAGCGCAAATGGGAGTTACGGACATGCGGCATCCGATTCAGTATGCGCTTTCGTATCCAGAAAGATTGGCGGGAGAGCTTCCGCCGTTGGATCTTGCCGCGATCGGGCAAATGGATTTTGAAGAACCCGATCTCGAGCGATTCCCGAATTTGCGAATCGCCTTTGAGGCGCTCGCACTCGATGGGACCGCGCCGGCGGTACTCAACGCGGCAAACGAGATTGCGGTTCAGGCGTTTTTGGATCGCAAGATATCGCTCGCGCAAATTGCCGAAATCAACGAGTCTGTTTTGAATTCCATAGAGAACCGTAGGGCGTCGGATCTTGAGACGGTTCTCGATGCGGACGGACAAGCACGGAAGATTGCTGCCGAACATGTTGCGAAAGCAAATGTTCAAACAGCATCGCTCCCCGCAAATTGAGGTTTGACCTCGAAAAGCACGGAGATTTAGACTTGTATCTGCAACTATTTTGAGGTTGTAGTCTTCAAATCGAAGCAGTTTTCGGTTGCGGAAGTTTTCATATGCTCGAATCAATTATTTATTTCCTGAAAGCAGTTTTCGCCGTCATATTCGTGCTTGGCATCGCGATCAATATCCACGAGTTCGGTCATTTCATCGTTGCGAGGCTCCTTGGAATGCGCGTTGAGGCGTTTTCTTTCTTTGGCATCGGTCCAAGGATCTGGGGCTTCAAGCGGGGACACACGGATTATCGGATAAGCGCGATTCCTTTGGGCGCATACGTAAAGCTCTATGGTGACGAAGCGACTTCGTCGCTTGAAGGCGGAAGTTCGGTTGGCGAGGATGTTCCAAAAGAGGAGTTGTACGAGCTCCGGCCCCGATGGCAGAAATTCCTCGTTATGCTGGGCGGCCCGTTCATGAACATCGTTTTGGCGCTCTTCATCCCTTTTTCGCTTGGTTGGACCATGGGAATTCCCGCGGATCCGCCGCCGATTGTTGGCGAAATCAAGCCGGGCGGTGCCGCCGACAAGGCGGGGATCCTTAAGGGAGATAGAATCGTCGCTTTTGACGGCGTAAAGGAGCCAAGCTGGTCGAGGATAGTCGAAGAGGCGTTCACGATCGCGGGTCGGGAAACTGATGTCACGGTCGAGAGGGGCGGCAAGACGCTGAATCTCAAGATCAAACCGGATATCAGAACGATTCAGGGTAACAAGATCGGTGAACTCGGCATTTCGCCGGAAGATTTTATAGAACAGGTTGTTGTCGGCGAAGTTGCGGCCGGCATGCCGGCGGAAAAAGCTGGCGTCAAAACGGGTGACAGGATTGCCGCCGTAAACGGCAAGACGATTAAAAATGTCAACGATTTAAAGGAAGCGATAAACAAGGAAGGGACCTCGCCGATCTCACTTTCGGTCGAGCGAAACGGACAGAATCTCAGCATTCCCGTAAAACCGGTCGATAGCAATAACGGTCTTGTGATCGGGATAGCCTTTGACAAGGGGCGCCAAAAGGTCGGCCCGCTGGGGGCCGCTGCCTATGCATTCGATTTTAACTGGAAGATGTTGAGGATGACTGGCAAGGTCTTTTCGCAGATATTTTCAGGCGAAAAGAATGTCAGGGACGGCGGTATCGCGGGACCGATCGGGATTGTCAAGCAGATTTCCTCGACTGCGAATGCCGGTGAAATGTCGATTCTCGGGCTGTTTCTGGTGTTGCTTCAGATGTTGACGATGATCAGCCTCAATCTCGGTGTTTTCAATCTGCTTCCGATTCCTTTGCTGGACGGCGGACAGATCATGGTTCTCGGGATCGAAGGGCTTATGGCCGGTTTTGGCAAGACACTTTCGATGGCGGTTAAGGAAAAGATCCAGCTTGCCGGTTTTGGGATGATCATCACATTGATGATTCTCGTCTTCTATTTCGATATTTCAGGACTATTCAAGTAGTGCGTTAAACGAACCGCGGGGCGGAATTCGCCCCTTTTGAGTTATGGCAAAGCGTATTTCAAAATCGGTCGATGTCGGAGGGGTGCGGATTGGCGGCGGCGCTCCCGTGGTCGTTCAGTCGATGACCAAGACCGATACCGAGAATGTCGGGGAAACCGTCGATCAAATCGACAAGATGGTCGCCGCCGGTTGCGAGATCGTGCGCATCGCGGTGCCGAATCCCGAAGCCGCAAAGGCGATGGTGGAAATCCGCAAGCGGGTTTCGATACCGATCGTCGCCGACATTCATTTTCACTACAAACTGGCATTGATGGCGCTTGACGCGGGTATCGACAAGCTTAGGATCAACCCCGGCAACATCGGTTCGATCGATCGAGTAAGGGAAGTCGTAAAGGCGACCGAGGCCAAGGGCGTGCCGATTAGAATCGGAGTCAACGGCGGTTCGCTCGAAAAGGATCTCCTGGAGAAATACGGCACGGCGACGCCCGAAGCGATGGTCGAATCGGGGCTTCGACATGTCAGGATCCTTGAGGATTTGAATTTCAACGACATCGTAATTTCGCTCAAGGCTTCGGATGCCAAACGAACCATCGAGGCATATCGACTGATGGCCGAGAAGGTCGATTATCCATTGCATTTGGGTGTTACCGAAGCGGGAACCCCGTTTGGCGGAACGATAAAATCCTCGATCGGCTTGGGTGTTCTGCTTTATGACGGTATAGGAGATACGATCCGTGTCAGTCTTGCGGCCGAGCCCGATGAGGAAATTCGTGTCGGTTGGGAAATTCTAAAGAGTTTGGAGCTTAGAAAACGCGGGGTGACGGTCGTCGCGTGTCCGACGTGCGGACGGCTTGCGGTTGATGATTTTGTAGGGATCGTTACCGAGATCGAACGCCGTTTGCAGCATGTCGAAGAACCGCTTCATTTATCGATCATGGGTTGTGCGGTCAATGGTCCGGGCGAAGCGCATGATTCCCAATTGGGCGTTACATTTGGACGGCAGGTCGGGATGATATTCAGGGAAGGCGTGCCTTTGAGGAAGGTTTCTGGCGAGGACATCGTCGAGGAATTCGTCAAAGAGGTCGAATTGCTCCGAAAGGAAGGAGCAACGGAAGGCCTTTCCGAGAAACCTTTGATTCAAATCGGATAGAACAAATTTCCGTTTCCAACAATTCAAGAAAAAATGGGCCGCGTCTACCCCTAAACGCGGCCCTTCAAGTTTGGTCTATGGAGAAAACCTAAACTTGCCTTCCTTGCAGAAGACTCATTAGGAACTGTGCAACTCCGCTGTTGACCATGTTGCGGAGACCGGGGCCGAACGGACGCTGAAGCATGCGTACGGCAGAATCCGAGATCTTGTTGTAGAGCCAGTCAGCTGCTCTCGAACCCATCGAGTTGGCGAATTTTGAGACCCATGTCGGCCCCTTTTCGGTCAGCCATTGGCCTAACCTGCCCTGAAAGGTATTGGTCAGGGATTGGAGAAGGCCGTTGCCGCGCAGAGAAAGATAGTTGGTGATGTTTGTGCCTACGCCGCTTGTCCAGTTCGAAAGCCATTGCTTGCCGGCGTCAAGCCAACCCTTTCCGCTTGTAAAGGCGTTTTGAAGCCATGTGCCGGCGGTGCCGAATTTTGAAAGCATGTTGGTGCCGAAACTGCTGAGCGCGGTTCCGGCCTTTGCGGTTAGACCGCTGAAGAATGTTCCGACCTTGCCGCCTACTCCCGAAAGCGCGGACACTCCGCTCATCACGGCGCCAAAAATGTTTCCGTTTTTGATTCCGTCAACGACTCCCATCACGCCGGTGGCAATTCTCGCAGCCAACGCAAACGGCTGAAGACCCGGAACAAACATCGCGAGCGTCGAGACAATCGGAAGCGCCTTCTTTGCAAAGCTCATGATGCCTTTGCCGATCTTCTTAAAGGCGTCGCCGATCTTTCCAAAGAAGCCTCTTTTCTTTTTCTTTCGCTTGATCTTTACCTGGCCGTTTTCATCGAGAGAAACCTGATACTTGTATTTGCCGATCTTGAATTTTGTCGAGACGGGCTTTCCTGGATTCGCGGCCTGCTGGGCGCGGAGCTGCGCGAGCGCTTCATCTACCCTCGCTTTCTCGGCGTCATTCTTGAAGGCAAAGCCGCCGTAGTTTTCAACCGGCCGGGAATTTCCCGTTCCAAGAAACTGCCTTAGAAAGGAGTCAAAGGCGTTCGAACCCGACTGCGCTCTGAACAATCCGGATAGCGCCGCAAAAAATCCCGAAAGCGACTCAGTGCTAATTCTGGGCGCGTTCGTACGGGTTTGATCGTAAAAACCATATGTTCTTGTTTCATAGAAACGAGAGTACGGCGAGTTGTTAACCTCGAATGACATATCCGGCATCTCCTCCAAATTTGATTCTGTTGGAGCAGTTATCGGCGGTCGGCCCGGGATGTTTCCGGGGGGAGAGTTTCGAGTTTCGAGTTTTGAGTCTTGGGTTCGGTTGGGGTGGGGGCTTTTGGATGCCGAAGCTGTTTTTGGACGGGAGAAACGGTCCGCCCCAACAGCTGTGCGGAACGGAAAGATGCGCGGAAGATGTTTTTAGGGAAAAAGCACAGAGAACGGTTCGAACGGGAGGTTTCGCAAGACCGCGAAGATCCCGGCGCAGATCATGAAGACCGTCAATGTAGCGCCGTTTACTGGTTTAAGGCGGGGAGATTTTCCAAGCACCGATATGAAAAAAAGCAAAACAAGGAGATAAACAAAACCGAGCGCGAAAAAGGGAATCAGTGCGTTGTAATCAAGCGCTCCGATCACGTCTCCGTGAAAAAGCGCGTGGAATCCCCTCGTAAGTCCGCAGCCTGGGCAGGCGAAACCCGTCATTTGAAGGAACGGGCAACCGGGGAACAAACCCGATTCGCTTGGATTGAGCAGCCCGACAGCGAGGCATCCGGTGCTAAATACGCCAAGCCCGATTCCCGCGGAGATTCTTTCGCTATTTGAATATTCGGGTGCTTCCATTCCGTTTATTTTACATTCTCGCCATTCTTACAAACAACGCGTCGGAGTTTATTTTTTTGTTGAGGTTAAACCGCAGCGAGCCAAAAAGATCCTCGATATCGACCAGCCATCGCGAGAGTGTTTCTGTGCGACAACCGTGTGCGACAAACTCAAGTTCGTCCAAAAGATCGACGTTGACAATCTCGTCCCTCAATTCATTACCGATCAGAAGCGTGTCTCGAACAAGCGTTGACAAAACCGAAAGATGCGACTCGAACGCGTTGTCCACTTTCGCCGAGGTTATTTCATCGGAATGCCGCAGAGAGGCGGATAACGCAGTGCCTTTTACGGCCGATTTCAAAACCTCGAGCATTCGGTCGCGATCAAGCTTGAATTTCTCAAGGTCAAACCCAAGCGCCTTTGAAGCGCTTCCGCCCGAAAGACGCGCGACAAGGCGTCGTTCGTCTTCGGAAAGTTCGCGTTTTTCCAAAAGCAATTCTGAAATCTCCGTGTCTGAAAGCGGTTGGAACTGCACCCGCTGGCATCTCGAAATGATCGTCTGAAGCAGCGCGGATGGTTTTGAGGTTACGAGTATTAGATACGTCGCTGGGGCGGGTTCTTCAAGCGTCTTTAGCAGGGCATTGGCGGCGGCTCGCTGCGTCAGCCCGAGTTTTTCGGCCTCATCGATTATGAAGACCCGCGCTTCGGCCTCGAACGGACGGAAATTAGCTTCCCTTACGAGGTCCCTTACTGCATCGACATAAATCGTGTTTTTATTCGGTACGATAAGCCCTATGTCGGGATGGGCGGTCGGAATCACCTTTTCGTAGTCTTCCTTTTTGGCGGATGTCGGGAGTTCGACTTCAACCGCGCGCAGGCACGCCGGGCAATTTCCGCAGGGAAGCGCGCTCGATGAATCGCTGCAGACGAATCCGCGCGCAATCTCGAGCGCGAATCTCTTCTTGCCAACCCCCTCGGGGCCGGTCAGAAGCAGCGATTGGGGCACGCGGCCCCTTTCGACCAATCTGGTCAGAAGCGATTTGGCCTTGCTGTTTCCGTAAATCGTCTCGAACATCGCTGATAGCTCTTTCCAAAAAAAAGAGCACGTCGATCCTTCCTGGACCGACTAAGTATTTCCCATGCAGAATTATTTGGATACCAAGGATAGCACGGCTTTGGCCGCATCACGACTTATGTCTTCTATCGGTCTTGCGGCGTCGATGACGGTAAAGCGTTTTGGTTCGCCGGCGATGAGTTCGTGGTATTTTGCTCGCACGCGTTCGTAGAAATCATGCTTTTCGATGTCCATACGGTTGTTGCTCTCGCGGCTGCCGGCGCGCGAAAGCGATTCCTCAATCGAAAGCTCGAAAAACAATGTCAGATCGGGTTTAAGCCCCGAGGTCGCGATCCGAATCACCTCTTCGATCGTCTCCTCGGAAAAACCCCGGCCGGCGCCCTGATAGGCGCGCGTCGCGTCGGCGTATCGATCAGAAATCACGATCTTGCCTTCAGAAAGCGCGGGTCTGATCAGATGATCGACATGCTGTGCGCGGTCGGCGGCGAAAAGCAGGAGTTCGGCGGTTGGCGAAACGATCTCTTCGGTTTCCAAAAAGGCCTCGCGGAGGCGCTTGCCAAGCGGAGTATCGCCCGGCTCGAACGTCGTTACGACATCAAAGCCCCTTGAACAAAGCTCCGCCCCGAGTAATCGCATCTGCGTCGACTTTCCGCTTCCGTCGATTCCCTCAAGTGTTATGAACTTTCCTTCCAAGGTACTTTACCCGAAATTGGTCTTTTTTTTTTCGGTGGAGATTGTGGCGATGGCGTGCTTGAAAATCAGAATCTCCGAACCCTCGACGTCCAGCATCACGGAAAACTTGTCAAAGCTCTTGATGCGGCCCGATACCGACTCGCCATTCATCAATTGCAGGCTTACCATCGTGCGGTCACGGCGGGAAGTGTTCAGGAATGCGTCCTGTATGTTCTGGGCTGTGTGCTTTTCCATAAGTCTGCTTCGTTCGGAGAAGATACGAAGATACCCAAGAGTATAGCAGATTCGGCGGAAGGCACAAGAGAGGCGGATTTTTGCAATGGAGAATCCACCGGCGCACGATCAACTGAAACACGACTTGACCGCAGGATCACGACTGGACCGCATCCCCGCCTGCAATGAGCGAAGCGCGACTGGAGCGCAGGCGTCCCCGCCTGCAATGAGCGAAGCGAACAACCCCATTACCACCACCCACGTTTGAGTAAACAAATCAACACCTCCAAAAGAACCGAAAACTCGCATCTCCGCCCGCCTGCAATGAGCGCTCCGCGCGAACAACTCATTCCCGTCTCTCGTCAAAAACACTAACCGAAGCTCAAAAGCCCTCAACTCGCCTCTCTCCTTGAACTCTTCGAGGTGCTTTCTCATAATCCAATCATGCTGAAAGATCGGTGTCCGGCTCTATTGGACCACTGCAATAAGAGAGATGGACACGGTTATCGGATATTGCGAGCAAAAAAGTTGTACGAGGGAAAGATGGCTTATAGCATTGATGAAGCTATTGAGGAATTGACGAGACTTTACATTGAAACGCCCAGAAGGCCCACGTTGCCTGATAATAAACTCTATAATGACTACCATGGACAATATTGAAAACATCGCGACCGTTCTTTCGGTATTGTGTGCTTTCTCGATATTCGAGTCAGTGGTATAGACTGGAACGAGTTTATGAAAACAGGACGGGAAGAAGCGTTAGGAACATTGGCTTGTCGAACTTACGTATCGGAAACTCGTGGGATCCCGAGGGTTTCTTCAGTAGTTTTCGAAATATCACATTTGTCGGTGCAGATATTCATGGACTCTATATTGAAATGATATTCCCTTTCAACATATTGTATAAGCCGCTGATTGTGCCGTGGGAAGATTGTGGTTTGGATGGCAAGTTTTATGATCCACGCATTGGGTCGGAAATTGTCCCGGTTCAGCTGCCACAACTTACTCTCATCTTTCCGAACAGAATCTATCAAACGATACTTGATTTGCACAACAAAACGCGGGTCTGTAAAGCGGATAGATCGATGGCGTGGATAGTGAGATGAGATTTCGACATATTTACGTCACAATTGTCGTAGGCGCGATTTGTGGATTCCTATTCAACCTGTTTTTGAGGGATAGTGTTGTTCCTCTAATTTATGGTTATAGCCCATTTATTCTCAAATCAGGGTCGTTCGAAAGAATTGAAGCAGGAGAAAGGACTTATCCTGTTAGACAGTTCTCACTTTTAGTGTCCTTTGGATTCTCAATTGCGAGTTGTGTTGTCTCTTTGATCGCAATTTATTTAAAAGTGTACGCGAAATATTACGTAAACTACTGGATTCTTGTCATTTCTCTGTTTATCACGATTGCTTACATAATGGCTCAATTCATTTCAAAAGGAGCAACGTTGTTCGCAAGTCTCCTTATAGCTGTCGAACGTTGAAAATCGGTCAAATGAAAGGAGAATACCAAGCTCAGAAGCCGCGAAAGGTGCAGGCTATCTTGGCGGAAAATCCGGCGTTTGTATTGACCCCGAGAGCGGGGAAGTAGTGCGCGCACATGATTGTGCTCCAGAAAAGATAGAGCAATATAATGGCAGACAAAATACCGGAAGTAAACATTGAGAGACGCATATCGACCATTCTTGCAATACAATTAAGTCAATGGGGGAATGAATTGGTTATTCAAGGTAGAGATGATCCCATTGATTGTAATGTTTATGTGTTTACATTTAGAAATTGCAAACTGATTAACTGGTATTTAAATGAACCAGATCAAGAAGATTTGAATTCACCGGAGAGCACTCTGATTGACTTAAGTCTAGGAGAAGATAATTTCAGAAGTCCAGCCGTAATAACATTGGATGTTTGTGAGATTTCAGTTTTGTATGAATCTGCTGAAATTCAACGAAAGTGACTGCTTCCGATCAGGTTCGAGTTTTCGAACATGTTATTTTTACGAGAATCGAATCGTGTATTTGTCGGAACCTTTGTACCGCTAATAGTAGCCGAGACCTCAACTAGAATTCAAAACCGCGCTCAACGCATTCCCGTCGTTTCCAAAATATGGAATATGAATCACCCCTTTTTCGTTCCTGAACCAGCTTAGTTGCCTTTTTGCGTAGTTCCTTACGTCCTGTTTTGTTTTCTCAAGCGCTTCGTCGAGGTTTTTTTCGCCGCGGAGGTATTCGCAGACGCGACGGTAGCCGTGGCTTCCGAGGGCGTTTGTTGAATCGGATAGTCCCGCGTTTCGGAGTTGGATCACTTCGTTTACAAGTCCGGCGTCGAAATGCCGCTTGGTGCGTTCGTCGATTATTCTGTAGAGTTCGTCCCTCGGAGGTGCGAGCGCGAAGACCGCAATTCTGGCGGCAAACTCGGGTGGCGGCAAGCGGCGTTTTTGAAGATCGCTGATTCTTTCGCCCGTTTGGATAAAGACCTCGAGCGCTCTTTGGACGCGCGGGTAGTCCCTTGGTTCGAGACGTGCGGCGGCTTTGGGGTCAAGCCGTTTGAGAATCCTGTGAAGACTTTCGGGACCCTTCATTGACCTGCGTTGAGTGAGCCTTTCCCTGATTTCGGTCGAAGTTTTGGGACTCTCAAAAAGCGGGGTTCGAAGCGTTCTGAGATAGAAACCGGTGCCACCGACCAGAATCGGCGTTTTCCCGCGGCCTTCGATTTCTCGGATGCAATTTGCTGCGTCTTTCGACCATTCCTGCGCTGTGTAGTTGATGGCGGGATCGACATAGTCGATCAGATGATGCGGCACGCCGCTCATCTCTTCGGCCGTTGGCTTGGCGGTGGCGATCTCGATGCCTTTATAGATCTGCACCGAATCGAAATTGACGATTTCGGCGTTGCCGATTTGAAGAGCGAGCGACACCGCGAGTTCGGTTTTTCCCGATGCCGTCGGGCCGGCAATGGCGTAGATCTTTTGGTTATCGTTCATCAACGGACACCGTCAGGAGCAAAAGCGGATGAGTATAACTGTAACGACGATAATCGCGAGGACGGCGCCTCCAGCGATCTGGTTGCGGGAAAAGAGCATGTTGTTGCCGCGCGGGCGTTGGTTGGTCATAGGAGCTAAGTTCCAAGTTCCGTCCGGAGGAGTTCCGTCCGGAGGAGTTCCAAGTTCCAAGTTCCAGAAGTTCCAAGTTCTTGTAACCCAACATCCCGTGGTTCCTGGAAGTGGGTTAGCAGGTTAGCAGGTTAGCAACGTCTTCTTATTCTATAACACAATTTTCCAGAGAGACGTGTCCGTAGTTGAACCGTACGCAACGGCCCATCTGATTTTTGCATTCCTTGTTCGGAACAAAAACTTGGAACTCTGGAACTCTGGAACTTGGAACTCTTCCGGAGGCGACCTGGTTAGTACGTCTTTACCAAATCCACGCCCGTGTAGTAATGCGTCAGGATTTCGTCGTATTTGACGCCCATCTTCGCGAGTCCGTAGGCGCCGTATTGGCACATTCCGATTCCGTGGCCCCAGCCTCTGCCCGTGAAATTTACGGATGCTACCCGGCCGTCGGAGCCGAAGCGCTTGTCCATTACAAAGAGCTGCTCGCGGAGTCTGAGCGCGGAGCGGATGGCCCCGCCTTTTAACGAGTGGACGCCGTTTGTTGTAACGATTTCAAGCTCCGTAACCCGCTTGCTGACACCCCTCGATTTGACGCGCAAGTCGATGAGGGCGCCCATCCCCTTTACATATCTCGAAAGGCGCGCACGGAGCGTTGTCGCCGAGAGGTTTGTACGCCAGGTTGTAAAGGGCGACATGTTTTCCGCAACCGTGGTTTCATCGCTCGGTTCGACCTCGATATAGATCGCCGCTCCGCCGGCGTCGCGCTTGTAGCGGATCTTCTCGCCCCCAACAAGCGCCGCTTCCTTTACCTGATAAAACGAATCGCCGAATTTGCGAAACAGAAAGGCGTTCGGATTGACGGTGATCTCGGTCGAGCTCCGACCCGATTTGAGTATCAACTTTCCGTCCTCGGTCGGTTCGGCAGTGCCCGTATCGAAAGCGAAATCCCATTTCTTCTTGTTGTAGATATTGTCGATGATTCCAAGGATTTTCGCTCTCGAGTAATGTTTTGCGGGCTTGATCGTCAAATCGCCATAGATCGAAAACCAACCGTCGCGCAAGAGTTGGGCGAGAATGATCCTGTCTTCCGAGGGAACCTCGCCGGCGTCCAGAAATGAGAGCTGATAGTTGATGTCCGATTCGGACATGAGCGTTTCGCCGGCGACCTCGGTGCCCGCGTCATAAATCAGCAAGTGGAGCAAACGTGCGAGTTTAAGTGGTTTTGACGATTCATGTTCGACAACCGGAAACGGACGTCCAAACTTGGCTGCCAATTGATTGAGCCAGCTTCTCAACTCGATCTCGGTCGGTGCGTCCTCAAAATAGTCGTCGTCAAAGCGCGCCGTCGCGAATAGAAATCCGTTGACGGCATATCTCGAAGCGAGTCTGACGTACTGATAGTTTGACTCGGACCTTATAAGCGCGGGTTCGCGGTTCGTCTTTATCAAAAACGGCGAAAAATGCCTATGCCCTTCGAGTGCGCAATCGACTCCGCGCAGATAGGGTTCGTCAAACTCGTAGATATTCCCGGAATTTTCCGTTCGGCCGCCGCAAGTCGATGTGTAAAGCGCGTTGATGGGTTTGCCCTTATAGGATGCGACGACGCCCGCCGTTTCACGGACGGCCTGCGTGCCCATTTTCGTCTCGATCGAAACTCCTTTGTAAACCTGCGACCAAACGGTCGGAAGCATGTCGAAACCCTCAACCAGATAACCGTTTCGATTGGCGACGGCGTAAGTACGCGCTGCGACGGCCTGCGCTTTTTGGGCTTCGATCTGCGGCAGAGACAGTTCCGAAGGGACGACGCCCAAAAGATAGGCTTCCATCGGAACCACGTTTACCGCGGTTACTCGGCCGTTTCCGGCGACAAAAACCTCCATCTTTCCGCGATACGCCTTGCCGTTTAGATAGATGAGATCGTTCGGATTTATCGGCTCAATCGTTACAGCGCGCAAGGATTCCAAACGCCGCGCAAACCCGCGGCCGCTTACCACGACTTCACGCAAAGAACCGTTGATGGCGGCGTTCATGTTTCGACGAGGCAACGACGGAAGCTCGCCGGCCGGTTTTTGTGGAATTTCGCGTGGTGTTTCAACGTACGGACTGAGGCTCCGTACCTGGGATTTCGGATTCGCCATCATCTGTTTTGAAAGCAGAATCGAATCATCCGAGGGCGATGTGTAATCCTCGACATCGACCGCGACATTTGGAAATCCCTTTTCCGAAAGCAAGGCCACGAATGCGTCGGAGTCCGCCTTCGACTCCTTTTCCGCCCGAAACGAAATTACCCAGGTTTCCGTATCGGCCTCATCGACATCGCTTGAAATGGAGACGGATTCACCGGTTTCCGTGATTATCTGCGCCGCGAGATCATCGGCTTCCTCGCGGGTTTCGATCCCCTTGATCTTAAATCGGTAAATCCCCATCTTTGGAGCCGAATAGGATCCGGTTGTGACCGAAAGCGCGTTGACGCCTGTTTCTATCGGCGATGAATTGAGCTCCGTAACGCGAAGCGAACTGCCTCGCGATGTGATCGAAACGCTGTTCGCGCCCCTCACCAAACCGATGCGAACTTCGGGCTCGGAGGCGGGAAGCGACGGGGAGAGTTCGGGGACATAACCGGCGACTTGAATCGAGAACAGCGCCGCGATGAAAAAATAAATTAAAAAAGAGCGCATAAAATGGGGCTATTTCTCCAAAGCATTGAAAATAAACGGAAATGTTCCGTAGGTTTGCCCGCGATGCTGCGGACGGAAGCCAAACAATATGATATCGCCTTTGCCGATTTCGGCCCTCGCGATCGCCGTCTTGCCGTTGAGTTTTTCCTCGCCGTAAATCCAACCTGAAAGCAAGGCGTCCTTTTCGGCATATTTCGCGATCGACTGGATTTTCTCGGTATCCGTGATTTCGTACGCCGCGCTGTTAATAAAGTATGCCGCGGTCTTTTCATTCATACCTTTTGAAATCGGGCTCGACGTATCGACATCGATCGAAAGAATCGAACCCGGGCAGTAGAATTCCTTGCGGTTCATGCCGCGCAAGCTATTCTTCATCCCAAGCCCGAAGCGATTGATAACCATCTCGCAGGAATCGTCCAGACAAACGAGTCGCCCGCCGTTTTCGACGAAAGACTTCAGATTATTGACGCCTTCTTCAGTAATCCCGCCGGTCAATTCAAGCGGATACCTTTCAATCGAGTTGCCGCGGACGATCTGTCCCTCGGATTGCGACGGGAGAATAAGAACATCCACATCGAGACGATTCTCCCTAAAGTCCGAATCCGATAACGAACGGTATGGAATCTGGTGATTATCCAGAACGAGTCTTGTCCAACCTTCATCCATCGAGTTGGTAAAGCCTTGATAAAGTCCGATTCTTACCGAACGCGAAAGCGGGTTGGGGTGTTTGGAAAAAGCGGCCGACGGTTTCATGCCAAGTTCCGATCGAGCATCGCCGGCGTCCTTTAAAATCGGAAAGTCATCGCCCGAAATTTCCACATCGGTTGCAAAGGCGGGGAAAGATTCGATTCCCATCTGAAGCGGAAGCGTCCAGCCTGCGACGTCATAGGGAACTTCGGCCTCGCCGTTAGGCGCGATTCGATGCGGATAGGTTTGCTTCTCAAAGAGGCTCAATACGTTGTTTTTCTGAACTTGATTAACGATAACCACGAAGCCGCCGCTTTCGATCTGAACCTTTGATTCGGGGTCCGAAGGGTCTTTGGTCGCAGTCAGCGGTTTCTTTACCGCACGCACTTCCATGCCCTGCCACATAAGTATGTCGAGCATCCGCGCCAAAGTCTCGTTTTTGCCCTGCTTTGACGGAATAAAGAACGCGATCGGTTCCGACTTGTCACGCTTTAGATTCGATTCGGCCAGCGCGAGCGCGTTTGACAAAAACTTTCCGCGAAACTTCGATGCGAGCTCAAGAAGCGACATGCTCGTCGTCAGTTCGGCGTGCGCGATATCGCGCGGACCCCATGTTCCGCCCTCCCAGGCTTCGGGAAAACTGGTGGATGTTTCGAGAGGATTTCGAAAACCGCGTGCCGGCGATTGTCGCTGTAGTTGCTCTCGGGTGATTTCAACCGGCGTCATAAGTGACGCGCTTGCGGCCTCGGTCAGGATTCCGACCGAATTATGATAATAGGGTGCTGATCTGAAACCGCCGTGCCACCAAGTGTCATAAACCGCGTTTGTTGTAACGCCCTTCACGCCTGCGGCTGAAAGATCGGCCGCCATGTTGTAGCCGACCAGACCGACCTGTCTGAGAATGATCGGCGGAATCCGCGGATTCGGCGGATCAAAAAACGGCGGAATCGTCATCCGTGAACTCGTCGAACCCTGCTGGTGAACGTCATAGACGATTTGCGGATACCAGTTGCGCCAGTAAAGATCCGTGATGTTTCGGCTTTCAACAAGGTTCAGCATGAACCAGTCTCGGTTGTTGTCGTGGCCGGCGTAGTGATGATAAAGCTCGGGCGGCGTTGATCCCTCGTATTTGGTTCCAAGCGTTTTTCGATACCAGTTCGCGACGATATCGATCCCGTCGGGGTTTGAAGACGGAATAAGAAGCAACACGGTATTGTCGAGAATGTTTTTGGTCTTTTCGTCCTCGGCCGTCGCCAAATTGTGCGCGAGAATCATCGACATCTGCGAAGCGACGATCTCGGTCGAATGAATCGAGCACGAGATCGAAACAATCATCTTCGCGTCATCGGGCACCTTGTTTTGAAACTTTGCGGGATTTGTCATCAACTCGCTGTTTAGCGCTTTGATCGACGAGAGGTTCGAGATGTTTTCCGGTGAAGAGATAAACGCGACAAACTGCGGCTTGCCCAATGTCGTCTTTCCGATCTGCTCGATCTTGACCCTCGGGCTTTCGGAATCAAGTTTTGCAAAATACCCGGAAATCTGGCTCCAGTCGGCGATCGTGCGGTCGTCAGTCGGCTTGAAACCAAGAAACGCCTCGGGCGTCGTTACGCTTTGCGCAAACGCCTGCGAGGCGAAAATCAAAAGAACCATCGACAGCGCGATATGGATTCGCTGTCTGCGATATTTTGCTATAAACTCGGCAAAAAAGTTGATTGATGACAAATCGTTGCTCCATGCGCCCTTTTGGCGTTTACAAAAATGTCCGAACAGAAAAACAAATCCGGCTTTGATACAAACTCCAAGCTTTCTTTTCCTTTCCAAGAGTCTAACAAATCGAGATTCCTAGGCAAATTGCGGTATTGGTGGTGTTGGCTTGTTGTCGGAACGATCGTCCTTTTCGTCGCTACACCGCTCGTTGTTTTCTATCGCTTCAAGAAGAAACGCGATAGGTTTTTTAGTTGGTGCGACTGGGGTGCGCGCGTTTGGCTTTCGGCGTGCGGTGCGAAGGTTAACGTACGCGGACAGGAGAATCTCGAAGAAGGCAGGGCATACGTGTTCGTTTCGAACCATCGTTCCTATCTGGATACCGCTACTTTGTATGCATTTGCGGGCCGAAGGATGGGGCTTGTCGCGAAAAAGGAACTTTTGAAGGTGCCTGTTTTTGGATATGGAATGGCGATCGCGAATGTGATCGCGATCGATCGGAGCAATGCCGAGAACGCGCGCAAATCGATGGACAAAGCCCGACAAATAATGGCCGACGGGTATTCCTTTGGAGTTTTTGCCGAGGGTACGCGCGCCTTTCCCGGGGATTTGCTGCCATTTAAGAAAGGCGCCATCCATCTCGCGCTTCAAACAGGAGCGCCGATCGTTCCGGTGGCTTTTACGAATTCGGACAGAATGATGGGCAAGAAAACGGGAGTCGTTTTTGGCGGCACGATCGACATGGCGATCCTCAAGCCGATCGAAACGGCGGGGAAGGATCCATCAAAGGATTTGATGCCGCTTTTGATTGAAGCCAGAGCGGCGGTGGCGCGCGAACTCGAGCGCACCTCGAATGCGTTGGCCGCTTCCGATTCGCGGAAGCAACTCGACTAAGGCGTTT
>JAWKHN010000008.1:0-238134 GCA_041394795.1 Pyrinomonadaceae bacterium | reverse complement strand
CTCCGCCTGCGGTTCCCTTTTTTTGTTGGCTGGAACCGCTGGTTAGCGGAATCTGCCGCCAACACATTTTGATACCAGAGCGGGAATGAAGCCTGGATGTTGGTTTGGTAGTAAAATATGGAGATCGCTTTGAGTTCGATTTGCAAGCGTCGTTTGTCTCGTCTCCGCTTTTAAAGGCATCACATGTTTTGGGCCTTAACCTTTTGCGTTAACCCGGTTTAATAAAATGCCGATTTTGAGAGATTTCAATTTATTCCGCGAATCCTTCCGACTCGCATTGAGCAGCCTTCGAAGCAGCAAGCTTCGAACCTCCCTTACACTTCTCGGAATCGTTGTCGGAGTGACGGCCGTGATCGCCGTAGTAACAATCATTAACGGTTTGGATTCAACGGTTGCTGAAGCGTTTTCCGCGCAGGGATCTACCGTTTTTAGTGTTTCAAAACGCCCGCTTGTCGTCACTTCGAGAGAGGACTTCATCAAATTCAACAAACGCAAGGACGTCACGCCTGCCGATGCCGACGTGATTGGCCGATTGTGCGTTGGCTGCGCGCGGATCGGCACGTCCATAAACGGGGCCGGAATGGTGAAATATGCGGAGAACCGTTCCGACAATGTAACGGTGCGGGGCCTTTCACTTCCAATGTTCGCGATAGAGAATATCGTACTCGACTCGGGAAGGGCATGGACTGATCAGGAAGGCAAATCCGGTCGGAACGTTTGTATTGTAGGAACCGATATCGTCGAAAACCTGTTTCCGGGAATGGGAGTCGACGCGGTTTTGGGTAAGAGTATAAAAGTTGACGGTACCCCGTTTCGAATCCTCGGAGTTTCCGAACCCTTCGGAAAAGTGCTCGGTTTTTCAAGAGACAATTTCGTTTACATACCGTTCGAAAGCGGCCAAAGAATGTATGGAGCGCGCGATTCGATCGTGATTCACATACAGGTTGACGACTCTTCGCAATTCGAGAACGCAAAGGACGAAGTTCGCACGATAATGCGCAACCGAAGGAAAAAGTCGTTCGGCGATGACGACGATGGCTTCTCGATCGATTCCCAGGACGCTTTCATAGGCATCTACAAGAACGCGACTTCTGGGATCTTCTTTGCAACATTTGGCGTTGCCGCCATTTCGCTGGTTGTCGGCGGAATCGTCGTGATGAACATCATGCTCGTTTCGGTCACCGAACGCACCCGCGAAATCGGTTTGCGCAAGGCGGTCGGTGCATCCCAAAAGGCAATCCTGCTGCAGTTTATGATCGAGGCCGTGACGGTAACAATGGCGGGTGGTGCCATCGGAGTTCTGACCGGTTACGGTTTGGCTTTTTTGCTCTCGATCATAATGGGATTCCCGTTGGTGATCAGCGCGCAGTCCGCGGTTTTGGGTGTTACCACATCGTTTGTGGTCGGCTTGGTTAGCGGGATTTATCCGGCACGCAACGCGGCGCTCCTGAGCCCGATCGAGGCTATGAGAAACGAATGACCATTGACGATCTTAGAGAATCAACCGTGATGGCGGTTTCGACTTTGAGAGCGAACAAACTCCGTTCGGCTCTTACGATTCTTGGCGTGACGGTGGGCGTGCTGACGATCCTTTCGATGGTTTCGATCATTCAGGGGTTAAATCGTTCATTCGCCGAGCAGATCGAATCATTGGGGTCGAACACGATTTTCGTCAATAAGTTCGATCCGAGCTTCTCGCCGCAGAAAACGCAGGAAGAACTCCAGCGAAAGGAGCTTACAATCGGCGATGCGGAGGCAATCGCGGCCGAATCCGAGAATGTCGCCGCGGTCGTCCCTTTCGAACGAAAAATATCCGAAACAGTGCGCCACAAGGAAAAGCAGACGGAGACACCGGTTCTCATCGGCGCATTTCCGGAACATGGTTTTGCACTTTCCCAATTCGTCGGAACCGGGAGATTTATCATCGAATCGGATATCGATGAGCGTCGGAATATCGCTGTTCTGGGTCGGGACGTCGTAAAGGCGTTGTTTTCGGAGTACGAAGACCCAATTGGAAAAGAAATCAAGATAGGGGGCAACGTCTTTCGGGTTGTCGGCGTGATGGAGACTCAAGGATCGTTCTTTGGCCAGTCGCGCGACAACTCAATATACATTCCGCTCACGACGTTCCAAAAGTACTATCCGGAAGTGGTCTTTCCAGAGTTCGTCTTTGCGATCATCATCAGACCGAAATCGAGGGCGGTTGTTCAGGATGTACTGGCGGAGGCCACCGAAACCCTCAGAAGGCGGCGACAGGATAAGATCGGAGAACCGAACAGCTTTGGGATTTCGTCTCAGGATGCTTTGCTGGATATCTATAACCAGCTTACGAGCGCGACATATCTTGTTCTAACCGCGATTTCCGCCGTGGCGCTGATGATCGGCGGAATAGGCGTGATGAATATCATGCTCGTGTCCGTCACGGAAAGGACAAAGGAAATCGGAATTCGCAAGGCTGTCGGCGCAAGCCGTTTGAGCGTTCTCGCGCAATTTCTGATCGAGGCCGTGGTACTGACGGGAATCGGCGGATTTATCGGACTAATTATCGGGGAAATGGCCGCATTTCTGATCAACACCTATTCCCCGCTTCCGGCCTATATACCGGTTTGGGCGATTCTCACGGCAATCGTTGTATCGGGCGGGGTCGGTGTCGTATTCGGACTCTTTCCGGCATGGAAGGCGGCGAGCATGGATCCGATTGAGGCATTGAGGTTTGAGTAAAACCAACCAATCTTGGAGTTTCAACACATTCCGAATTTGAAACCATTTGTTTCTCGCCTGCGTATCAATTCCTCGTTCCCAAGTGGTCGGAATGTAAAGATTTGTAAGTGTTTACGGGAACTTTAGCATCGTTTTGATATACTCGTTGCTGCACTGTCATGAACCTGAAAGAAACCCTAAAACTGGCATTGGCTGCGATTTGGGCACACAAGCTTAGATCATTTTTGACATTGCTCGGAATGATCATCGCGGTCGCGGTGTTCATGCTCGTTCTCTCGGTTTTGGCTGGCTTGGGTGCGTATATCGATGAGAAAATTGCCGGAGTCGGCTCCAATTCCTTTACGGTTCGTCGTTTTGATTTCAAGGATTTCCGGAATACGGATGCGCTTGCGGCGGCCCAAAGGAGAAACAAGGAGCTGACGCTTGAGGAAGTCGAGTTTGTACGAAATCGGGCAGATTTGGTCGGAAATATCGGAGCCCTGGCTCGGGGAAATGGTGCCGAAGTAAAGCGCGGATCGAAAAAGCTCGAGGACGTTTCCGTTGACGGAACCGAAGCGATCGTTGCTACGATCCAGAATTTCGACATCGAGAAGGGCCGGTTCTTTACCGAATCCGAGAATCAAAACGCGCGACGCGTCGCATATATCGGCAAAGATATCGAGAACGAATTGTTTCCAGGATCGGATGCACTTGGGCAGGAGATTTTCATTCGCGGAATTCCCTACCGAGTGATCGGTGTTCAGGTTCCCAAGGGTTCTGTTTTTGGTCGTCCGATGGACAATTTCATAACGGTTCCGCTAAAAACTTACATATCGCAGTTCGGAGCCGCGACGGGACCAAGGGGATTGTATTTCGTCGCCTCAGCGAAGGATCCAACTAAATTCGATGACGCCGTCGAGCAAGTCCGGGCGTTGATGAGGGTCAAAAGAAAGGTTCCGTTTGGAGAAACGGATAATTTCGGGATATCGACTCCTGAAGCGATCACTCAGATGCGCAATCAAATACTCGGCCCCACGGCGATTGTCGCATTGGTCGTACCAACAATCGCGTTGGTGGTAGGCGCGATCGTGATCATGAATATCATGCTGGTTGCCGTTACCGAACGCACAAAGGAAATCGGGATTCGATTGGCGCTCGGTGCTAGAAGAAAAGACATTCTGAAGCAGTTTTTGTATGAGGCCGGCGTACTTTCCGCGATAGGCGGAATCACAGGGATTCTTGTAGCCTATTTTGCAGGCTTTGTCGTTTCGCATTACGTAATCGAAACCGTCATTCCGTGGTTTGCCGCGGTGATTGCGGTTGGCGTTTCGGGTATTGTTGGAATTGTAGCCGGGATTTATCCCGCTTGGCGGGCCGCCCGCCTGGATCCGATTGAGGCCCTGAGAGCCGATTAGATTAGTAAATGTTTGGTGTAAACACAGTTGAAAACGTTCGCATGGCGTTCAGCACCTTGCTGACCAACAAATTGCGTTCATTCCTTACGATTATCGGCGTCGTGATCGGTGTCATTGTCGTGATGCTGATGTCTTCCATAATCTCGGGAATCAATGTCGGCGTCGCGAAACAGGTTGAGTCCTTCGGCACCAATTCCATTTTTCTTTACAAAATGGACATTGGCATTCGTTTCGGTCGCCCGAGCAGAGAGGAGCGGATGCGAAAACCGCTGACGATCGAGGATTCGGAAGCAATCGCAAAACTCCCTACGATATTGACTTCGGTTCCCTTCCTCGATGTTTCGAGCAATAGGTTTGGCCAAAAAATCCTGGTAACCGGCGAAAATGGAAAAACGTCATCGGCGGTTCAACTCAGTGGCACGTTTCCCGAGATTTCAATTGCAAACACCGAAGTTTTGACCGAAGGCAGGTGGTTTTCAAAAACCGAGAATGATCTCAAAAAGGACGTGGCTCTGATCGGTGGAACCGTTGCCGAAGATTATTTTCCCGGTGAATCGCCGATCGGACGAAAACTGGAAATCGGTGGGCGGGAGTTTACCGTTATCGGAACACTGCAGAAACGCGAGCAGTTTTTTGGCGGTGGCGGTGGAAACAACGACGAAAGCAACGTGATCTATATGCCGATGGGTTCGGCGATGCGGATCAAGCCGAATTCTGATGATCTCTTTATTCTTGCGGTCGCCAAAGTTGGGCAACTTGATCAAGCGAAGGACCAGGTCGAAGATCTCTTGAGGGTTCGCCGTCAGGTTCCGTTTGGCGAGAAGAACAATTTTTCGATTGCCACCGCAGCGAGCATCATCGAACAGTTTAAGGAAATCACTTTTGGAATAGCATTGGCGATGTTTGTGATTTCTTCGGTAGGCCTGCTGATCGGCGGTATCGGCGTCATGAACATCATGCTCGTTTCAGTCACTGAAAGAACCCGCGAAATCGGCATTCGAAAAGCATTGGGAGCTAAACGATCCGATATCCTCTTTCAGTTTCTTGTCGAGGCTGCTTCGCTTACGGGGTTTGGCGGCTTTCTGGGACTCGCGATCGGTTGGCTTCTGACACTTCTTGTGGCGCTCGTATTTCCTTCGTATGTTCCATGGTGGGCGCCCCCGATGGGATTTATGGTGAGTGTTGGAATCGGCGTGTTTTTTGGCCTGTATCCCGCGTGGAAGGCCGCCAAGCTCGATCCGATAGAGTCACTGAGGTATGAGTAGGTCAGTTCGGGTTTTTTTGAAAGGGCGATCCGAATTCTAAAACGCAGCCGATTAAGAAAAGGGGAGGTCTCAATGAGCCTCCCCTTCTTGATCGTACCAATCAAAACCCGTGATCAGCTTGGGATGCCGTTAAAAAACGCACCGAGTACCCGGAAGGCCACTCCGATCAGCGTCAGGAAAAGCACCACCGCCCAAGAAGACGCCGATGATAATTTCGTCGTTATACGCAAACCGATCGCAGCCAAAACGACTCCCCAAATCGCAAACACATCAAAAGTTCCGAGCAATGTAGCCAAAACGGGATGCGCCTTGCCATCAACGAGAATCCCTAGATTCGCCCGAATCAACCCGCGCTGGCTGGTCGCGATATCGATATCATCGGCGTTTTTTAGCAGCAACACGATTCCATTCAGGATCACGCCGACGACCGCCGGAGGCAACGATGAATAGACCCACGTCGAAAGCGCGTGTCCAAACTTGCCCTTGCCGCCCAGGGCAAGACTTCCAACCCAATAAAACAAAGCACCGATGGCGGTGATTATCAAGAGCAGTAAAGGAGTCAGGTACGTAATTACCTTCTGAATCTTCAATCCAATCGCCGCGCTTTGCTCAACCTGGGCCTTGCTGGCACTTGCCATCTGCGGATTCTTTTCGATCTGGCTGATCGTAAAGCTCTTGATCCGCTCTTCGCCAAGCTTCCACTGCATGCCAATCACCATCACGGAAGCGAACAATGCCGTAATCACAAACGCCAAAATAAAACGAGGTTTCCGTCTCAAGTCTTCGAATGTCTTCCCGGGCTCCATGAAGATTCCGAAAAGGGTCTCAACCTCGCTCATCTGCGGTTCCTCTACCTCGGCGATGATCTCTTCCGGAAGCGGCGGCGCCTGCCATTCCTCGGGCTGATCAGCGGGTTTGTCCATTTCGTCGTTCATTTTGTCCTCCTGTTGCCGGTTCGCGCCGGCGCGTCATTCGATTCCCAAGATCGATTCCGACCTTTCAAATAATAATCACAAGTCCCAAAATCAGGAAATTCCGAGTTTAGATAAGACGCCAACAATCCCTGCGTCGCGATTTTCGCATGCAAAAGCAAACGCCTCTTCGAGCATTCGCAGTCCGTTGGTTTTCTGCTTTCGGTGTTTCCGGTAAAGGGTCCAAAGAATTATACGGAGATTGTTGAACTGCGGTTCGAAAATTTGAACACAATCCTTCTGCAATCAATTGCTGCTTCAGCCGACTAAATTTCTCCGATTCTAAAGCAGGCGGCCGAATGATCAGTTTCATGATCAATGAGTTCGGGCTCGCTTTCGGCGCATTTATCTATGGCGAACGGGCATCTGGTTCTGAACCTGCAACCTGATGGCGGATTGATTGGAGTCGGAACATCACCTTCCAAAACGATCCTGTTTCTTTTGAATTTCGGATCCGGAATCGGAATTGCCGAAAGCAGGGCTTTTGTGTAAGGGTGAAGCGGCCTGTTGTAAAGATCCTCGGCGGTCGCAATTTCGACGATCTTGCCCAAATACATAACCGCAACCCGCGTTGAAATATGCTCAACAACTGCCAATCCGTGCGATATAAAGAGATACGTCAACCCAAACTCTTCCTGCAAATCTTGAAGCAGATTGACGACCTGCGCCTGCACCGAAACGTCGAGCGCCGACACAGGTTCGTCCGCGATAATCAACTTTGGATTCAGCGCGAGTGCCCTCGCAATTCCGATTCTCTGTCTTTGCCCACCTGAAAACTCGTGCGGATATCGATTCATGTACCGCGGATCCAACCCCGTCTTCGAAAGCAAATCCGCGACCTTTTCCTTTCTTTCGGCCGCGTTCCCCATCCCGTGGATTTTGAGAGGCTCGCCGACAATGGAAAGAATGCTCAGACGCGGATTCAATGAAGAATAGGGATCCTGAAAAATGATCTGCATCTCGCGGCGCATTTTCTGCAATTCCGCCTGCGGGAGAGCCAACACATCCACGTTTTCAAATGTAACGCTGCCCGATGTCGGTTCATGTAGCCTTAGAATGCATCTGCCCACCGTTGATTTTCCGCATCCCGACTCTCCAACAAGCCCCAGTGTCTCGCCACGCTTGATTTCAAACGAGATGCCGTCAACCGCCCTCACAACATCATCGCTGTCTTCGACGGGAAAATGCTTGACGAGGTCAGTGATGCCTACCAAAGCCTGTTTTGGGTTAGTTTCCATCAGTTCAATTCGATTCCAAATCCCGGAACACTGAAAACGGGTTTTCAGCTATCCTCTCCGACAATCAGCAAAAAAATCCCGAAAATCGTAGTCAATCCGTCAATCGGATATTGCTTTGCCTCCCCAATCATCAACGATCAACGCCCATCGCTCGTGATCACGCCATTCACCGCCAATCTTGAGGTATTTTCGGGAAAACCCTTCCTTGGAAAACCCGTGCCGCTTTACCAACTCGATTGACGAAGCGTTTCCTGGTTGAATGTTGGCTTCGATTCTATGTAGTCCGACATTTTCGAATCCATATTCAAGCGCCCCTTCCAGTCCTTGCGACATCAATCCCCGGCCCTGGAATCCCTCGAAGGCATAGTAACCAAGATAAGCGCTGCAGAAGCCCTTCAGAAAAATCTGCGAAATAGAAAGGACGCCCGCGATCTGATTGCCATCCTTTTCGATAACGAGCAACCGCCGCTCGGAATCGGTGTTCGACCCTTCCACAAACCCTGCAAAGGCCTCGCGATCCATTGGCGGACTTACCAGATCCCTGTGAAACGAGATCGACTGCATGGCCTTCGACACAAATTCGTCCACGTCCGCAAGAACGGGATGACGCAAAAATACTCGTTCACCTTCGCAAACAAAACCTTCCATCGTCGTGGCAATTTTCAAACTCTCGCCTGCGCCTCAAATACTTGACTAATTTCCGGCGTCTTTTCCAGTTTCCCGGCACAGCAGGCATCGCACCCTTGCGCCGCTTTCAAGTTCGAAAAGCGGGATCGATTGTTCCTTGCACTCGGGCATTCTCTTGTCGCACCGGGGCTCGAAATGACAACCGGGAGGTAATTCGTTCGGGCTCGGTACGACTCCCTCGATCGTCGAAAGGCGTGAATGGTCGATCTTTCCCGAAGTGCTGAGTTTGGGAACCGATCTCAAAAGTCCGACTGTGTACGGATGTCTTGGAGAGTCGAAGATTTCTCCTACCGTCGCCTCCTCGACAACCTTTCCCGTGTACATCACCGAAACCCGGTCACAAGTTTCGGCGACCACGCCGAGATCATGCGTAATAAGCAGGATAGCGAGTTTTCTTGAGACCCGAAGATCGTTGAGCAATTCGAGGATCTGAGCCTGAATCGTTACATCGAGCGCAGTCGTCGGTTCATCGGCAATAAGCAAGAGCGGATTACACGCCAGCGCCATGGCTATCATCACCCGCTGGCGCATGCCGCCGGAAAGTTGATGAGGATAATCGCTGACACGTCGTTCCGGTGAGGGAATCGCCACCTCATGCATTGCTTTGGAGGCTTCTTTCCAAGCATCGGTTCGATTAAGCCCCCTATGGAGCCTGAGCGCCTCCGCGATCTGCTCACCGATCGTAAAAACCGGATTCAGAGACGTCATCGGATCCTGGAAAATCATCCCTATGTCGTTGCCGCGCAGAGCGCGCATTTCCGCAGCGCTGGCTCCAACAAGTTCTTTTCCGTTGAAACGGATCGACCCACCGACGATTTTGCCGGGTTTTGCAACCAATCCGAGAATCGAAAGCGCGGTTATTGATTTTCCACAACCCGATTCCCCGACCAGACCCAGCATCTCACCTTCGGAGATCGTGAAACTTACTCCGTTGACTGCTTTGACTATTCCTTCGCGGGTCGGAAAATGGGTTTCGAGATTGCTGACTTCGAGCAGATTACTCATAGATTGAACGGTTGACGCCGGATGCAACCAAATTCGTCGCTTTTTAGTCTAAGCAATGTTATCATTTTTGGCATTGTTTGTATTTTCGCCACGCCTTTTCAGGGGAGTAAAATCAAGTGAAATTATTGAGATTTTCGTTATCCGCGGTGTTGTTTTTCGCGCTCTCTTCGCTTCCCCTCGTTGCGCAATCGGGCTCTGAGGCCAGAGTCACAGGTTCTTCAAAAGGGTCTGTGGCGGTCAAGGATGACTCAGATACGGTCGCCCCGGTCTCCCTCGAACTCGTCGAAAGGGACTTCTCCGAGGCGCTCGCTCTTATTGAAGAAAACCATATCGACGGAGCAAAGCCGGATTACAATTCCCTTTTCAAGACTACGATCGATTCGATGCTCCACACACTCGATCCTCATTCGAGCTACTATGATCCGGTCGAGCTGGCGGAGTTCGAAAACTCGCAGAGTTCGCGATATTTCGGAATCGGAGCTACGATCGGCGATCTGCGCGATGCAAACGGCGTACTTATCGGCACTTATATCAAATCGACATTTGAAAACGCACCTGCCAATAGAGCGGGGTTGCGGTATGGCGACAAGATAATCTCCGTCAACGGTCAAGCAATGGCGGGAAAACCCTATTACATCGTCAGGGATTTTCTGCGCGGACCGCGAGGTACGGTTGCAAAGCTTGTGGTTGAAAGAAATGGCACAGGGGAACGCGAAACAATCGAGATCACCCGTGACGGCGTCGCCTCTCCCTCTATTCCCGAAGCCTATATGATCAAGCCCGGCGTTGGCTACATCGCCATGACCGGGGGATTCAATCGAACCACATACGACGAGTTTTTGGCGGCCATGAACTCACTTCGCAAGGCGGGGATGCAAAAGCTTCTGATCGACTTGAGAGGAAACGGCGGCGGCCTCGTCGTTCAGGCATCAGCGGTCGCCGAAACGTTTCTTGAAAAGGGTCAGGTTATTTACACCCAAAAGGGACGCAACCAAGGGCCTCCAAGATCCAGCGTTTCGGATAACACCGATCCCGATAAAACTCCGTTGGTGGTCCTCGTCAATGGTAATACCGCGTCAGCTTCTGAAATTCTTGCGGGTGCTCTCCAGGATCATGATCGCGCCCTGATAGTTGGCGAGAACTCATTTGGGAAGGGGCTAGTTCAGTTTCCGTATCGCGTCGACTATGGTTCGATGGTTCTGCTAACGATCGCGAAATATGAAACTCCATCCGGTCGATTGATTCAGCGCGATTATTCAGATGGAAGCCTTTATAACTATCGAAACAATGTGAATTCTTCGGATGGTTCATCGCCCGCGACTCCAAAGGGCCCGGCCAGCAAAACCGATGGCGGCCGCGTTGTTTATAGCGGTGGCGGTATAAATCCCGATGTCGTCATTCCTACTTCAACGATCACTCTTGCCAGAAGCCGTGCACAGGGTCGTCTTGCCGATCCGCTTTTCGCGTTCGCGTTAAAGCTCACCGCCGGCCAGGTTAAGAAGTACGAGTCGTTTAACAATACAAAACCGATCGTTTTTGATTACGATATAAAACCGACCGATTTTCCGATCGTCGATGATTTGTACAATCAGTTTGTAAAGTTCGCGGGCCAGAATTACAAAGTGAAATCTGCGGATATCGAAAAGGAAAAGGAATTCGTAAAGCGATATCTTCGTACCGAACTCGTGATGGCGGCTTACGGTTCGCAGACCTCGTTTCAGGTTTTCAACGATTACGATCCGCAACTGCAGAAGTCGCTGGAACAATTCGATGAGGCCGCCCGCTTGTCGTCGCTTAAATCAGGTAAACGAGTGGAAACAAGCGGAGCGAATTAGTCTTTGATGATTCGGTCACGCATCGGTCTTAAGCCAATTTCACAAACAACAAATAAAAGCGTGAATTCCGTCCAATTTTACAGACGGAATTCACGCTTTTCTTCTCTTGGAGCCCCTTCGGTTTATCCGCTAACCCGAAAGCCACGAAATCAGTAGATACGCGAAGTACGCAAGTCCTCCAAGAACCGCAACCAATCCCAACACTATCAGCGCCACTACAAACTTAAATCTTCTATAGCGCCGCTCATCGGGCGGGTTCAGTGCGTTTTGCGGAAAATATGGTGGCGGTCTATCCATCGGTTTAACCTCGCTTATTTTTATTATCTTGGGAGCGACCCGTCCAAATCCGCCATCGCGTAGGCGAGCACGGTCATCAACGCGGCATTCTCGGCGAGTTCTTTCGGGCGAACTTTGTCGAAGGTATCCGCAGCATTGTGATGATAGTCAAAGTAACGCCGCGTGTCGTACTGCGGAGCGAAGGATGGCACACCCTTGTTTGTCAGGAGCGAAATATCCGAGCTGACGCCTTCCGGGCGGAATTCGACAAATCCCGCGCCCTGCACGCTCAGGATTTCGGCGATTGGAGTAAGAAAACTCATCGCGTCCTTGCTTCCCGCAAACTGAAACCCGGTCGGATGATCGGCACCGAGATCGCTTTCGATCGCCGCCGCATGCTTGGCCATATCGGCTTCCTCCGCGTACTTCCTTGCTCCTCGAAAGCCGTTCTCTTCGTTCATGAACGCCACGACGCGAATCGTCCTTTTTGGTTTTATACCGGCATCGATCAAAAGCTTTGGAACCTGCATCGCCATCGCGACTCCAACCGCGTCATCAAGAGCGCCGGTGCCAAGATCCCACGAATCAAGGTGACCTCCGACAACCACGATCTCATCCGGCCTTTCGCTTCCGACAAGATCGCCGATGACGTTGTAGCTCTTTTTATCAGGATAGGTCTTGGGAGTAAGGGTAAGATGCATTCTGATCTTGCCCTGCCCGGCGAGATACGAAACCAATTCGCCGTCCTCGTAGGAAACCGCGGCCGCGGGTACGTTTTCGATCCCTTCCTCAAAACCGATGCCACCGGTATGCGCCAAACGGTTTTCTGAAGATCCGACGGATCTGATCACAGAGGCAACGGCCCCTTTCTTCGTAGCTTCAAGCGCGCCGACGCGACGATAAACTCCGCCCAAGCCATAAGCTTCGAGGGATCGCCCCGCTTTTGCCATTTCCCTGTCGAATTTGTTGTTGAAGAAGACGATCTTTCCCTTTACAAAATCATCCGAAAGAGCCGCTAACTCTTGAAGATCGTTTACCACAACGACTTCCGCCGTTATTCCCGCGTCGGGTGTTGCGGTGCTGCCGCCAAGCGCTGTGATCGAGAGCTTTTGGGTAGTCCCCGGCGCCATCCCCGGAAACTCGACGAGTTCCGCCGTTTCCTTTCCGCGCTCCCAATGAGGAACCATAATTTCCTGCAAAGTCACGCGCAGGCCCATTTTGCGCAGTTGCTCCGCCACGTATTCGACCGCTCTGTCGGCCTGGGGAGAACCGCTCAATCTTGGCCCGATATTGTTTGTCAAATATCTGGTCTGATCCAACGCGTAAGGACTCGCAATTGCCATCTCCCTTACCTTCTTCATGTTCGCGATCTGATCCGGTGTATAAACCGCCTTTTGCTGCCCCTGCACGGCCATTGCAGGCAAAAAAGCAAACACGAGCGCAATCGAAAAGATGCATCTAATTCGTTTCATAAAACCTCAAAAAAATGTAGCGGGAAAGACGGCATTACCGCGTTTATTCGAATAGCCAAAAGAAATCGCTTTGTGTGATAATCATAACAAATACGAGGGTTTCCGCAATTTTATGAAGTCAATTTATTTGCTCTCCGCCTGTTTGATTCTACTTTTTGTCGCGCAATCCACACCTTCTACGACAAAGGTCAATCGGGCAAGAACCGTAGACATCAGCAACTACACCTATTCGCTAAGTTTCAACCGAACAACCAAGACTGTTTTTGGCGAGGCTACAGTTACTTTCAAACCGTTGGCGGACGGACTCGCCAAACTTGAACTCGACGCTCGTGCGATAAAATTTTCCAGTGTTTTGGATGCAAAATCCGGGAAAACACTGAAATACTCGTACGATTCCAAAACGATCGCGGTCGAGCTGCCAAAGGCTCTCGACGTTTCGGAAGAATTTGCCGTCAAGTTCAAGTATTCAGCAGTTCCCAAAAAAGGTATTTATTTCGTTCCGGCGTTAATGCGTTCCGGAAAGGAAGTGAGAAGCGCTCAAATATGGACTCAGGGAGAAGCGGAAGAAACCCGATATTGGCTTCCCTCCTATGATTTCCCGGACGACAAGGCGACGACCGAACAATTCATCACCGTTCCGGATGGAGAAACCGCCATCGGAAACGGACGCTTGATCGAATCCAAGCTAAACAGAAACAAGACTAGAACCTTTCACTACAAAACCGATTTCGAACATTCGATTTATCTAACATCGTTTGTAATTGGAAAATACCTGAAGGTTTCAGATACTTACGGCGACGTCCCTCTAGGTTACTACGTTTATCCAGGTCAGGAGGCGCTTGCGAAAAAAGCGTTTGCAAAAACGAAGGACATGATGCGGGTTTTTGAAGAAGTTACCGAAATCAAATATCCGTTCAACAAATATGATCAAATCATCGCCGCCCGTTTCCCATTTGGCGGAATGGAAAACATCACCGCAACGACTTTGGCCGATACCGAGATTCAAGCAGCGGGAACGCCGTTTGGCCAAGGCAATGTTGACGACTTGGTTGCACACGAACTCGCTCATTCCTGGTTCGGAAATATGGTGACGTGCCGCAATTGGGCAGAGCTTTGGCTAAACGAGAGCTTTGCTTCGTATATGGAAGCCGTTTACCGCGAGCGTTCGAAGGGCAGAAGCGATTACCTCCGGAAGATTAATGAAGACGCCAACATGTACTTTTCGTATAGCAGCGTCTCGGAACTCGCAAGGCACGGTTTGTTCAACACCACGGCCGATCCTGAAAATGACGAAACGATGTTTGACCCTGTTACCTACAACAAGGGCAGCGCAATTCTTCATACTCTGCGGGAAGAGATTGGCGATGAGGCATTCTGGAGCGGCGTTCGGAGCTATCTCAAAGCCAACGCGTTCAAAAACGTAGAGACCGGGGACTTAAAGAAAGCCTTTGAAATATCAAGCGGCCGAGATCTCGGTTGGTTTTTCGATCAGTGGATGTACCGAACGGGTCATCCCGAAATCGGCGTGGAGCAAACATTTGATAAGGAAACGGGAGAGTTTGCTTTGGAATTCGTGCAAACCGCCGCAAAATCCGATAAACCTCTAAATCTCTATGTTCTTCCGTTGGAAATCCTGGTTAGGACTTCCCAAAAGACTTTTCGTGAGAAGATCGTATTGAAGGAGCGTTCGCAACGAATCACGATTCAAACGGTTTTGAAACCGGAAAGGGTGGAAATCGACCCGGAACACAAGATTCCTCTCAAGGATCTGAACATGCCTCCGCTCGAGGAACCGGAAAGTTGATCAAAAACAATCTTGTCCAAACGCAAAAAGTTCCGAATGCCGGCGACGACTTCGGAACTTTGCTCTTTGAGAAGACCAGAAGGTCTCACTTTATCGTTGAAAAGCACAAAGAACGTACAAAAATTGCATTTCCGCAGTAATGTTCGTGTCTTCTTCGCTACGCCTACGAGGTTAGCTGACGGGCTAGGGATGAAGAAGATTCCCTGTTTTCACTTCGCCCCGGATCTGGTTTAAGCAAACCGGATCGTGGTTCCCCCGCGTCCGAGCGGACTTGGGCGTTGATATTTTCAACATCGAAAAATATACACCCTATGCCCCACCTATGGCAACCAGTTAATGCACAAAAATTAACATCCCGTTCATATGCCCTGCCAAAATCCGATAAACGCTCGTAAATCAACATTTTGCGTCTGATTCTAGTCTCTCGTTGGGGAGGAAGTACGCAACCGATTGGTCTCGCAACTAATTTGCGTAAAAATGGTAGTTCATAAAATAAACCACGACTCCCGTAAAAGCGACATACAGCCAAACAGGATAGGCGAATTTCGCAATCCGTCGATGTTTAACGAAATCCCCAACCAGTGCAAAGTAAAGCGCGCGGAGCACCAACGGGAGCACGCCAATCGAAAGAACAACATGCGTCAAAAGCGTAAACAAATAGATGGCCTTCGGAATGCCGGTTCCTTGAAATCTGGAAGACGGATTCGATAAGTGGTAAGTCACGTAGCAGATCAAGAATACGAAACCGAGCAATGCGGCGCCAAGCATCGAAAACCGATGGAGAGCGATTTTCCCTGACTTGATGGCAATCAATCCGACGATCAACACAAGTGATGTAACGCTATTAACACTCCCGATTACATGAGGGAGCGATTTCGTCCATTCGCCGAGCTGGAGTTTGTTTGGCAACGCCAATAAAACCGCGACGACTAGCACGACCGCGATGGAAATCACATTTATAAAACGGTTTGACGTTTTTTCTTCAATCATTGTTGATGGAGCATTCGGATTGCATTTGGAGACCTTGATCCAAAAGCTACTTCCAAAAACCGAGCAGGAATAGGAGAATCAGCCATAGCAAGTCCATCGTATGCCAATACCAACCGACGACCCGAGAATCCATTTTGAGCTTTGAAACGGCCTGATCTGCAATCTTTCCGGAATTCCAGACGCGCAATGTGACATATCCGAGACCGCAAATTCCCCCGATCACATGCACCGCATGAATCGCCGTCAGAATATAGAAAAAACCGGCATACGGATTCTCACGCATGTAAAGCCCGCGATTTACCAATGCCATCCAAGCCAATATCTGCGAGGAAATGAAAGTCGCGCCGAAGACCGCCGTGGCGACGAACCAACGCCTCGAATCAGCGAATCGATCTCCCTGAACATACTTGTTGGCAAAATGGTACGTAAGACTGCTTACTAAAATTATGAGGGTGCTGATCCAAACTTGGAAAGGCAGATCGAAGGGCCGCCATTCAAGAGCCTTGTTTGTCGCAACCACGACATAGGCGGCGATGAGTCCGCCAAACGTCATTACGACGACAAGCAGAAGAAACCACATCAGGATCTTCGATTTGTTGACCTCGGAATCACCCGAGCCGTCAAACCCACCACCGCCATCGCCTTCATAACCGCCGCGTCCCTGTTTTCCCGGCAATTCATTTCCAAAATCGGCACGACCCGGCGCACCCGATTTCCCTTCCCCAAACGCTGCATTGCTGCTCGAAATTGTTGCCATAAACTAACACCCGACCACCAACAACACAAGATAAAGGGGAAGATAAACCACCGAAGCAAAGAGAAGCCTTCTGGCCATGATGTCCGAGCGTTCCATTGCCATTCGAAAGCTCGCGAACATAAACCAGAGCCCCAAAATTACGGCGCCGATCAAGAACACCACTCCGGCGATACCAAAAAAGAAAGGGGCGATGCTGACCGGCATAAGCATCAGCGCGAAAAGCGTGATCTGATTCCCAGTCAAGCGTCCATCGGCCTCAACAACGGGGAGCATCTTGATTCCGGCATTTCGATATTGATCTCGGTACATGACGGCGATCGCAAGAAAATGCGGAAACTGCCACAAGAAAAGCGTTGCGAAAAGAAACCACGAGACTATCGTGATCTGATTGGAAGCGGCGGCGTATCCCATAAGTGGCGGTATCGCCCCAGGTATGGCCCCAATCGCGGTAGACGCGGGGGTTATCCTTTTGAGCGGAGTGTACATCAAGACGTAGCCGATGATCACCGCAAGACCAAGGAACCCGGTCAGAACATTGACTGCAAGGAACAGATAAGCTTCCGCTGCAATTGTTAGGGACAATCCAAAGACAAGCGCCTCCGACGCCGAAACACGCCCGGTGGGAAGAGGTCTTCCGGATGTGCGCTGCATCAGCCCGTCAATATCACGCTCAAGAAATTGATTGAGAACCGCGACACCGAATGCCAGCAGTGCGATTCCAACCATCGAGTTGAAAAACAATGCGACACTGAACCCGGTAATCGAACCGACATAAAATCCGGCGGCCGAAGTAAGAACAAGCATCAACGCGATCCTCGGCTTTGTCATTTCAAAAAAGGCCGAGAAACGATCCGTAATCGATTGGGTTTTACGGTCCCCAAGTTCAGCGGTGTAAGCACTCATAGAATTTCGCTTTAATATTCAAAATTTAGAATAGCTTTTCGTCAGGAGAAATCCAACCCTCGAAAGATTGAATTCCAACGCAGATTTTGTGACCTCCAACACCTTTTCCGTTTTGTCAATTCGGCAATCTCGGTTCCCTCTTTGACGTATTTTTCGCCGATTCGGGGCGACTTAGAACCCTGGGGCTTTGAAGTGCGATTCTTTTGTCGAACATCAGCGCAACTAATTTTGGCAAATGTGACAAACAACACACCGTAAGATAAAATTTCCGCATATCTTGGTGTTTAAGGAACATGTCTTTGGAAAAAGTAGAAGAAACCCAGAATCCTAGGTCGGAGAAACCATCAGCCAGCAGTGCGTCCGGCGGTGGGTTTTGGTGGTACGTTGATGGGCTCATCAGCTTTCTGGCGAGCGTAAAGCTGGGCGTTGTCTTATTGGTTATCCTCGTCGTTCTTTCGGTCATCGGAATGCTGATCGTGCAACAGAACGTAAGCGGGTTTGACGCATTTTATGCCGGTATGACTCCGGCTGAAAAAGCGGTATATGGTGCGCTTGGATTTTTTGATATTTACCACAGTTACTATTATCTGGGGTTGCTGTGCCTGCTTTCGCTAAACATCCTGCTTGCCTCCATTCAGCGTTTTCCGTCCGCCTATTCGTATGTTCGGAATCCGAAGAAGGTTTCTTCTTTCGGATGGCTGAAAGGTCGGAGCAATACCGCTGAGATAACGTTAAGTGCGTCCTCCAAGGAAGAGGCCATCGAGAAGGTCGCGGCGGCGATGCGCGCCAAGGGTCTAAAGCCCGTCGTCAGCGAAAAGGACGAAAGGGGCTTGCTAAAAGAAGGCGAATCCGTGGTTTTTGGCGAAACCGGAAAATGGAACAGGCTTGGCGCCTATATCGTTCACGTCTTCCTTTTGACGCTGTTTTTGGGTCATTTTGTTGCGTTGATTACTGGTTTTGATGCCGATGTTCGATTCGAACCAGGGCAATCGACCAATGAGATCGAGCTAATCGAGTTCAACTTGGACGAACAAAACAGATATGCGGTAAAGCTGCCGTTTACCATCGACTGCGTTGACATCCAGCAAAAACTGATCGATCCAAAGGGTCCGATCGAAGTGTTCAATACGCTTGATTGGCTTACTTCGATCCAGATCAAAGACCCGAAATACGGAACGAAAGAAGCTGTCGTAAGTCTCAACAATCCATTGCAATATCGCGGATACCGGTTTTTCCAGGCTCAAACGGTACCGCTCGGTTCAGCGCGATCTATTAATCTTCTCCTTACTCCCGAGAAAGGCGGGGATCCGCAAACGGTCAAGATTCCGAGAAATGGGAAGACAACCCTTGGTGATGGCACCGAAATCAAATTCGAACAGTTTCTTCCCGATTTTACCTTCAATGAGAAGGGACAGCCTGACACGAAGTCCGGGGACTACAACAATCCCGCCGCTGTTTTGCAGGTGATCCCAAAGGGAGGACAGCCCGAGCGAATTTTTGCTTTTGCGACCGATCTTCCCGATGACGCGCCAATTGGGGCGCCAAAGGCGGGTTTCAAATGGAAACTGAGCTCGTTTGAACGGTCACCGTTCGCACATGTTTTGTCTATCAAATACGATCCCTACAACGGATCTTTTATCGCATGGTATATCGGCGGATGGGGATTGATACTGGCACTTATTTATGTGTTCTTTTTTTCACACAGGCGCTATTGGGCGTTGATCAAACCGAATGGTGGGAAATTCGAAGTACTTCTTGCCGGCGAAGCGAATCGCAACCAGCAGGGCTTTGACATGAGTTTTAAGAAACTCGAAGAGGAAATACGGACGTCCTCGGCGAGTTAATTCAAGGGGTTTATTGATATGTCTGAAAAAGTTGAAAGCGGAATTGAAGTAGAAGGCGGTTTTCGAATCCATATCGCTACCTTTATGGCATTGGCGGGAGCCGTGTTGATGATGGTTTGGAGGCTGCAGACAAGTTCGTTCATATCGGATGAGGCGTTGATGATGATCGCACTCGCGTGCTACATCCTTGCTGCCTTGTTCCAATTGACGAATCTTTATGCACCTTCGGAAATGTCCTCCAAAATCAGCGTTTGGACGGCCACTTTGGGTGTATTTTTCAATCTCTCGTCGTGGCTTGTTCGGTGGGTCGCCGCCTATGACCGCGAGATGGCAATGCTCAGAGCTGCGAATAATCCGGAAAATCCATGGTTTTTCAGATATGTTCCGTTCGCCAATCTTTATGATTTGAGTCTGGCATTTGCTTTTGGCGCGGGTTTGATGACTCTCTTTCTTATCAATAGAAAACAACTAAGGTTTATCGGCGCGTTTACGCTCCCCTTGGCAGCGATCATTCTTACGCTGGCGAGGTTTATCGGAAGCGAATTTGTGGACCTTCCACCCGTCCTTGATTCGTATTGGCGTCCGATTCACGTTGGCGTCGCGTCTCTCAGCTATGGCGTGACGCTCGTCTGTTTTGCGATCGCGGTCTTGTATCTTTTGAAAGACAAGGTAAAACCCGAGGCGATGGCGATTTGGGCCGGTGGTTTTTCGATCGCGACCATCGGTACGATCAGCAAATTTTCAGTTTTGACGGAGTTTGTCTATCGAGCCGGAATTTTTGTTCCGTCGTCGATGGGTTCGAAACCGGTTTCGACTCCTTTCAGGCTTGAGATCCCCTGGGTCGGTTCTCTACTGGCTTTCTCTGCGTTGTTGACGATCGGAATGATCATCGCCTATCTGCTCTATCTCTATCAGGATAATGCGAAAGGCAAGATGATTGGAAGATATTTGCTTTTGGGTGCGCTGTTGCTTCAACTTGGAGCGATCGGGGCGTGGATCAATGGCGTCAAGAACACCAAAGAGGTATATCCGAAGGTTCAGGAGCAGGTGAAACAGCATCCTGAGTTGCTGGAAGCGGTCGGTCGCGATCTCATCGCCCGCCAAGGCATGCCGGCCAAGGAGTTTGCCGCGATTCAACCCGCTCAGTTTCAAATGGCCGCCAATCAGTTTCTGCAGAACGCGGGACCGCAAATGTTTCTATCGCTGAAAACAAACCCGGTCGAATTTTCGGGCTTGATTTCCGCAGCGGCCGGATTGTTCTTCGTATTGCTGTTTGGCCTAAAGACCGAAACGCTTGTGGAGCGGCTTCCCGATTTGGCTACGCTGGACAACCTTATGTATACCACCGCGGGATTGGCTTTTGCTGGTCTCGCGATGCTGCTGATAACGGGTGCGATCTGGGCGAATGAATCATGGGGACGACCGTGGGGATTCGACTCCAAGGAGACCGGCGCACTCGTCGCCTGGCTGACTTATGCTGCATTTCTCCATACGAGGATCACGCGCGGATGGCAGGGCAGGAAATCAGCGTATTTTGCGATCCTCGGATTCCTGTTGGTCATTTTCACATACCTTGGTGTCAGCTATCTGTTGCCGGGACTTCACAGTTACGCATAAGGCATCAACCAACTAAACTGCCAAAAAAAGGGGAGCGCCAAAGCGCTCCCCTTTTTTTGGGTTTGAAAGATGACCATAATCCCAACACAGCCTACCCGACCGGAATACCGTCAAAACGATCCTCATAGCGATACACAAGGCCTTTTTCCGCGTGGAGCTTCAAACACCTCAGATACATCGCCCAGCAATATGAAGAGGTTCGGAAATGCGCGTTATTTTCGCTCCACCCCGCATGCTCGAACCCAAGCAGCGATGAGTTGCCACGTTCCGAAACCGAAAAGCGGACGACAGTTTTATTCCAATCCGAATCGGCCTCAAACATCTCCAAAGCAAACAGTCGCCCCTCAAGGGACAACTTGCAAACCCTTCCCTTCCACCGGTATCCGGGACCAAAATCGAAATCGTAAACCGCGTCTTGTTCGCGAAAACCGCTCGCGGATTTCGACCACCATTCCGATAGCCCCAAAGGGGTCGACACCAAATCAAATACTACATCCGGAGCGGCGCCTATCGGCACGTCATGGTGAATTGCGTATGAATCCTCGTTGTTCATTCGGCTAGCCCAAGGTTGAAGTCTTGCCTATTGATTCTGCGGACCGATCGTCATATCCGCTACTTCGAGTATCGAAAATTCTATCAGCTTTCCCTCGGCGGTCACGATCGTCAGTATTCCCTTAAGCACATTGACGCTTTTTACTTCGGACATCGGACGGACAAAGGCCGTTCCATCCTTCATCAACACCTTGAGTTGAATCATCGCCAGCTTTTGCTCCAAGGTCAGTTCCGAAGCTTTCTCAACGGTTTCGGATGACTTTGTTTCGCTTTCCGAAGACTTTTCCTCATTCGGCTCACGGCTGATCGTCACCAACGCCGATCTTCGCGGTCTTTCCGTTACGACTTCGACGGTCAAATCCCTCGAAGGCGCTTCCACATTGCCCGAGACCTCACCGATCTCATTCGCCTGCGTCTTCTCCGCCGTTGCCACATTATTGTTTGCAACGGTCTCTTTCGCATTTTCGCTGTCCTTTGGCCTCTTGTTTCGGTTTGCATTAGATTCTGCCGAGGCAATTCTCCCGGCCGACACTTCTTCCGTCTTGATCGAATGCTTTTCTGGAGGCCTGCTCGAAACATCAGCGGTCTGCGGCGTGGAAGGCGCAATCTTGGATTCCGTTTTAGAATTCTCTGTCTGAGTCGCCGCGATCGTTTCCGCCGCCGGATCCTTTTGCGGCTTTGGAACCTCGATAATCGCCCCTACGGAATTTACCCTGACGTTTCCATTTGGCGCGTTTACTACCTGTGGAGCCTCGTCATCTCCGACTCCCTTTTCGAGTACGGCAAAGGTTCCTGCAAACTTGATCTGGTAGCGCGCCGGATCGTCGTTTGGTGTTCTCCCCTGAATCCGAAGCAGCAACTTCGTGGATTCCCGCATATAAACGACGCGTCCGGTTTCACCATCGGGATTGTCCGCGAAAAGCGTTACGCGAGTTCTCGGCTTTAATCCATTCAACTCGAAAACATCGATCGTACCGTTCAAATTTGATGTAACGATATTGATAAAAAGATCACCCTGCCTTCCCTCAAACAAATAGAAATGAGAGGTCAGTCTCGAATCCCCGATTCCCCGAGCTTTGATTTGGGCACTGATCTCGGAGCCCGTGACATATGTCGGATTGTTTTGATCGCTGGATTGGGCATACGCCTTTGAATTAATGCCAAAAGCAAGCAACGCGCCTAACATGGCCGTCCAAAACAAGCGCTTGAATCCAAAACTCATCGGTGATCTCCCAATTGAAAAAGTGATGCGAACAAGATATCACGTATCAGACAAATGAATGCCTTCAAAAAGAAAAGGCCGGAAACAAATCCCGACCCATATCAAAATTCGAACATTTTGCCCTTCCCGATAACCGCCCAATGCGTGTTCCGAATTCGGGGCATTCAGAAAAAGTAAACCCGGCCGGCGCTATTGTGCCGCCTTCATGAGTTCAATCGCTTTTTGCAGCGTAAGGTCAGGGCCTTCAACCGGTGCCTTCTCAGGAGTTTCCTGACCATCGGCGGCGTCTTCATCTTCATCCTCTTCGGGATTAGCACTCGGACGTTTTACTTCAACCGTCGGTTTAACCCCTCTTTTTTCGCGTTCGAAAGTAAGGAATGGTTGCGCATTCGGACCCGCCCATTTAGCCGTCGTCAAAAGGTATCCGTCCCCGCCTGAGAGCGTAAACAGCCCCTGCACAACGCCGGCGCCAAATGTATTTGTTCCAACCGCATCCCCGCGCTTGTTTTCGGAAATCGCGGCGGCAATCACCTCGGCCGGACCGGCCGTCGTGCTATCGATCAAAACCGAGACCTTTCCGTCAAAAACCTTTTTGTCTCCAGTTGCGGCAAAGGCCTTTAACTGCTTGTTTTCGCGTCCGATGATGTGGGCCAGCTTACCCTCTCCAACAAACAAATTCGCAACCTCGACAGCCTCCTCGATCGAGCCAACGGAAACATTCCTAAGATCAATGATCGCCTTCTTTACTCCCTTCGAATTGAGATCACCGAGAATTACCCTGAGCTTTTCGGCCGTTCCTTTCTCAACACCCGAAAGCGAAATCTTTGCAATGCCGTCATTGACTTCAACCGCAGGTGCCGGCATAGAAACCGCCTTGCGTTCGACCTCAATGTTTAGAACCTGACCATTCTGCTTCGGCACGCGAAGCTTTACCTTGGTACCCGGAGCGCCAAGAACAAGCTGATACGCGTCATAAAGAGAAATATCGCGAGTTGCTTTCGATTCCACATATTCGATGATGTCTCCCGCCCTGATGCCTGACTCGTAGGCCGGGGATCCTTTCACGACTGAGACAACATAGAGGTACGACGAAACCTGTGAAAAATCGGCGCCGATCCCGACCTTCTTTTCGTTGCCGCCGTTTCTATAATCGGCAACCTGATCGGCAGTCAGATAAGACGAATACGGATCGAGACCATCGGCGAGACCGCGAAGCGCGCCGTTCCTTACCTTTGAAAGATCCGGCTCATCGACATAATCGTTCTGAATATGCTGAAGCACGCTCTCAAAAATCCGAATCTGGGCTCCCGGATCATTGATCGGTTGCTGCGCATTCGCGCCCGTCCATCCAAACAAGACACCGGAAATCGCATAAAATGCGATCGCGGCCGATATAATCGCTACTACAAACTTCGAACGGTATGCCATGTAAATCCTGTGTAAACCTGTATTTCGCAGGTATTATCCACTATGATGAATTGCTGTGCAAGATATTGAAACTACCAATCAATCCGATATTGCAGACTTTCCGTCGATTCCGGAATCGGGCCGAATCCTTGCGCTGGATCCCGGAACCAAAAAAATCGGAATCGCCGTCTCCGATCGGCTTCAAACCATCTCGACACGTCTTAAGACAGTTAAGAGAACAAATTGGAAAAAACTCCTTCAGGAGATCACCGTTTTGATCAACGATTTTGATGCCGTAGCTCTCGTTGTTGGTTTGCCTCTAAATACCGACGGATCTGAAAGCGAGATGTCTTCCGAAGCAAGGAAAATGGCCCGCAATTTCTCCCTCTCTCTCAGTATTCCGGTCGTGCTTCAAGACGAACGCGTTTCCACTTACCAGGCACGCTCAAATCTCTGGGAAAACGGCGCTTCAACTACCAAAACGAGATCGCTGGTCGATGCCGAAGCGGCCGCGGTTATCCTGCGAGACTTTCTTGCCCGACCCAAATAGTTACTCCCGACTTACCGCATTTTAGGCGAGATTTTTGTCAGTTTGACGGTACCCGCATTAACCGCACCTTCCGAAAATGGAAACACCGCCGGTTTTCCCGTACTCCAAAAAGGAAACTGATCCTTCCAGTGCGGCGACACGACCGAACCGCTTTGCCCAAGCGGGATTACAAATCTGGTTTCGTCCCAGTTTCCGGGAGAAGAGATATGACGCATCGATACGTAATCTCCGACATTCGGCGTTTGCCCGCTGCCGTCGATGTTGTTGAAAACAAGCGCATACTTTGTTCCAATGATCGGAGCCTGCGCCAAAGGATGCGGGAAAGAGGCTTTCTCACGGTCTCCCCAGCGTAGCGAGCTGAAATCGACCCTTCCGTCCTTCGAATATGACGACAAAAACTCGAGATCACATGCCTTTATGACTTCGTCCCAAGAAGAATAACCGGATGGGAGCCAGGTCTTGACGTCATTAGGAAGATCGAACGGAAGGATTTTCTGTGTCAGCATCCCTGCGTATGCCGGCGCAAACCCCTTTACGGCCTTGTTTCCGACGCAACCATAAATGATATCGGCCGCAGCGGCGGCCTTCGAATCGGCAGTCATCCTTCCATCCCAGCCGGACAGCAGTTCAAGTGTTTGCGGCGACGCGGCCTTTCGTTTTACAACCTCGCGGGAAAATCGGTTGAGCGGGATATTGAACACATCTCGCTGAATATCGGTAACGTCGTTCATCGAGATTTTCGAGTTGGCGCTTACCAATTCGTGGATTCGCCTCGCCCGCCAAGGCGCGGCAAATTGCCTGATCAACTGCGGATATTTGTAATCGGTTCCGGCTATGCGTTGGTTTGCCGTGACGATAAAACCGGAAGGCGGGTTAAACAGCATTGGCAAATCGTTGAAGGGAATAAAGCCGATCCAGTCACCATCGTTGGAATCGGAAGGGTACGGAAAAGCACCGTCACCTTTGCGGCGCAACGGAATCTTGCCTCCAATCTGCCATCCGATATTTCCCTTTACATCGGCATAAACAAAATTTTGCGATGGACCGCCATACGAACTCAGCGCTTTTCTAAATTCCTTCCAGTCTTTTGCGGTATTCAGGAAAAGAAAAGCCTCAAACTCCGCTACGTTGGGATCAAAAGACGTCCAGCGAAGCGCAAGGCTTTTGTTTCCCTCTTTGCTAACGACCGGACCAAACTCGGTTTCTACAACTTCAAGCTGATCTTCGGAAAGTTCTGGAGAGAGCAGGTTGGCGCGATACTTGATCACTTCCTTTCGGATCGAAGCCGCCTTTTTTCCTTTCGCCGACTTGTACATGTTCTTCGAATCGAGCTCGACCACATAAAGATCCTGCACATCCGGTCCGACATTTGTCGCGCCCCACGCGATATTCTCGTTGTGTCCGAGCACAACTCCCGGAACGCCAGGAAAAGTCACGCCTGACACCCGCATCCCGGGCGCGGACAAATGCGTCAAATACCAAATACCCGGTGCCGACGGGCGCAAATGCGGGTCATTGGCAAGCATCGCCTTGCCGTCGATCGTCCTCTTTCCGGAAATCACCCAATTGTTGCTGGCGGCAAGATCCTCGGCAAACATTCCAACGAGGCTCAAGCCCTGCTCCCTAACCTTCATCTCGCGACTCGCCGATGCCGTGAAATCAAAATCTCCTTTTCGAACGGCGACATCTGCAGATATCGCGGTTTCTATGTCCTTTCCAAAAAGCACGAGATCATCGGGAGTAATCTTCGACGTAAAAGAACTGTATTTGTCTTCCGGAAGCGATTTCAGCTTTTCGGCCATCGCATCCTGCCACCACGTGGAACTCAGCGAATCCGCCATGATTTTTCCAATCAAGAGCGTATCGGCGGGGGTCCACTTCTCCGGCATATATTTCAGCAGCGCGAACTCGGCCGGAGTGTTTTCCTTGTTGAGCGTAGCGATATAGGCATTTACGCCATCGGCATAACTTTCGAGAGCGAGCTTCATCTGGGGCTTCATATTCGCCGCAGTCTTTTTGACGATTTGTTCAAAACCCAGCGTTCGCCAACGTCGATCCTGTTCGAGCGCCGGTTTTCCAAACAATTCCGCGACCCGGCCGACGGCAAGCCGCCGCATGAGATCCATTTGCCAAAGTCTGTCACGCGCCGTTTCGTAACCCTGCGCAAAATAGAGATCCCTTAGATTCCCAGCCTGGATATAGGGGATCGAACGCGCATCGCGGCGAACCGTAACCGGCTTCTCGAGCCCGCCCGCCCAAATCTCTTCGGTCGGCACCTGCGCCAAACAGGAGGCAGGCAAGACAAGAACCAGCAAAAAGCTCAAACGAAACAAACGGTTTACAATCGACATCTTATGAATCTCCCAGAGTTCCAAATCTTACCGAGGATTAACGGTCTCGTCCGCTTCTCGGTTTCAAATACTCAAACGGCGCGGCCGCCGCTCCTGATCGCTATCATCTTGATCTCGCACATGTCTTCCATCGCCCAGCGAATCCCTTCCCTGCCGATTCCAGATTTGGCAACACCGCCGTAAGGCATGTTATCGACGCGAAAAGTCGGAGCATCGCCAATAATCACGCCGCCAAAGCTCAATTCCCGTATCGCCGTTGCCACGTTTTCCAAATTGTTGGAAAACACTCCCGCCTGAAGCCCAAAACGCCCGTTATTGGCTCGCTTCACCGCATCCTCAAATTTTTCAAATGTCTCAAAAGTTGCGATCGGAGCGAACACTTCTTCCGACATCACTTCCATCAAGGGCTTGGCATTCAGAACCAATGCGGGAGGAACAAATCTTCCCTCGTCCTCACCAAACGAAATGACCTCGGCCCCCGAACTCCTCGCAGAATCCAGTCTACGGCGAGTATTCTTTGCGGCTTCATCGGTAATCATCTCGGCGATATCGGTTTTGGGATCCAAGGGATCGCCCCTTTTCAACCTTTTCGCTTTTTCCATCAGCAATGTCTTAAACTTCTCAGCAATGGAATCAGCAACAATTATGCGTTGTACCGATATGCAAACCTGTCCGGAATAGGCGTATGCCCCGGCCGCGATTCGGGCTGCCGCGTCTTCGAGATTGGCGGTCTCATCAACGATAACCGGGGCGTTGCCACCCAATTCAAGCGCGACATGCTTTTCTGCATATTCGCGCCGAAGTCCAAAACCGACATTCTCGCTTCCGGTAAATGAAATCATCGCAATTTCAGCCATCGGAAGAATCCTCTTCAATGTCTCGATTTCCATCGGCACCACCTGAAGCGCCGAAGCCGGCAATCCCGATTCCAAAAATACCTCGGCCAGCAATAAGGAAGTCAGCGGAGTTTTCTCGCTCGGTTTTATGATCGCCGCATTCCCAGACGCGATTGCCGGGGCAACCTTGTGCGCCACCAGGTTCAAAGGGAAGTTAAACGGCGTGATTCCAAAAACAACGCCGCGGGGTATAAACGACGTATATCCAAATCTGTCTTCGGCGGCGCTCGTAACATCAAGCGGCACGAGTTCGCCTTGAAACCTCTCGGCCTCCCCGGCCGCAATCGAAAAAGTCGAAACCGCGCGTCTCACTTCCCCGATCGCGTATTTCCAGGGCTTTCCACTCTCAAGTACGATCGACCTTGCAAACTCATCTTCGCGCCTTGAAATCGCATCCGAAATAAAGCGGAGCCCGCGAGCACGCTTGTGCCGGGGAACGCGGGCCAATTCCGTTCGTCCGGCAGCGGCAAAGAACACGGCGGATTCCGCCATTTCTTTATCCGCAAAAGCAACTTCGGCAACCAATTCACCATTGTGTGGCGAATGGACCGCATATTTGATCGCTGAGGTGCGCCATTCTCCGCCGATCAGCATTCTTCGTACAGTCACAACCAATTTCCAAAATCTTCAAGTCGATTCTCGCCCTATCTTACAGCAGTCGTTTGTTTTGTTCTAATTTCTCGCGGCGCGATGCTTTCGCCTGAATTCCGATTTTGATCGTGCCGCAGGCGGTTCTTTCCATTGTTCGACAAGGCCAAGCAACTCGATGTATTCCGAAACTTCACTTTTTTATCCAAAGCCTGTAATTTGTACCAAATCTAATTATTAGGAGAATTTTTTCGATGAAACGATTTCTTTTGGCATTGGCCGTGTGCGCATTGGCGTTTGGAGCATTTGCCTGCGCGGAACAGACTCCCCAGGCCGGAAACACGACCGGTAACGCGGTAAACAACTCGCAAACAGAACCCGGCAACGCAGCCCCAACAAACGCTACAAGCGATGAAACCGCAAAGGCCGATGCGGCGCCCGACGGCGAAAAGCTCTATTCGGTCAATTGTTCACGATGCCACAAGGCCGACGGAAAGGGCGGCGAATTCGAGTTTGAAGGCAAAAAGTTCAAGGCCGAAGATCTAACCTCCGACAAGCTAAAGAAGGATCCCGATTCGGAATACATCGAAGTCATGACCGAAGGAATCCCCGATGAGGGAATGCCGTCGTTTGGAAAGGTATTGAATCCCGAACAAATGAACGCCGTCGTGAAATACGTACGCGAAAACTTTCAAAAGTAGCGGCGTATCAACGCGTTTGGCGTTTTGAACCGTAACAAAAACCGGCGCGGAGCATGCCTCTCGCTGGTCTTTTTTTGATCAATTGTCTTCCTCACCGTCAACGCGGTTTGCAAAACACCGACGCGAAATCTATCATCTAGTGCGGCATGGGGCGTTAGCTCAGTGGATAGAGCATCGGTCTTCGGAACCGAGGGTCAGGAGTTCGAATCTCTTACGCCTCGCCATCTTCATCATCAGCCCTCAGGGTTTCCAAAATCGAAAAATCTTCAAGCGTTGTTACATCGCCTTCTACGTGGCCGGTTGATGCCAATTCGCGCAAGATCCGTCTCATGATCTTCCCGCTTCTGGTTTTTGGCAATGCATCCGTAAAGGTAATGTGATCCGGCCGCGCCAATGCTCCGATTTCCTTTACAACGTGAGCCTTGAGCTCATCGGCCATCGTGGGGGTTTTCGGATGATGGCTTTCGAGCGTAACGAAGGCCGCGATTGATTGTCCCTTTATCTCATCGGGTTTCCCGACAACCGCCGCTTCGGCAACCGCCTCGTGGGAAACCAGTGCCGACTCGACCTCCGCGGTGCCGAGCCTGTGCCCGGAAACGTTGATCACGTCATCAACCCTTCCCATGATCCAGTAATATCCGCGTTCGTCGCGACGCGCACCATCGCCCGCAAAATAAACGTTGGGTATCTCGCCCCAATACTGTTTTTGGAACCGTTCGTCGTCGCCCCAAATCGTTCTGAGCATCGATGGGAACGGATGCGTGATGACCAAATATCCGCCCTCGTTTGTCTCGCAGCTCTCGCCTTCTTTTGTCTGGATATCAACGAGAATGCCGGGAAATGGCCGCGTCGCGGTACCCGGAACCGCGGGTGTCGCACCCGGTAGCGGCGTAATCAAAATCGAACCGGTTTCGGTTTGCCACCAGGTATCAACGATCGGGCAGCGCCCTCCGCCGATGACCCTGTGATACCAAGTCCAGGCCTCCGGATTTATTGGTTCGCCTACCGTACCAAGCAAACGCAGCGAACTCAGATCGTGCTTTTCGGGATACTCGTCGCCCCATTTGATAAATGCGCGGATCGCGGTCGGAGCCGTATATAGAATCGAAACCTTGTGGCGTTCGATGATGTCCCAGAATCTGTCAAAATTGGGAAAATTGGGCGCGCCCTCGTAGAGCATCACTGTCGCGCCGTTGGCGAGCGGGCCGTATGCGACGTATGAATGCCCGGTAATCCAGCCGACATCCGCCGTACACCAAAAGATATCCTCGTCCTTCAGATCAAAAACCCACTGGCTTGTAATAAACGCGCCCGTCAAATAACCACCGGTCGAATGCAAAATTCCCTTTGGCTTTCCGGTTGTGCCCGATGTGTAAAGAATAAACAGCGGATGCTCCGAATCCAATTTCTCGGCTTCGCAGAAATCCGCCTCCGATTTTGTGATCTCGTGCCACCAGTGATCAGTGCCATTGTTGAAGTTGACGTCGTTTCCGGCCCTTTTAAGTACCACGACTGATTCGACGGTCGGACAATTTGGTACAGCATTGTCAACTGTTTCTTTTAGTTGAAGCACTTTTCCGCGCCGATATCCGCCATCAGCGGTGATTATTGCCTTGCAACCGCAATCGTTTACGCGGTCGGCGATCGCTTCGGACGAAAACCCTGCGAATATCACCGTATGAGTCGCCCCAATCCGTGCGCAGGCCTGCATCGCTACCACTGCTTCGGGAACCAAAGGCATGTAAATCGCAACTCTGTCCCCCTTTTTCACGCCCAGCGATTTCAACGCATTAGCAAAACGGCAAACATCGTGAAACAGTTGCTGATAGGTAATCGTACGCGTCTCGCCTTCGGGTTCTCCTTCCCAAATTATCGCCGCCTTGTTTTTTCTATATGAATCAAGATGCCTATCCAGGCAGTTGAATGAAACGTTTGTTTTTCCGCCCAAAAACCATTTGGCGTGATGGCCCTTCCAATCCAGAGCGGTTTCCCAATGCTCAAACCAGTGGAGATTCTCGGCAACGCTTTCCCAAAAACGCACCGGATCCTTAACCGACTCCTCATAGATCGCTTCATACTCCGCAAAGGACTTTATCCTTGCATTTTCGGAGAATTCTTTGGAAGTCATGAAGACCCGATCCTCATGCAAAATAGATTCGATTGACTCTTGGTGTTCAGATGACATAATTCTCTTTTTGGGAAAACCGTTTTGTATTTCAGCAAAATAAACGCATAAGCGGAGGATTGCAACAATTTGCGTCTTTTGATCCGGATCAGGCGTTTCCGATTCGATCAAAAGTCAGGCATTTACTTCAAACATGAAATTGCGGAGAGTTCATTTTTATCTGATCGTGATCGGGTTCGGCCTTTTTTTGGCTCCTGCCGTCTCCGCGTTTTCGGGCGAAGCATCTCATGGCCTTGATCCGAATGTATTGCTTTCCTTGGCGGTTGTGCTCGGTGCCGCGGTTCTGGCGGGCGAGTTGTTTGAAAAACTTGGTCAGCCTGCCGTACTCGGAGAACTTGTCGCGGGAATCGCGCTAGGAAACCTCGTTTATTTGAACCTTCCGTATTTCGAGGTCCTCAAAACGAATGAAATTCTGATGGCGCTGGCGCAAATCGGGGTAATCATCCTTTTGTTTGAGGTCGGGCTTGAAACCAATCTACGCGAGATGCTCCAGGTAGGTCCGCGCTCGTTCCTCGTTGCGGTAATCGGTGTCGTTGGGCCATTCGTGCTTGGGTGGGGCGTTTCCCTCTTTTTTCATCCGGAAAGCCCTTCGCTAACCCATATGTTTATCGGTGCGATGATCACCGCAACAAGCATCGGAATCACCGCCAGAGTGCTGAGAGATTTGGGACATATCGATAGAACCGAAGCCAAAATCATCCTTGGTGCGGCGGTAATCGACGATGTGCTCGCGCTTTTGCTCCTCGGCGTTGTTCAGAATTCCGTCGTAAGTTCTTCGAGCGGAAAACCGCTTGATGTTTGGACGATCGTCGTCAGCGCCGCAACTTCAATCGGTTTCCTTGTTTCGGCGGTGCTTATCGGCCGTTACGTGATGCCCGCCGTTTTCAAAACGGTCAGGGGTTTTGAAAGCAGAAGCTTTGTCGTCGGGATTTCGATCGCGGCCTGTTTTCTTACCGCCTATTTCGCGTCGCTTGTCGGATTGGCGGCAATCATCGGGGCATTCGCCGCCGGCTTGATTTTGGAAGAAGCTCATTTCGAGCATTTCATCGACCACAAGAAGCATCATCTCGATGATTTTGTTTCTCCGCTTGCGGCGCTTTGGTCGCCAATTTTCTTCGTCTCCGTTGGGATGAACGTGGATCTCGCGGCGTTTGGAGATTCGAGCCTGCTTTTGTTTGCGTTTGCGCTTACGGCGGCCGGTATCCTCTCAAAACTCGCCTGCGGACTCGGAGCCGGAAAGGGAATGAACAAGATCGCCGTCGGACTCGGGATGATGCCGCGGGGTGAAGTTGTTCTCTATTTCGCGAGCCTTGGTTCAACGCTTATGCTTACCGTCGCAGACGGAAAAACCGCTCCAATTATCGGCAAAGACACCTTCAACGCGATCGTCATTCTTTCTATGGTAACCGCGGTGCTTACTCCCCCTCTGCTCAAAGCGGCGATCAAGCACGGCCCGACAAACATTTCGATTCCGCCCGACAGATAAGTCTCCGATACACAAGTGTTCCAATGGAGCCAATTTCCATCCACTCCGAGGCCATCAATACGTAATTTTCTCCGATTGGGCCCCTGAAAAACCGCCCTTCCTTGCGGTAACCGACGGCGAGGCGTTAGTATCTTTTCATGGCAGAAACTTCGCTCGCGGAGATCTACTTCATCGCCGGGATGATGGTGGTGATTTTGATCATCTGCATCGCCGCCACATATATTTTCATACGGCAGTACAGGCGGGAAAAGGCGCGCGGCGGTTCGCAAACCACCGACAATCAGGCGCGAAACAAAAACATTCAAGATGAAGACGAATAGGCTCCTGGAGGCGTCCCATTGCGGCCTGGTCATAATCGACATACAGGAAGCATTTGAAAAATCAATATCCGCTTTGTCCGACGTGGTTGAATCGGCGTCCAAACTGGCACGCGGGTTTGGGCTTCTTGGTTTGCCCGTCGTATTTACGGAACAATATCCGAAAGGCCTCGGACCGACAGTCGCGGACCTTCGGGAGCATCTTTCAGGTGCGGTGTTCGTCGAGAAACATCATTTCAGCGCGTGTCGGGATGTTTCCGCGATATTGAAAGCAAAAGATGTAAAACAAGTTCTGCTTTGCGGAATCGAAACCCACGTATGCGTTAACCAAACAGCCCATGATCTCCTTGCCGATGGTTTTGAAGTTCACGTTGTCGAAGACGCGGTCGATTCAAGACATGAATTTGACAGGAAGACCGCGCTAAGGAAGATGTACGGTTCGGGAGCTATCCCCTCAACCGTAGAAATGGCGCTTTTTGAATTGCTCAACGATTCGAAACACGCAAAATTCAAGGAAATACAGGCATTGATCAAATAGCCGCAGGCGGAAACCGGCGGCCTCTCTGAAATGGAATACTTATCCTCACTAAATGACAAACAACGACTCGCGGTTGAGACCACCCAGGGACCGCTTCTTGTGCTTGCTGGCGCAGGTTCCGGCAAAACCCGTGTTATCACGGTTCGAATCGCACATTTGATCGCAAGCCAAATGGCGGAACCCCATGAGATCCTCGCCGTAACGTTTACAAACAAGGCGGCGGGAGAAATGAAAGAACGCGTAAATTCGCTTCTGCAAGGCCACATGCTCCGTTCCGCTCCGTTGATTTCAACGTTCCACAGCCTTTGCGTAAGGATTCTGCGCCGCGATATCGAGGCACTCGAAGAGGGATATTCGCGTTCGTTTACGATCTACGACACCGATGATTCGCTCAAGATTATCAAGGCGACGACGAAGGATCTCGGTTTCGATCCCAAGAATTTCGCACCGAGGCAGGTGTTGAGCGCGATATCCGCTTCGAAGAACCGCGGCGAGGATCATGAGTTATTCGCTTCCAAGGTCGAGTATTCCGATGAACGAAAAGCGGTGTTCGCGAGGGTTTTTGCCGAGTACGAGAAGCGTTTGAACACCGCCAACGCTCTGGATTTTGATGATCTTTTAATCAAAACGGTGCGCCTTCTGCGCTCGGTTCCGGAAGTCAGATTGAAATACAACGAGAGGTTTCGCTACATTCTCGTCGATGAGTATCAGGATACGAATCCGCTCCAGTTCGCATTGGTCAAGTACCTCACAGAAGAACAGCAGAACATATGCGTTGTCGGTGATGACGCGCAATCGATCTATGGTTTCCGTATGGCGGATATCCGGAACATACTCGATTTCGAGCAGCATTTCCCTGCCGCACAGACCGTTCTGCTCGAGCAGAATTATCGCTCTACGCAGAATATTCTCGATGTCGCCGATGCCGTAATCTCGAACAATCGCGGCCGAAAGGAAAAGAAGCTTTGGACAGAGAATTCGTCCGGAGAGAAGATCAATTATTTCCAGGCATTTGATGCCGATTCCGAAGCCAAGTTCGTCGCCTCCAAGATTTATGACCATCGGCGTATGCATCCGTCCGACAAGGTGGCGATTCTCTACAGAACAAACGCCCAATCGCGTGTCTTTGAGGAAGCTCTCCGAAAAAACAGGATTTCCTACAACATGGTAGGCGGCTTTTCGTTTTACGAAAGAGCCGAAATCAAGGACATCATCGCTTACCTCAAGCTCTCTTTGAATCCGCAGGACGACATCGCTTTTCAGCGCGTGGTAAACACGCCAACGAGGGGACTTGGAAAAACATCTCTTGATGCTTTCGAGTTGATAAGAAAGCGTTTAGGGCTCTCGCTTTGGGAAACACTGGAGCAGGTCGTGGCGGACGGTTCGATCGGCGAGGGGCTTACGCCGCGCGCTCTCCGCTCATTAAAATTGTTTCATGGCATTCTCTCGGATCTGCGAAAAGCGGTGGAATCCGCGTCGCAAAGCGAACGACCCGTTTCGGACGCCGTGATCGCGGCGATCGAACAAACCGGATATTCGATGATGCTAAAGGCCGAAAATTCAGAGGAGGCGGAGTCGAGGCTCGGCAACCTCGAAGAATTGGTCAACGCCGCAGTAGATTACGACAAACAGGAGACGGACGGTTTAAGAGATTTTATCGATCATGCCGCCCTGAGTTCGGACACGGACAAGTTCGATCGCGATGCTCCGGTAACGCTGATGACGGTTCATTCGGCGAAAGGTCTCGAGTTCCCCGTTGTTTTTCTAGTCGGGCTTGAGGACGGAATTTTCCCGCACGCGCGAAGCATCAACGATCCAAAGGAAATGGAAGAGGAACGTCGGCTCGCTTATGTCGCGATTACAAGGGCGGAAAAGAAGCTCTTCGTCACTCACTCCATGAGGCGCAGGGTTTACGGCGTAGAAACATCCGCCGAACCCTCGCAGTTTCTTAACGAGATGCCGCTCGATCTGATCGAGGACATCTCGAGGGGAAGTTCGTGGTTGTCATTCGCAAAGAGCGATACGACGCGCGAAAACCGACGCGCCGCGTCCGCGCTTCGAGGTGAGAACAGATCCGAACCCAAACCCGCATACACCGGAAAAACCTACAACAGCGTCGATGCCGTCGCCGAGTTCTTCAAGCAAAAATCGGGCAAGATCGCCGAGTCGGAGCGTTCTCCTCAAAACGAACCGAAGAAATCCGGGTTCGAGAAGCTAAAGGAATTTGCCGCATCCAAGCCGCCGGAGTCAAGACCGGTGTCGGACGCGAAGTTTCTTCCGGGCGCCCACGTACGACATGCCAAATACGGCAAAGGGCTCGTGCTTCGGCGCGAGGCGACCGGTGACAATGTTAAACTCACCGTGAGTTTTCCCGGTTACGGGCAAAAGAAGCTGATCGAAAAATTCGCCAACCTCGAGCCCGCTTAGAAACGGACTAAGTAAAACAAATTGAGTGCGATTTGGTGGGGCAGCGTCGCGCCATTTTGTGCTCGACCGATGCTTTTTGGGCAGCGTGCCCCAAAACCGGGCTTTTGTTGCATCTCATAGCCAAAATCTTTGGAGGACAGTATTTATGCGAATCGCCGCAATTTGTTTCTTGCTCATCTTGCTCCCGCTCCTTGCCGTCGCCCAGGCGCCGTCAAAGGGTTCGGTTTCCCTACTGCCAATTAAGCGTGTTGTCCTTTACTCAAACGGCGTCGCGTTTGTCGAACGCCGAGGAACGGTAAGTGGAAACGCTTCGATCGATCTCGAATTCAAGCAGTCGCAGGTTGATGACGTTTTGAAGTCGATGGTGGTGCTGGATCTTGGGGCCGGAAACATCGGCGCCGTTTCGTACAATTCTTCGGCTCCTCCCGAGGCGCGTATGGCGGAGATTCCGTTTTCGGTTTTGCCCCGCACCGCATCGACCGACGGCGGTGGCGGCGTTGCCGGCGTGCTGGCGCAGTTTCAGGGTGCGGAAGTACTTTTGACCACCAAAACGGGTGCATTTCGCGGCTCGATTCTCAATGTCGAGACCACTGAGATCGTCAAGGAAAAGGAAAAGGCGATTCAAAACCAAATCGTGATCGTGTCGGAAACCGGCGAGGTGATGGGTTTCGATCTAAGCGAGGTTCGCGGCGTAAAACTCCTCGATGACAAGAGCCGCAAGGACATCACGGATTTTGCCGATGCCTCCGCCTCAACCAGAAGGAGCGACGCGAAAACAATTACGGTAACAAGCGACGGCGCAGGCCAGCGCGAACTCGTCGTGACCTACACGATCGCGGCGCCGATTTGGAAAACGACATATCGCCTCGTCGTAGGCGATGACGGGAAGCCTCTGATTCAGGGCTGGGCAATAGTTGACAACGTCAGCGACGAGGATTGGAACAATGTCACGCTTTCCTTGGTTTCGGGTTCGCCGATTTCGTTTATTCAGGACCTAAAACGCCCGTATTACCGGTATCGACCGGTCGTTCCGCTTCCTGAAGATATTCAAACCGTTCCGCAGAATTTTGACGAGGGATATGGTTCGGGGAGCGGAAATGGAAACGGCGTTGGCAGTGGCTCGACGGCGGATAGTGCTGTATCAAAACTTAAAGACAGAAAGGCAATTGTAAATGGAGTACGGGAAACATCGACCGTTGTATCTTTGGATGGTGTAGAATCCAATACAAATTTCAGGTCCGGAGCACTAAACAACAACAACAACCAACCTTTCGAATACATCAATGAACTCAACGCAAACACAAGCGATATCGTGGCGGAAGACATCGGAGATCTATTTGAATACAAGATTGCCCGTCCGATGTCGGTTGTAAAAAACCGTTCCGCACTGATCCCGATCGTGCAAACCCGGCTTGAGGGCGAAAGGGTTTCGGTTTACAACGAGACGATAAGAGCCGACCGTCCGCTTTCGGGGCTTCGCATTTACAACAACACCGCTCTAACGATGGAAACGGGCAGCGTTACCGTTATCGATCAAAACGCCTACGCCGGCGAGGCACTGATGGACAGGCTCAAACCAAAGGAGCAGAGGTTGATATCGTTTGCCGTTGATCTTGGAATGCATGTCCGTCCGAGGACGATTCAAAGCAATGAACCCGTGATGCTTGTAAAGGCTGCCAAGGGGATAATCGAGATCCAATCGTCGCGCATTTCGAAAAAGCGCTATGACCTGTCGAATCAAACAGAGAAGCCGAAAACCCTCTATATCGAATACCCGGTAAAGGATGGCTGGAAGCTGAGCTCGGATGTGGAAAAGCCCGATTACGTAACGCAGAAGTACTACCGTTTCAAGGTCGAGTTAAAGCCGTTTGAATCAAGGACTTTTGACATTTCCGAAGAACGGCCGATAAGACAAACGTTTGAGATTTCGGATCTCACAAGGGACGAGTTGGAGCTATTTATCACACGACGCTATATCGATGAAAAGACCCGGCAGGAGCTTGCAAAGCTCATCGACCTCCAGGAACAATCATCCGCAATCGCCCGCAAGATCAAGCAATTGGCGGATGAACGGAAGGAAATCGAAAGCGATCAGGCGAGACTTCGCGAAAACATAACCGCGCTTTCGAAAACATCTGAGGCCAAACAATTGATCGAACGATATATCCGCAAGGCCGATGAACAGGAATCGCGAATCGAGCAGATAACCGAAGAGCAAAAGCGACTGCGCGCCCAGGAAGCGGAACTGGATCAGCGCGTCGAAAATGAAATCAGCGCATTCAGCTTCGAAAACCGACCGTAGGGGGGTTCTCTGGCTCAAGTGTAATTTTTGGTTTAGAGTTCCAAGTTCCGTCCGGAAGAGTTCCAAGTTCCAAAAGTTCCAGGTTCCAAGAGTTGAGTCCACTGGAAAATGTTGATTTTATTCCAAAATCCGGAAATTCCTATTCGGAGGCGTAGCCTCACGGGGATATGTGGCCGTGGGTGAAGCGGCTTTGCGCGGAACCCACGGTAAGTCACAAATGAATATTCGCCCCGGGTACCGGCGCGGGGCTACGCCCGTAATTGCTGCATTCCAACGCCACTGGCGTGGCTCCACTGCCTTTTTTGCAGCGCCCGGGGGTTCCGCGCAAAGCCGCTCCACTCCCGGCTTTGTATCTACTTGACGCTCTCGCGTCAGAAGAGGAAATTCCGGATTTTTTTTTCAACTTTGTCCATTGAATTTTTTTTTGTGCCACTTGGAACTCCTCCGGACAACTTGGAACTTCTGGAACTTGGAACTTGGAACTCTTTTGCCCCCCCGCTTGCTTCATTCTCCCTCTGTGGCAGAATAGACGGGTCATGGAGTTCCCGTTCGGGTCATTTTTCTCACGTCTTTACCAGAAGGCATTCGAAGATCATATTTTCGATAGTGCCGCGCAGGTTGGTTTTTATTTTTCATTCGCGCTGTTCCCGCTTCTGCTGTTCCTCGTTTCGCTCGTCGGCGTAGTGCTTGGCGCCACGGACGAATACCAACGCGAGCTCTATTTCTATCTCAGCCAGGTGATGCCTCCGGCGGCTTTCGGGCTCGTCAAAAAGACCGTCACGGAAGTCACTTTGAACAGCACGGGCGGGAAAATCACGATCGGTTTGGCGATCGCATTGTGGTCCGCCTCCGCCGGAATTGATTCGCTTAGAATCGCGCTCAACCGTGTTTATGGTTATCAGGAACGGCGTCCTTGGGTTGCGACGCGTTCGATCGCGGTCGTTTTGACTTTCGCCTTGACGATACTGGTTTCGGCCGCGCTGTTTGGCGTCTTTCGCGGCTGGCAGATAGTGCTCTACGTTTTCGATTCCTTCGGTTACTCCGAACCCGGACCTTTCCTGCTGGTCGCGATTCAGTGGTTAACGACGATCGCGATTCTCCTCGTAATCTTCGAACTCCTTTACAACGTACTTCCCGATCGGCGCCCTTTCCGTTGGAAATGGATAACGCCGGGCGCCTCTGTCGGTATCTCGCTGTGGCTTGTTTTGTCGATGTCGTGGAAGGCCTATCTCTCGTATTTCGATAACTACGACCGAATTTACGGCTCGATCGGAGCCGGTATAGTTCTAATGCTTTGGCTTTATCTGACCGCACTCGCAATACTCATAGGCGGAATGGTAAATTCGATACTTCACGAAATCAGTGATGAACGATTGGAAACGGAGGAAACGCCCGATGTCGTTGATGTTGAAGGAGATTCATGAACAGCCGAAGGTTCTCGAGAAGACGATCGGAGCTGAGGAATCCAAGCTAAGAAAGATCGGCCGCTTTGTCAGGGATCGTGAAATCGATCTGATCATACTTGCCGCGCGTGGAAGTTCCGACAACGCGGCTCAGTTCGGAAGATATCTCCTCGAAACGCATTGCGGTATTCCAGTGTCGCTTTCCGCGCCCTCTGTCTATACGCTTTACAAATCGAAATTGAGGCTTGCGCGTGCGCTGGTCGTCGGTATCAGCCAGTCTGGCGAAGGAGCCGACATCAATCAGGTGCTTGAGAGCGCCAAGAAAATGGGCGCCTTTACACTCGGGATTACCAACAATCCCCGTTCATCGATAACACGGGTTGCGGATGACTCGCTTTTCATCCATGCCGGAAAAGAACGGTCCGTCGCCGCCACGAAAACCTATACCGGCCAAATGCTTCATTTCTATCTTCTCGCAAACGCATTGGCCGACTCTTCCAGAAGAATCGAGATCGAACGGATCCCGGAATTTGTCGAAACGGCATTGAAAATGGCTCCCGACGTCAAATCCGTTGCCGAAAGATACACGTATATGGAAAACTGCGTCGTCGTCGGTCGGGGATTTAATTACGGCAATTCCTTTGAGCTTGCGTTGAAACTGATGGAGACGTGCTATGTAGTGGCGGAAAGGTTCTCCTCGGCCGATTTCTTTCATGGCCCGCTCGCAATCGTCGAACGCCGTTTTCCGCTGATCCTTTTCGGACAAAAAGGCAAGGCCTCAAAAAGCAATATCGATCTTCTAAAACGGCTCCGCGAACTTCATGCGGACAGCCTTTCGATAACAAACGACAACGTGGTCGCGAAGAATAGCACCCGGGTATTGTCGATGCCCGATGAGATCGAGGAAGTGCTTTCGCCGATTCCGTTTATCGTGCCGGGCCAGCTATTTGCCGCCTTTCTTTCCTCCGCGAAGGGACTCGATCCGGATCAGCCGCGTTCGCTCTCCAAGGTGACGCACACGATTTAGCATCTTCGACTGGTAATAACGTTTTGTGGTGCCTCCAAACCGTTGTAAACTGTCCTTTTGCCTCCAGGATCAAAACAAAACGAGGAGTTTTTATGTTTCGAAGAGCAATCTTTGGTGTGGTTTCGATCACGTTTGCGGCAGCAGTGATTGCAGGCGCGATTTATCTTTCGTCGCAAACAGTAACGGCCGACGAACAAGTCTGGATTTCCATCGACGAATCCGAGCTAAACGTCATCACAAAGGAATTTGCGTCTGAAAAGAACGCCGCAACTTTTGAAGTTTCCACGGTTCTTAATGGAATTGCAGTTGTCCGAACGGATCGGGGCGCGTTGGAATTGCTTTCGGAGAAAATGCACAAGAATTTCGTCAAGTGTTCGGGGTTTATCGTTCATCCAAACCAAACCGAAGCTCTGACGAGCATCGAAAACTCTTTCTCAAACGGAAACGAGCGCCTTGTTGATTACACGATCGACAATCAATCTACGGTAAACCAACTGATTCCCGCAGTTACCGAACCTGGAATTCGCGATATGATCGTTAACCTCTCGTCCTATGATACGAGACGACACGATTCGGAATCGGGATTGTTTTCAGCCAATTACATCAATTTTCGCTGGGGCCAGCTTGCGGTAGGAAGATCGGACATGTCGGTTCAGATGTTCTCGAATTCAGGGTTTGGCTCTACATCGACTCCGCAACCATCAATCATACTGACAATTACGGGAACCGAGTTCCCCGACGAGATAGTTGTTCTGGGAGCCCATCAGGATTCAATTCGAAGCGGAAGCACGACTCTTCCCGCACCGGGCGCTGACGATGACGCTTCCGGCGTTGCCACCCTTACCGAAATAATCAGGGTGATCAAAGAGAAGGACTTTCATCCAAAAAGAACCGTCCAATTTATCGCCTATGCCGCTGAAGAAGTTGGACTTTGGGGCAGCAAAAATATCACCGCAAACTATACTGCAAACAATCGAAATGTGATCGGAGCGATGCAGTTCGACATGACCAATTTCACCGGTGTGCCCTCGATTGATATTGGAATCATCACGGATTTTACCAATGCGGCTCAGAATCAGTTTGTCCATAATTTGATTTCTGAGTATTTGCCCGAAGTAAATGTCGTTGACACTGCATGCGGGTACGCTTGCTCGGATCATGCCCCTTGGAACAGCGCCGGAGTACCGGTTTCATTTCCTTTTGAATCATCGTTCGCCGGTTTGAACAATGCGTTGCATACAGCAAACGACACCATAAGCCAGAGCAATTCAAACGCCGATCACGCCGTGAATTTTGGAAAACTGGGCCTCGCCTATATCGCCGAACTCGCAAAGGGCTCGGTGCCGTTGGCACCTACCGGCGCAAAATTCGACTTTGACGGCGACTCGAAATCCGATGTTTCCATCTTCAGGCCTTCGGCGGGAGAATGGTGGTACCTGCGTTCGTCGGACAACGCCGATCGTGCGTTTGCGTTTGGAAGCTCCTCGGACAAAATGGTGCCGGCTGATTTCACCGGCGACGGCAAAGCGGATATCGCCTTCTGGAAGGAATCGACGGGCGAGTGGTTTGTATTGCGGTCCGAGGATTCCTCCTACTATTCGTTCCCGTTTGGAGCCGCCGGCGACATACCGACGACTGGAGATTTTGACGGTGACGGAAAAGCCGATCCAGCCGTATTCCGCGGCTCGACAGGAACCTGGTTCATATTGAATTCGGGTAACGGCCAGACATCGATCGTACCCTTCGGAACCGACGGCGATCGGCCGATTGTTGGCGATTATGACAACGATGGAAAGGATGATGTTGCCATTTTCCGCCCCTCTGCAAGTCAATGGTGGCTTAACAGATCGACGGCGGGCGTGATCGCATTCCAATTCGGCAATGCCGGCGATATCGCGACCGTTGCAGATTTCACCGGCGACGGTACGGATGACAAGGCGCTGTGGCGTCCATCGACCGGAGAGTGGTTCATACTTAGAAGCGATGACGACACCTATTACGCATTTCCGTTTGGCGCAAATGGAGACGTTCCATCAGTCGGAGACTTCGACGGGGACGGCACCGCCGATCCGACGGTTTTCCGTGCGTCGGACGCGACATGGTATTCGCTTCAATCGACAAACGGGGCCGTATTCACGCCATTTGGAGCGGCAGGTGATCTTCCCGCTCCGGGGGCTTATCTGGCGCAATAACGAAGACGCATCCAAAGAAACAAAGCCCGCATCGAGTTGGATGCGGGCTTTCATTTTGGTCCTGATTTACAATCGAACTTTCTAGGAATGCGCGGCCCTCAGAAGCGCTTCCCTCATTTCTCCGGCCGTTCTCCAACGATTTTCGACTTCCTTGATAAGGGAACGCTCGATTACACTCGCAACCATCGGCGGAACTTCAACATTTCTATTGAGAAGCGGCACAACCGGCTTTTCAAAAATCGCCTTAACCGTTTCCGAAATTCCGGCTTTTGGTGAAATATTCAAAGGATGCGCGCCCGAAAGCAGGCTGTATGCCGTCATCCCAACCGCGTAGATGTCCGAAGGAGGACGAACCTCCTTGAAGTCGCGCACCTGTTCGGGAGGCATGTAGGCGATGGTTCCGGCGACATCGCCGACCATCGTTACGCCGCTCATGCCGGTTTGCTTGTAGCTCTTGGCGAGTCCGAAATCGGTTAGCTTGGCGGTATAGTCGGGATAGCTTCCATCGACGAGTATGTTTTGCTCCTTGATATCGCGATGTACGAATCCAAGACCATGAGCGAACTCGAGCGCCGAAAGCGTCTGTTCGATAATCTTTACGACTTCGTGGTAATGAAGCCTTCCGCCTCTCGTCTTTGCGAGCTTTGCGGCATCCATCCCGCCAACGTATTCGGAAACGAGATAAACTATGCCGTTATGCGTTCCATGTTCGATATACGAAACGATATGCGGATGCTGCAGACTTGCCGCGACTTCGATCTCGCGCATAAACCGCTTCAATGACTGCTCGGAAACAGCGACCTCAGGCAAAAGCGTCTTGACCGCGACAACCCTGCCATCGTGAACCGAACGCGCCAGCATCACGCTCCCCATTCCGCCCTTTCCAAGCACCCGAATCATTTGGTAATTTGGAATCGGTTGCGGGTTGTCGCGCAGTTTGGTCCTGCATTCCTCGCATAGATACGAAAGCTTGGAATCGGGACTTGCGGCCGCGGCTTCGGCAAGAATTCCGCAATTGAGGCATTCGACCGAGATAACCGAAGGCACGGTGACATGGAATTCGCTGGCTCCGATCTGCTCGGTTGGTGCCGGATCGACCGAAACCTCCGCTTCAAGCACCGTCTCGCCGCCCTGAATCCTGTCGCCGGATTTCAAATGAACCGCTTCAACCTTTAGTCCGTTTACGAAAGTGCCGTTGGTCGAACCAAGATCCCGAAGAAAAATCTGCGGCGGGGCGATTTCGAGCAGGCAATGATGACGCGAGAAAAAGCGATCTTCGGGCAGACAGAAATGCGCGGTTTCACTCCGACCGATGAGGAAAGTCTCATGCTGCTCGAACGTGAAAACCCGCCCTGTGTGCGGTCCCGCAATTACCCTCAGAGTTACTCGCATCTAGTCCAAAATCCCGGTTAATTAAGACTCCCGATAATCGCCAGAATGATAATCCCGAAACTTGCAAGCATGCCAATTCCGCCGAGAACCATCCCAATGATGGCCATTTCCTTTCCCCCGTAATTCTGGGGATCGGAACCGGCCCGAGACATTCCCATGTAACCGAGGATCAACGCCCCGGGACCGAAAATGACACCAAGATAACAGCATGAAAAGAAAAGGCTTCCAATTCCGAGCACCAACGCCACAATCGGAAGCGACTTGTCCGGTGACTTGTAAATCGGAAATCCCTGCGGAGACTGCGGACCGCCGTATGGCGACATCTGCTGGTTTTGCCCCGCCCATCCGCCACCCATCGGCTGGCTTCCAAAGGGCGATTGCTGCTGTTGTTGCGGTTGGGGCGTCGCATAGTCAGTAGCCTGCTTGCCCCAATCCTGATTCGTGACGCGCGGCGCATCCAAAATCATCGTCGGCGGAGCGTCGGATGTATCGAAATCCATCAACAGCTCACCGTCTGCGAGGCAGAAATTCAAATGGTCGTCATCGTACCTTTCGTTGCATTTTGGACAAATCTTCATCGTCTCTACCTACGGATCTCCATTTTGAGAAATGCGATCGGAATCGAATCACTTGTATATATTCCGGATACGCCGTCCTTGTAACTTCTTTTGTCGGTTAGAGTTTTGACAAGTTTCCCATTGATGTAGAAACCCATTTCCGACCCCGAACTCCGAACCTCAAGATCGTTTTCCTCGTCACCTTTATTTATGGCCGAAGACTTGGTCCAACCAACCAAAACTTTTTCCTTCTTCGCAACATGCTCAACGATCCGATACGTGCCGTTATCGCTCCTTATCAAGAACGCGTAATCTTTAACCAAAACGGCGTCCGGGCTTGAATGAAACACGAGTCCGTAACCCAATTCGGTTCGTGCTCCCGTCATGTTCTGTACCCTCAACAAAACCGACGAATCCCAAGACTCGGAGTTTTTCGCCAGGATCACATAATAGAAGTTTTTCGCGGACTTAAGTATGAACTTGCCGTCCTTATGTTCTGAAGATATGTATTTGTTGGTTTCGACGTTCCAAAGCGCAAACTTTTCGCTAAATCTGAGCCTCCGATCGGGATCTCCGACTCCATCGCCCTTTCTGGTACTCGGGGTTGGCGTAGCATCGTTTTCCGGATCATCCCCACCACCATTTGGAACCAGGGCAAAATATCCAACTATGCCTCCGCCGCAAATTACCATAACGCTCAAAACCAGAAAGACGGCGAGTATCCAAAGCTTCGAACCGCTCTTTTTCGGAGCGTTCCTTCTCTCAAGCGTTTTTATTTCGGGCTCGGTAAAGGCCGGCGGCGATGCAGTAAACGGCGCGGACGATGCAACTGTAGGCGGCGGCGAATAGCTCTGCTCCACATATGGAGACAAAACTGACCCGTCTTCGAGGCAAAAATTCAAGCCGTCATCCGAATATGTGGTTTTGCAGGTCGGACAAATCTTCATGAATGAATCGTGACTGCCCGGAAGCCCTTCAAGGCAAACACCCTTAGATTCTATTCAAAAACGACTCAGATTCAAACCGTGAGCGTTTTGTTTGTACAACTTGGCATGTGAGTTGGAGGATAAAATTGTGTGGTTGGGTTCTTGATTCAGACCATCGGGCGCCCGCATTTCCCGCAGAACTTTGTCCCCGCCCTGTGGTTTGTACCACAGCTTTTGCAAACAATCCCAACGGGCTGTAGCGGCTGCGTGTTAGTCACGCTCCCGCACCGACCGCAAAATTTTGCGTTTCCGGGAAGCTGCACACCGCACTTCTGGCAGATCGTCGCGTTTGAAGCCACATGCTCCTCAGCGATCGCACCGAATTCCCTTCCGCCGCAACGCCCGCAAAACTGAACTCCCTCCGCGAACCGCGAGCCGCACCTTCGGCAGGCGACGATTCCAGGGAGCATTGAACTCGCGACGCCGCTGCTGCTTGTACCCTGGGAGGGAGAAGGCTTGCTCCCCGGCAGATGCTTTAGCTGGGCGTGAATCACTTGTTCCTCGCCATCTTCGCGAATCTCGATCACCCGCTCATCGTCTTTTTCGCCGGTCTTGGCCACTCTGAGGATATGGGTTCCGGCGGGCACGGATCTCAAAATGATTCTTCCCGAACTGCCGATGCTTCCTTTCCTTTCGTCGTTCAGATAAATTTCCGAGCCTTCCGGGGCGTGGACCGTCAGCAGAGATTTCTCTTTTGAGGAGGACTGGTCAACATCCGATGCCGCCGATTCGAGGTTTCCGATCCATTCCGCCACCGAATTTGGACGCGTTGCCGGATCACGCGCGAGCGCGCTCATAATGACATCTGCGACGTCCTTCGGAATATCCTCCCGAAGCGTGTTGAGATGCGGGGGATCATGTATCACCTTTTGCATTACGAGCTCCATCAAATCACCCGTAAACGGAGTTCGACCTGTAAGCATGACGAACGCGATGGTACCCAGGGCGTAAAGGTCGCACCTGACATCCACACCCAACTCAGGCTGCATCTGCTCGGGAGCCATAAACTCGGGCGTTCCGACGATTCCGCGCGAGGACGGCGCCGAGGCCTGCCCGGCATGCGTGGCGGTTTGGTTGATGATCTTTGCCAGACCGAAGTCGCCGACTTTTACAAATCCGTCGCGCTGTTGCTTGCGCTGCATTATGAAGATATTTGCCGGCTTCAGATCCCGATGGAGGATTCCGATTTCATGGGCCGCATCCACGCCGTCCGCAATCTGCCGAAGGATGGCAACCGCGCGACGGATCGGCAGCGTGCCTTCTCGCCTTAGGAGACGATGGAGCGTTTCCCCTTCGACGTATTCCATAACGAGGAAAAACACGCCCTCTTCGCTTTCGCCAAAGTCTGTTACATCCACTATGTGCGGATGCCTTATCGAAGCTGCCGATTTGGCTTCGCGCTCAAATCTTGCGATCGCTTCCCCTTCTCCGAGATCATCGCTGTTAAGAATGTCTTGTCTGACGGTTTTGACTGCGACTTCGCGCGTGCCCAGATTGCGGTCATTTGCAAGATAAACTTGCCCCATCGCGCCCTTTCCGAGCCTTTTGACGAGCAAATAGCGCTTGGCGAGCAGACGGGTGCCGGGAAGACTCAAACGCGCGGGGGTGCCATCCACAGGGCAATCCCCGATCTCGTCCTCAAAACAGGTACCACATTTGCCGCATTCCTTCATCGTTACTGATTCTCGCCGTTTGCAGGCTTTTCCTCAAATCAAGAACGAGGTTTTCCCTTTTCTTTGCCGTTGTTTGGAACAACTCATTGCCAGCGGAAAACGAGAACCGCCGAAATGTCGCCACAGATCGGCGAAGCCTTCAGCGTTGTCTTAAGGCACTCAACTGAAAGCAAATAAAATGTTCAGTTTCTGAACTTTACGGACTATATCCGCTTAACATTGATTCGGCGGTTTGTTATAGTTTGAGAGTTGCGGGTCGTTAGCTCAGTTGGTAGAGCAACGGACTCTTAATCCGTGGGTCGCAGGTTCGATCCCTGCACGGCCTATACTTTAGAGAAAAAAGGGTGCTGAATTTCAGCACCCTTTTTTCCATCCCGATTGGATTGGGATTACTTAATACGATTTGCCGTCCCGTTTGAAAAGCACTCTCTTTTCAAACTCTTTTTTTCGCAGTGCTTTTTCGGATTCCGCTTTTATCTGCTCGTTCTGACTATTCCTGCGCGACGCGTCAGACCTCGTCTGGGCCGTGGATCTGTTAAAAGGCCGCCGTCCAAAGCTATTGCGAAGCCGTGAGTTTGGTATGTCGTTGATTTGATAAGTGTATTTAAGAAAGTACTCGGTTACGGATTGTTCCTCATATTTTTCCTTTACGATCGTCTTGGAAGGCTTCGGCTTTGAAGTGGCTGCCTTTTCTTCAAACGCTGGCTCAACTGATTCTGTTGGCGGTTTATTTCTTGAAAGGGTTACATCGTCGCCCAACTGTTCGAACACTTCAGACGCGGGCGTCTCCGAGTAGTCAACTCCTTCCCGCACTTCCGAATCGTCATCCTCGCCGAACATCTCCTCAGCGACCTCTTCGATTACCGAAACAAGCGTCGAAACCGTGTACGTTACAAATCCAAGCGAAAATGCCATGGCAACACCTAATCTACAACTACAATTCCCTTTTCCCCGATATCAATCGATGCAATCCGCGATCCGGCAAAACCCTCGACATTTGATGCTGCGACGGTTCGCAATGCACCGAGACCGGCCATGTCGCGCTTGGCGGCCAAGGCCTGAAACTGATGCCACATGAGGGTTGTATAGATCGCGAGCATCTCGGTCGCCTTCTGTTTCTCCGAATCCGAAAGCGCCGAATACTCCTTCGAAACCCGGAGCTGATTCTTTATCTGCTGAAAAAGCGCGCGTTCATGCGAGATTAAGGGCGAATAGAATCCCCCGACGAGATATTGCGTCTGGCCGGAAACATCTTTCGCCGAGGGCTCGATGTTTCGATAAATCACGTAACTGTTGACTACGTAGTACATGATTCCGAAACTCAAATCATTTGACGGGTATCGCTTTTGAAAAGCGATGTTTTCGTAAAACCGAATCGCATCTTCGAGAGACGATTTCAGACCCGACTTTTGTTTGTCTGTACCCTCGAATTCGGTCGAAACGAGCTCGGGCACGACATGCGGGGCAATTTTGTAAGCTCCCGCCCCTGTTGCCTTTACGCGTTTTTTCGAAGCCTTTGAAGCTGAACTTCCACCAACAAGTCGTTTGTTTATCTCCCCCTGCATCGCGATTCTGGCGATCTCCAGATTGCTGATGTTGCGGTTGTACGCCCAGTTTGGGCCAAGCGTCCAGGCACCGTCCGCGCTTTGTCCGAAAACAGACAAGCCGCTTGAAATCAAAATCGCAATCAAAAATCCAAATCGCATAGCCGTGCTCTACCGTTTGATTCGCAACAAGACAAAATATCGATCGCTCAGGGTCACGATAGTTTTCCGAGACGCGTGGAGCGTGACAGAAATTCCATCGCGGCCTCGCGAAGTGTCCGCTTCCTTTTCAAAACGGCCTCCAAGAACCACGCTACCTCACGAATAAAGATGGCCAAAGACACGCTCTCCGTACCTTTGGCCCTTGTTAGAGGACGTCGCTCCCGACGTTCCGTATCCAAAAGGAATTTCGGTTTTAGGTATCGGCCGTTAAGAACCGCGAACCTAACCCTTCGAGTTGTTGATGATCGTCATTTGAGCGTCATGCGCGTTTTTGAGCATGTTCGAGATCGTCGAAAGGCGCTCCTGCTGCATATGCTGCTGGGCCTGCATCGCCATGTTTCTAAGCGATTGTTCTTCCTGCATCTTCATGATCTGCTGATGCATTGCCAATGTGTCGTTTGTATTGATACCGGGTGTGTTGTTAACAGCCATGTCTATCTCCTTTTTTGTCCTTTTTTGAAACTACGAATCGAAACGCGAATTAAACCTGATCGCCCTTTCGATGCCCAAAACTATAGCCCTCGCCCTGTTGGCGCCTCGGTCCTTTTGCTCGGGGTCGAGTTCGATCGCCTTGCCGAGCGCCGCGATCGCCTCTTCCAACTCAAGCCTGCGCAGATGTATTTCCGCGATCGAAACGTATGGCGCGATCTGCGTCGGATCAAGCTCAATCGCTGTGTTCAAATGATCCAACGCCTCTCGATCCTGCTGATTCATTGCCAAAACGCATCCAAGGGCGGCATGCGCATCGGCGCTTTCCGGTTCAAGTTCAGCCAACCCTTCAAATATCGACAGCGCCTTGTGGGTGTTTCCCTGTTCAAAGAACATCGCTCCCACACGTCCCATTTCTTCAAATTCGTCTTCTGAAATACTCAGTACGTCCCGAAACGTTGTCGGTGTAATCTGTGATCCAACTTCATTCATCGTTTACATCCTCACGTTCAAAAGGGTCGATGCGACCGCCTGTTTTGCGAACCTGCGATGATCGTTAAAAGTCTCGTTGAGCAGATTCATGGCCGCATAGATTCTTCTTATACGGTCAAACGTCGCTCCGCCGTTTGGGCCTCCTGAATTGCCTATCAGTCCATTGAAGTTTCTTGAAATCTCGACCAGCCTTGCGGTCGTCAATGGCGTCGGGCCATCGGGCGGCGACTGAAACGATCCCAATGGGGGCAATACCGAAGCTCCCTCGATCGATTCCTGTTTGAATTCAAATACCAGCGAGTCGATTGCTTCCTTCAATTCGGAAGGCTCGGATTTTATCTTCTCGGTTCCGAGTGTTACAAGATGAGGCAATCTCCCCAATCCCATGTTCTCCAATGCTCCGGGTGGCATTTTCGGAATACTGTTTTTGGCGTTACTGATCATACTTTGGCGCGGAAAACTTTCGTCTTTGGAAAATTTATCGGTGGGGCCGCGATGTTGTTTCCCGTTTGGCAACTTTTTTTTAGAGTTTCGCGTTGACCGATTTGGATGGCTTTGGACGTTAAATTTACATATTGGCTAAGATCGGCGACGGCGGTTTTGAGAAGCAGGATATATTCGATATGTTTTTTGGTGACAATCTTCTTGTTTTTGGTTAACTTGGGATCGATTGATATGGCAACTCTTGAAGACGATTGGATGAAGGGAAACGTTACGCTTGGCGCCGCGGCCAACTGGTCGTCGGACGAAATCCGGCTCGTCACGGAGTTGGGTTACGCTCTTGCGCAACAGGGACGGAACAGCGAGGCAATCGCTATCTTCGAAGGTCTTGCTGCGCTTTCTCCGGCAACCAACTACTTCGACACCGCTCTTGGCGCCCTTCGGCTTCGGAAGGGTGATTTCGAGGATGCCGTACGACATCTTGACCGCGCGCTTAAGTCGGCTCCGGAAGACATCGGCAGCCGCGTCAACCGCGCGGAAGCGCTGATTCATCTAGGACGAAACGAGGATGCCAGAAAAGACCTGGAGATCGTAATAGCCGGAACCGGCGAAAAATCCGAAGCCGAAACTTCCGTCACGCGCGGCCGCGCCCTCTACGACACCTTGCTCGAGACAAGATTCCTTGCCGAATAATTTGGATTGGGATTTTCACTTTGCGGGCGCCGAATTCGAAAAAAAAATATTGACTTCACGGGAAACAAAACGAAAGCCTCTCCGATAAATTCCTTGAACCAAAATAATTTTGCTCGGATCCGCTGAATTTCCGCGGCTACGATTCTTTCGAGGTAGGCGAATGACAGAAGCTTTGTACGGAGTTCTAAGCCAGGCTCTTAACCAGATCGGTGATGCGAATCAGGTTGCAAAAAACCCTGTTGAAAACATCGATAAACGGAAATCCTTCGATTCGTATCTTCAGAACGAACAGCAAAAGGGTGTCGGTACGGGAGACGTATCCGGACGTGAACTGGACGCAAAACTTGAGAGGCTTCAGCAAGAACTCTCCGGCACGATCGCCCCGCCCAACAGACCGCAAAGCGAACCGCTTCCTCCAGAGCTTTTGGATGCCCGAACACGAATGGGGCTACTTCAGGAGGCCAAGCGGGAAATCGGCGAGGCACGGGCCGTCAACGGAGTGAGCGAAACCCTTTTGGGCATCGAGTCCAACTACAATGAAGTTGCCGCAATCATGTCTTCGGACCAGAAGTTGACACCGGGACAATTGCTGGCTCTTCAGGCGCGTCTGTATCAGGTATCCCAGCACATCGAAGTAATGAGCAAGGTAGTCGACCAAATGGCCGGCGGAATTAAAACTGTCCTCAATACGAATGTTTGAGGAGCTTTGAGCAAGCACGAAAATGTCTGCTAACAGCGTCAAAACTGAGTATTTACCTGAACAGCGCGCCGGTATTGGGGTTCAAAGAGCGAACGTCTCATCATCCGGCAAATTTCAAGTCGTTTCCGAAGATGATCGCACTAGAGCAAATGTGCGGACGTTCGTCACCAAAGAGGATTCCGGTCAGGAATCGACTGAATGGTTGAGGCGTCGGACTGTCGAGGAACTCAAGACAATAATCCGCGCGATCGGTCTCGGCGTAACCGATGACTGGCAGCTTACGGATCTGATCTTCTACGCAAGGCATCCCGAACTTAAGGGAACGCCCCTTACAAACGAAAACAAACACCTTCTTGATGAATGGAACTCTATCAGCGCCTATATCGTCCATCCGACTCTGAGCGAAATTGAGAATCCCGAAAACGCCTCCGCGATTTTGGCGGCCGGAGATTATAAAGCGGATTTTGAAAGATCCGTTGATGCTGCCCCGCCGGAGCGGATCTCCGCCGGCAGTTTAAACGGCTTTACGACCAAATACGATGAGATCATTGCAAACGCCGTGGGATGGTGTCCGGGGCTTGAACCGGAAATTCTCAAAAGTCTTCTCGCACAGGAATCGGCGTTTAACCCTTCGGTAATAAATAAATACGGTTATGCCGGGATCGCTCAGTTTGGTCGAACCGCGGCGCGCGAAGTAGGGTTGAACGTTGGTGTTGCGGGAACCGCCCAGGACGAAAGACTAAATCCGGAGAAAGCGATCCCCGGCGCCGCCCGTCTTCTTAAAATCAAGGCCGACCGTCTCGATCAATCCGCGTTTTCAAAATATGGCAAACCTCAGGGAATTGAGTTTTGGAAATTTGTAGCCGCTGCCTATAACGGCGGAGAGGGCACGGTTACGGTGGCGATGGGGCACGCATATCGGGTAGGTCTTGAACTCGCGCAAAACAAGGGATTGACTGGTCGCGAAGCCGTTAGCCACGCCAGAAACTACGCTTCGAGGTGGGAAAACCTCAAACATGGCGGAATGGATTCGCCTTTGGCAATCGCAGCAAAACGATTCTTTCCAAACATCGCCGCCCAAAAATATAGAGAAATAGGCAATTATCCAACGATGATCATCGCACGAGTCGCCGGGTGATTCGGATAATTCCAACGTCGCCGCTTCCGAGTCCCGCTATTTCAATAAACGGGAACGTTTCACCGCGAAAAACCCCGGAAACACGAAAAAGAATGCAAGTATCCTGAAATGGATTCAGAGGTTTCATCTTCAGTTTGAGGAGAATTCGCTCTTCCCTTCTACTTTCGTGTTTCACGTGTCTTTCGTGGATGAAAAATTGAAGACCCCAAAATCAACGATACATACCGGAAAAGAGTTTGACCATAAACTCAAACGCCTTGTAAGCGTCGTCAAATCCAAGATTGATCCGCGAAACAAAGTACCCGAGAGCGATAGCGACTGCAAAAACTCCCATCGCCATCTTTACAGGAAGGCTGAGGAAAAAGACATTGACTTGAGGGGCCACCCTGTTTATGAGTCCGAAAAAGAGATCCGTAAGCAAAAGCGCGAGGATGATCGGAACAGCCAGTTGAACTCCAAGGCTAAAAACGGTTGCCGAAGCCATCGCGATAAATTCGACGCCCTGCGACGCACCGTCACCGGCATGAGGGAAACGAGTCAACGGAATAAATTCGACACTTCTTATCAGGCTTGAAAGAAAGAAGCGATGGGCGCCGATTGCGAGAAAAACCACGATCGCGAGCTGGAGTTTGAACTGCCCCATTTGCGAAACCTGCTCCTGCAATTGCGGAGCCATCAGTTCGCCCATCGTCGAGCCCCTTTGAAGATCCACTATTCTTCCGGCGACAGCGACGGCCTGAAATACCAAGGACGCAACGAAACCAAGCGTGAACCCGACAAAAACCTCTTTTGCGATAAGAAGCACAAAGCCAAACGGTCCAAATCCGAATGTCGTGCCATCAACCGGTATTTCGTTCGTTACCGCTGGAAACGCAACTATCACAAGCGCGGTCGAAACCGCGACCTTCACCTGGGCGGGAACCGCCTGACCGCCAAAAAACGGGACGATGTTTACAAATGAAACGAACCGCGCAAAAAGCAGCCCGAACAAAACAAGAAAGGCCTGCGGACTTCCGCTGACCTCAAAAACCCTCATAACGAGATTCGTCAATTGAAGGAAATCTTCCATCAAAAACTATTGAGTCGCATTGACCTCGAGTATCAGATTAAAACTAAGCTTCCCGAATGCCATCAGAAGCTTTAGCATCCACGGCGCGGTGATCATGATGACGAGTATCGTGGCTATTATCTTTGGCACAAACGTCAGGGTTTGTTCCTGAATTTGAGTCAGGGCCTGAAACAAACTGACTACAAGCCCGACAATCAGGCTTGCGAGCAATGGAAACAATGAAAGTATCAAGATCAGCCAGAGGCCTTCGGTGGCGATTCTTGTGAAAACATCCAGCATAAATCCTGACTCTCCTTAAGCTCTTTTCGAAATCCGCCGCAGTGCATATCAATGCGGCTCAAACTATATGTAACCAAGAACAAGGTTTTGGATCAGCAACACCCAACCGTCAATCATCACAAACAGAAGCAGTTTGAAAGGCAGAGAGATGATGGTGGGCGAAAGCATAAACATTCCCATCGCCTGAAGTATGTTCGCGACAACCATATCGATTACAAGAAACGGTATGAAAAGGAGAAATCCTATCTGAAACGCCTCGGTCAACTGCGATGTGACAAACGATGGCACGATCACACGAAAGTCCTCCGCTTTTATTGCCTCGGGATCGTTTCCATTTGCCTTCGCCATCCGTTTCGAAAGATTCAGAAACATGACGTTGTTCGACTGATGCGCGTGTTTCTTCAGAAACCCACGAAGCGGTTCCCTCGCTTTTTTGGCGGCCTCGAACAACGTCGAGACCGAAGACTCGCTAAAAATCGCTTCCGTGTTGTTGATCATCCCGGCGTCAGACTGCATCTTCTCGACTACGGGTGCCATGATAAAAATCGTAAGGATCAGCGCGACACCGGTGATAACTTGATTTGGCGGCACTTGCTGGGTTCCAAGCGCGTTTCTTAATATCGAGAAGACGACCGCGAGCTTTACAAAACTCGTGAGCATGATGAGTCCGAACGGCGCGAGTGCAAGGGCTCCGATTACAACGATTAGCACGACCGGATTCGCGGTTTCCGTGGGCGCCGATTCCGCCGCCTGGCCAAACGCCTCGACAACGCCCAAGCCGGCCATCGCAAAGATCAAAAGTGTTCTCGCAAGCATTCTCACTTTTTCACCTTCCTGCCCGATAGAAGCTCCGCGATCCTATCGCCGAATCCCGAAGCCATCAATCCCTTGTCGTTTTCGGCCGCGGCCGCGGCAAGGCTCTCCGCAGCTTCCGTTTCCGCCTGATCCAATTCCGACAATAGATTGACACCGTTTTCGCTAACCGCAACAAGAAGATACTTCCCGGCCACTTCCACGATAACCAGGCTTTTCCGTGCATCAATCGCGGTTCGATCCACGATTCGAATCATCCCGGCGCCATATCCGCCGATATTGAAACGCGGCAACACGATCCGAAACAGGAAATAGGCCAATCCAAGCACGACCGCCAGCGCAAGGACCGTTTGGATCATCATCCACAAGAAGCTCAACCCGGTTTCCATCTGATATTCCTACACAAAGACCTTTGTAATCCTGACACCCAGTTGGCCGTCAATCTTTACCAACTCGCCGGATGCGATCGGTTGATCGCTGCTTTCGGCGATCACTTCGACCGGATCGTCGGGCCTGCAACCGAGATCTATAACCTTTCCCGCCGAAAGTTCCCTCAATTCTCCCAAAGAGATTCGCTTCCCGCCAACCTGTACCCGCAGATCAACCATGACGTTTTCAAGGGCGATAAGATTCCCTTCAGCGACTCTGCCCTTATCGTCAACTTCCCTGACTCCATTCTCCAATGAGCCGTGCGGTGTTTCTGGTTCCATCTCCGTCGCTCCTCGTGCGTATCTTCCCGACACGCTCAAAATTCTTGGTAACGCTTTTCGAGCTTTGTGGCTAAAAACTTCTGTAACTCCAAACGGGGCAAACTCGCCCTCCGGGGTTTTGATAAATCTGCCTCGTACGCCGGTGTTAACGGAGTTTCCAAGCGTGACATTGAATTCAGTCTCTCCGTACCTGCTTTCCCACCATTCCTCAACGGGTTCGACTACAAGGATTACGTCATTTTTCTCGAGGAAAGGAATTTCCGCAGAACCGATTCGAGTCCTACCGATTTCGATATTGAGCCGCATCCTGCCAAACGCCCTTTCAATATTGATCTCGCGTCTGTGTTGAACCGCGTGCGGCAATTCTTCGGGGAATTCGCGATTCAGCCTTCGAAGAAAGGAAAACGGCAGAAAAACAGAAACCATCCCGCTCGCATCGCCGAGCACTGCGTCAGCGACGATCTCGGAAAACCCGCCTTCTTCCGAAAAAAGATCAACTGGCGGTTCATGCCCCGCACTTAAGATCCTAAAAGCGGGCCCGTCTGGGTGAACCGAGTTCAGCGCCGTAAAACCGGATGCAAACAAATACTCAACTACGGAACGTTCAATCTTGGAAAGCGCGCGGGGAAGCAGATCCCCCTCATCGTGGCCGCCGAGAAGCGAAAGCAAAAGATCGGATGCAAACTCGGTACTGACAACTACAACCGCAGTTTCTCCGCCGGCCTCAATCATCACGAAGATTTTTGAAGGATCGTGCTCGGGCCCGAACAGCCCATCGGTCGCGCGATCAAACGAAATGATCTCAAAATGCGAATAAAGCTCGGACGATTTGAAAAACCTCGCGACTTCCTTCACTACCGTCGTCCCGGCAGTCTTTTCCAGCCATCCGGAAAGCGGCGGAAGAACGATTGCGTCGTCTTCCTCAATCAGCGCGGTATTTTCCAGACCGGAGTGCCAGTCGAGCGAAACGCCTTCCGGCAATGGGATCGCATGCGTATCAACCTGTTTTACATCCGACTCCTGTCCTGAGGCACCACCAAAAATGTCCACCGCAAACGGATCACGCGGAAGTTCTGTGCTTTCGGTTTTCTTCAAGGTGCCGCGGGCTTCCATAAAACAATTATCCTTGCGAATACGCCCCCATCTGACTGATTGTAAAATCCTGCAGCGCCAGGAGTTCGTCCAGAACATCAAGCATTCCGGCGCTCCTTCCGAGTTCGTCTATGGCGCGCTCCAAGTTTTCAATTCCCGAATCCGGGTCGCGTCCGATGGCTTCCAAAAACGTTTCTTCGCGCTCCCCGCCGTTTTCCTGACCGTCGCGCTGGTCATGAAGAAAGCGCGCCAGTTTTTTCATGCGCTCGCGCTGCCGTTTTAGCATGTTCCGCATCATCGTTCGACGCATTGCGGGCGTCAGATGCCTCAGGAAATCGGCGTTTCCCGGCGGAGGTGCAAGCGCCCCCGACATCGTCGGCCTGAGATCCAGCCCGAGCAATTTGTCGGTCGCCGATGCACCGCCCAGAATACTTAGTCGCTCGGCTGCTTCCAGTTGACCGGCGTCCCGACCGGAAGCGATCTCAGTCGCAGAAGTCCCCTTTGCGGTTCCCGCAACACCCGTTTCCGCGGCCTTTCCCGGCTGCCCAACCGGGATTCGACCCGCCTCGGCCCTGTTGGAGGCGCTTTTTTGCACATTCGGGACGTTTCTATCCGGAACCACTCGATCCGTTAGATTGTTTACTTCGCCACCATTTTTAAGTACGTTGCGAATTTCCGCCATATCAAAACTCCCAATCCGCGCCCCGCTTTAGCCGACTCCGGCCGTCCGCTTCTTGTCGAGCCCATAAACCCATCGAAGTACCACCGCCACCGCCTCAAACAATTCTTCAGGAATTTCGTCGTCGATCTCGAGTTCGAACAGCGCCCTCGCCAAAGGAACATCGCGCGTTACCGGAACCCGAAATTCTGCGGCCAGTTTTCTTATCTGCGCCGCCATCAGATCCGCACCCTTTGCGACAATTACCGGAGCCCCGTCTTTTTCCTTGTCATACCTCAACGCGACCGAGATATGAGTCGGGTTAGCAATAACCACATCCGCTCCCCTGACAGCGGCCGACATGCTTTGCTGCAACAATTCCCTATGGAGCGAACGCCTTTGGGATTTGATCAGTGGATTGCCTTCCGTTTCCTTATATTCTTCCTTCAGCTCGTGCTTCGACATCCGCAAATCACGACGGTGAAGAAAAAGCTGAAGTATGTAATCCAAACCACCAATAATCAGAAACGCGATTCCGATTGAAAACCCGATCCGAATAACGAGCGAAAACGCATATTGAACCGCGACATCGGGTGGATTCGAACTGAGACGAACGATGTCGTTTCGCGCCGACCAAAGAATGTACGCCGTCACGACCGCCGTAACAATCATTTTGACCACCGTTTTCGAAATCTCGACGTACGGTCTCAATTTTAGAAACTTGTTCTTGAACCCTTCAGCCGGATTCAATTTTGAAAACTGCGGTTTGATCGTCTCCGGCGCGAAAATCGAGCCCACCTGAAGGAAATTCACAACCAGGCTGACGGTCCACGCGGCCAAAAACAACGGCGACAAGATCATGAGAAGCGCGACGATTCCCATAAACAGTCTCGAAAGCGCGATTTCCGCGGACAAAGTACCATCAAATGACGCCGCGAATGTAAATTGCTCCCGAACCGTCGTTAGCGCGAAGGTCGATACCCAACCTCCCATAACCCACAGAACCGCGACAGAAACAAGCAGCAGCATCGCTGAGGAAAGATCCTGGCTTTTGGCTACCTGCCCCTTCTTTCTGGAATCCTTCAGCCGCTTCTGGGTTGGTTGTTCTGTCTTTTCTCCGCCGCCATCTGACATATCAACAACGATTCGACCGGAGCTTGAACTATGTTGAGCGTTTTTTCAACACCCAAATTTCAAACCCGAGCCTCGAAATCCGCAGCGACAGCTTTTTGCCGGCCATCGCAAAACCCAAACAGATCTAACCTTCCCTCAAACGCTCAAGAATCCCTAAAAGCTTTTTGTGCATAAAGGGATCCCGGGCGATAAAATCGCTGATGTCTTCCGTTAATTTTTTACCTTGATCGGATGCGACAAACGCATCGCTCAGACGAGATTTGACCAAAAAGCCCGCGGATTCCTTAACCGCTCCAAAGGCTCCTTCGGGTGTATCAAGACGAGCAGACGAGGCAATGTTTCCCAACGCCGATCTCTCGACATTTCCCGAATCGGAAACCTGCCCCGCCTGTTCAATTTGCCCTTCCAATTCAGCAAGTGCCGACTCAAAGCTACCTTCCGCCTTGTCAGTACGCTTTAGGTCCTTGCCGCCTAAGGGCTCAAGCGGTTCCGCTCCGCTTGCAAAAGGTGATCCTGCCTTCTTTATGGACATCCCTTGGTTCCCGCCTACAATCTATTGATTTTGTGGATTTTACAACTTTCAGATTCAAAAAGCCAAAATATTTTAGCGGGATTCGAACCATCTTAAACGTTTGAGGGATCAACCTGCCCCAGTTTCTTGCTCTCCTTTTCAACTATAAATCCGCCGCGGCAAACCAATCCCTCAATCGCCAGCAATGCTCTAAACACCTCACTGCCGCCTCAATCCAAATTCATCAAGAATCAGGTTCCAAAGAACAGCAATGCAAGCTTATTGCATCACAATAGTTATCGACTTCTTGGTTGGGGAGTTTCCCGAATCGGGAATATTTTATTTTGGGGCGGTAGTGATGAGCGACTCCCGGGCGGGAGTTTGAGAATCTAAAAAAGGCCTTTCAAACGTTCGATCGATTCCTCGTAGGGGGTTTGGTCATAAATCCCTTGTCTTAGAAACTCATTGATTCCATCTATTTTGGATATCGCATAGTCAGTTCGCTGATCGCTCCCCGATTTGTAGGCACCGATCATGATTAGATCCTTTTGCTTTTCGTAGGTCGCGATTACGTCCCTCAACCTGTGTGCCGCGCGTACATGTTCCTCGTTCGTAACCGCACCCATCACACGCGAAACGGACTGGCCGATGTCTATGGCCGGGTAATGGCCCTGACCCGCCAGTTCCCTTGAAAGCACGATGTGCCCGTCAAGGATCGAACGCGTTTCATCCGCGATGGGTTCGGTCATATCGTCGCCTTCAACGAGAACAGTATAAAAGGCGGTGATCGAACCTCGATCCGAATTCCCCGTGCGTTCGAGCAATCTTGGCAATTCGCTAAAAACGGAGGGCGGAAAACCGGCACGCGCTGGCGGTTCGCCGGCGGCCAGGCCTACCTCGCGCAATGCACGCGCGAAACGCGTTACCGAATCCATCATCAGAAGGACGTTCTTGCCCTGATCGCGAAAGTACTCAGCAACGGTCGTGGCGACGTAAGCCGCCTTCATCCGAATCAAAGATGGCTCGTTGGATGTTGCGACGACCACAACGGATTTTTTCAATCCCTCTTCACCAAGATCGTGTTCAAGAAAATCACGTACTTCCCGACCGCGTTCTCCAATCAGTGCGATAACGTTGACATCGGCCTCGCTCGAACGGGCGAGCATCCCGAGCGTTGTCGACTTGCCGACTCCGGCAGCGGCAAAAATCCCCACACGTTGTCCTTCGCCAACCGTAAGAATGCTGTCAATCGCACGAATGTTTGTTTTCAAAGGTTCCCTTACGCGTTTCCGCTTCATCGCGTCGGGGGGAAGAGCGGATACCGACCTGTCGCTTAAGCCTGAAGCAGAAGGCTTTCCATCCGCCGGTTCGCCAAGTCCGTCAATTACCCGTCCCAAGAGCTCGTCCCCGACACGAATCGAAAGGGCGCTTCCCGTCGGTATTACCTCGGCCCCCATCGCGACATCCGAAACCTCTCCGAGCGGCATCAAAATAACCTCGCTGCCTTTGAAACCGACGACCTCCGCACGAAGGGTCGCCGCTCTGTGTGGCGAATGGATCAAGCAGATCTCGCCTACGCGGGCACCGGGAACCGCCGCTCGGATCAAAAGTCCCACCAGTTCCGTGACCCGGCCACGGACCTCGACGGACGAAATCCAATCAACCGCTTCGATGTAGGGTTTTAAGTCAATCATTGCGCCTATTAATCCGCGACAAACTCTCCTTCCGCCTTTGCCAGTAGCGCTTTCTCCAATACCCTCAACTGCGTTTTGATCTGGGCGTCCACCGTTCCAACCTCGCTTTCGATCAGGCAACCGCCGGTCTCAACCGTTGGATCCGCGGAAACATCGATAAAGCGCGCTTGCGAGATCGACTTGAAAGCATCGAGCTTATCCTGAACGAAAGGAAGATCCATTGGATTTACCCTAATAACCAGATTTTCCTTCTGCCTTGCGTATTGCAACGCGGATGAAACGACATCGGAAATCTTTTCGCGATGCTGTTCGAGCTCAGTTCCCAAAATCTTTTCCGCCAACCTGACCGCCAGTCCAAGCAGCTCCCTCTCGGCCTCGGAAAATGCTCGATCTCGAAACTCCATTGCGTCCAGAAGTAACGATTCCATTTCAACTAGCGCCTCGTTTCTGCCCTGGTCTCTTGCGGCCGTCAGCGTTTCAAACGCCTTTTCATTTGCGATCGACAAGATCTTTGAAGCTTTCTCTCTTGCTTCGGAAAGTATTATGGCCGCTTCGCGCTCGGCCTCAAGCGTCCGATTCTTCAAGACTCCGCTTGTTTTAGCGTTCGATTTAATGACGTTGGTGGATTCCGGCATGCTCATTTCTCAACTCCAGCAAAATAATCCGAAAACAGGCGCACTTCGCGGGCAACGCCTTGAGCCGCGCCCCCTTCGGCCCTGCAGCGCGAGATCAAGTTCTCCAAATCATTGGCAACTTCCACTGGCAATTTCTGCAGGCTAAAGCGGCAGTCCCTGCCCGGGCGAACACTCATCGCCTCGGCAAAAATCGCCATACCCGATCCCCTTACCCGCTCGTCTGAATCCGTGGTTGAACGGAACAATTCCTTGAGACGGTTTTCCGATTGCTTGACGCGCTCCAGACCAATGTCCGAAAAATCCGCCATCGCGCGGGCAATCGCTTTTGCGGCCGACTCGTTAAACTGATTCAGAAATCCGGCAAGCTGCTCTTTTTTCTTGATTCCCCTCGAAACGATCGCGATCTCGCGAATTCCGAGCTGCCAGATAAAGTTTCCCAGATCCCGTGTCTTGAACCGATCATAGCTCGTTGGAGCGTGAAGGTCCTCGAATGCTGTAAAGTTGGACAAAAACTTAAGCCGAACCGCCGATAAAAGACGCTCATCGACGTTGATGGCGTCATGGCTCCCTTTTTGGGCTTTTTTTACAAAGGAATAGAGGCTGTTGCTTTGAAGCACGATAGCCACTTTCTCAGCGATCTCGTCCGGCAGGTTGCTTTCTATGATTCTTCGAATCGCCCGCGGCTCATCCTTGAGTATTTGGGCGATCTGCTCTGGATGCACGGAAGGATCGAGTCTCTTGGTGAGACCCCTGTTTCTCAATCTTTCCCTCCACGCCGCCATCCACATCGCCCTTTGCCGTGAATCAAGGCCTTGAAACGCACGGGCCTTCGCAGCCGCTTTTGAAGCGATATCGGCGCCCAATCCGGACATCATCGCCAGATCGACAAACATTTCGTCGTCCGCCGCGCCTTTTTCGCCGTTACGGGCGAGAAGAGCGTGAACCGCCAGAATCGTTTCGATCCTTTCCGCACTTTGGCGCTCTTCCTGCGAGTTTGCTGATTCGCTATTCCTCATGGACTATTGGTCCTCGCCTTCCGGCAATTCACCTATCGGTTCCGTATCACCATCATCAAATCCGGCGGTCTCATAACCTGCTTCAATTCCGGCGGATCCACGCTTCCGCAGAAACAGTGCAAATCCAACAAACCCAAGCACCGCCACAAGTCCGATCGCCGATACCCAAATAATTCGGCGGATATTTCTGCTTCGGTCGATATTTGGCAACGGACGTATAGGTTTTCGCGTGAGGGCAACAAAAACGTTGTCGGCCGAAAGTCCCGGAACACCTCCCGCGACCATCCTCGCAATTTGATTTGGCGTCAGGCTAAAAGCATCTGATTTGTAATAAACCGAAACGGTTGCGGTTGCGGCATGGGGATCAAGCGCCAGCGATCTTGATTCCGGCGGCACTATGTTCACTTTCACGCAGGTCGCGCCCGGAATGCTCCGCAACTGCGATTCGAGATTGATTTTGTTTCGGCGAAGTTCGTTCTCCTTATCGACTTCCAAAGATGAAACGATTCCCGTCGATTCAACCTGCGGCGGCATCGGCGGAGGCAAACAGTGATCGCTCATAAGTTGAATTGCCGCCTTGTATTCGGCGTCGCCGCCGGACACCATTATTTCCCAGGCTTTTTTCTCGCCCTCGCCGGTTTCCTGTTTTGATGCGTTCAGACCGTAAGACAAGAGAACATTGAGAATCTCATTGGCGACCGTTTCGTCCGAAACCGTTTGAATCTTTTGCGGCGTACAGCCAAACTGCAAGAGCCCCGCCAGAAGGACAAGCACGATAAGCGGAATCCGCAATGCGTATTTTAGACTGGGTCGAAAACTATCAATCATAACTTTCCAAAGTCAGCGGCGGACCCGGCAGTTCGTCAAAATCGGGTTCGAAAACCCGTGGTTGGATGGACGCGCCCCCCGAACGCATGCTGATTCGCCCGATCGGCTGCACGTTTAATTCCGGAGTCAGCTCCTGATACGAAAGGACGGGGAGATTTGGGAATTCAATCTCCACCATCTTCCTCACGAACCGCCTCAAATCCATATCCGTTACAACCAGCGGTTCCTGCGCGGTCGGAGGAAGGTTGGCAATCTCATTTCTAACCGCGCCTAAAATGTCGTTGGCTATCGTTGGGTCAAGCGATAAAAATGCTCCGGTCGAAGTGCGTCTGATTGCGCTTCGGATGACATCCTCGATCTCGGGATCAAGCAGATGGACAAAGAGCGTGTTGCGACCGCCCGTGTATTTGAAAGAGATGTAACGCCTCATCGATGTGCGGACATGTTCTGTCAACATTACGGGGTCTTTTTCGATCCTTCCCCATTCGCTGAGGGCATCGAGAATCGATTTTGTATCGCGGATCGAAATTCCCTCCTGAACCAAACGCTGAAGCACGTCCGTAAATTGGTGAATCGTTACCGGATCCGGAATCACTTCCTCCACAAGCTTTGGCATCCCGCGACCAATAAAATCGACATAGCCCTGAGCTTCCTGAATACCGAGAAAATCGTGCGCGTAGCGTTTCATCATCCTCGACAAATGCAGAATGATGACCTCTGAAGGCTCCCAAACCTTGAGCCCCGCCGTCTCCGCCAAGTTGCGCTGGGAAGCCGGAATCCAAGAACCCGGTCGAAGATCCGCGGGGTTGACCACATTTTCGCCCGTCAAGCCAAATACCTCGATATTTTCGGCGGAATCATTTACGAACAAGCAATCCGGCTTTATCGAACCATAGCCAACGGGGACCTCCTTGACTGCAATGTAATACTCGTTCTCCCCCAACGGCGCGTCACCACCGATATAGCAATACGGCATCATCACGCCAAGATCGTAATAGAGTGCCGATCGAAGTTTTGGAATTTCCGCCCGAAACGCTGCCCCGGCGGGTGTCGACTTATCGACGAACCTGTTCAAGTTCTTGCTGACGACAATCGCCATCGGAACCGTATGGCTCATTTCGACTTCATCCCCTGCGGTTTCAAGTCCCGTACCGCCCTGATACTGACCCGAATCGGCGAGTTTGCGTTGTTTTTGGCGGAGAACATAACCGCCTCCAAGCGCCAACAGCCCGACGGGCGCGAATAGCAAGTTAAGAGGTGTCAGCAGAACCATGATTCCGCCTGTGATGTAGAACGGTTTTGGATCCGAAAAGAGTTGTGAAGCGATGTCGGCACCAACGTTTGTCATCGATTCCGATGAAGACACACGCGTCACAACAGTACCGGCGGAAAAAGAAATCAGGAGTGATGAAATGATCGCCGCAAGTCCGTCTCCAAATGTCAGGATGGCGTATTTCTCGCCCGCCGCGGATAGCGACATCCCCTGCGAAAGTCCCATCGCAAGTCCGGCCGAAATGTTTACGACGGCGATAATGATGGTCGCGACGGAATCATTCTTGATGAATTTCATCGCGCCGTCCATCGCACCGTAAAGCTGCGAATCGCGGGCCAGCGACTCGCGCAGTTCGAGTGCCCGTTCCTGGGTTATCAATCCCGAACGCAGGTCAGCGTCGATAGCCATCTGCTTGCCGGGCATCGCGTCCAAAGTAAATCTCGCTGCGACTTCCGCCACCCTTTCCGAACCTTTTCCGATTACGAGAAACTGCACGACTAGGACGATGATAAACATCACCGCGCCGATAATTATCGAACCCTGGGCCGATGTCGCCCCCAATGTATGAACAATGGATCCGGCGTCACCGGCGATAAGTATGTTTCTCGTTATAGAAACGCTTATCGTAAGCCTGAACAATGTCGAAAGGAGCAAAATCGTGGGATATGACGTAAGCTGCGAGGGCGTGTTTATGAGAAGCGCGGTGGCAACGATCACGAATGACAGCGCAAGATTCAGAAGTACGAGGATCGACATCGACCACGGTGGAAGCGGTACGAAAAACGCGCCGATTACAAACAACACCGCCGCCGGAAGTATCAGGTCCTTGTTTCTTGAAACGAACGCATTGATGCTGCCCGAATTTAGTTTCTCCCAGGCATCACCGGCCGCTTGTGTCGCTCCATTTGTAGCCATCGCAAAAAATCGGAATCCAGTCGCACGAACAACGAGTCCGGCCGGCGCTTCCTATGGGGTACACGATCAAAATCCAACAATCGATCGTCGCTTTGGGTTCCAGAAAATGCTCAGGCCATCTCCAGAACTAGAAATACGAGTGCCGCCGCCACAAACGTCATCAATACCAAAAACAGTATTTCGAGTTTTGTGAAATATCCAAAAACAAGACGCCTTTTCTCGGCGGCATCAGTTTTGGATTGCAGCGCGGATGACTCAGCTTCAGATTCCTCCAGCTTGACCGGTTCCTTCTCTGAAGCGACCACGGGTTCCGGCAATTCGCCCGGAAGTATCGAACTTAGCGCGAGCATCGAAACCGGTTCCTGGAAGTTGATCACTCCGTTAATTGGAACCTCGTCAAAATCATCGATCAAAACAAGCCTGTCGCGATTGCTGAGTCGTTCCGGTTTGGCAACAAGTTCTCCGTTCAGCAATACCTGCTGATCATCACGGGGATAAACCACGACACCGCTCCAATCTTTGCTGATTCTCGCAAAAACCTCTTCCAGATTTTCCTTCGCCGGTTCAAACGAAATTCTGCCCGAGATCGTCCCCAGCCAGATCTGGTCATTCTCAAAGGGGATTCGCTCGCTGACCCCTTTTTCGTCTTCAAGATGGAAGCAAAACACATCCTCGGCCTTTAAACCGTAAAGGATATCCGAGAAATCTTTTTCGCCGTCGTCGGGTTCGATGCTTGATGCTTCCCCGTTTGCGGCAACTTCGGCCAAAGGCTTTGGCACTGCGCCTGTTTCAGCTTTCACTGCTGGTCCGCCTTCCCCGGCGGCCAATCCCATATCCTGTTCCAGTTCAAGCAACGAACCCTCGCCAAAAAATAATTGGAAATCAGCAACGGAGATCAGGTCACCACTGGTTACGGAGGCCCTTCCCCCCGGACTCAGCAACTCCCCGTTCAACGCCGTCCCGTCAGCCCTGTTCATCAAGATAACGTTCGATCCTTCCTGAAGAAGGACGAACTGTTCGGGTGCTATTCCGTCCTCTGACAATAGGATCGTCGAGCCCGGATCACTTCCGACCGTCACGATTGCGCCTCCCGCCACTTCTTCTTCAAAAAGCACCGCGGAGTTACCTCTCTTTTTAATGGTGAGTTTTTCTACCATTCGGGAACGTCAACTGAATCGTTTATCTTATGTTAACACAGTGCTTTAGATATGATGAGAATTCGCTTGGCCGGATCGAAATTCGAACCCATAGCGTTCTCGACCAAAACACGACGAAGTTTCTCGCCAAGTCAAGAAACTTGCCACGATCAGTTTCCGTATTTAAAGTGTTTCCAATCATGTCTGAAAAGTCAACGGATTTTAAAGATAATCTTCCCGTCCAAGATGCCGAAGCCGGTGGATTTTCTGATTCTTCGACGTATCCGAGGATTGAGTTCCTTTTTGATGAAGAAAACGTCGACGAGAGAAAGAGGACCATCGAGAGATTCCGTGCGAGGGTTTCGGATTTGGATTCGATAATTCGAAGAGGTTCGCAGGAGGAAGCCTCCGAAGCTGTGCGGATTCAAAAAGCACTCTCCGTTGTCATAACGCTGCTCGAATCCGGCGTACGGCACACATAGTACAAGTGCGTTTTTAGCGAAAAATCGGAAACAATCTTCAAGACCAACCGATAATCTCTGCGAAGTAACAATTTTATACGGCCCTAAAGGCATCTAACAGGCAGAGAGGTTTCCGAGTTATGCTAAATGACGATCCCATGACCGTACCTGCGCGTACGGAACCGCTTCCCCCAATTCCGATCATCACCGACACCGGCATCAAAACCGAGAAGAAGTCGGGCAGATTTGTAAAGATTCTTAGCGGAATTGCCGGAACCGCGCTGAATGTTGCCGCGCCCGGACTCGGCTCGATAGTTGGCGGCGGCTCTTCCTTTGGTTCCTATGCCGGATTGATCGAGAACCAGAAGCAGTTCGAGGAAATGCAGCGGTACAACCGGGTCGCGAACATGATGCAACAGCAACAGAATCAAGCAATGCTTGATCAGCAGCAAAAGAACTCATTCCGCTTGATTGAAATGCAAAATCGCGTCAGCCTGCAATCACAGGAGTTCTCGACCGTTTCCAATTTGCTCAAGTCGCGTCATGACAGCGAAATGACCGCGGTGAACAACATCAAGTCATAAGCCTGATCGCATAATTCTTTAGCGGACAGTCCGGAGCGTTGCTTCCGGCTGTCCTTTTACCATCCCAAACCAGAACATGTTCCGGGAAAAGACAGGAATTCCGAGTAATGATACAAAGCTTCTCCTAGAGGCCGGTTTCCTTTTGCGCGAGATGTCGAGGTTCAAGGAAGCTGCCGCGGTGTTCGACGGCTGTATCGGACTCCTGCCGAATTCCGAGGTTCCAATGGTTGGACTTGCGACAACCTATCTGCAGGCGTCAAAGCATGAGAGGGCACTCGAAATCTCACTCATGGCGGTTGAATCATTTCCTGAAAGCTCTTACGCACGACTCCATTACGGCGAAGCGCTACTCTTTTGCGGAAAACCAAAAGAAGCCAGAGATCAACTTTTGCGTGTTATTTCCATGGATCCCGGCTCGCCATTCTCAGATACCGCGGAAAAGATCATTCAGACCGCGGGGCTCGCGTAGGCCGCCAATCGATCTCGCCCGCACAAAACGTTTCCTAACGGTCAGTCGCCGCGAGAAATGGTTCTATTTGTTTCCTTGTGAAAATCCCGTTTGATTGTCGAAGGGATTTGGATAACGCTCTCATCATGATTCGCGCTTGCCGTTTTGCACCGGCAAATCCTTTGAAAAAGGTTCGAAATCCCATCGTGGATCGACGGAATTTCGGGTCTTGGCGTTGAACTTTTTATGGAGTTTCCAACACAGAGGCCCTTGCCGATTAATCCGGCAAGGGCCTCGTATTACAAAAGTCGTCCCGTCCGCAGAATTCGCAGGCTGATTCAAATCCCACCCCGCGTTTCTCACTGCCAGCAGGAAACAAAGTTCTTTTCGGCCGTGAATTCCAGAGGCCCGGAAAAGGCCAACGTAGTCTCAGTGTCCGTCCGCCGCCAGTTCCCTGCGTCGCGTCTCAACCGCATCACGAAGCGAGAGCAGGATGGCCCGGGCCCTTATTGATGACTGCTTTTTGCCTTCAGGATCGTTCTCGACCGCATTCTTCAGATCCTCGATTCCCGCCTCGTAATCCTGCCTCATAAGGAACAATTCGCCGCGAGCGGCAAGCGCGTCAACATTGCATTTGTTGAGGCGGATCGAATCATCGAACTCCTGGAAAGCTCCCCCGAAATCCTGTTTCCTAAAACAGATTGCACCCAATTGCGAATGAAAAACGCTATCAAACGGATCAGCCGCGACAAGCCCGCGGTAGATCGTTTCTGCCTCATCCAATCGACCCGTTTCCATCAGGTGATAACCTTTCATGGCAATCTCATATTGCCTTTCCTTATTGAGTCCAACATAGTCGGCGATCGTGATTTCACCCATCACCAATCTTTCATGGTCGGATACATTTTCCATCATCGGTTTCTCCTAAACTGCTTTGGTCTGCGGATTTACCCGCATTCGGGTAAATCCGCAAATCCAATCATCTCTTTCAGATCATCATCGATCTGTTTCGGTTGAAATAGACAAGGTCGTTCATGCTAGTCAGGTTTGAAAGTGCCTGAAACATATCCGCAAGGGATCTGAACATCAACGACATCCGATCGCGGTGCCCAACGGAATCGTATGGTTGGTCCATGTTTCCAAAGATCGGCAGGTAATACGGATTGGAACCGTAACCGCTCGGTCTCCAGTTTTCATCCCAGCTTCCAAAGAGCTGTCTAAGGAATTCCATGATGTCTCCGGATCCGATCGGATAGTTCCCGGGAGTACCCGCAGCCAATGAATTTCCGAGTCTGAAGGACTCTCCGCCATCATTGCTTCCGATGATTTCACGACCCTGATAAGACCAGTCGTCGGATTCGCTGCCCATGACGAATACATCGTTGCCGCCGAAGGAATTCGCGTATTGAAACCCGTCCTGGGTGACCGGGCCGATAACGCCCTTGCCCTTGTCGATATCCGAAATCAAAACCCGTTCGTTTCCGCTAATGATTTCAAGCCCGCTCGTTACGGTCATCCTTCCGTCTTTCCAAGGGACTGTTGTGACGTTGATTCGGGTACCATCAGGGAGCATGAACGTCGAGTTTCGTTTGAAGTCCCATTTGCCACCATCGCCCTCTTCGACATGCGGATCGCCCCAAATTCTTGTTGTTTTTCCATCGGGTCCGGTTATTTTCCATTCGAATTTTCCGACAGGCTCAATCGTGTATCCGCCGGGAGTTGTGACAACACCGTTGTCCGTTTTCAATGATCCCGAAGGGTGATAGCTGTCTGAAAACACCGGTGGCGACGTACAACCGCCACTGGGTATGCATCCGCCGGCCGCAAACGGATTCATGCTGAGCGACTCAAAGAGCTTGGATAGACTTCCAAAAAGATCGGCCAGCTGGTCGCTATAAACCCCGCCCGTAGTAATCGGCGCGGAAAAACCCGTATTCTGGAAGTTCAATACATTTGTGAAATTGAGATTTACTTGACTCATTCTCCGATTCCTCCGAAGCCGGAAAACCGGCTCGCTGTTTTTGTTTTTGTGTTCGGTTCAGTTATCGGAAGGGGAACAAGATTGTTTCCATCTCGGGTTGGCGACGCATCAAAAGCGCTTCACTCTCAAGTTGAAAGGATCGAAAGGGTTTTCGGAATGATAGTAAAATGGGGCCCACGCAGTGCACGGGCCCCATTCCAAACTTGCTGCCAAACTCTGTTCTGGCGAGAACCGCTATTTCCCCGGCAAGACGCCCATATCGACCAAGCTGGCCCTTAGTTTCTCAATCGCCTTGGAATGCAGCCTCGAAACCCAGCTTTTTGTAACACCCATCTCCTTTGCGAGATCAGTTGTCGTAATCCCTTTGAAATATAGGCTTTCGAGCAACACCCTCTCGCGTTCGTCGAGTTTTTTGAGTTCGTTTGTGACAAGCGTCAAAAGGCCCTTGAGTTCGGTGGTCTCTGACGGCAGTTCACGAAGATCAGCAATTTCCGGCGTATTCTCATCTGATAGCGAGAGAAGGTAAGCAGGAATAATGCGATCGATCATCGTTCCGACTTCAGAAATCTCATCATTCAAATTTGAGGATCCCTGCGAATCATCGGCAGAGGTCTGAACCAGATCGTTGAGATTCGACTCTCTTTGAACCCATTTTCCTTTCGGCGAACGCATCAGCACGCCCATCGAACGAAGACCGTCAAAAATCGCGCCGCGAATTCTGTAATACGAGAATGTTGTAAAAGAAATTCCCCGCGTTGGATCAAATCGGTCGGCAGCTTCCAGCAGGCCAACCATGCCGTAATTTACGAGTTCTTCAAACTCTACGAACTGGTGAAGCGGAGCACGTATCTTCTTGACGATCGAGTAAACAAAATAGCGGTATTTCTCGACCAGTTCCTCACGATCGACCATTCCCTGTTGAATAGCGTGTTTTTGCGTCTGTTCGGACAAGCGCTTCTTCTCCAATTTTCGTACCGTGCCCGCTAGACCTCGGAGCAGTCCAATTTTCGTTGACCGGGCAAAACCTTCCGTCGGTTTTCATAACCCGGGCCGACCAAGAGCCACGAAAATCAAGGCGATTAAACCGATCGGACCCCGGCTCCGAATTGGTTACCGACATGGCAAGTAAAAGTTATCGCAACTTTTTGGTAAATGGTAACATAACGAATCAAAAGACTTTGCACAAAGTTCCATGTTTCTGCTCCGGAATTTTTTCGGATCTTGCGATGGCAAAATCAACATACAGACTCGAGACCGTTCTTAAAACACGGAAGAAGATCAGGGATGATGCCGTGGCGGCGGTTGCCAAAGCACGAGAGCGATTGGCTCACGAGATCGAGCTTTTGGAACAACGAAAGAACGAACTCGAATTGGTCTCCATCCGAAAGCGCGACGCCGGCGAAGAACTGCAAAACTCGCTCCGCGCAGGCGCCAACGCCGCTTCGATTGTCTCGCACAAGCACTATATCGAATCCCTAAACGAAGAATTGCTTGCCGCAACGGATCGGCTCGACCGGCAAAAATCGAACGTTCAAAATGCCGAGGTTGAACTTGACCGAAAGCTGGCGGTCCTGGCCGCTGCATCGAAAGATTTGTCGGCAATTGAGAAACACAAAGAAAACTGGACTTTTTCAGAGAAAAAGCGTGAAACGAAAAGGGATCAAAAGCTGATGGACGAGATAAGCTCCATTTTGCACCGTCAGCGCGACGATATATAATTTTTACAGTCTTTTTTGGCGATCGCTTTGGATGAAAATGCCTGACCGAAACGGTGAAATTCGGCCGGAATCAAGAGTCGCCCCGCTTCTGCTGGCGGGACTATTTTGTTTTGCTCTCGCGGTAACCATAGGCTACGGCTCTTGGAGAATCTTTGGTTCCCAGGCGCGCGCTAACGGTGATACCGCAAAATACCTCGCCAAGATCGGTATTAATTACAAAAACGGTAACCCGGCCAAGCCTCCCCAACTTCCGGTCAAAGAAAACGACGCTAGAGCGCAACCCACTCCAAACGAGGCCCAAAATAAGGACGCCAATACGACGATTGAAATCGAAGGCGCCGTCAGAGTGCCGGGCGGTGAATCGATCGTTGGTGGCGGGCAATCCCAGCGTCCGCTTCAACGCGAGATAGTCGAGGGATTTTTGATAGGCGAAACGGAAGTAACCAATTCGGAATACGCGGAATTTGTCGGGGAAACGGGTTATGAGGCTCCGTCGCATTGGGATAAGAAGAACTTTCCCGAGGGGCAGGACGATTATCCCGTAGTTTTTGTGTCCTTGGACGACGCCAAGAAGTTTTGCGAATGGAAATCCAAGAAACTTGGATTGGAGGTAAGGCTCCCGACCCGCGCTGAATGGGAACTCGCCGCCGGAGGAGCAAAACACTTCAAATACCCTTGGGGAAACGCCTGGAACGATTCCGCCGTCAGTACCGAGAAAAAGAAACGCGCGTTTCCCGTTAAAAGCTTTGTTTTGAACAAGTCTCCTTTTGGAGCCTATGACATGGTTGGGAACGTATGGGAGTGGACCGGAGATGAATTGAAGGTCGATCAGTTGGTTTCAAAACTCGCGAAGGCCGACCACAAACCGGGTGATAGGATGCACTTGGTATTGGGGGGCTCGTTCAACGAGGATCGCGACAAACTTTCGAACACATTTTGGAGCGAGATCGAAGCCCGCACCCGGGTAAACAGTGTTGGCTTTAGATATGTTATAATCCCCGTAAATTCGGGCGCTTCAACATCCGGGCAAGACTGAGGGCAATCTTCCGGGAAGAAGTTTTTACAATCAAGGAGGTTCATGAATATGCGATCAACCGTTGCCGCTTTGCAAACCGCGATGTTCAAGTTGGGCTTAACGGCTTTTGGCTTCGTCTTGGCGATATTCGCATTCGAATCCTCCATTTTCGCGCAGGGCTCGGATCTGGAGAAAAAGGTTTACGGCACTACTCCGGCTCCAAAAAAATCTACTCCCAAACCTCCAGCGAAACCCGCTTCTAAAAAACCCGCGCCGGCGAAGAAGTCCGGTACTGCCAGCACTTCGAACAACCAGCCCAGGAAGAGCTCGAGCAATCGTCGCAGTTCTGGCAACGGTTCAACCCAGAATAATTCCCAAACAGTGAATTTCAAGTTCAATACTCCGGACCCGAATCAGGAGGTCTGGCTTGGCGAACAAAAGCTCGGTGTGAGCGATGACGAAGGAGTGCTGGAAAAATCGATCCGGGTGGGAAATTACCTGGTCTCGGTAAGGGATACATCTGGCGCGGTGGTTCTCAACCCGAGACTCGTCAGTGTTTCGGCGAAAAATCCGTCGGTTGTACTTGTTCCCGACGACAAAGCGGGCGCCGATACCAAGGATCCCGCAGAGGAATCCCTGTCGGCGAATCTTGATGCCAACAGCGATGTAGGGGCGAAAGTGCTTGATATCCTTAAGGACTATGCTGACCCTCTGAAAACATCCGCACTGACACGTTCGGATTGGGAATTCGTTTACGAGACGGCAAACGCGAATTCAGTCCGCGATTTTTCGGCTGTTCAGATTGAAGGGCAGCGATGGTTCGCTTCCGGCCAAATCGACCTTTCCAAGGGCAAGTATGAAGAGGCCCTGACGGCATTTCAAAAATCACGCGATTTTATGATCAATTCCGCGTATCCCGATTACGCGATCGGCGAGACATATCTGGCAAGAAAGCAGTCGCAGGACGCGCTTCGCCATTATGTTTCCGCGGCGACGCTTCAACCGGGATTCGCGCTCGCGCATGCCAGAATCGCGGAAATTTACGCATCCTCAGGCAAAGAGAAAGAAAGCGCCGCGGCCTACAAGCTTGCGATTGACAATGGATTTGAGTCTTCAACCGTTCGATATGAATACTCAAAGCAGCTGATGAAGCTAAAGCGCTGGGATGAAGCCGCCGTTCAGCTCGAGGCGGTCTTGAAGGTCGCGCCGACCGGCGATGTATATCAAACGCTCGGCGATTTATATCGCGAACTCAAACGCCCGATTAGCGCCTACGAATCCTTTAGAAGAGCCACGGAATTGAGTCCGGATTCCTCTTTGGCGTTTTACAAACTCGGCGAGGTATTGTTCGAGGAGCGTGAGTTCGACAAGTCCAAGGTTGCGCTTGAACGCGCGATGGAATTGGACAAAAAAGGCGTAACGATCAATATTTCGCTTGCAAGAAAGTACATTCGCGAAGCAAGCGAAAAGATGAAATAGTTGGAAACCGGAGTTGTCCGTTGCCGATAATTGTCGCGTAATGGAAATCTCCGCATTGACGAACACCGGCGTGAATAACTCGATCCCTCCGAAAGGAGATTCGGGGCATTTCGATTTTGCGTCCATCCTTGACGATCTTTTTCCGGATCGACCGACCCAACAAAAAAGTGATTGTTCGGATGTTTCGCCATCGGTGGATACGCGGAGGGGTGTGGATTCGAGAGTGCATGCCGGCGATTCGAAGAAGGATCGCCAAGATCCGGATTCGGATGATCCCAAAAGCGATCGAAACCAAACAGACTTGTCCGCCCCGAGTGGTTCGCTCGTTTCCAATTTAAAACCTTCGCAGGTTTTTGATGCCTCGACCCTGTTCCCGCAATCGATCATACATGTCGTCGATCTCGAGAGAATCGTCAGTTCGGCACGCATTTTTGGCTGTGAAAACGGTGCGATTGCAGAAATACGTTTCGTGCGATCGGTATTTGAGGGGCTTGGAATGCGCCTCGCCTTTTCGGATGGAAAACTTCGCGGTGAATTTCTGACGGCCGATCCCGCCGTTCAAAAAATACTCGAATCAAAACTTGGCGAGCTTTCGTCGATGCTGGAATCCCGCGGTATCAGATGTGGTTCCTTAACGGTTGGCGGCGATTCGGCGTTTGATACCGGGTCACAACAAAACCGAGATACGAGTCCGAATTTTCCAGTAGCTTCCTTAAAGCGAAATTCGGAAGAACGCGAAATTGTTTCGCAATCCGAACCGATTCTTGAGCATGGGCTGTCTTACTTCGGGTAAACAATAGGGAAGGAATAAATGCCGACAGGAATTGGAAGCCCCATTCCCAATTTTTGTGTCTTTTGAAATCCGCAATGTAATCCGTGCTTGTAGAGCTGTTTTCGGCATGCACACGGAAGCGGCCTAAATTCCTCTCAAAAGAAATCGCTGATCCGCAATCAACCCAAAACTTGGCTCCAGTCTCCTTCCTGCCTGCTTTTCCCAACAGGATAATTCTGCAACAATCCTTGATGATCCCAATTATTATATGCAAATGACCTTCATTATCTCGTCCATTTGAAGGAAATCGGGATTTCCCCGACTTTTTTGATATATCCGGCGTCTAATTGTTGGTTTTCGGAAAACGTCCGGAAACGTGGCGTCCCGGATTCTTCGCAGAATGGTTATGTTGGCTGCCAAAACAGACGAAGAGCTTGTAACTCTTGCGGTTAATGAAGATCCGGAAGCGTTTGGCGAAATCGTGACGAGATGGGAACGAAAGATATTCGCTCTTTGTTTCGGCATGTTGCAGCGCGAGGATGAGGCGCGCGACGCAGCCCAGGAAACTTTCATATCGGCCTTCAAGGCGATTGGGCGGTTTCGAGGCGAGGCGAAAGTCTCTTCATGGCTTCATCGAATCGCGGTCAATCAGTGCCTGACTCGAAAGCGACGCGACAAGACGCGTTCCGAAAGTTTCTTTGACGAAAGCGAGTCCGCGGAAGAAAAGTACTTTGTCGCCCCGATGCGGCTTACGCCTTCAAGGCTTACGGAAAAGGAAGAACGGATTGCGGCCGTACGAACGGCGGTTTCCGCGCTTCCTACGGATTTGCGCGAAGTCGTGATTATGAAGGAATTTGAGGAACTGACATTTCAGGAGATTTCCGACACATTGGAGATTCCCCTGAGCACGGTCAAAAGCAGGCTTTATACGGCTTTGAATCAGCTAAAGAAGCGGTTGGCAAACACGCCGCTTGAGGTTGTTTGAGGTATGAACAAGATGTTGGATGCAGGACACGATTCTTCCCGGTGTGAATTCTCCGAAAGCTCGGTCGCCTATGTTTATGACGAACTGGGCGTTTCCGAACGCGAGATTTTCGAAGCACACCTTTCTGCTTGCGCCACTTGCCCGGAAGAGGTCGCGGCATTTGCGGCTCTGAGCGGCTCGGTTAGGGAATGGAAATCTCTCGAGTTTGACTCTCTGGCGACTCCGTCGTTCGTTGTGCCATACGGCCGGGAAACCAAACGTGCAGACGGAAGCCCCGGTTTTTGGGAAACGCTCAAGGAGCAAATTTTTGGCGGGGCGTTCGCCCTCAAGACTGTTGGCGCATTCGCTACCCTGCTTTTGATAGCGATGGTGGCATGGACCGTGATTTCCACCGGAGGTGAAACTGAGTTGGCGTCCAACAACAATTCTGCCGGTCTGGCACCTGGAACCAAAGTAATTGGTTCCGACAAATCGGCGGGAAGCAAGGTCGAATCCCTTACGGCCAGAGCGGGCAATGAAGGTTCAGATCCGACATCCGCTGCCTCCAAGACTCAGACACCGGCAGAAACTGTGGTATCGCCGGTTGCAGTCGAGACGAGGATCTCGGCTCCCGCGGGTACCAAAGCATTTTCCCCGTCCCCTAAACCGAGAGCGAAAGGCTCGGCTTCGAATGGAAGTTCGAAAAAACCCGGTTCGAATTCGAAGAAGAACAACGGTACTCCGAAAACCCTGAAACAAACCCCGGCGCCGGCAATCGAAAGGCTGAGCGATATGGCTCAATCAGACGAATTTGAAGACGATTCGCTGAGATTGACGGATCTGTTTGCGATTACAGAATCCAAAGAAGAGTAAAGAAATGAAAAGAGGAACCACCATTACATTCCGCATTGCCATCGTGCTCCTTTCGTTGCTGTTTGCAATTCCAATCCTCGCGCAGGACGGGCCTCCCGAAGGACCTCCACCCGAGGCTGACGAAACACGGGCCGAGGCGATCGCGCGCGTTTTGGGATTGACCAAAGAACAGGCAAAAGAGATTCAAAAAATAAACAGATCCCAGCGGGTTCAGCTTCGCGACGCGCAAACTGCTTTGAAAAAGGCGCGTGCCGAAGCTGACCGAGCGATTTATAGCGACGACTATGATGCGGCAACGGTTGAGGCAAAGATAAACGCGGTGGCGCAGGCTCAGGCCGAGATCACGAAAATCCGTATGGTCTCCGAAGCCTCGGTCCGCAGGGTGCTCACGCCGGAACAATTGATAAAGTTTAGGCGCCTTCGTGACAATTTCGCGCAACGAAACCGACCCGCCAATCGTCAGAATGGTCCGCTTCGAAACGGCCCGAACCGGACGCAGCCACCGGCGGGCAACAGACCCAGGGGAAATCCTCCCCCCGACGGGCAAACCCCTCCGGATTCGAGAAGGCCTCCGCAGTAGGCGTATCCGGGATGCAGGAGATTTCTTGCTGGAACTTAAATGGACCGGGTGATGCCCGGTTCTTTTTTTTGTGAAGCAGTTTTCCGCCTTTGGAATTGAAATTACCCATATTTCCCGCATCTATATTCAAGAACTCATCTCGGGAAGCTTCAGATGGCTAGGAGAACGCTCGAGTGTGTTCTCAGACGGGATTCCGGGGACCGCTTTTGTTGTCGTTTGGAGGAAAAAAAGTGTAGTCTAAGTGGAAGTCAATTTGATTTTTTTCGGTGACAACCCCCAAGCTTTTAGGGGCGGGAATTTGCCGGCGGCCGTAATAGATGAATCCACTCAAAAAGTTTCTTCTCGAACTTCAGGAGATTACATACCTCTGCTATTACGCGTTTTCGCGTCTTTTTTCAAAGCCCAGGTATTATTCTGAGACCGTCGAACAAATGAACCTGATCGGAGTCAATTCCCTGCCGATCATAATTCTAACGGGACTCTTTACCGGGGGTGTTTTAACACTCCAAAGTTACCCAACGCTCGTGGATTACGGCGGCCAAAGCCAAACAGGAAAAATGGTCGCTTTTACGCTGATTCGCGAACTCGGTCCGGTTTTGACGGCTCTGATGGTTTCCGGTCGTATCGGCTCGGCGATCTCCGCGGAACTTGGCTCTATGACCGTTTCGCAACAGATCGACGCGATGCGTGCGTTGGGCACTGATCCATACCGCAAACTCGTCGCGCCCAGAATCATCGCCCTTGTCACAATGCTTCCGCTTCTCACGGTTGCGGCCGACGTTTTCGGCATCTTCGGTGGCGGAATAGTGGCAAACGGGCTCTTCGGGCATGACTATTCGGTTTTTCTGACTTCGGTAAGAAATGGAATCACGGTCGAGGATATTATCGGCGGTGTTATAAAACCGCTTGGGTTCGGTCTGATCATTGGTGCGATTTCCTGTTTTAAGGGACTCAGCACCCACGGCGGGACGGTTGGCGTTGGACGTTCGACAACTTCTGCCGTGGTTTTGTCTTCGATCGTTGTGATTATTGCCGACTTTTTCCTCTCAAGGGGATTGCAACACATACTCGGTTAGTCGCCGGAATTCAAAAAACGGCTGAAACAAATTAACTCGGTCAAACAGGCTGTTGATGCAAACCAACGAAACAATTGACGTATCAGTTCCCCCCGAAGAATCCGACGGGGAGTTTGCGAATGCGCCTAAGTTCGGCGAATCGTATTATCGCGCCGACCGGGCCGTTCCGGCGATTGAATTTAGGAACGTCAGACTCGCTTTCGATAATCGAAAGGTTCTCGACGACGTAAGTTTCACGGTTCGCCGCGGCCAAACCAAGATCATTCTTGGGCGGAGCGGAAGCGGAAAATCTACGACGATCAGACTTACGCTCGGTCTGCTTAGACCCGACGACGGCGAAATCCTTATCGACGGAGAAGACATAACTTATCTCCCGGAAGCTGAAATGATGCGCGTGCGCGAGAAGATCGGGATGGTTTTCCAAGAGGGCGCGCTGTTTGATTCACTCCCGGTTTACGACAATGTCGGCTACAGGCTCCATGAAAAAGGGGTAAGCGAAGAGACGGTCGAGAAGGAAATCAAGAGAATGCTTAGGTTTGTCGATCTGGAAGACGCGATCGACAAGATGCCTGCCGAATTATCGGGTGGGATGCGGCGTCGGGTAGGCATCGCAAGGGCTTTGGTTGGCGACCCCTCTATTGTTTTGTTTGACGAACCAACTGCCGGTCTCGACCCTCCGACCGCGCGTACGATCTGCGAATTGGCGATCAAACTGCGGGACATACAAGACGTTTCCTCGATTTTTGTAACGCACGAGATGAAAAATCTCGAATATTTGTCGTCGGAATACGCGATACGAAATGAGAATAACGAGATTGTGTTTGAGGAGGAAGGCGATCGCCTGTGTCTTATAAATACGGAAATTGTTATGATACATGAAGGCAAGATCATCTTTGAGGGGAAGGAAGAGGAACTCCGAAACAACAAAGACCCCTACATTCAAAGGTTTTTGAACGGAAAATAGCATCCCTTTGGGAGTCATTCGGAAAATACAACTATGCCGAGATCTCGAAACAACATTGCTTACAGCCAATTGCGGGTGGGTATTTTTGTCCTCATCGGATTGGTTGTTCTCGGTTTCCTGATTTTGAACTCGACGGGGGACTTTAATCCGTTCGTCGAGCGCCTGACATTGAAGGCACGGTTTATTAGCGCCGACGGTCTTCGAGAAGGCTCCGAAGTTCAGCTGGCGGGCGTTCATATCGGTCGGGTTACGGCGGTCAAGTTTTTGCCTCCCGACAGCCCCGAAGAGGCTCGAATCGAGGCCGTGATGAGCGTTGACGTGCTCCTCGACGGAAAGCCGGTTTCCGAACGGATTCGTACGGATTCCACCGCCCAACTTGTTGCGACAAGCGTTCTCGCCAACGACAAGATGATCAACATCACGCCTGGAACACCGGAAGGCTCGGCGGTCAAAGCCAACCACGTATTGGAATCGACATCGGCCATTTCGATAAACCAGCTGACCCAAACCGGCAACGATCTTCTCCAGCAGATCAACAAATTGGCGATACCTACCAACGAGATTCTAAACAAGGCGAATCAGGGCGAAGGCACTCTCGGCAATCTGATCAACGACGAATCGCTTTATAGAAACCTTGACGGCACGTTGGCTGAAGCAAAGCTCTCGATGCTCAAGGTTCAGAACATACTCGATCGCGTAAAGGCGGGCGACGGCACGGCCGGAAAACTTCTCAGCGATCCCGCACTTTACAATAGTCTGAATACTTCAGTAAAAAACCTTGAAGCGATTTCCGCCGATATAAAGGCAGGAAAAGGAACGGCCGGAAAGTTTTTGACGGACGAAGCGCTATATGACGACGCCCGTGCGACGATAAAGGACGTGCGCGATACCTTGAAAGACGTTGGTCCGTCACTCAAGCGAATCGATACGATTTCAAAGGAATTCGAGCTCCTGGCAAAGGAACTAAACGAAGGAAAGGGGACTGCCGGAAAGTTTCTCAAGGACGAACAACTTTATAACGAAGCGCGGACGGTGCTTGCGAAGGTTAACAGCGTCTCGGAGAAGGTCGATACGATACTGGCAGACGCCGACGCCGGAAAAGGCACGTTTGGAAAACTTCTGAAGGACGAAACTCTTTACAACAATCTCAACAATACGATGTCGAACGTCAACCAGCTTTCCAATGAAAGTACCAAGTTGTTATACGACTTTCGCCAGAATCCCAAAAAATACCTGACGATCAAATTCAAGCTTTTTTAGCGTTTTCAAAACCCGGCAAAAGGCGTTTCCCTATCCGACGTATTTTCTAGGAACTCTCGGACTGATCCCGCACGTGATTTCGTAGGAAATCGTGTCGCAAATCTGAGCCAGGTCGGCGGCTGTTATTTCATTGTCGCCATCGCCCCCAAACAGCACAACATCATCCCCGACCTCAACATTCGAAATATCCGTCACGTCAATAAGCGTCCAATCCATCGAAACCCTTCCGACCACCGGGGCGACTTTGCCGCCGACCAACACCTTGCCTTGATTCGAAAGTCCTCTACGGTAGCCGTCACGGTATCCGATCGGAAGCGTCGCGATAACCGAATCGCGTTCGACCGTAAAGGTGCGGCCATATCCAAGCGTCTCGCCGGGGGCGACATTCTTTATGAACTCGATCTGGGAATGAAGCGACATTACAGGTTTCAGCTCGGGGTTTTCGATATTTTGCGGCAAAACGTCCTGACCCAGTCCATATAACACCCCGCCGAGACGTATCAAATTCGAGCGCGATTCAGGGTGCGCGACAGCCCCCGGTGAATTCGCCAAATCCAGAATCTGTGGGTTGTGGCCGGCATTCCTGAACTCAAAAACCGAATCGTGAAATCGCTGGATTTGAAGCGACGTAAAATCGTTTTCCGATGGGTTTTCGGCAGCCGCAAAATGCGTCATAAGTCCTTCCACCCTCAGATTTTGAAGGGACCGCAGAGAGGCGGCAAATTCTCTTGCTTGACGGAACGGAACGCCAACCCTGCCCATTCCCGTATCGATTTTGACATGAACCGCGGCAACCATTCGACCTTCGGAGGCGGCATTATCGAATCGCCGTGCTGAGTCCAGATCAAAGATCACCGGCGTAATGCTGTGATTAAGCAGTTCCCTTTCCTGACCTTCCCAGAATCCGCCCAGGCAAAGAATGCGTTTTCGGATTCCCGACTCCCGAAGCTCGACGCCTTCCTCGGTCAGTGCGACCGCAAACCAATCGACTCCCGCGCTTTCAAGACGCCTCGCGCATTCCACGGCTCCATGACCGTAAGCGTCCGCCTTTACGACCGCCATTACGAGGCCGCCGCCGGTAAATTCTTTAACCGAATTAAAATTGAATTCGAGATTGTCGAGATTTATCTCGGCACGGGTGGGTCTTTTAACCGATTTGCTCTCAAAACTCATTTGGTGTTTTGCTACGGGAGATTATCTCAAGATGAGCCAGGTGGTGCTTTCCATGCCAGGCGTAAAGGGCAATAAACCCGTTTAGGTTCCAAATGCCGCTTTCCGGATGAACAAGCTTCCGTTCAAACTGATCAATCGAAATGCTTCTCAAAAGCCCGACCCAACGTGCGTGAATCCCTTCGATAAGTCCAAGCGAAACCTCTGGATCCATGGCGTGATCGGGCAATTCCGCCCACTTGTCTTCCGCATACGGCCTTATCTCGGGCGTTTCTTCGGTCAGTGCGAGGCTAAATCTTACGAAGCTGTTGATATGGCTGTCAGCAATATGGTGAATCACCTGTCGGGCAGTCCAGCCCCCTTCGCGATAGGGCGTCTCAAGATGCTCATCCGAGAGATTGGCAAACACCGCTCTCAAGGAACGCGGGAGGATTTCAATGTCAGAAAGCCCGGATTCTCTTGCCGAACCATCCAAAACCTGACCTTCGCCATACCTGCCGATCGGATAGGACAATTTTTCGTCTATCATCAATATCAACCTCCGAAGTAACTTTCGAACCGCGTAAACTCCTTGATGAAAGCCAGTTTTACGGTTCCTGTCGGCCCGTTCCGTTGTTTGGCAATAATAATTTCGGCAACGTTTTTCTTGTCTTCTTCCAGGTTAGCCGGATCTTTAGCGTAGTAGTCCTCGCGGAAAATAAAAGCGACAACGTCCGCATCCTGCTCGATACTTCCAGATTCCCTCAGATCAGACAGCATCGGACGCGGCGGGTTGCGGGCCTCAGGGGCTCTGGAAAGCTGCGAAAGCGCGACAACTGGAACATTTAGCTCCTTCGCCAGTCCTTTCAGCTCCCTTGAAATCTGAGACACCTCCTGCTGTCGCGACTCGGTTCGCTTGGATCCCGCCATCAACTGGAGATAATCGACGACAATCAGATCCAGTTTCTTTGTTTCAGCCACCAGTCGTCGCGCCTTGGCCCTCATTTCCAAAGGTGAGATTCCAGGCGTATCGTCAAAATAGATTTTGGTTTCGGAAAGCCTCGCAATCGCTTCCGCCAAGCGCCCCCATTCATCCCGATTCAGAAATCCCGTTCTGAACCTATGAGCGTCAACCCGCGCTTCGGAGCTAAGCATACGCATAACGAGTTGTTCCTTGGACATTTCGAGCGAGAAGAACGCGACCGCCGCTTTCTCCTTAACCGCGGCGTTTTGCATCAAATTCAACCCCAAGGCGCTCTTACCCATTGAAGGTCGGGCAGCGATGATTATCAGATCCGTAGGCTGAAGGCCCGACGTCATTTGATCCAGATCGGCATATCCCGTCGCAAGGCCGGTAAGCGCATGCGATTCCCGTTTGGCATATTCCTCGACTTTGGCAAGAACCTTTTCTGCGATCGGCTTTATGTGATCGAAACCGTCGCGATTTCTCGCTTCGGCTATCGCGAAAATCTGTCGTTCAGCGCGATCGAGGATGTCCTGCGCGTCATCTTCCTCGGCCAGCGCATCGGCCGTAATCAGATTGCAGGTTCTAATAAGTTCCCTGACGATCGATTTCTCGTAAACGACCCGGATATACGACGCGAGATTTGAAAAATGCGGCAGACCGTAGGTAAGATTGGCGATCGCCGACACGCCGCCCACGCTCTCCAGTTTGCCTTCTTTTTTCAATTCTTCCCCGATCAAGATCGGTTCGATCTGCTCGCCTCTTTCAAAAAGCGACATCATCGCCTTGAAAACAAGGCGGTTCCTCGGCGAATAGAAATCCTTTGGACGAAGCGTTTCAACAGCCTCGGAAATGAGAGCGTTATCAAGCAAAATCGCGCCTAAAATCACGCGCTCGCCTTCTTCATTGGAAGGCAGCGGCCGTTCAAGATATTGTTCCTGATCCAAAGTTCTTTCCGGAGTCAAATGAGATACCTCAATCCAAGCAAAATAAGAAGAGACCGGCGGGTTTAGCCCCGACGGTCTCAACATAATACAACGCGTTCCGCAACGCTTGCAAAACGCCGCTATTCTTCTTCAGAGGAAGCCGCTTCAGGAGCCGCATCAACCGAAGCGGGCTCGCTGATTTTCTCCTCAATTGCTTCGCCTTCGGCCACAACCGAAACCGGAAGATCAAGCGTAACCTCTCGATGAAGCTTAACCGGCACAACGTATTCACCGATTTCCTTTATCGGAGTTTTTAGTGTGATACGACGTCGCTCGATCTCGAAACCGCTTTCGGTCAAAGCATGCTCAACATCCATTGACGTAACCGAACCAAAAAGAGTTCCGCTTTCTCCGGCCTTTCTTTCAAATCGAAGCTTGAGATCCTTCATCTTGCCGAGTAGTACCTCGGCCATTCCCTTTTCTTCGGCAGCCTTCTTTAGAAGCGCGGCGCGTTCCTGTTCAACCTGCTTGACGTTTCCCTTGGTTGCCAAAATGGCAATTCCGAGGGGAAGCAGGTAATTGCGGGCATAGCCAGCACGAACGGTAACGATTTCACCTCTTCCGCCAAGGCTGTCGATTTCTTCTTTCAACAAAACTGTGGTCGTCGATGCCATTTCAATACCTCCCTAGTCCGAAACATATGGCAACAACGCCATCACCCTGGCTCGTTTAATCGCACGCGCCAATCTGCGTTGATCTTTTGCCGAAACACCCGAAATTCGACGCGGCATGATCTTCCCGCGTTCGGGAATAAACCTCGTAAGGAAATCAACGTCTTTCCAATCAACATATGCCGGTACCGACTGTCTTTGGTTGTAACGATTAAACCTTCTGAAGTTGCGCTTCGGTCTCGGACGCTCGCTTCTTTCTCTCGATTCTCCGGAATCACCACCGCTCGAGGGTGCATTTTCCGTCTTGACTGCTTTTTCGTCGGACATTCTATTCTTCCTCCTCTCCTGATTCCGAATCCTCACCGCCAGCGGCCTTAACTCTGGCCTTGCGAGCCGCTTTCTTGGCTTCCATCTTATCGGCAGCCTTGCGTTCCTCGTCAACTCTTACCGTGATGTAACGCACGATCTTGTCGCTTACGCGAAGTCTGCGTTCAATCTCGGCAATTTCCTTGCCGCTTCCTTCGATTTCGAAGAGGAAATAATAACCCTCGGTAAACCGCTTGATCTTGTACGCCAAACGACGGCGTCCCATGTCTTCGGTCTTGACCACCGTACCGCCTTCGGCGGCAATGATTTTTTCAACTTCACTGTTGATTTCGCCGATCACCGAATCTTCAAGAGCCGGATCCGCGATATACATCAGTTCGTATACTCGATTGTTTGCCAATTTTATCCTCCTTTTGGCTTGCAACCTCGCCCACGTGTGGCGAAGTAAAAAGGTCTATAGTTACGATCTGCGGACTTCGCAATTCCGGATCCTCGAATCAACAAGCACCCGAACATCGGCCCTTGGGGACCGCCCAACTCCGCGCCAAAACTTTACGATCCATTGAACCGGGACATTGCTTTCTCAATCCCGTCCAAGACGATACATTCAACAGCATCCGCAGCCCTCTCAAGAATTTCAGGGAGAGCCTCGCGTTCGCTTTTGCCATATCGCTCCAAAACAAACTTCTTGGTGTTGCCGATCTCATGGTCGGGTTTTATACCGATCCTAAGCCGAACGTATTCCTGGGTTCCAAGGCACGCATTCAACGACTTTAATCCGTTATGGCCTCCCGCCGAACCCTTCGCCCGAATTCTCATGGTCCCAAACGGAAGGGCCAGATCATCGACAACTACCACCAAATTTTCAATCGACCGCGAATCCTTAACCAAAAGACCTTTGACGGCCTCACCGCTAAGATTCATATAGGTCTGCGGCTTGACGAGTTCGAATCGCTCGCCACCGAAATCAAATTGTCCAATCAGACTCCGGCTCTCCGTACGCTTGACTTGAACCTGATTTCGCTCGGCAATCCGGTCGATAACCATAAAGCCGACGTTGTGACGGGTTAAATCGTACTCCGTTCCGGGATTTCCCAGTCCAACAACGAGCCAGTTCATGATTCAAATTAGCGAGTCGCTAAAAGCGGACTATTCGTCGCCGCCTTCTCCCGATTCGTCGTCCGTTCCGACGACTCCCGGCTCGGCATCTTCTTCGGCTACGTCAGGCTCAAGGCTGACTTCCTTGACGATCGTCACCGAAGCGACCATTAGATCAGGGTCGTCTAGTTTCTCCACTTCGTCTGCAACCTCAACCTCACCAATGGTAATTGAAGATTGCAGCTCAAGTGCCGAAACATCGACGTCGATCGACTCGGGGATGTTGCTTGGTGTGCAGAGCACGCGAATTTCACGTATCTGTTGCTCCAGAAGCCCACCATCTTGCGAAACGCCGATAGGCTCGCCGACAAGGTTTACAGGAACCGTGACTTCGATCTTCTCGCCCTTGGCGAGTCGTCTCAAATCGGCGTGCATCAGCCTGCCTTTTACAGGATCAATCTGGCGATCCTGAAAAATAACCCTGTTTTCGTCGCCGTCGATGTCGAGCGTAAACAAGGTATTGACTCCCGAATCCGAACGGATGATGGCAGCCAGATCGCTCAATTCGGCGACCGCCGTAACGGCATCCTCGCCACCGCCATAAACCGTAACCGGAATCTTGCCGGCGCGTCTCAGACGCCTCGCATCATTGGAACCACGCGTCTCCCGGACGGCTGCCTTTACGACAATTTTCTCACTCATAACTTTCTACCAACTTGTTCTAAATAAACAGGAACGAGACGCTTGTTTCATCATGGATCGACTTGATCGCTGTGGCCAAAAGCCCGGCGACCGTCAAGACCTCGATGCGGCCCTCATTCTCAAGTTCGACACCTGATTCCGAAAGCGGAATCGTGTCGGTCACAATAATCTTCTTGATGTGCGAAGCACGCAGATTTTCAATCGCGTTGCCCGAGAGCACCGCATGCGAAAAACACGCGTAGATATCGTCGGCCCCATTCGCATGAAGCGCGGCGGCAACCTTGCAAATCGTACCGCCCGTGTCGCACATGTCATCGACGATCAGGCAGTTCATTCCTTCGACGTCACCGACAACGTTCATAACTTCGGCGACATTCGCCTTTTCCCTACGCTTGTCGACCAACGCCAGGCCGGCTCCAATTCGCTTCGCGTAAGCCCTGGCGCGTTCCGCACCACCCGTATCCGGGGCGACAACAACCAGATTTTCTATCGGGTTGTTCTCAAAGTACTCGACGAAAACGGGAGCGGCATAAAGATGGTCAACGGGAATGTCAAAGAATCCCTGAATCTGCGACGCGTGCATGTCGAGTGTCAGAACCCTGTCGGCTCCCGCCGTATTGATAAGGTTTGCAATCAGCTTCGCCGCTATCGGAACCCTCGGACGATCCTTTTTATCGGATCTGGCATAACCAAAATAAGGGATAACCGCAGTTACCCTTTCCGCCGATGCACGCTTGAACGTATCGAGCATGACGAGCAGCTCCATCAGATTCTGATCGGTCGGCGGACATGTCGGCTGGATGATAAAAACATCAGCACCGCGCACGTTCTCCTTGATTTGGAAATTAAATTCGCCGTCGGAAAACCTATCGGTCGCCGCCATTCCCAAATCGCAATTCAGATTCCTGCTGATCTGGCCGGCTAGCTCCCGATGGGCATTGCCCGAAAAAATCTTGATTGTACCCGTGACACTCATCGAGTCTCAAAAACAAACAAATGACGAGCAACTCAAGGCTTTTGAGCAAGTTGCCCGTCAAACGAAAAATGCTGGGGCGGAAGGATTCGAACCTACGAATGCCGGGACCAAAACCCGGTGCCTTACCACTTGGCCACGCCCCATCAAATATCCGGCGAGAAAGCATCTTCCAGATGCGTCAGGCCGAAATAAGAACTTCTCTTCAAAGTCGTAGCCGGGAAAACCGCCGAAATGCGATTTAGTTCTGGATCAGCGCTTGCTACTGCGAATAACTTGTCATCAGAAAAAGTCGCGAAAACGGATGATCCGCTTCCGGACAAAGTAACGCGACGCGCACCCAGTTTTTCAAGCACTCCGGCCGTTTTTTCAATCTCGGGATACTTCGCAAAGACCCCGTTTTCAAAACTATTGAAACGTTCAAGTTCACCACAAAGGATGTGTTCAGCATCTTTGCGGTAATGTTCGAGAATACTTTCGCGGTCGATTGTTGTCAAGTCGCTAGACTCAAGCGAAGAGTAGGCTTCGCCTGTATTTACGCTTACCGGAGCGGTTGCAACAAGCACGTGGCAAGGGGGCGTATCGTCAAGCGCGATGACCTCGTTTCCCTTTCCAAATCCGGCCGCCAACCCGCCCGTAAGAAAGAAAGGAACATCCGCACCAAGCAACTCGGCGATTTCAACCATCTCGGACAATTTTGGTTTCAATCCCCACGCCCGCGAAGCGCCGATCAGTGCCACCGCGGCGTTGGAGGAACCTCCTCCCAACCCCCCGGGTGCGGGTATCCGCTTCTTGATCGAAACCGATATCCCGCGGTCTATCTCGTATCGCTTCGCCAATTCCGCGATTGCTTTTCCGGCGATGTTGTCCAAATTCGAAGGAATGTCCTCGCGGTCGCAAGTGACCTGAATCTTTTCAGAATCTCGAAATATCACAGAATCGCAAAGTGATATCGTTTGAAACAGCGTCGAGATCTCATGGAAACCGTCCCCGCGCTTGCCATGCACACGCAGGTCGAGGTTGATTTTGGCAAACGATGGAATCGCAAATTCAAATGCCATGTCTTAGAGAATAAAAAACCGGGCCTGCAAATTTCAACAGGCCCGTTTCCTTTTTCGGTCAGCTTTAGAGTGACCGGTTTCGCTTTAGTTGCCTTCAGTTCATCCGGTCTTTTTTGTTAGGAAAACCTGTGTAAAGAAATACTTTCCGTCCTTTGTTACCGCCACTCCCACTCCCGTTTCGGTCCAAAAGCCCGAAAGCAGGTTTCTGCGATGTCCTTCCGAAAGCATCCATCTTTCGACTGCGAACGATGTCGGATTCTGAACTCCTTTGCTATAGGCGATATTTTCTCCGATCGCCCTCCATTCGATGATTCCCTGATCGGTAGCGCGAAGATCGACGGTCCTTCCGTTCAAACCGTAATGGCTGAAAAATCCGTTTGTCGCCATATTCCTCGAATGCTCGCGGGCGAGGTCGGACAGTTGCTTGTTCCAAGACAAATCGCCGAGCCCCTTCTCCATTCTCTTCAGGTTGATAAGGCCAAACGTTTCCCTTTCGAGCATGTCGATGTCCGCGTCTTCACTGAGTTCGGACTTTTCCAATTCGATCGACCTGCGCGGTGCATCTGACGCCGGACGGGCAGCATTTTTGGTCGCGCCTATAAGTCTGACGCGTCTTTCCGCTGTTTGCGCGATTGCAACGCCGGCGATCATCGTGACCACGAATACAGCGAGAAAAGTCTTTTGGAGATATTGGTACATATCGGAATTCGGTAACCCGACCATCTTTCGGAAAGACTCAGGGCTTTGCGTTCACCCGCATCGCTGCGGGGTTGCCTTTTCGTTCCTCTAACCGCGTCCGCGGGAAATGAGGAATTCGTATTGCTTTGTGAAACCGTCGGAAATCAAACGCATTGGAAAAGCGCGGTTTCAGGCCAGACAATTATCAAAATTGGTGTCGGTCGGGAAGCACCCTTTTTTCATTCGCACGAATGCTTCGGGTGGTTACTCCGCCAAGGCCGGATCTAAATTGGAAAATTAATGAATAGCCGCAACCCCAACTTCGATCCCGTATGGGAGCCGGACCAAATGTCACACCCGGCCGACATTGTTTAAACAGTTTTAATAGCTTTTCGAATTCAGAAAAAAAAACGCATCAGGGTCGATGCGTTTTTCGAATCGTTTGAAGTTGGCAATGCTTTGAGGAAGGCCGCGTGCGTAGTCGGATTTGTTTTGAAACCTACAGTACGCCTTGAAAACAGCGAACTACTCTTGAAGTTTTTTACTGAGACGCTGGACGGCGAGCTTGCTTGTTACAAAATTCTTTGCTTTGGACCAATAAACCCTTGCTTCGGACTTCTGCCCTTTTTTGGCCAAAACATCCCCGAGCGTCTCATGCGCCTCCGCTGAACCGACATCGATGCGAATCGCTTTTCTAAGCGTCTTTTCAGCTTTCTCAAGATCGCCGAGCTTGAAGTACGCAAGACCCAAATTCTCGAGGTATTCAGGATTCCTTGGATCGATATCCACCGCGCGCTCAATAAACCTTGCCGCCTCTTCGAAATTGGTACCCTTCTGAAGATAGACGTATCCGAGATCGTTGAGAGCCATTGGATTGTTCGGAGTTTGTTTGAGCAGGTCCTTCAGATTCTGTTCGGCGTCACCCAAATTCCCGCCGACAATCTGAGCGGAGATTATCTTGAGTTTGGCAAGTTGTTTGCTTTGTTCTCCGTTTGCCAAAGCAAATGCCTTTTCGGCGTTTGCAAGCGCGTCATCCGATCTTCCCGCCTCAACGAATAAACCGGCGATAAACAACCTGTTTACAAAATCGTCATACTTCATCGAACGCGGGGAATCAGCCGGCTTGTTGTCGATAAGATCCGAGATCAACGCAACGCCTTCCTCAACCCTGCCCAAATCCGTAAGTATTTCGGCTTCCCGCCTGAGCAAACTGTAATCGCCCGGAGCCTTTATTCTAAGCGCCTTTACAAGATTGAGGGCTTCTGTGCGACGCCCCGTCGATCTCATAAGCGAAATCCTTTCCTTATCGAGAACAAAGTCATCATTTGAAAACAATCCTCTCGAATCGTCTATGAGTTTGTCCGCATCTGGAACGCGGTTGCTGAGCTGAAGCAGCTGAAGCATTCGCGAAATTACAAGGAGGGCAAACCCGCGATCCTCATCACCAACCGCTTTGCCTGCAGTTATACCGCGCAACCTCAACGCGTCGCGATATGAGAACATGGCCGAGTCAAACCGATCATGATCTGAGTAAATGTCTCCAAGCGCCATCATAAGCCCGGCCGCCTGCTTGCCGCTCAATTTCTCACTTCCGGATTTGATCACCTTGGCAGCTGAATCAACATCTCCCGTGCGGGCGAGTGTTTCGGCGAGCATTTGAATCAGACTTAGATTTTCCGGATACGCGTAAACGGCTTGTCGCAAGGCCTCGATTTGAGGTGGAAGCTCTTTTTCATCCGCACCCTCCAAGGCACGGCCCAAAAGATCTATTCCCTGTAAATCTTCCGGATTATCCGCAACCGCGCGCGACAAAACGCTCAGCGCCTCCTGCCTCTGATTATTGTCCAGAAGCGCTTCACCAAGCGGTACGGCCGCATTTTCCGGCGAAAGTCCGCGGGATGTTTTCGAATATCTCGCAAAGAACTCCGAATCATCACTGTTTGCAGACGCTAGCCATTTGCGCATTGCATCGATTCTTGCGTCCTTGTTGTTCTTGAATCTATAAAGAACGCTGAGAAACGCCCAGGCTTCCGCGTTTCTTGGGTCTATTCTTCCGACTTCCGTCCAGGCTCCAATCGCCTTATCGGTAAATACCTTCGCGAGGGGGCCGCCATAAAGTTCGCTCCGAACGACAAAAAGCCTTCCCAAATACTTTTGCGCTCCAAAGTTGTTCCGATCGATCGATACCGCCTTCTCGAACAATGCGACAACTTCATCCAAATTCGGTTTTGGCGAATAGAGAATCAGTTCGCCAAGGGCGGTGTAGCCTTCAGCAAGCTGAGGGTTTAGACGGGTCGCCTCGGTAAAGGCATCCCTTGCAAGATTTTCCGATACAGACTTTGTTAGCTCGGAATCCGAACGTCTAATCGCGATCAGATATCGCTGGCCTTCCAAAAGCTTGGCGTATGATTTCGCACGCGCCTCCCATGTGATCTTGTCCTCAACGCTTTTGTCTGCCGCTCTATCCACGGCCTGGCCAAAAACGCCCGATGCAAAACCGGCTAACCCCAGAACAAACAAAACCACAAGTTTCTTCATAAAAAGGACTCCTGAAATTTCACTACAAACTACGGATATCAGTTGTCGGTCCCTTTTTCAGGTTCCGGCGAACGGTCGGATATGACCGTCGTCAATGCCTTTGGTATCTGCGCTTCCTTGAGTTCGCCCTGGCTTTCAATGATTTGGTCAATCAATTCAAACTTTGTCGCGTCAAACTTCTTCGTCATCAAAACGCCGTTCTTGTCGATCGTCATCGGATATAGTCCGAAAAACTCATTCTTGAAATTCTGGAAGAACGAGACCTTTTCGGGAGGAAGCACTTCCATTCTTTCCGGATTCGGTTCGGGAATGTCCGCCCCAATGATTTCAAGCTGTTCCTTCGCTTTCGGAACCCACTCGCTGTTGGGGAAATCCCGAACGATCTGCTGATAGTAACGCGCGGCCTGATCCGTTTCTTCCTCCAGTTGGTAAGTTACGGCCAGTTTGTAGAGCACCTCATCCAAATAGCTGAAGTTCGGATACTTTGTCGCTATCTCCAAAAATCTTGACTGGGCGCCCTTCAGCCCGCCCTTGTTGTCGCGAACGGACTTCACGTAGTAGTAATTCCCAACAATCAGGCCATGAAGCCCGAGATTGTCCTGCACTTCGGTTAATCTTGAAATCGCAAGGTCTTTAAGGCTCGAATTGGGATGCTGTTGAAGCAACGCCTGAAGTTTCTGCTCCGCACGCTTCGCGCTCGTGATGTCCCTGTCCGGCGGATTGATCTGCCGCATTTCCGCTTCCGCAATCTTGAGCATCACGCGATCGGAAAGCGGATGGGTCGGAAAAAACGTAAGCCAATCCTGATACGCGGCTCCGGCCTGAATCAAAGCGGCAGTAGATCCCTCGAGATAAAAGCTGTCGGCCACGGCGAGCTTCGCCATCGGAAGATAAGGGGAATCCGGATAAGTCGAAATAATGGTTTGAAACAGAAGCCGGCCAACTTCATAGTTGCGTTTTCGAACTTCCCTCGTCGCTACGATAAAGAGTTCCCGGTCGCGTCCCGGTACGATGTTGCCGATAAGTTCGGTGTACTCATCCTCATCGCTGCCACCGCCAAAAAGCCATAGAATCTTTTTCTTTTTCTTCTTCTCGCGAACCGTGCCGACATCCGACGTGCCGAGCGCTCTCGCATCCGCGCTTTCGAGCAAGGCGGTTTCGACCCGATTGTTTATCTCAGCGGTACGTTCCTCAAGGCCATCCAGATCCGAAGCCTCGTATTTATCGGCCCGATTAACCTTGCCGCGCATTTCATTTACATCGTTTAAGAGGCTCGAAACCTCTTTTTCGAGTGAACGCATTCGGTTGTACCACGAATCGGGATTGTCCTTTTCCTTTTCGTAATTGTCGGCCTTTTTCAATACGGAAACAGTACTGTCAAGCGACTTGCGCATTTGTTCGAGTTTCGAGCGCATCACTTCCAGACGCTGGTAGGGATTTCCATCGGGCCGCGTCTGTGCGACCAATCCATCAACGCTCAAGAGCGTGACCACGAGCAAACCAATAAATAACTTCCGATAAAACATATTATTCACATTCAGCAAACGCTAGGTCCACTGCGTTCCATTCTGAATCAATTCCTCTACCGCGGCCGTCGGATTCTCCTTTCCAAAAACGGCCGATCCGGCAACTATGATTTCGGCACCTGCCGCTACAACCTCTCCGATGTTTGCGGCTCCAACTCCGCCATCAATTTCAATCCTTACATCCAGGCCACGGCTTTCGATCATCCCTTTCAAGCGCCGTACCTTGTCTAGCATCGTAGGTACAAATCGCTGACCGCCAAACCCCGGATTGACTGACATCAGAAGAATGAAATCAGAATATGGCAACACTTCTTCAAGCGTAACCAAAGGGGTGCCGGGATTTATCGCAACTCCTGCCAATGCGCCGGTATCGCGGATCGACGTCAACGTTCGTTGCAGGTGATCATCCGCTTCTACATGTACCGAAACCATATCCGCTCCGGCCTCGGCGAACGCAGCCGCGTATCTTCCCGGCTCGACGATCATCAAATGCGTGTCAATCGTTAAATCTGTTACCGCTCTTATCGACTCAACAACCGGAAGCCCGATCGTAATGTTCGGAACAAATCTGCCGTCCATCACGTCAACATGAAGAACGGTCGCGCCTCCCGCCTTTACGGCCTCGATCTCTTCACCCAAACGCGTAAAATCAGCCGACAAAATCGAAGGGGCGATTGCGGGCAAACTTGTACGTGGATCAAGCATTCTTTTGGTTGTTGACATAAACTAGTTGTTCGGCTTTGGAGTTTGCCGCGGTCTTGAATCGGTCACCACAACCGTTTTGCGCGGCTCGTTCTTATCGGCCGGTTTCGGAGTCGCGGCCGGAGCCTTGTTTTCAGCCGGCTTCGTTGAAGGCTTGGCGGTTCCTTCGTTCTTGTCGCCTGCCGGCTCGGTCGCGCCCTTGTCTCCGCCGTCTTCAGTTTTCTTGTCGGGAGTCTTGTCGGTTATCACATCGCGGGTTTTTGGCCCCGTTTTCTTCTTGGTGTCCTTTGGCTTTGTTGTCTTCTTCTCGATCTTGAGTTCCGGTTGCTCTTCGATTTCTTCAATCGCCTTGTCGTCATCAACGACCGAAGCGGGAGCCTCGCTTCCATCCGGATTCTTTTCGCTGACCACAACGGAAATCATCAACCCCGATTTCGCTGTCGTACCCGCTCTTGGCCTCTGTTCCAAAATTGTGTCGGGCGGCTCGTTGCTGTAACGAGACGCAATCCGTTTGATTCTCAGTCCCTGACCAGCCAACTCGTCACGGCCTTCATTAAAGTTCTTGCCGACTATTTTGGGAATCGAAACCTCTTCGCCCCGAAGTTGGAAATAAATCACCCCGAGAAGTCCGCCGGCAAAAGCAACAAGCAAACACGCGATAATAATTAGTTTGCCGACAATCGACATGCTTTTTTGAAGTATTCCCATAAGAACCCACCGTCCCGAAAAATGATGCTCAAGGCAAAATTATCCGAGAATTTTACCATTTTGGCGGTTAAACCTTAAACTCCAGCGTCCGTCCTTTTCATGCAGGCGATATAGAAACCCTCGGTTCCAAATTCATACGGCAAAATCCGCTTGCCGATGCCCATCGACGACAATTGCTCAAGCCACGCCGGCGTTTCCAAACAAAAGTCTTTGAATTCAACAAGAAACGAGGAAACAACGGTTTCATTCTCGTCCTTTTCCAAAGAACAAGTTGAATAAACCAACCAGCCGCCTGATTTCACAACTTTCGATGCCTGTGCAAGCAATTGAAGTTGTTTGGTTTTATGTTTACTGAGTTCATCTTCCGAAATTCTGAAGCGAATCTCTGGATTGGAGCCGATTGTTCCGGTTCCGCTGCATGGGGCATCAACCAAAACGACATCGGCAAATTCCGCAACTAGCGGTATCCCGATCTCGGCATCGAGGCGAATCAAATCCACCGCGACTCCCTGTTTCATCAAGAGCGCCCTGGTGGTTTCGAGCCTTGTGGCGCTTACATCGCATGCAATCGTCTTTCCGCCTGAACCATCCCGTCCGGCAATGATCCCGGTCTTGCTCCCGGGAGCCGCGCATAGGTCGAGAACCGTGCCGTCACCGGCAAGCCTTGCCACGGTTTCTCCAACAAGCATCGATGCCTCATCTTGAAAATAGATCAGTCCCATTTCGAACAACGCCCTCATCTCCGCGTCCAACGACTTGATCCGCCACGCATTTTCAGACAAATCCCCTTTTCGAGCACCCAACGCGATTGCGGTTTCAACTATTTCGCTTTGTTCGCTCGGTTCAAGAGCCTTAAACTTTGCGGTAAACCGAAAAGCGGGTACGGGCTCGTCTTGAAATGCAGATTTGATTTGCTCAGCCTTTTCACGACCAAACTCGGTTTCCCATCTATCGGACAAAAAGGCCGGAAACAGATTCGAGTGGGTTCGGTTTTTGGGGGTGTCTTTTCTGTCGCCCGCCTCTCTCACATGGCGTCTCAGAATTGCGTTTACGAACCCCGACGCCGATGACTTTCTGGCTTTTCTCACCATTGCAACGGCGTCGTTGACCACCGAGTATTCAGGAACGCGTTCGAGAAAAATCAATTGGAAGAGCGAAAGACGAAGAATTATTCGAACTTCGGTATCGAGCTTTGCGGCCTTTTTGGACGAAAGGCGGTCGATCGCATGATCGAGCTGGATTTGATTTCGCAAGGAACCAAGGACGATTGAATAGACAAGCCTGCGGTCGCGATCGTCCATTTCCGCATCTATGTTTGCCAGAACCACCGAGGAATTCTCGCCCCCCGTTTCGATCTTTTTTAGAGCCTTGAATGCCGCGGTTCTTGAAGGTGAGATTGCCATCGTATAGTGAATCGAAAATCCTGTTTGCCTGCTTCTCCGTAACGACTCCTGCAAACGCCAATTCCTGTAAACCTTGCGCTTGCCAAACAAATTTCCCGCCCTAGCTAGGAATCCCCGCTTTTCGGTTCCAGGTCCTGCGACAGCGATTTGAGCTGCGAAAAATCGTCGCACGTCCCTTTCTTCAAATCGTGGTCAACCGTGATACGGTCGTCGAATACGAAACACTCGCCATCCCATAAAGACTCTTCCCTGTCAGTCTCCTCGAGGTATTTCAGGATACCGCCCTCAAGCTGAAACACGGACTTGTATCCTCGTTCGACAAGATACGGAGCGAGTTTTTCGCAGCGAATCCCTCCAGTGCAGAAAACCGCGAGTTGCGTTTCCTTGTCCGGAGCGATTTCTTCTTCAATAACTTTCGGAAGCTCGCTGAACGAATCGGTCTTGGGGTTGATCGCATTCTTGAATGTACCGACGCGGTATTCGTAATCATTTCGGGCATCGACTATGACCGTTCGTGGGTCGGAGATCAGTTCGTTCCATGCTCGCGAGTCCAAATGCGTTCCCGCGCCGGCCGAAATATCAACATCCTTTTTGAGCGTCACGATCTCGGGTTTGATTTTGACCTTTCTCCTTTCAAACACCTGGGAGTTATGCGACGAAAACTTGATTTCCGGCTCGACTCCGAAAATTAATGACATCTCACAAAGAAATCTCTCCAGGCCCTCGCTTTCGCCGGAAACAGTACCGTTAAATCCCTCTCCCGCAATAATTATCGTTCCCAGGCAGGCATTTCGATCCATCGAAGCCAGGAGCTTTTTCTTGGTGGCCTCGAGATCATTCAAAGGATGAAAACTATAAAAGGCCGCAATTCTGATCTCATTTGTCATCGCAAAAAAAATCTCCAGCTTCGATTCCGCTTTGCGCCTTGAATGCCGCCGAGTCACTTCGCGCCTTTCCTTCGAGCTGCAACGCGTGAATCTCGACGCACGTTTCGCCGCCGCAACCGACGACGACGCCCTTCCCGTCGCCGCGTCCCACTTGCCCTGCCACAAGTCCTTCAGCGTTTGCGACCGCCTTTGCGTCCCAAAGTATCACCCGCTTCCCTTTTAGATATGAAAAAGACCCGGGGAAAGGCTGAAATCCGCGGATTCGGTTTACTATTTCAACTGCCGGCAAACTCCAATCGACGAGCCCATCGGATTTCTCAAACAGAGGGGCAAACGAGGCTTCGGCTTCTTCCTGCTTCCTTGGAAGGATCGAATGGAAGTCAGAAATCGTCTCGCTCAAGAGCTCCGCACCGACCTCCGAAAGTCGGTTCATCAAGCTTGGCGCGGTTTCATCCGAAAGGATCTCGACCCGCATTTGCTTCAATATGTCACCCGTATCAAGTCCGGTATCCATCAGCATGGTCGTGACACCGGTTGTGGTTTCGCCATTTGCTATCGCCCAATTTACAGGCGCGGCTCCCCGATACTTTGGCAAAAGTGAGAAATGGACGTTTATCGCTCCAAACTCAAATGCCGAAAGATAACTTTCGGGCAGAATCCTGCCGTATGCGACGACAACAGCAACATCGGCATTGTTCGCGGAAAAACGCTCCCGAGACTCTTTGGTTTTAATCTTCGTCGGCTGGAATACCCTGAGCCCATTATCCTCGGCAAATATCTTGACCGCCGGGGCCTTCAGTTTTTTCCCCCTGCCCGAAGGACGGTCTGGTTGCGTCCACACGTCACAGATTTCGTGCCCATCCGCTACCAGTCTCGAAAGACAAGGCACCGCCGCTTCCGGGGTGCCCATAAAAACGATCTTCACTTGCCAACTGTCTCCAAAATTAAAACCGCAATGCGTCCCGCATGTACCAAAAAATCCAGTTTTCCTCCATCGAACCGGAAAACAGATACGATCCGGCACCATCCGCGAAAATCGCTACATCCTCGCCTCCATGTGTCTCCGAACTTAGCGGTATCGTCGCTTCTTGCTTGAAATCGGGATCGGTAACTTCGTCATCCGACAAGGCCTTTCGTTCACCGCCCCGCGCTCCGGGACCATCAGCGTACCTGAGTGTCGTGTAAGGCATCTTGTTCTTATCGAGAGCCGCGTCTTTCTCGGACTTGCCACCCGGAGCGACCTCCCTTACCAGACCAAGAATATTGTTTCCGCGCGCCGGATAGCCGGCGATCGTAAACGTATGGCTGTGATCGGCGGTGACGATGATCAGCGTGTCTTTTAAATCGACTTTCGAACGAGCGGCGCGTACCGCATTTGACAACTCAATGGTGTCTGTCAGTGCGCGATAGGCGTTGCCGTCGTGGTGTGCGTGGTCGATTCTACCGGCCTCGACGACAAGCACGTACCCCTTCTTGTTTTTTGAAAGCAGATCAATCGACTTCGTCGTCATTTCAGTCAGGCTTGGTTCACCGGCGCCGTCGTTTTTGCGGTCGGCCTCGTACTGCATGTGCGAACGCTCGAACAGTCCGAGCAGATGATCCGTTTTTGAGACATCGATCGAATCAAAACCCGCCTTGTCCCAAACATACGACGAATTCTTGTGTTTCTTAACCCATTCCGAAGTCAGATCTCTCCCGTCGAGCCTTACTCCGTTCTTGTCCTTGTATTCCGGGTCGGATGTATCCTTGGGAAGGAAAAACGATCTGCCTCCGCCCATCGCCACCTCGAGTCCGTTGCCCTTGTCGAACTCAATCAACTGTCTTGCAATATCTTTGGCGCCTGCCTTGTGCGCTTCAGGGGCGCGCGCAGCAATATATGCATCACTCTCCCAATTTCGATCAATTGAGTGCGAATAGCATGCGGCGGGAGTAGCGTGCGTCAAACGAGCTGTCGAAATTACACCAGTCGAACGTCCCTTGGATTCCGCCATCTCGATCAACGTTTCGGCCTCATTGCCTGCGAGAGTCGAATAGTCGCCGAATACGCCGTTGTTGTTTACAGAGATCAAACCCTCGTTGGTTTTCATTCCCGTAATGATCGCCGACATCGTTGGAGCGGAATCAGAGGTTTGCTGATTTGCCGAATATGTGCGCGAAAGCGCGGAAAATGGAAAACGCTCAAAGCTCAGCAAATTCTCCTCGCCGCTTTCGCCGCGAAGCTGACCTTCAAGAATTCGGGCCGCGGTTAGCGTTGAAACGCCCATTCCGTCGCCAACAAAAAGAATCACGTTCTTGGCTTTTCTGCGTTTGAACGAACGATCCTTTGCCGCCGACACAGCGTTCTTGCCGGCAGACCGCCAATAATCGGGATTTTCCGTCTGCTTGACTGGAAAAGAGGTCGGTCTTTTCTGCGCCATACCGGGAAATGAAACAACACTTAGGATAGCGATCAACGCTGCGACTCTTTTCATCAAAACCTCTCCATAAATTGAAATCGATCCAAACAGTGACCAGGTCAAAAACGGACTTAGCGGAGTGGGACCTGCCGTCGGTTTAAGTCGAAGTTGCACTCTCAATGAGCGTGACTTTTGCGAAAGGCCACAACATCATTCTTTGCGCCAACCTCGAATCTTTTTTTCGCGAATCTGTTTTCTATATCTTCTCGGCGATCGACTTGCCCTGCATAAATTGAAGCAAGTATTCCCTGCCGCCAGCCTTGGAATCGGTTCCGCTCATATTGAAGCCGCCAAATGGGTGGACCCCGACGAGCGCCCCTGTGCACTTTCTGTTCAAATACAGGTTTCCGACCTCGAATTCGTTGCGCGCCTTCTCAAGCCTTTCTTCGCTGGCCGAATAGACTGATCCCGTCAACCCATATTCAGTACCATTTGCGATTTTCAGCGCGTCTTCGTAGTCTTTCGCCTTAACCACAGCCAAAACCGGTGCAAAGATCTCTTCCTGTTCGATCGTATCGCCCGGCCTAACTTCGCTGATTACGGTCGGTTCGATGTAGTACCCAACCGAATCATCGCACTTTCCGCCAATCAAAACCTTTCCGCCATCCGCCTTGCCTTTTTCGATATATCCCGCGGCTTTTTCGAAAGACTTTCGGTTTATAACCGCAGTCAATCCGACGTCTCCGCCATCGGGCTCTCCCAACTTCAGATTCGAGGTCAGGGCCACAACCTTTTCGATCAATTCGTCATGCACCTTCTCATCGACGATCAGCCTCGAACACGCCGAACATTTCTGCCCCTGAAATCCGAACGCCGCCGACACAACTCCCGCCGCGGCCTCTTCCAAATTTGCATCATCGGCAACAACAATGGCGTCCTTTCCTCCCATTTCCGCGATCACGCGCTTCATCCATCTTTGTCCGGGACGCGTTTTCGCGGCTTCCTCGTAGATATGAAGCCCGACCGCCTTGGACCCGGTAAACGAGACGAACCTGGTCTTCGGATGCGCAACAAGCAATTCGCCGACGGCCGTTCCAGAACCGGGCAGGAAGTTCACGACCCCCTTCGGCAATCCGATTTCTTCCAAAACTTGCATAAACTTGTAAGCAACTGTTGGAGCATCCGGCGAGGGCTTTAAGATCGCGGTATTGCCGCATACAACCGCGCTCATCGTCATGCCGGCCATAATCGCCAAGGGAAAATTCCAAGGTGGAATGATAGCCCCGACTCCGAGAGGAACATATGCGAAGCTGTTCTTTTCCGGAAGGGGGCTTTTTGTAACGGGCTGTTCGGCTCCCCAACGAATCATTTCCCTGCCATAAAACTCAAGAAAGTCGATCGCTTCCGCCGTATCTCCGTCCGCTTCCGGCCAGGTTTTTCCTACTTCTACCACCATCCAGGCCGAAAAATAATGCTTGCGGTCTCGAAGTATCTCGGCGGCCCTGAAAAGATACTCTGCCCGATCTTCCGGTGAAACGAATCGCCACGACAAAAACGCTTCGCCCGCGGCTTCGATCGCACGGTTTACCAAATTTTCGGCATCCTCATCGGCATCCGAAAAGAAAGCCACGACTTCATTCCTGCGAGCCGGATTCCGGCTTTCAAACACGGTTTGATTTTCGATTTTTTCGCCGTTAACGATCAAAGGATATTTCCCGCCCAGTTCGGATTTGACCTCAGCTATCGCCTTTTCCATCGCTTCGCGATGCTCTGGAATCGTAAAGTCGGTAAACGGTTCGTTTTTAAATTCGTCCAATGTTCTTTTTGTTTGCATCTATTTTACTCGCTGATAAATCCGCAGTCCGCGAATGCTTCCATCGTTACTGCCAAGTTTTCGTATTTATTGCCTTTATGAATTCAAGAAAATTAAACTCCGCATCGATAACGGCGGCCTCGGGTTTGGTGTTTAAAGCAATCCGCTAAATCTTCAAGGCTTTAAACATGCAAACTATTTAAAGCGGTCGCTTATTTAAAGCAAGCGCAAAACTCACACCACTCTTCGGTCCGAAAAATGTCAATCCCACTCGCCGGTACGGATCATTTTCGAAATCTTTCGTTTTGCCATCTCGCGTTTTAGCGGCGTCATCCTGTCCAGAAAAACGATTCCATCGCAATGATCCGTCTCATGTAGGAAACATCGGGCCTCAAGCCCGGAAAATTCTCGTTCGACTACATTTCCATCGAGATCGTTGTACCGACCGACAACGGTAAGCGAGCGTTTAACCTTTGTAAAAAGTCCCGGAAACGAAAGACAGCCCTCGTCGCCGTTTTGCTCGCCGGAAACAGATATCACTTCGGGGTTTATAACCGCGATTGGCGCAGGCGAGTCTTCGTCATGAGAGCAATCCATTACGAAAAGGCGACGTGAATGTCCCACCTGGGGAGCGGCTAGCCCGACTCCCGACGCGGCGTACATCGTTTCAAACATTCCCGACACCAATTCCCGAAGCTCCGTGTTGAACTCACCGGCAAGCACGGGCTTTCCGACCTCAAGCAGAACCTTCTCGGGATAATGGACTATCTCAAGTATTGCCATAAAGCTACATGATAATACATTCGGAGTACGGCAAGCCAACGCGGAGACATAGGTTGAATCAGGGGGACGTCCGGTCCCAAATCCAATCTGTTGGTGGAATTGCAGCGGAAGGTGACCTGAAACTCGAACTCGTCCTTGATCGACGGGATCGGCCCGGTGCGAACGTGTCATTCGCCAAAGCCTAACTGGAGTTGCCCGGGATCAACGTCCTGATTTGCGGATAAATACCTGGGTCACATAAAATTCGTTTTCACCGGTCTGATATACACCGACACCCGTATCGGTCCATTCCTTGTCGAGAATGTTCTTCCGATGACTCTTGGATTTCATCCAGCCTTCAACGGCGATCGTTTCCGGATCCAGAAAGCCCTCGCTTGTAAACAGGTTTTCGCCGATCTTTGTCCAATTCTTGATACCTTCGTCTTCGGCCCTTTCGACTACCGAATTCCCGTCTGAATCGTAGTGCGAAAAGAAACCTTCCCTTGCCATCTTGCGAGAGTACTTGTAAGCGACCTTAGCCAAGTCTTCATGCCAGCGCAGTGCGGAGAGTCCTTTCGCCTTCCGTTCCGCGTTGACCTTTTGGAAGATCGTTTTCGCCTCACCCGAAAGGGTTGTCGAAAACACGACCGATTTGGATTCCTCGGAATCGATCCGAAACGCCGACTGGCCGCCTTTCAAACTCACAAGCCTGTTGAATGCGACCAGGGATCCCAAAAGAGCCGCAAAAAGCGTTAAACGCAGAACAAAAAGCTGAACCCGAAGCATAATCCCACCCACCGAAGTGTTTGCCAAAACGACAAACTTCATGAATACCAGATGCCCGGCAGACCGAGAACCTCCCAACCAAAAAAACAAGTGTCTTGACTCGGTTCAGCAAAACCGAGACTCTTCCAAAGGAGGGAGAGAGATCTGCGTCCTTTTGAAGTGGTTCGTCTTATCGATAGCGGGAAGGAAGCCGATTAATGATCATCGCCTTCTTCCCTTTCCTTTCCATCTCCGCCCTTGCCGGAATCGGCGACCTTTATCGTTCCGGCGGTGGATTTTGTCCAGTCGCACAATGCTTTCTTTTTCGCATCGTCAAGAACAGCATCTCTATGCGTCACAAGATAAATCGAAAGCGGCATCTCGCCCTCGCCCACTTCTTCGCACATCTCTTCGAGTTTATGCTTTCTGCGCTTTTCCGAGTAAGATCCCCAAACGCTGAAATTCAGCTCATCGCGCCCCTCACGAATATCCTTTGCCATCAGAAATTTTACAGGAGCGATATTCGAGTAAAACGGATATACCGTGTCATGCGAATGGCAATCGGCGCATGATGTCTTGATAATCTGCGCGACATCGGGCGGCATAGAATGAATTTCGCCCAGAGTTTCCCCTTTTTTTGTTTCCGGATAAGTATATCCAGCGGGAATAAACTGAATAGCGACAAATAGTCCTATCGCAACGAAAAAGACGTATTTGAGAATTCTTTTCAACATAAGTCACAACGCAGTGAAAACTTGTTCGCCTCAAAATCGACACCGGACAAACACCGAATGATTTGTCCGACAAAAGCAGAAGCAAGCGCTCCACTGCCAAATAAAAATTTTCGGTAGAATGAGGATAACGTTTCCCGCTCAATTCAACCAACAAAACTTCTGCGCTCGCATGTCTTACGACGCCGCTTCACCTGAGGTTCGTATCAATGAGTAAGCACCCAACAAAGTCATGCAAACTCAGATCTTTCGTATGATCACTTCGATCTGTCCCGGGTTGCCGTCTAACTCGATCCTCGATTGCCCCGAGGACTTTGGGATGCTCGAAAAACAACCCAACGCGAGAGGATTGAAATTCCGCTTCCAAGTCTTCCAAGTCAGCGTGAAACTGTGTAAGCTTTCTGCAAATAGTGATGATGAGTCCCCAACCAGAGAATTCGTTTAAAGCAAGCACGCTTAAATTCGGTCGTTTCGGCGAGGACATGGCGGTAACCCATCTTAAAAAGAGGGGCTATCGCGTAATCTGCAGAAATTTCACAGCGCCTATCGGCAGGAACCAGAAAGGGCGGATAGTTCGTGGCGAAATTGATATCGTCGCGCTTTCCGAAGACGGATACGTGTGTTTCGTTGAGGTCAAAACCCGGAAGATTTCCGGCAATGATCCGCTCGAGGCGGTGATTGGTCAAAAGAGAAAGCGGATCTCCAAAACGGCGGATGTATTTTGCAGGCAATTCGGAATCGAGAAGTCGAAAATGCGTTTTGACGCGATCGGCGTGACGCAAGTGAGCACCGGCGCCCCAACGATAGTCCACGAAATCGGCTACTGGCGAGCTGATCGTTGACGTCGTAACCCCCTTCTGGCGGATTATTGACATCAATGTGCATAAGCGTGTGAAGTTGGGTTCGATTTTGCAATTCCAAAGCAGTTCGATACAAACCCAAACAGGTGAATAAGCGTCACACGAAACGATAAAAGGATCGTTGAATTGCACGCATTGAATATAAGTGTCCAAAACCGCCCGAACTTTCGGGTAGTTCAATCGTAAATAGGGTTTAAAGAAAGCATTTAAAACAAGTTTAAAGAGGAGTGTTTAAAGCATGCGAAAGCTTAGGTTAATCAGTTTTTTTCTTGTTCTCGTAGCGTCTATCTCAAGTGCCGCAATGGCGGAAGTTCCGGAACTAGTAGATCGCGAGGTCTTCTTTGGAAACCCGGAGATCTCCGGAGCGCAGATTTCCCCCGATGGCAAATGGATAACATTCATGAAGCCCTTCGAAGGCACGCGAAATGTTTGGATCAAGGCGCGCTCTGAGAAATTCGAAGATGCAAGGCTTCTGACGAGCGAAACAAAACGTCCGGTGGGAGGCTATTTCTGGAGTCGCGACAGTCAGTGGGTGCTCTTTGTAAAAGACAACGGAGGCGATGAGAATTTCAATGTTTTCGCAGTCAATCCTTCGGAAGCAAAATCGAAGACAGGCGCACCCGCTTCGCGAAATATCACATCGGGTGAAAAAGTAAGGGCGATGCTGCTTGCGGTTCCGAGATCCGAACCCGGTTCAATCTATGTCGGGTTGAATGACCGAGATCCCGCCTGGCACGACTACTACAAGGTGAATTTGAAAACAGGTGCCAAAGAGCTTGTCCTCAAAAACACCGAACGCCTGCAGGGATTGGTTTTCGATAACGCCGACAAGATGCGTTTGGCAGTTCGATCGGCACCCGATGGAACCACCGAAATCCTTTCTTTCGCCGGAGGAGAAACCAAGGTTATTTACTCGTGCAGCGGTTTGGAAACCTGCAGCCCCGCGGGCTTTTCGGAAGACAACAAATCGTTCTATATGGCGACGAACAAGGGCGAGCGCGATTTGACGCAACTTGTGCGCATCGATCCGGAAACAGGCAAGGAGACGTTCGTCGAAGAGGATCCGGAAAAGCGAGTTGACTTTGGCGGTGCCATCGCCGAAGACGCTACCGGAAAAATCTTGGCTACCGTTTACGAAGACGACAAGACCCGTATTTACTTCAAAGATGGCAAATTCAAGAAAGAATACGAATGGCTCAAGAGCAAACTTGGCGACATGGATATTTCGTTGGGTTCGCAGACAAGGGATGAAAAGGTCGCTATTGTTTCCGCTTCGTCGGACGTTGAGCCCGGAATCACTTACTTGTTTGACCGCGAAAACAAGAAGCTCGAAGAACTTTACAGGATTCGTGAGAATCTACCGCGAAATATTTTGGCGGAAATGAAACCGATCAGGTACAAATCTTCGGATGGATTGGAAATACCGGCCTACTTAACGCTTCCAAAGGGCGTGAAAGCCGAGAATCTCCCACTAGTCGTATTTCCGCATGGCGGCCCCTGGGCCCGCGACAGTTGGGGTTACCACACATACGCGCAATTTTTGGCAAACCGCGGTTACGCGGTATTGCAGCCGAATTTCCGTGCTTCCACCGGTTTCGGGAAAGCGTTCTTGAATGCCGGTAACAACCAGTGGGGCGATTTGGTGCAGGATGACATTACGTGGGGTGTAAAACACCTGATTGAGAAAGGCATTGTTGACCCGAAACGGGTAGGCATCATGGGCGGCAGTTTCGGCGGTTATGCTACTCTCGCCGGCGTGACGTTTACGCCGGACATGTATTCCGCAGCGGTTGCGATAGTAGCACCTTCAAACCTTATTACGCTTTTGGAGTCTATTCCTCCGTATTGGGAAGCGGGCCGAATCATCTTCTACAAACGTATGGGTGACCCGAACACCGAGGCGGGGAGAGCGCAGATGATCAGGCAATCGCCGTTGACGCATGTTGACAAGATCAAGACACCTTTGATGGTCGTCCAGGGAGCGAACGATCCTCGCGTGAACATCCGTGAGTCGGATCAGATCGTGGTCGCACTTCGCGAGAGGAACTATCCGGTTGAATACATAGTCGCGCCCGATGAAGGACATGGCTTTGCGCGGCCTGTAAACAACATGGCGATGATCGCCGCCGCAGAGAAATTCATGGCCAAGCATCTCGGCGGACGATTTCAGGAATCGATGACACCCGAGGTTGCAAAACGGTTGAAGGAAATTACTGTCGACCCCAAATCGGTCGTGGTAAAGGCACCAAATAAAGCCAGCGGCGTTGTCGGCGGAGTATGGATTCTTGACTTCGATGCCGGCGGACAATCGGTGCCAGTCACGCTGGATATCATTGAAAAGGACGACGCCTTTACCGGAACGGTCAATACGCCTTTCGGCAACGGTACGGTCGAGAATGGCAAGATCGAAGGAAAAACGATCACCTGCGACATCTCGCTCGACTTCCAAGGTCAGCCATTGAATTTGAAACTGAATGGGACGGTTGATGGTGACAAGCTTAACGGCTCACTCAACGGGCCCGGAATACCTGCGGTTTCATTTTCAGGAAGCAGGAAGAAATAACAACACGTTTGGGTTGATATCCTCGATGCAGGGAATCCGACCTGGTTGATTCAATAGTGCACGACAATAGGGGCCCTTTCGAACTAATTCGTAGGGGCCCCTAATTTTGTGGTTTAGAGCGCGAATGCGGACGGTCGGCCGCCAGCATGCAAATTGCGAGCCTATTGTTTGCTCCTTGGTTGCGACGCGTCAGTCAATACGACAAAGTCCCCAATCCCAGCATGTTTTGCCTGATCAAAAGTCGCAAAATCCTCTTCATACCTTATCGTAACCACCAGGAATTTCGCGTCCTTTTTGTAATAGGAAAGATGCTCGGGGGTTCCGAGACGCTTCTCCGTATGAAAACCGCCGTTTAGGTGAACAACAAGCGCTTTGTCGTTGTTCCAAAGGTATCCCGAAATCGAATGGGCCATCGTAGCGTCCCAAAGCGCTTGCGAATAAATAATCGGATTATGGCTGCCGCTTCCCTCGCCGGTCATGCCCATAAGCGCCGCAAACTTGGACGCGTAGGCGGCGGAAGGTTCGCTGTAAGGCAAGGGAGCAAGCCATTGCTTTGCTTCCGGCGATAGCTTGAAAAGCGAATCCCGGCCGAGCCTCGAAACCATGTTGACATACCTGCGGGGAGCGTTTGCCGCGATCACGGGAAGCGACTTGGATTTTGCAAGCTCGACAAGCGGACGATAATCGGTCGCATAATTGCCCCAGGGCCTCGCAGCAGCAAGAAAATGCTTCTCTGAAACCTGATCATTTAGGTATTCATTCAAAACCGTCTGAACGTCCCGCTCGAACATCTCCAGCGAAAGTGCAACGTTTCGTTCGCTCGCATACTTGGCTACAATCTTTTGGAAAATCATCAACTGAACCAAATGCCCAACCGAGTCGTCATGGTTCTCGCCAAGAAAGACGACATCGGATTCCGCCATCGCCGCGGCGATCTGATCCAGATCGGCCGGATTTCCCTTTCCATCAAAAACACTGAATTGGTTCTCATTTGCCATAACGACGTTAATTGCGACAAGCAGCACAAAAATTGCTTTGATTAGTTTCATATTCAATTTCATCTGTTTGATACCGTAATGCGGTTATCCTTTCGGTATCAGAGTATAGCTTTTCGAAACATCCAAGAGAATCGCAAAGCGACGATTACAAGTCACTTTTTTCAACTCGAAAATTGAATTCATCCCCTCGGCGAAGAATCCGATGCTTCGCCAACGGCTCTAACCGCCACGAGTGACCAGCAAAGATGCAAGAAGCGGAATCATGATTTCGTGGTGTCCAACCAAAGAGAAACCCTTTCCGGCACCATTTGCGGTCGGACGCCTGACGACGTTTGTCAGCGGCCGATAATGTTGAATGAAGTCGAAATTCGCTGTCGTAATTTCCCTAAGCGGATTACCAAGGTTTCGGTTTACGGTTATCGCCTTGAGGAAAAGCTCCGGCATCGTAACAGCGGAACCGATGTTCAGATATGCCCCACCACCGTGCATCTTTCCGACAAGCGTTGAAAAAAGCCGGAAATCGGCATGCGAGGCGGCACCAAGATTCCCGCCATCGGCAGTCGGATGAAAATGTCCGATATCGGCGCCGATCGTAATATGCGACGTGACCGGAATCCTTCGATTAAATGCCGCGCACAGTATCGATGCTTCGGTGTGCGAAGGGCCGGATTCGATCAGTGCCCGACTGACCCCTTCTCCGAGCCCGATTCCGTCTTCGGCGGCGAGTCGAGCCCCCCGGTTCAAGAGCTCGCCGGTTTCCCTTGCAGCTCCAAAATCCCCTTCGCCGAGACTGCCGTCAACATCCTCGCTTGTAAACCCGACCATCGCAATTTCCGAATCGTGAACCAAAACCGATCCGTTGACTGCGAGTGCGGTTACGAACCCCCGATCCATCAAATCTATGATTATCGGCGCGAGTCCGGTCTTGACGACATGCCCGCCGAATCCCCAAATTATCGGTTTGCCATCTTCTCTCGCCTTTCCAAGACGATCCGCCAATTCGCGAATTGAGTTTACCGCGAGAATCGCCGGCATCGAATCGAGAAACTCTTCAAGAGAGGCATTATTACCGATCGGCGCAGCAAAATTGGAAATGCCGACTTTGCTCGGTCGCGACTTCAACTCGTAAGTCTCAACTTTTTCAAAAGAGAGTCCTTCGAGGTCTTTATAAATCGAATTCGGCATAGTTTATGTGTCGATCGTAAATGGATTGAATGACGTTTCCCGGTCGTAAAAATCTTCGTGTTCGCGCGCCTTTAGAACGGCCACGATTCGGTACGTAAACGGAGTCGCGGCCACTTCCCATAAAACCTTTAGCAAATAGTTGCCGATCATCACCGATATGATTTCGGATGTGCTCCAGATACCGATAAACGCCAACGGATAAAATACAAGCGAATCAACCGCCTCACCCACGACGGTGGAGCCAATGGTCCTTGTCCAGAGCCATTTGCCGACCGTGGCGATCTTCATCTTCGCGAGAACAAACGAATTCGAAAACTCCCCCAACCAGAATGCCAAGAGCGATGCCGCCGCGATCCGAGGGGTGGCGCCAAAAATCATTTCGATCGCCTTTTGCCGTTCCGGATCCATCGAGGAATGCGTCGGCAGGTTCGTCACGACAAACGACATCAGTGAGGCAAAAAGCATCGCTCCGAACCCCGCCCAAATTACCCGACGCGATCGGGCATATCCGTAAACCTCCGTCAGAATGTCCCCAAAAAGATAGCTAATGGGGAAAAACAAAACACCGGCGCCGAACGCGAACTGCCCGTAAAAAGGAATCGAAACATAGGAGACCTTATGAACTCCGATCAGATTTGAGCAAAGCAGGACGGTGACGAACACCACCATGATTAGATCGTAGTATTTGTATCGCTTATCAACCATCCGGTGTTAACTCCGACCGATATCCCTTCGAAAATACATGCCTTCCCACTCGATCTTGTTGATCGCCTTGTACACCCTATGAAGCGCCGAGGAATCCGTCGATCCCTTCGCCGTCACTCCCAGCACCCTTCCTCCCGACGTCACAATTTCATTTTCCGAATCAAAAGCGGTGCCGGAATGAAAGACGACCACGTTCTCCATTGCGCCGGCCTCCGCGAGGCCTTTGATCCGGTCTCCCGTTCGGGGAGTCTTCGGGTAATTTTCGGATGAGACAATCACGCAGGCAGAAACACCATCGGAAAACGTGACTTCGGTTTCAGACAAAGTTCCAGAGGCGATCGATTCAGAAATCGAAAGCAGATCCGATTCCAACCGCACAAGCACCGATTGCGTTTCAGGATCGCCAAACCTCATATTGTACTCAAGAACCTTTGGGCCTCCCTCGGTTAACATCAAACCAACAAAAAGTATTCCCTTAATTGGAAAACCTTCTTCCGAAGCGCCCTCGATCGTCGGCCGAATGATCGCGTCTTTGATAAAGGAAACCTGTTCCTTTGAAAGAAAGGAATCATCGCATATGGTTCCCATTCCACCCGTGTTTTCACCCGTATCTTTCTCACCGATCCGTTTGTGATCCCTGGTTGGCGGCATCAATTTGTAAGAGACCCCATCAACAAACGCCAGAACCGAGACCTCTTTACCCGTCAAACATTCCTCAATCACGACTCTGTTGCAGGCCTCCTCGGAAACGACTTCACCGCGAAACATTGCCTCAAGAGTTTCAAGCGCCTTCTGCCGTCCCTGCGCCAGCACGACTCCCTTTCCCGCGGCCAATCCGTCGGCCTTCAGCACGTAAGTCGCGTTTTCGTCACCGAACTTTCCGCTTCCGATCGCTTCTTTTCCTCCATCCACCGAAGCGACGGATTCGTAGGCCGCCGTAGGGATACGGTGACGGATCATAAATTCCTTGGCAAAGCTTTTACTCGCTTCAAGTCGGGCGGCTTTTTGCGTTGGCCCGACGATTTTGAGTCCGCGCGTCTCGAATTCATCGACGATGCCAAGGGCGAGCGAGGATTCACCACCGACAAAAGTCAGATCGATTTCCGAACTTGTTGCGAACTCAACCAAGCCACCGATATCGTCCGGTTTGATTGGAACGCACTCTGCAATCTCCGAAATTCCGGCGTTTCCATTCGCACAAAACACCTCGCGCGAATCGTCGTGTCTTTTGAAACTCCAGGCAAGCGCGTGTTCGCGCCCGCCCGATCCGACTATCAAAATCTTCATAAACAAACCAAAATATCGGCCGACTATCTCAGTATTATGCCAACCGTTAAATCACACGCCAAAATAGGCGTTTCGCGACCCGATCCCCGAAAAATCGAAGCAGGTGCTGCTTCCAATTCATAATCGATCGCTCAAGGCCCATCGATAAAATGGAGAGAAATCGAAACGTCCCCCAACAGGATCTGATTCTATCGGCCGATGACCTGACCAATGCGAATCTGTCGAAAAGGGGTTGAATTCCCGATCCGATTTACTTGACTGAATAGAACTTTGATTATACCGTTTTTCGGAATTCCTTATAAGCCTGCCAAAACGATTGGGGCATCGATAATAGCGGGCGAATTCGATGAATGTCAGATTTCAAAGATAAAACGGACGCGCCGGATAATTCGTCCGACTCAGGATTTGCGGATTTGGAAATTCGCTGCATCGACTGCGGCAACGATTTTGTGTGGACATCAGGCGAACAGGAGTTCTTCCGGGACAAAGGCCTGAAACACGAGCCCAAGCGGTGTCGGGATTGCAAAAAAGCCAAAAACGACCGCATTGAGGCGGCCTCAAAATTCAGTGCTTCGAGCAAGATTGAGGTCGCGGTGAACTGTGATCAATGCGGAAGCGAAACCACGGTTCCCTTCTTTCCCTCGCAAGGCAGGCCGGTGCTTTGCAGGTCATGTTTTCTGAAATCCAGATAATTCAGGGGAATTGCCACGAATTTTAAAAGCCCGGTCGCCATGACCGGGCTTTTAAAATTTAGAGGGCGACGTCTCCCACACCGTCGCCCATAGGTCACAAGTCCTCACCCCTCGTGACCAAGTGTTCACCGGGGAGGTGAACGTTACAATTTTACACGAATACTCCTTCATTGCAAATGCGGCCAACTATGAAAATATCAACAACCAAATGGTAAATGTCCGTCCTATTTTTCTCTTAACTCCAGTACCTGCACTTATTAACCCAGTATTTCCCGATCCTGAACGATTACTCTGAAGATCACGAAAAGAGTCTCTCGTAAGAATGAAACTAAAGGCCTTCGAGGATTCGAATCGAAACCAAAAGACTTATTGGGCAAATGGCCCGGCTTGTTGAATATAAAACAAATGAACGTTCACATTTCCAAGCCGTTGTTAAAACGGTCGGAAATGGGAGCGGACAAGTACAACAAGATTCTTGAGGATTTAATTATTAAGGATGCAATTGATTGCTGATGAGCACACTGCGTTTTGTGAAAACGAGGATCCACTAAAAAATCATTTTGGACCAGGGGTTTGCGACCGAATCGATCGTGATTACACCGCAACCGATACCGATTAAGTTATCGTCAGCAAACACTCGCAACGAATAGTCACCATCGGCGACACGTGGAGAAACAAAGACATCGGCCGAATAAACATCAATTCCTGAGCGGGAATATTGAAGCGAAACGGAATCTTTCTCGATAAAAATGTAGGGAGAACCGCTCTCCAAGGAAACATCCCCCTTCACAGAGGCCGGGACCGCAAAATAAACCGAATACAATTTGTTTTTTTCAAGGGGAACGGCTAACTCCGCCAACTGCGAGTTGAATCCGAACTTTAGCTCGGACGTTCCGAAATCTTCCGCACCTACCGTAAATTCAAGCGGTTTTGCCGAATCCGTTGGAAAATACTCGTCCCGAATCAGAAACTTCTCTCCTCCGGCGGTTCCGGAGGCTGAAAGAAAATACTCGCCAGGCCCGACATCCGAAAACTCAAACGCACCATCGGATCCAATTGGTGCCGCTGCCACAACAGCACCATCTTCGGCCCGCTCGAGCCATACAAAACCGGCTGACGCGCCCTTTCCTTTCGGGAAATTCAGCTTTCCTTCATCTATCGCTGCGTCATTGTCGGCATAACGAGCGTGAATTTCATATTTGTCGCTTTCTGAAAGGCTGCGGGAATAACTGAACGGGAGGTTGAACGTTCCGTTCCTTCCCTGATGCGAGTGCATCGTCGCGCCGAAAATTCTACTGTGTCCGAGCCCGAACGCATGCCCGGCCTCATGGGTAAGCGTACCTTCAAGATCAAAAGCGCCTCGGCTTCCGTCGGTTCCAAATCGAACCGTCGGATTCAGAACGATGTCTGCTTCCGTGATCTCGCCATTGGCACCGAAAAACACGCGGGTTAACGCCGAAACCGATGAAGCGCGGCTTCCAAACATAAGTATGTTTGTCGAGGTCGGCGCGGCGGTTACAATCGAAACCCCGTCGCCACCCGATTTCGCGCCACTTACATCAGTGTCTTTGGTATAGGCAAACTTGACGGTGATCCCGGCCTCGCTTGCCCACTTTTCTATGCTGCTGCGGATAAGAGAATCAATCCGTTCCCTGGGAACGTCGACCGCTGGTGAGTTGAGAATACTTTCGGATATGTAAAACGTGATCGAGCGATCCCGCCATTTCAATTTCTTTTCGGAATTATCACCGGTCAAAGACAAATTCGCAGCGAACGTCGATCCTGACAAAGCAACCAGGAGCAACAAAGCCACCGCGAATTTTCTTGAAAAACCAAACAAAATGTTCTAACCGTTTCCGTCTCCAAAGGCCGCATCGTTGTCGTTCCCAACCTGCTCAAGATTGGCAAAACTAACGACGAGCAATAGAACGACAAGCGCTATCGTAGCCAACGCGTAAAGAATCGGGATCTGTTCAAAATAGATGAGTGCGGCAATCACCACCGCCACAACCCCACACCAAAACAATGCGATAGTCCGTCTGCTGTATTTTGAAGCTTTCTTAGCCATAAAAGTTGTTTTCGAGCCCCAAAACCTGGGGCATTCCCTTAAAAATTTGGTTTATTCGATTATTCTAACCGGCAATTCCTCGATTTTTTGCGAATCTTCATCGCTGGCAAGGAGCGGAGGCGGATACCTTCCCGCAGTTTTCGCGCCGTTAAAAACTTCGACTATATCATAATCCCCAACTGCTACCGTAGCGGGATCGGCGATTTCCTTGCCATCGGAAATGACTTCGACTACCTTTGTCGAACTCCCTTCCCGTCGAAAAACCCTAACTGAAACCCTCTGCTTCGAACCGATCGAGACACCCGACATTTCCAGAGCGCGGGCCACATTCATGCCTTCGGACATCGGATATTTGCCGGGACGTGAACCCGCACCGGTAACAAAGAACGGCCTTGCGGAGGTTACCGTAATAACGTCTCCGTATTGGATCGAAGGATTGCTCTCGGCCCCTCCTTTTAGCAGTTCATCTATCCGTATCGACAAGAACTGCGAGTCCATCGAAGTCGCAACCGGCCCACCGGAAGCTCCAACCGGAACGCCGTCAATCCCAACGCATGCCGCCTGGGGCTGTCGCAAAATCTGAATCAGCCCGCCGGTATTTTCTGAAAAGCCACCCGACAAAACGATCAATTCGCGGAGATCTGTTCCACGCAAGAGATGAAATCTCTGCGGGAGCTTTACCGCCCCATACAAAACCGCATAGGGCCTTTCCGAACGATCAAGGATTTGCACCCTCACTTCCGGATCTTTTAGGAATTTTGAGTAGTGGCCGGCAATTTCTCTGGCGACCTCATCTCCGGTTTTGCAGAGCGCGAAAACGGGTGATTCGGTAAAACTCAACCCAGACAAATAGCCCTCCGGAGAGATCTTGCCCCGCCAATCGTATTCGGTTGACCCGACGACATCGACATCAATCAGGTCGCCATAATGTATCAGTTCATCAAGCGCGGCAAAGAGCGGCTTTGCCGGTTTTTCGATTGCGGTTTCAACGGGATTTGAGTTTTTGGCAATTTGAGGTACGACCGATCCAACAGCTGCGAGAACAACGAGCGCCGACATCAAAAATCTTAAATGCAGTCTCGCCATCTCATGAAACCCGAACCTTAACCTTTTTCCTTTTCGGTTGATCTTCGCCAACGCCTCGGCCGGACGTATCAAGGGAAGCATTTTGCTCAGGCAGATCGCTTTTCCTTTTTCTTTTTGGTGTCTTGACGCCAACCGTTCCAGGCACTGCAAATCCAGTGAATTCCCAGTTACACCCATCGCAAAGCAAGTAATACCGCCCGATCATCTTCATATAAAAGGGTGTCTTGCGATAGCCGCGCCGAATTCGGTGGCTGCTACATCTTGGACATCTTTGACTGATCATAATGAGAGAACGAACCAAAGCCCTCTAATCGGCATGATTCTGGAGTTTTAACAATTCGGCATGAATGCTCTCAGCTATCAGGTTCTTGTCCTGTTTCGACAACGATTCCCTTTGCAGCGTTTGAAGCGCGTCCCTGTAAATAGAATAAGCCCGTTTCCTATCACCGCGCTGAGAGGCCCTGTTTGCCTGTTCCAACTTGTGAGAGATCCTAAGCGATGCTCCGAACTCGCCAACCGCTTCCAACGAATCCTGAAGCTCTTTTTCTCTCGGATAAAATTCCAAAGCCCGCTTGAGACTTTCCGCCGCGGATTCCGTTGCACCAATTCGATCCGCAAAACCGCGTTCAACGCTTGAAGCGGTCGTCATCAGCTGCCCTGATTTCGTACGCGCCCATTGTATCAAATGATGCCTGTGAAGGCGCTTTACTTTCCTTCGGCCCTTGTTGATGGCTGGAAGACGCGGAGAATTCAAGCTCGTTCTTTCGATCTCATCCTTCGTCATCCGCAGATAGCTGTCGCAAAGTACAAAGGTCTCCCAATGACCATCAGGTGCGCCGTTCAACGCTCTGGATGCTTCCGAAAATTTAAAAATCTTTTCAAGCATCGCGTCGTTTCTGCGAATCGAGAGCTTGGCCCGCTTTGCACCGGACATCGACGACACTGCTCTGAGGTTTTCTTCCAATCGCAACTGCGCCTCAAATCGTTCCCGTCGAGCTCGACCCAAAAGGATTTCCCGCAAAACAACGGCAGCGATCAGGAACAACCCAGCGATCATTCCCGCCGGCAAATATGGCGCCGATTCGCCAGAATCAAAAAGCAGTGCCCAAACTACAAAGAACAAGGTAAACGCGATGGCAAAGCTCAGAAAGTAGTATCGCAAGGCGCCGGCCCAAAATGGCCTTCGGGCCAATCGCGGCACACCATTTTGACCAATTCGGCTTCGATTCGAAAGCGACACGCTCTTTTGTCTGGTTCCCAACTTTCCCTTCTTCAAAGAAATCGTTAATTAAAAAGACACCAATGTTGCGCCAACATGAATTTCTACCTTACCAGCACTCTCTTTTGCAAGCTATCTCCGGCAATTATCAGATTGCGAATTGGCCGGATGCAACTGATTGATGAACTTCGATTTATGCATTAACCCATTCGAGACCACCATGCCGTCATTATCATAATTCGGGCACTCACGGCGTCCTCAATCCCGCGCTCGACCGAAAACGCATTCCCGTGCCCGAACGACGTTCAACGTCTGAGCTGAGCGGCCGCACGTCGACGTTTCGTTCTTGGCACTTTATGCATCCCGGTCCGCTCCAGCGATTTGTTAGGCGGCGACCTAACGACGGGTTACCAAGTCCAATATGCGCCCGCTCGGCGCACGAACGGGCCCCATGAGGTTTGGATCGCGTTCAAGATGCTCATCGAGCGCGTCGAAGCATGCGCTCAAATGCCCCTCAAGCCGAGACTCGTCTTCGGTGTCCCAGTATTCCCCCTCGTCCTCGACACTGAGGCTGTGGAACTCCGGTCGAATGCTGCGCAGAAGCTCGACAATTTCAACGTGTACGCGTAGTGGAGCGAACTGCGTCTTACAAAACTCCTGAATGTACAGTTCGGAATCGAACTCGAGCCGTAGGGGGTCGCAATTCGGATGAGGTTGAAGCGCGATTCCACGCGTCGGACCCTCGTAATCCCAGTCCTCTTCGCCACGAACACGTTGCAACTTGGCGTTAGTCTCGTCGATCAGCGACGTCTCCCAGTTACGCTCTGACGCAAATTTCTTAGCGAGTTCGACTACTCGAACGAATGCCTTCTCTCCCGAAAGGGCACCCTCAAAATGTACGGTAACGCCCATAAGTCTGCTTAGCCGCCTAACCACTCGAATTGAAGACATCGGACGAACGAATTCTCTGCAGGAAGATGCGCAACCAATCCTGATTCACGAGATTCAAGTTTTTCTGGGGGCAAAGCGTCACATTCGGACCGACGCTTCAAATATCGGAAAACGACCGAATTCAAACTTCAATCGTTTCACCGGAATCGAATATCCTGAGGTTTGGAATTCGCAAACGCCTGATTTCGCCGATCGTAGTTTCCCTGTAAAAGGGCTTGATATTTACGATATAAATCGAGCAATCCTCGTTCAAGAGTTTGGCAAGCTCGTCATTTAACCTCTTTGGTGTAAGGTGGTGCGATACTTCGGCAAGATGGCTCATCTCATCCGGAAACGCACACTCGATCAAAACGGCCCGCAAATTTGAGACACCGTTCAGATGCGTCCAAAAGTCATCCGTTTCGGCAGTGTCGCCTGAAATGGCAAACGCGACGCCCTCCTTCCTCACCAAGTAACCATAAGAGGGCACCTTATGGTTTACCGGAATCGCGGTAAACTGAAATTCGCCGACGGCAAACTCCCTGAAAACCTCAACTTCACGGTACTCCAAAACGGGACCAAACTCGTTTTGAATTTCCGAAAAATCGGGAAACACCTTCCAATTGAACACATGCTCGCGCAAAACATCGAGCACTTCGGCCGTCGCATGGACCCTCACGGGAGAACTCAAACTCGGAAACAAATCATCGATAAACAACGGGAGTCCGGCAATGTGGTCCAAATGGGCGTGCGTCAATACCACGTCGCGCACCTTCGAACGGATCTCTTCACTTCCGGCAACAGAGAGGCTTCCGGCATCAATCGCGATTTTTCCGTCCAAAACAAAGCACGCCAAATGCTGCCGATTTACGACGATGCCGTTTTCGATGGTACTGGGAAGCAATTGAATCTTCATAAAAAGCGACGCTAGCGCGCACAGGTTTGCCCCCTGCCTCCATCGATCGCGACCGTCTCACCGGTAATCCAACCGGCCTTTTCAGACGCGAGAAAACAAATCAGATCAGCTATTTCGTCCGGATTTCCAACCCTACCTAGCGGGTGAGTGGTCTTTGAATGCTCCAGAAATCCGGAATAAGTTCCTTCGTCCATCCCGCTTCTGCGATGCAGATTTGAAACCACAACTCCCGGGTTCACCGCATTTACCCTTATCCCCGCTTCAGCAAGTTCAAGCGCGGAACACCTCGTCAACTGATCCACCCCGGCCTTCGAAACGCAATAAGCGAGCACATTTGGGAAGGCACGTGTGCCGGCAACGCTTGACACATTAACAACCGCGCCCCCGGGACGACGCATACGGGCGACAACGAACTTCGTGACCTTGAACACCGAAGTTAAATTGACCGAGATCATCCGATCCCAATCGGAATCGCCGGTGTTTTCGATCGTACCATTCGCGATGATACCGGCGGAGTTGACCAGAACATCGACCTCTCCAAGCCATCCGCAAGCCTCAGACATTACCGATTCCCATTCTGATCCCGAGGCCAAATCACAAGCAAATGTTCTAAGCACACTCTCATCAGCAAGCGACGCGACTTCCATCAATGCCTCGCGATCGCGCCCGAAGGCGGCGATCCGCGCCCCCGCTCTTAGATACTGTCGAACTACCGCGTTTCCAATACCCGAGGTGGCGCCGGTAACGATTACTCTTGTTTCCATAAATGATGCTTGGGGGCGAAAAGGTTTCGGAATGCTTTTCCCCAAATGCCCTATGCTACTACAAGCTCAGGTTTGAAAGACTCGCAAATCCGTATGAATACGTTCCAATAGTAAAGCCTTTTCAAAAGAGTTTAAAATCTCAATCGAGTAGGGGGATAAGTTTCCCCCTCCCCCTCTCACACCACCGTACGTACGGTTCCGTATACGGCGGTTCCCGGAGACAATTTATAGATGGTACCGACTGTGGATGGTCGATAGTCTCACGAGATCAAGTGCATCAAAGTATCTGCCGGGGTAGGCAAAGTTCATGTGCCTTGCTCCGGCATTCCACCAAGCTCCGCGCTGGTTGAAGGCTGATCGGACGGCCTGCTCTTCCGAGAGTCCGCGTTTCATCAGGTTTTGCTTGCGTGTCCAGTTGCGTTTCATCTGGCGCCATTTGATTTTCCTCAAATGCCTCCTGATCCAGCCGTCGAGGTCTGTCGTGAACCCCTTGACCTCGCTCTCCGAGAAATAGATCATCCATCCTCTGAGAAGCGGGTTGAGATCGTTCGCAATAAACTTCTTCAGGTTTCGCCCCCTTCCACTTCGCATCTTTTCCTTCACCTTTTGCTTGAACCGCTTGAGGCTTTCCTTTGCCACTGTTATCCTCGTCTCCTTGTGAGACGTGAAGCCGTAGCCGAGGAAACTCCTTTTCCACGGTCTTGCGATGGCACTTTTGTCTTGATTGACCTTCAGCCTGAGCTTCTTTTCAATAAAGCCCGTCAGGCTCGTTCGCACCCGCTCCGCCGATCGTTCCGTTCCAACGTATATTTGGAAGTCGTCGGCGTAGCGGACAAACGCATGCCCCCTTTTCTCCAGCTCCTTGTCCAGTTCGTCGAGGACGATGTTGGACAGGAGCGGAGACAGCGGACTCCCCTGCGGTGTGCCCTTTCTGCGCGTTTCCTCGACTCCGCCCGCCATCATCCCCGCCCGCAGATATCTGTCGATCAGGTGGATTACCCGCCGGTCGCTGATTTCCCTCCGCAACCTCGCAAGCAATCTTTCATGGTTCACTTCGTCAAAGAACTTGCTCAAGTCCATGTCCACCACCCAGCGGTTCCCCCTTCGCATGTGATCCCGTGCCGCTTTGACCGCCTGCTTTGCGCTGCGGTTTGGACGGAATCCGTAACTGCTTTCCGAGAAGCCGGGGTCGTACATGGGACTCAAGACCTGCTGTATCGCCTGCTGGATGAGCCGATCCATCACAGTCGGTATTCCCAGTATCCTTTCCCCGCCGTTCGGCTTCGGAATCGATACCTTTCTTACCGCCTGCGGATGGTACTCGTCCTTCAGCAGTCTCTCCCTGATGTCCGGCCAGTTCGTTTTCAGGTGGTCTTTCAGTTCCGTAACCGACAGGCCATCTACTCCCGCCGCTCCCTTGTTCCTCACCACCCTTTCGTACGCTCTGATCATGTTCTCGCGGCTGACTATCTGTTCCATCAAACCAGTCCGCTCGTGACTCTTGTTCCCATTGCCCCCCGTACGGCTTGCTGCGCTCATCGCTGTCCTCCCGTTTTCCGAACGTTCCTTTCCCGACGAGTCCCGAGCATCCCAGCCCGGGCTTCTGCCTCTTCCTTCCGTTCCGCTGACATTGGTTCCATAAGTCTTGTCTCCAGGTTCGGTCCTTTGTCCCGTTGCTTTGCGGACTACTATGACCTCTGCTGACTTCTCCGTCTCCCGCTTCCGGTTTTCGGAGATCTCCCCGGGTAATGCGCGCCCACCTTCCCGCTTATGCCCGCCGCATCTACGACCGTGCCTTCCGTACAGGTATCGGACTTTGGAGATAATTGCCTCCTCATCCGGCACGACCGCCTAATATGCGATTTCTGTTCGTCGAGCCAGCGTTTTGCCTTCGGCTTCCTTCAGCCAACACCTCGCGATGTTAACCTTGCCGTTCCGCTAACAGTTCCCCCTGCCGGGTCTGTAGAGGACTTTCACCTCCAAGTGAGCGCGCCCTGCCGGGCGCACAATGAAAAACGGCGGCCAATCGGCCACCGTTAAAACTTCAAATCGCATCGATCACTATGAAGACGCGTTTTGCGGTCCGCCTGCGAAAAGTTCTTCGAACCCTCTTTTGGTTTCGTCGCGTTTTCTTTTCTGAAACTCATTGACCCAACTCGAGACATTGGTGACTATTTCCTTTGCCATCTCCTGCTTCTTCTTTTTGGTCCTTGCGACAGGTTTCTTTTCAACGACCTCGCTTTTCTTTATTACTTTTATCTTGGATTTGCTCATGAATGATTCCCCTTGTATGTATGACTATTAGGTATTATCGGTCCGCAATTATGAATGGTTCCTATTTATGGATTTTTCTCGTCGGACAGCTTTTGACGTTATCTTTTCAGCTTTTTTGCAAAAGCGAGATTTGCAAATTGCAAATCAAGTCAGACAGGAAATTGCGGAGTGCTAATTTTTAGAACGACATTGGGTATCAAAGGTTGCAGTCTTTTTTCCCGCAACAAAAACTTTTCCACCCGGAAATAAAATGAATTGCCCTTTTTTCCGCAGGGTGCAATTGGCGAAAATAAAACCAAAGGACTTAAAGCCCATTCGGAAAACGTCCTATTTCATTGATCCTGATCGTCTTCGGCAACCCGGGTGAGGGAGCTCGATTCCGTGTTCGGAGAAATGCGGAAGGCAAGTAAGAAATTAATTATAAAAGCGATACGCGCTTGCGTCAAATGTGAAATTGATTTCGCGTTTGCCAATCGCACCTGGTGGCACGCAGTTTGCCAGCCATAAAGGCGTGTTAAACCTTTCTGATATTTTGATTGTCTATTTTGCGGTCGGTGCTGCTTTTGCTGCCAATACCCTTTTCTCCTCAGAAACCGGATCCCGTTCGACGGATTTCATCTTCGCTTTCTTGGCATGGCCGGTTCTGATTCCTTCCGTTTTGCGAAAGCTTGCGGCCGCCCGAAATTTCGTTGACTTGACTCGAATACGCCGAAATCGGTTGCGTCTCGAAAAAGAGTTTTTGGATTTGCAAAGGTCATTCGAGGGCCACGTAGTGTCTGCGGGGGAATCGGTTTACGAATGGAGAGAGATTTCGGACCGCTATTTCGGACTCACCGCGGCCTCCTTTTCGAATTCGGAAGACAGGAGACAGTCCTTTATCGATAACCTCGTGCCGTCGGCGACCGAGATTCAACAGAAATGCCATACACGACGCAACCGTGAGCGACTGAACAGGCATCGCATACAAACTGCCGATGAGATTTCAGAATACTTCCTTAGGATCTTCGAAGGCACCGCCGATAAGGAATCGGCTCGTAAAGCGGCGATCGACGTCTTTCTATCCGTAGGGGACCACCGTACGGCGGCCGGGATTGCCGAGGTGCCCGATACGAATTCGGAATCGGAATCGAAAAACACGGCAAAAAACGATTCGTCCAAGCGTTCGAAAATTGTGGAAGCGGCGTGATTTGCAAATCAGAAAGGAGGCCGGCAATGGTGACGAGTACAGCAAAGTTGAATGAGAATACCGAGGTTAAGTCTTACGATTCTGAAGTCTTCGAGCGTATTAGATACTACGAAAGCCTCAACGAGGAGTTGAAACTCGAAGCGCAGCACCGGCAGCGAAGCAAGTATGCCCTTTCCCCGCAAGCGAATACAATTTCGCTCTCTCGGGCGATGCAGTTTCTCGGCTTGCTCTGTGCCGCATTGCCCGGTGCGGCGATAATTCTCCGCATTTCAATGGATTCCGGACCGGGGCTTTTACTCTTCATTTTTGCGGCGGGTGTACTGCTGTCGTCGTTCATCGGATATAAGACAGCTCCGTATTTTTCGCGGATGGTGGCGAAAGTCTCCGAGGAAACTTCCCATTGGGTGAAAATACCGTTGTTTGCGGGTGTAGGCGGGCTGTGGGGGTTGATTTCCGGCGGAATCGGCGGGTTGCCGATTTTTGGAATCGGAAGCGTTTTTGGCGGCGCGATTGGAGCGATCGTCGGTGCGATTTCGCTCGCGGTTTTCGGGGTTGGATACGAGCTCACGGGCGATTCGCGACAGCTTCGCACCGCTCACTTTCTACCGCTGGTTGTCGGACCGACTTTGGCGATTGCAGCTTTCGTCCTCGGTCTTTAGAAGCCACGATTTGAAAAGGGGACCTAAATGTTGGTCCCCAAAATCACTTCGAACGATTTTGTTGTTGCCGCCTATTTAAGCGATATTTTGAAATTCGCTCCAACGATATTCACTCTTTTAAGGGTGTTTCCCGTGTTTGATTGAAGCATGTAAAAGAACTCGGCGGAGAAGTTGGAGGTGAGTTTCTTCCCTACCCCGGCGGAAAATTCGTTTCTCGACCATTCTTTCTTCGAAAAATCGTAAAAGGGCTCGTCTGCAACGAACGGAGTCACGATTTCCTTTTTATCGGAATTTTTGAACGTATAGGCGAGCTTTGCTTTGTTTCTATAACGGGTGGAGTCGGCTTTGGAATTGCGGATTCTATGCTCGATTCGGTTGCGATCCGAGAAACTCCAGTTTCCGAACTTCTTTGTCCCTGTCAGATCAAACCTGAGGCGATGCTCAAAACTTTTGGCGTTCTTGGTCGCCTGCTCGGCTATATACAAGTAGCTTGGCGTGAACTTGAAATAATCGTTCAATCTGATATCAGCGCCAAATCCCACCCTCTCGCTTACAAAATGACGGACATCCTGGCCAACACGAAGATTGCCGATAAAATGAGGCGAGAAGATTTCGGTCTTTTTGCCCTTGATATCTTTTGAATATGGCAGGAAGTAGACCTTTGTTTCATTCCAGACTTGGATATCTCCTTCATTCGGTTCCTGAGCAAAGGCGACTACCTGAAGCGAGACCACAAAAATGAAAAGCGTTAAAATTTTGTTCATAGCAAAGCAACAATACGTTAGGAAGTGTTACAAAATTCTTACAGATGAGTCACATTCTTGTTAATTTCGTGTTCAGAACTTGCCGGACGAATTTTTCGTTTCGGGAAATTTTCGATTTTCTTAATGGGAAGCACGTGTTTTTCGAGTCAGCAACACCTGAAGGAATCTCCGTTTACAATGTTATTCGAACGACCTTGCTGTATGCTGTTAATGACGGCATTTAGCGATTAGTACCAGTCTTGATCCGGTTTCGGTGTTCGAATCCAAAAGCGATCGGTGGCAGTGGTTGAAGACTTGTCGAGATGCCTTTGTTCGGTTTTCGACTGATTTTTCCGATTGGACGCGTTGTAAAATCCGCATGTTTGAGGCGTTTCTGAATGCTCTTGCTTCTACATCTCTTTTCCCTTTTCCTGCTGGTTCTGCTTGGCTTTTATGTATTTGTTGCCGATCCTCGCAATCGCGCCAATCAGACATTCGCCCTCTTTCTTTCATTTCTGGCGCTTTGGACGGTTAAAGATCTCGTCTTTTGGAACTTCCCTTCGGCGGGAGTCTCGACACCGTTATGGGCAGCCTCAAGTTTTGCCATCTCGGTGATGATGCAGGCGGCGCTCGTAGTTTTTGCAGAGGTCTTTCCTGACGACGACAAGATCAATTATAGGAAATTGGCTGTGGTTTTCGCGCCGGGTGCGGTTTTGGTTCCGACCGCATTCGCCGGGCTTTTGTGGAAACGGGTTGAGGTCCTAAACGGCGAGTTTCAAATAGAACTTTCGTTTCTGGCTTACGTTTTTGTAGTTTACGTGTATCTGGTATTTGGCTACGGCGCCTGGATTCTGGTGCGAAAGTATCGTGGCGCTTTGAATCCGCAACGAAGACAGCAGATCGGCGCCATAATTTGGGCCCTCTCCGTAACAGTATTTTTGAAGACGCTGGCGAATATCGCACTCCCGTTCTTGGGAGTTTATGATTTGCTTCCGCTGAGCGCGGTGTTTGTATTGCCGGGAGTCGTGATCTATGCCTACGCGATCTCCAATTTCCGACTTTTTTCCATTCAAACCGCTCTTGATCAATTTCGTCTTTTTCCACTCACATACAAGGTTGCGCTAAGCATCGCCTCGGTGGCGATAATTAGTTTTGTCGCTTTCCAGATTCCGATCGTTTGGTGGTCGTTTCAAGATCATAGTTTTGAAGCCTGGAGGCGGTATCTTACGTTTAGCCTGATCTCCGCTTTGGTGCCGAACCTGATTCTATTGCTGCTGGTAGTGCGGACAATTTCACGCCCGCTCGAAAGGATCACACTGGCCGCCGTGCGTGTAACCGAAGGTAGCTATGGCACCGAAGTTGAGATGCGAAAAAGCAATGACGAAATCGGAGTGCTGGCAAGCTCCTTTAACGAAATGAGCAGGAAGATGGCGGCCGATATCGAAGCGATGAAGCTCCTCAATGAAAAGCTGATTCGAACCGAAAAACTCGCCGCCATGGGAACACTCGCGGCGGGTGTCGCACATGAGGTAAATAATCCGTTGGCCTCGATTTCTTCTCTTATCCAGCTTCTTCAGTCGAATCAAGGCCTTGATGGATCCGCCCGGGAACGCCTGGATTTGATTGCCTCGCAGATCGATAGGATCAAGCGGGTTACGCAAGATATGATGGAGTTTGGCCGGGTCCGCCCGGCCGCCAGAAAGCCCGTTTCGATAAATCGAATAATCGAAGACGCCGTAAGATTCGCGCGATTTGATGGAACCTTCAAGACACTTGAGGTGACCCAATCGCTCGATGAAGGTCTTCCAGAGGTAATGGCCGACGCCGACCAATTGCAGCAGGTGGTTTTCAATCTCCTTTTGAACGCTCGGGACGCGGTGGAAGCCGGAGGCGGAATTCGAATTGCTTCGACATTTGAAAACGATGAAGCGATAGTGATCGTTGAAGACTCCGGGGATGGGATATCCGACGAAGACCTTGGTAAGATTTTCGATCCGTTCTTCTCAACCAAGCAAAGCACTTCGGGAACCGGATTGGGTCTCGCTGTTTGCTACGGTATCGTTACCGCGCATGGCGGCACCATCGAAGTTCAAAGACTTGATTCGCACGGGACGCGATTCACTGTAAGGCTTCCCATAAACTGACAACTTGTCGAATTGCCCAATCAGAATTCAGGCCCAATGCGGTGCGCGTCTTGCTTCCGCTTTATGGGTTCCAACACTCTGGCAGGCAATTCCGATAAAGCCGAAACAGTAGCTGCCGTCTTTCCGTATACCTCACATCTCTAATTTGGACAAAGTCCGCGTTTACAAGAAATGCCGGTTAACCATTGACAATGGAAACCATCAATGCGACTTTTTCTTATTCCCAGAAAACTGATTTTCTATATTCGGAGACACCATATGAAAAGACTCCTTTTGAGTTTCGTGTCGCTTTTGATCGTATTTCAGGTCGCCGGTGCACAAACCGCGAGGACCGCTTACGTCGGAGCGCGAATAATCCCCATCATCGGAGCACCGATCGAGAATGGATACCTTCTTGTTGAGAATGGAAAGATAGTAGGCGTCGGCGATATCAAATCGCTTCCCTCGACCAATGGAATGGCAAGGGTTGATGTCTCCGGAAAAGTAATCATGCCGGGTTTGATCGATTCGCACAGCCACATCGGCGAAGGCTCGGGTGCCGACAGTTCGGGGCCGATTCAACCCGAGATTAGAGTGCTCGATTCGATAAATGCCCGAGCTTCAAGCATCCAGCGGGCTCAGAGCGGCGGAATCACAGTTGCCAATATCATGCCGGGTTCGGGCCATCTCGATAGCGGACAAACGCTATATGTAAAGCTTCGAGACGGTGCGAACACGATCGATGACCTGCTCATTTACGACAAGTCAGGCATGTACATGGGAGGAATCAAATTCGCAAACGGGACCAACTCGATGCGTGGCACGGGCGGTTTTCCGGGCACCCGAGCAAAATCGGCGGCGCTCGTAAGAGTTCAATTCATAAAGGCGCAGGAATACAAGGCCAAGATCGATGCGGCCGGCGGCGACGCCTCCAAAATGCCCCCTCGCGATCTTTCGATGGAAGCGCTTGTCGAAGTGCTTGAAGGCAAGCGGGTCGTGCATTTCCACACGCACCGTCACGACGATATTCTTACCGCGCTACGTTTGAAAAAAGAATTCGGCTTTCGTCTCGTACTTCAGCATGTTTCCGAAGCGTGGAAAGTCGCCGATGAGATCGTTGCAGCCGGAGTGCCGTCTTCGATAATCATGATCGACTCGCCGGGCGGAAAACTTGAAACGACTGATATCAAATGGGAAAGCGCGGCGGTGCTTGAAAAGGCGGGTGCCGAGGTTGGTTTCCATACCGATGACTATATTACCGATTCCCGTTGGTTTCTGCGTTCCGCGGCGTTTGGTGTTCGCGCCGGCATGTCACGGGATAAGGCGCTTTACGCGATGACGATGGCGAATGCGAAAATGCTCGATATCGCGGATCGAACCGGGTCGCTTGAGGTCGGCAAGGATGCCGATTTTATTGTCCTATCCGGAGACCCTCTAAGTGTTTACACAAACGTTCTTATGACGTTTGTGGATGGACAAAAGGTCTTTGACAGATCCGACCCAAAAGACTACCTGACGGCCGTCGGGGGATTTGGCGCGACCAGCGACAGGCTGATTCATATCGACTGTTTTGACGACGATTTTGGAGGTGGCGAATAAGGATGTACAAGATGAGAGTTTATGCAAGGCGCCTTTTGTCGGCAGCAAGCTTCGGATTGCTCGCGTTGATCACCGTCTCCGCCCAAACCGCGATCAGGGCGGAAAAGATTTACACAATGGAGGGCGGCGCGATTTCAAACGGCGTCGTTTTGATCAAGGATGGGAAAATTGAAGCCGTCGGAAGCGCAAATTCCATCCGTATTCCCGCCGGATACAACGTCCTTAGTGCAAAGGTTTTGACGCCGGGCTTGATTGACGCACATTCGGTGATCGGTTTGGCGGGTTACTTAAACCAGCCGCATGACCAGATGCAGATCGAAGACTCATCTCCGATTCAACCCGAGTTGCGGGCCATCGACGCCTACAACGCGCGCGAAGAGCTGATCGGTTGGGTTCGAAGCCTTGGAGTGACGACGATTCACACCGGACATGCTCCGGCCGCGCTTGTTTCCGGGCAAACGATGATCGCAAAAACGACCGGAGACACCGTAGACAAGGCGACGCTGGTTCCCATGGCGATGGTTGCGGCGACTATCGGGGACGCTTCGAATCGTTCGGGAGGCCGTTCGCCGGGTTCGCTGGCAAAACAGGCGGCAATGCTAAGGGAACAGTTCATAAAGGCTTCGCAATATGATCCTGCGAAGGCAAAAGCCAGAGACCTGAGGCTTGAAACGCTGCGACTCGTTCTGGATCGCAAGATTCCTATGCTTGTCACCGCGCATCGCGCGAGAGATATCATGACGGCGCTTCGAATCGCAAAAGAATTCAACATCAACATCGTGTTGGATGGAGTGTCGGAAGCCCATCTCGTGGCCGACGAAATCAAGAAGTCGGGCTTTCCCGTGATTCTTCATCCGACGATGTATCGCGCGGGAGGCGAAACCGAAAGCCTATCGATGAACACAGCGGCGCTGCTCCGCGAAAAAGGCATCAAATTCGCGCTTCAGAGCGGCTACGAAACCTACGTACCTAAAACGCGGGTCGTGCTTTTCGAAGCCGCGGCAACGCTTAGAAACGGGCTTGGATTCGAAGACGCGCTTAGGTCGATCACGATAAATTCCGCCGAAATTCTAGGCCTTTCGGACCGGATCGGCTCGATAAAGGTTGGCAAAGATGCGGATCTCGCGATGTTTGACGGTGACCCGTTCGAGTTCACGTCTCATTGCACCGGGACCATCGTCAACGGATCAGTTGTAAGCGAGGCAATCAGATAATTGAACGGCTGGTTCGTGGAAGCGGTAACGACGTTAGCAATTCTGTAGCTGAAACGGAACGGCTTCAACGCCCGACGTCCGCTTTGTGTTTTGAAATGAATGATTAGGCAGGGTCCCTCCCGTTTCATTCGTCCCTGCCTCGGAGTTAGCGATGCTACTTACAATTTTCCTGGGTTTTCTACTTTCGTTTTTCCCTTCAAACGACGCAACATCGGTAACAAAGCATACGATCAATGTTGACGGCAAAAATTTGTCCTATACTGCGACGGCCGGCTTTATGCCTTTGACGGATTCCGAGGGAAAGATTGAGGCGAACATCTTTTATATCGCTTACACCGCCGACACAAACGAAAAGCGCCCTTTAACCTTTTCATTCAACGGCGGACCAGGCTCGGCGTCCGTATGGTTGCATCTCGGTGCGATAGGCCCAAAACGAGTCAAGATGCTCCCAAACGGCTTCATGCCTCCTCCTCCATACAAGCTTGAAACCAATCAGCATACATGGTTGACGGAAACCGATCTTGTTTTTATCGATCCCGTCGGAACCGGCTACAGTCGCGCGGTCGATCCGAAAAATCAGAAGTTTTTTAGTCTTGCGGGCGATATCGCCTCGGTAGGTGAATTTATTCGGCTCTATCTATCGCAGAACAAGCGATGGATGTCGCCATTGTTTCTCGTCGGTGAAAGTTATGGAACGACCCGTGCGGCGGGTCTTTCGGGTTACCTGATCGACCGTGGAATCGCTTTTAACGGGATTTCGCTGATTTCGAGTGTTTTGAGCTTCCAAACTATCCGATTCGCCGATACGAACGATCTTCCATTGGTTCTTATACTCCCGTCTTACTCCGCGACCGCCTGGTATCATAAAAAACTGCCTCAAAATTTGCAGTCAAAACCGTTACGCGATGTGCTGAGAGAGGCCGAGCGGTTTGCCGTTGCGGACTACGGCCCGTCGATGCTCAGGATCGGAAACCTAACAAGCGCTGAAAGAAGCGAGCTTGCAGCCCGCTACGCAAACTTCACGGGTCTCAGCCCGGAATATGTGCTGCAAAACAACTTTCGCATCGAACTCGGCTCGTTTCTAAAGGAGATCGGTCGGGACCAAAGGCGGGTTATGGGGAGGCTCGATTCGAGGTTTACCGGCATCGAAAACGATGCGGGTGGCGACAACACGTCCTCGGATCCCAGCATGACTGCGATCCGCCCGCCCTATACGGCTGCGATCAACGATTACCTGCGCTCGGAGCTTGGATTCGAGTCGGACCTTGAATACTACGTTCTCGGCGGGGGCGTCGGACGCTGGAACTGGAATTCGGACAACGGATATGCCGACACGGGAGCGGCTCTCCGCAAGGCGTTGCAACAGAATCCTTACATGAAGGTATTCATCGCATCAGGGTATTACGACATGGCGACGCCATATTTCGCCACAGAATACACGATTTCAAATTTGGATTTGGATCCGGTGCTCCGAAAGAACATCAGTTTCAGATATTTTGAGGCCGGGCACATGATGTACATCGACGAGGGTTCGCTGCGGGAACTCACGGAAAGCGAGCGAAGGTTTATACGTGATTCCAAGGGGCAATAAAAGGATCGAATGTTGACCGATTATTGCGGCTTGCGATGAAATTGCCGCGCCGTGGGCGTCATTCAAAACCAAGAAGCTTGCCGCCCTGGTACGTGACAAGCGAGGCGACATACGCGAGCGCGGTCATGTATCCGAACATGAAGATCACCCACCTCCAACCGTTGGTCTCGCGTCTTACGATCGCAAGCGTTGACATGCATTGCATCGCCAAAACAAAAAAGATCATCAGCGACAGGGCCGTCAATGGTGTCCAAACGGGTTCTCCGTTCGCGCGTTTTGTATTTCGAATCGCGTTGACAAGACCGGTCGTCGACTCTTCGTCGTCTCCGCTGACGTTGTAGATGATGTTAAGCGTGGAAACCAAAACCTCCCTGGCCGCGAACGACGCGATGATCGCAACCCCGATCTTCCAGTCGAATCCCAATGGCTTGAGCACAGGCTCGATCGTTTTTCCAATTTTGCCGGCAAAGCTGTTTTCAATCTGCTCGGAGCCCGAAACATTTCCGGCACCCTTTGAGTCATAGCGCGGAAAATACATCAATCCCCACAAAATCACGGATATCAGCAAAATAACGGTTCCCGCCTTTCGAACAAAGAGCCACGAACGCGAAATCATGTTTTGAAACACCGTCCTCGGATTGGGAAATCTATACGGCGGAAGTTCCATTACAAACGGTGGAGGCGGGGATTTTAGAATCGTTCGTTTTAGTACAAATGCGGCGATTATCGCTGTTGCGATTCCCAACATGTACATCGCAAGCATCAGCACCGCTCCTAAGGAGACAAACCCGAGTACCGTCCTGCCGGAAAAGAAAGCGGCAATCATCAGCGCGTAAACCGGCAAACGGGCCGAGCAGCTCATAAATGGCGCGATCAAAATCGTTGCGAGGCGGTCCCTTTTGTTCTCGATGGTGCGCGTCGCCATGATTCCGGGAATCGCGCACGCAAAACTCGACATAAGTGGCAGAAAGGCCTTTCCATGAAGGCCAAACCTGCTCATAAGCTTGTCAAGCAAAAAAGCCGCCCGGGCCATGTATCCCGAATCCTCGAGGATTGAAACAAACAGAAATAGAAGCAGTATCTGCGGAAGAAAAACAAGCACTCCGCCGACTCCGGCGATTATTCCGTCAACGATAAGATCGTGAATCATCCCCGGAGGCAAAATTCCTCCGACAAACTCGCCGGTAGCGGAAACTCCCTGGTCCAGAAGATCCATAGGAATTTCAGCCCACGCAAAGATCGCTTGAAACACGACAAGCAGGATCGAAATCAGGATTACCAATCCAAAAAACCTGTGCGTTAAGATCTTGTCGATCTTTTCCGAGGGTCTTTCGTCGTTCTCCGAAACCCCGCTTACAGCGCTCTGGTAAACGTCTGAAATAAAGGCGTATCGCTTGAAGATTATGGAATTCGCCGCCTTGTCGTCGGAAAGGCTCAGATGAATCTCGTCATCATTTGAAGTCAGTCCCCCGAGTCGTTTCCCAATCCCGGAGTTTCTGGCATTGACGACGGCGTTCCGGAGCCGTGCTAGCTCGGCCTTCTTGCCTACATTGAGCCGCACGACAGGAATCCCGAGCATTTCTTCGAGTTTGCCGGCATCTACAACGATCCCACGCTTTTCCGCAATGTCGAGCATTGATAGCGCGACAACAACCGGAACGTCGAACTCGGCCAATTGCGTTACGAGGTATAGGTTTCTTTCCAAATTCGAGGCATCGGCGACGACTACCACGACGTCGGGTTTTCCCACGCCCTCAATTTCGCCACGAATAACATCGCGTGCAATCACCTCATCCGAAGACGTGGCATCAAGACTGTATAGACCCGGGAGATCAATAAGAGAGATTTCCGGCTGACCATCTTCTCGTGTCCAGTTGCCCTGCTTTCGCTCAACCGTAACACCGGGATAATTGGCGACTTTTTGCCTAAGGCCAGTCAATGCATTGAACAGCGTAGTCTTGCCAGCGTTTGGATTGCCGGCCAACACAACAAGCATCGGGCCTGCAACACTTCCGGAATTTTTTGAATCGGAACTCACGATTGACCTTCCTCGCCGACTTCAATCAAGACGGTCACCTGCGATGCCTCGCTCCTTCGAATCGCCAGATTAAAGCCCCGAACCCGAAGTTCAATCGGATCTCCAAAAGGCGCGTATTTTACTACCCGAACACGCACGCCGGGAACGATTCCCATTTCCATCAGCCGTCTGCTGATAATTCCGGATCCGACGACTTCTGACACTACCGCCACCACACCCACCGGAACCGCGCTCAAAGGTACTGTGTTTCTGGTAATGTCCGTCATCAAAAATTCACTTCTTCGTCGCCCTTGAAAATCTGAATCCAAAGGTATCCGCCCGAAATATTTGAATTGCGCCTCAACATCCAAAACGACTTCAACCGGACGCTTCTTGAAAGCAGGATCCCAACCTCAAAATTGAAATGGAAAAACCGGAGAAGCCTCAACCGGATCCCGCATAGAATCTGCAATGATTTTAAGCTAATTGAAAATAATTTTCAATTTCAGTTAGATGGCTTATGAACTCGACTTGTACCAAGGATGATACGGCAATGCTTGGTTTTGGTTTGGAAAGCGAATTTCCCGAAACGCGAATAAACGAGCGTTTTTAAAAGGAAATGAAGGCGTAGAACGACCGGTGGGCGAGAAGTAGAACGACCGGTGGGCGAGAATCTGGAAGTTCAGCGAATTAGGCTCATTGGCTTCTTCGGACTAGCGTATGATCGAAAAGTTGAATTCGCCGAGACGGAGCATCAGCGGCGTCCTTTTCGAATCGACCGCAAGCCAAAGCGTTGGTCGAAGCGCGTCGATTGTTCCATCGCCAGTAAAGATATTGATCTGCTGGGCGTTGTAACGTCTTCCATCTATTTCGAGACGTGCGGTTTCAAGCGGTCTGAGCGTTACGATTCTCGCTTCGCCGCCGAAAAACATCGAAACCCTCGTATCATTCACGGGGTTCTTCGAATCCTTGCTTGGGCGCAAGTTGAAGGAGCGCACCGCATAAAGAAATGACAGCGGCGTATGGGTGCCGACCGGTATCTCGATCGCGTCGGCAGTTCCCGCCTTTGCCACGGCCGATTCCTGATCAAACGTAACAGACTGGTCGAGCCATGAAAACGCACCGGCAAATTTGGCTTCCGATGCAAATGGAACAAGCGAATACGGATCGACGGCGGCCGTTAAATAATCCTGTTTCGAGATCATCGCCTCGGCTGCGGAATTTTCGATGCGCATCCCGAGAATCAGCGTGTCGACACCATTGATCTGTTTTCTCGAGGCGGCGGAGATTTCGGCGGTTGCGATATCCTTGCCTGCCCTATCCACTCGGTATCTGAGTTTCTCTCCCAGCACAAACGGCAGTTCGCGAGACAATGGCCTGTTCTCGACATACGGCGTGGGGGTTGGCGTGATGATGGGCCGCGGAGTCGGAGTCGCTGTCGGCGTTGGCGTGGATTCCGGTGTCGGCTGAGTGTTTGAAACCGAGCTGAGCTCCGCACGAAATTCGCCTTTCTCGGTATCGACTACGAAGAGAACGGGAATCCTCGACGGCTCAACTCCAAACCATATCCTCACCGATTTTATGCCGAGCTCCGAAAAATAGCCGCTCGAAACATTCACGGCGATCGTTTCAAACTCGCCAGCATCCACCTTAACGATTTCGCCGCCACCCGGAGAGAAGTCAACACTGAATTCCTTATCGTTTTCCACCAAAGGAAAGCTTCCGGCTCCTGCGGCTAGCCGCGCCCGGTGGATCAACGTCAGCAGATCGAAGCCGGTTGACGGCGTTTCGAGAAAACTCTTGTTTGTTTCTTTCGGCAACCCCGCGGACGACGTCGTCTCCTTTATGTACAAAGGGAGCCCCGTCTCGGTTGAAGCAAAAACGGTTCGAGCACGGTCGATGTCGTAAAACACCGCCCTGACAAAATCGAACGTTACGATCTTCCCCCTCAGTTCAACCGCCGAAATTTTGCCGATCAGCCCGGTTGAGGCGACCTGCATCTCCGCAAAACCGGCATTCCGAACGTTCTTGTACGAGATCCGATAAGCCAGCTTTTCGCCCGTTTTGAACCCGTCAAATCTTGGATAAAAGGCTTCCGCGGCCACACTGGCCAGCCAGCCCGCAAAACCCAAGACAAAAACCAGACACACCAAAGCCTGAATCGTCTTCAGAGTTGGCGTTTGCCCGGTTACTACTTTTGAAGTCTTGAATCTCAGCTCTGGATCTCCCGGATTATTCTTAAGGCCGCGTCAACGCGATTTTCCGCTTCGATGATGGGTCTCCCAATTACAAGGAAATCGCTTCCATTCCTAACCGCCGCGGACGGTTCAGCTACACGCTTTTGGTCGTCATTTGTTGCAAAAACTGGTCTTATACCCGGTGTCACGATCTCAAGATCAGAGCTTTGGTATCGTTCCCGAACTGACGCGACATCGACCGCCGAACATACGATTCCATTTAGGCCCGATTCTTTGGCCAGTTTCGCATATCGTAACGTCAAAGCCTTTGAATTCTCTCCGTGCCCAATTTCTGGAAGCGTCGCGTCATCCGTACTTGTCAGCACCGTGACACCAATAATCCTGGGTTTGACGATCCCGCTTCGAGTACAAAAATCACCCACCGAGTCAGCGGTTGCGCGCATCATTTCGCTACCGCCCGAAACATGCACGTTGAACATCCACACCCCGAGTTTCGCAACTTCGATTGAGGCTTTCGCCACGGTGTTTGGAATATCGTGAAATTTAAGATCGAGAAAGACCCTGTTGCCCGCGTCAACGATTTCGCGTACAAGCGATGGCCCTTCTGCTGTAAAAAGCTGCAACCCGATTTTGAATGCTCCGACCACCGATCCCAATTCCCGAACGAGTTCCAACGCCTCCCCGCGCGTGGAAACATCCAGAGCAAGAATTATCTTCTCGCGAATCTCGGAGCTATCGAATTGTGGTTCCATATAAAATTTGAGTGAGTAAACAGTTGCTAAGAGAGTCAATCCATATCCAACGGATTTTTAAAGGGCTCGTCGGGCGCACCTTCCGCCTTCTTCAAGGCCTCCTGAAACTTTTCTTCGAGTATTCTGGAGCGGTCTTTCTGCGTCTTTTGTTCTTGCGCAAAGAGTTGATCCCGCAACTCGGATTTGCGCGTCATTTCGTCCTTCAGATCCTCAAAAGATGAAAGCGGCTTAGCCTTTTCCTGATGAGAAATAACAGCGCCGGTTTCAACATCGACATCGAGAATCGTTTCGCAACATGGGCATGTTACCTGCAAGTGTTCAGACATGGATGTTACCTCCATCCGTTTAGTTTGCTGCCGGCACTTTTGGCATCGGATTGCCACCGGGTTTTTCACCTCGCGGATCCTTCCGTTGTTCGGGTTCGATTCCAACCGCGCGCAAGATCATCGATGCCGTATCCGTTCTAAAGCCTTTGATGGTATCACCTGAAACCTCGATCACTTTTCCGGTTCTAAGATGTACGCGATAGGTGATGTCTTTTGGAGATTTGAGTATTTTCTCAACCTTTTCCAATTGCGGATTGTTCAGAAATCTCCTGCTCTCAATAAAATAGCCTTCCTTGGTTTGGCTTACGGTAACCTCTGAATTGTCCGCCAATTTCTTTGCGGGCATCGTGGCTGCCTTGTTTGTATCAATTACCTGGAGATTCTTTGGCGGTTGAAGCGTTGGATTGCTATTCCCATCAACTCCCTTGGCGGGAACCAGATTTGTGTTAGAATTCGCACCCGGCGGAGCGGGAACCTCTTTCGGCTTTACAACCTCGTTACCCGAAATATTTCCAGTGTTCGCGTTTGACATGGGTTCCGGTCCGCCGCAGGACGAACAACCGGTCATCGCAACCGCCGCGCAAAACAAAGTACCAAACAAAAAACTTCTGCCAAATCTCATAGGCTAAAGATACAGGATTAATCTGACAAAATAAAACCGGTGACGCGTCAAGCGCCACCGGTTTTCAATTTGGTTTTTCGCGGACAAATGGTCGTCCGCGAAGGTACTAGATGTCGTAATACATCGAAAATTCCAATGGATGCGGTCGAAGCCTTAAACGATCGACTTCGGCCGAACGCTTGTAGCTTATCCAACGCTCGATGAGTTCCGTTGTAAACACATCTCCCTTGAGCAAATACTCATGGTCCGCCTCCAACTCATTCAAAGCCTGCTCAAGGCTTCCCGGCAACGACGGAACATTCTTGAGCTCTTCCGGCGGAAGATCATAAATGTCCTTATCGAGCGGATCGCCCGGATCGATACGGTTCTGGACTCCATCAAGACCCGCCATGAGAATCGCGGCGAATGTCAGATAAGGATTGCAGGACGGATCGGGTGGTCTAAACTCTATGCGCTTCGCCTTCGGACTTTGCGAGAACATCGGAATCCTGACCGCGGCCGATCTGTTTCTCGCCGAATAGGCCAGATTTACAGGTGCTTCAAATCCCGGCACCAGACGCTTGTAAGAATTGGTTGTAGGCGCCGCGAGCGCGATCAAAGATTTGGCGTGCTTCAAAAGTCCGCCGATATAGTATTTGGCGGTTTGCGATAATCCGGCATATTCATCTCCGGCAAATAACGGAACACCATCTTTCCAAAGCGATGAATGGACGTGCATGCCCGACCCGTTGTCACCATAAAGCGGTTTTGGCATAAACGTCGCGGACTTGCCGTGTGCGAAGGCGGTGTTTTTGATCACGTTTTTGAACAACATCAGGTTGTCCGCGGTAACCAAAAGATCCGAGAACTTGAAATCGATTTCGCACTGACCGGCCGTCGCCACTTCGTGGTGATGGCACTCAACATGGATTCCGACTTCGCCGAGAATGGAGGTCATGTGATTGCGGAGATCGATCAGTGTATCCGTCGGCGCAACCGGTACATATCCTTCCTTCGCGCGAATGTGATATCCCAGATTCGGATTGTGCTCCTCTCCAATTCTCGAAGAGTTCCAATGCCCTTCCTCAGAGTTGACCGAAAAACCCGCAGAATACTGTTCGTTGTGGTAGGTCACTTCGTCAAAGACAAAGAACTCGGCTTCCGGACCGAAAAACGCGGTATCGGCGATGCCGGTAAACTTCAAGTAGTTCTCCGCCCTCGACGCAACCGATCTGGGGTCTAGGCTGTAACCTTCCTTGGTGATTGGATCGACTACATTCGCGATTAGACAAATGGTAGTGTCTTCCACAAAAGGATCGACCCAGCAACGGGTCGGATCAGGAATAAGCAACATGTCGGATTCATTGATCGCGGCCCATCCGCGAAGCGATGAACCATCGAATCCGAAGCCTTCTTCAAAGGAATCTTCCGTCAGTTGCTCAATTGGAAACGTCAGGTGATTCCAAGATCCGACCAGATCTGTAAACCTAATCGAAACGAACCTTGCTTCCTGATCGGAAGCATAACCGAGTACATGTTTAGCGTTCATTGAACTCTCCTGTTTTATTGCCTTGGGGGGAGCGGAATCCCTCTACAATTTGGAATCAAAGAAGATACTACAATACTTGGGCGCAACTTCAAGCGGATACGCAACATATAGTTGCGCAAACCAAACTTTTTTGAAATTTTTAAACAATCAATGCATTTTAAGGGTGTTGGAAATTTGAATTCCAAACAAGAATGGTAGGACGGAGCATCGGATCTCAGGTGTTTTGCGGCCAATCAAACCGGATTTATTTTTAGCGGAGAGAATTCTCGGGAGTTTCCGCATGATAGCCCCGTAGCAATCACTCGAGAAAGTGGGATGTCACGGTTGGGGAGTATTGCCCGAGAATGTAACAGGGTTTCTACCAGGCGTTTGGATAGGCTTCAAAACCCGCAACTTACCCGCAACCTATTTACCCGAATGGCATAGATACTCAATTGGTTGCCGGTCGCACCGGTACTTTTGCGCGAAAGGTACTCTAGTAAACCTTTATCCGATCCTTGCCGGCGTACGCTACTGTTTTTCCGGAGCTGTCGAGAAGGTGAACCTTGGAGAAGCCCTTTCCGTTGCCAGATTGAAGTGCGTTCTTTAGGAGTTCTTCCTTTTTGGCGCCCTCAACTCCTGCCCATGATTCATTTACGATCGCGAAGACCGTGTTCCTGCTTAGCCTCGCCGACTCAATATATTCTCCAATGCCCGTTGATGCCAGAGAGAATTCCTTGGCAGACTGATCACCACGTTTTGCTGGCGTCGAAAGCCCGCTGAAACTCGTGAAATACACCGCCGTTGCGATTACCATCACAATCGTTATCGCGATCAGTAGCTTGTTCGCACCTCCGAAGAACGAGAATGCGGGTTCATCTTCTTCTGCCTCATCGCCCGATTGATTGGACTTCTTTTTCTTTTTGGCAGCCTTCGGAACTGGCGCTTCGACAACCTCTTCCTCAAGTTCTACTTTTTCCGCCTGGAGAATTTCGAGAATTTCGAGAGTCTTGCTTGTTGCCTCCGAAACCGAGGCATCATGCGAGAATCCGTACTTTTCGGAAATATCGTCCGCTTCGGCGGTTTCGCGTTCTTTCTCGATCAGTTCGAGATACTTGTTTCCGACAGCGACATTGCTCTCAATCGCGGCCGCAACAACAACCGGTGCAAAGAAGTTTTCGTGGGTGCTTTCTTTGAAAACCTTCAGACGTTTGAAGAAATCTTTGCGAACCAGTTCGTCAAAGCTTTCCGAAATATTCGCTTCGCCGATGAATTCTTGGAATTTTAGCGCGGTAAGCAAAAGATCCGGATCATCGGCCTCGGTAGAATAAAGGGGCACGCTCGACCATTCGGCATACAACTCCTGAATGTGTTTTACGAGGTCCTTGCTCGAGAAAATAAGTTCGCGCCTTTCGTTCTTGCCTTCTTTTGTGAACAGCTTTGTGAAAACCAGATCAAATTTTCCGCGTACCGATTCCGAATAGGGCGAATTGCGATAAAACCGGGCCAAAGAAATCAGTGCCTGTGCGCTGAGGCTGGGCTTAGTGGTTTCGCAAAACCTTCTGAGATGGGCGACGGAGATATTCCTGTCGCGTCTTGAAAGCGATGAACACCAATTCTCGGTCTCCTGCATCAAATGGAACTCAACCTTTGCGTGTTCAGGAGAATTGATATCGTCGGCGATTTTCAAAAATTCGTGGAGCGCTCTCTTTACATTGAGATCATCGAAAACCTTTGGTGCGGTCTTCATCTGTTCCCGTTCAACGCCCGTCAGAACATGTTCTACCAATTGCAGTCCGGCAACCTCCTCGGTCGCTCGTTGCCTGTAGAAATGCCTCTCCTCTTCCGGGGTCCTGCGCTTTTGTTCATACGCTACAGGAATTTCCGGTTTTGCTTCAGCTTCTGATGTCGCAATGTCTTCCGAAACTTCGATTGGCACCTCTCCAACCGTGACCTCGGAACTGGAGGGATCCTCAAAATGAACGTCAGCAGGCGGTATTTGGCCAAGCCCGGAAACAGAAAGCTCTTGCGCGAGTGGCACCCGGGGAATTGAAGCAACAGGATCCGGAACGGAAGGAATCGAAGCCGGGATTTGTTCGTTGGTTGCGCCTTGATCAGCTACCGCAAATTCCTCGAGATCATCCTTAAAGAATTCCTGAATCTGCTGGAAATCCGGACGCGAAGGCTGTTCGGTTGGGGCGTCGGCAACAACGCTTGCCTCCGCTGCGGGTGCGGATGGCTTTATCGCGGAGAAATCAAAAGTTACCTGCGGCGGAGTTTCGGGACCATCGGTCATCTCGTCGGTAAAGAAGTTCTTGATGGCCTCGGAATCAACATGAGGATGTTGGGGTGCGGAGTTCAAGTGATCGGGCAACTTGAATTCGCCGGCGGGTTTCATGGGCGGAGCAGGAAGAGGCGGGTTCGGCTTGCTCGGCGGCACTGCCGGCCGAGCGACATTTTCCGATTGACGCAGATTCGCTCCCTGGACGTCGGGTGTCGGTTGCGCGACCGGGGAGTCATCTTCCATTCCGACCGGATCAATCACTGTCTCCTCAAGGAGATTCTCTTCTTTTAGCTCTTCAACGAGATCTCTAAAGATATTCATTTAGTCACCGAATTCAACACAACCATAGCTAAAGACATCTTCGACGAATCCCGAAGAGTCAACAGACAAAACACACGGGGTATTGCTCGCCGTCACCGCCTTTGTCGCGATGATTTCGAAATTCGAAGCGAGTTCTCCATCCGTCGGGGTGGCGGGGCTCATGGCAAATGTGTACACGCCTCGTTTGATCGTGTTGCCTTCCGTCCTTCCCAGCACGCCTCCCTCAACAGCGTTGAGTTCGTCGAGTCGGGCGTAACGACTCTTGTTTGTAAAGTATGCAAGCTGGGCTTTTGTCATCGTCTTAAGCGACGCATATGCATTTCCGTTTTCAGCTCGTCCAACCGCCTTTTGCAGATACGGGACGGCAATTGCGGCTATAAGCCCTACGATTACGACTACCAGGAGCAGTTCAATAAGCGAAAAACCCTTTTCCGTTTTGTTCATGTTGTTCTCCATTCTCCCTTAGGTAATGCACCCGAAGTGACAAATGATGTCACCCCTTCTTGACGGTGGCTGTCAGAATACCCTCGTATCGACTTTCCAATGAATCCGCTAAATGTTGCATTCCCTTAAGTTAGAGCTATTGTGGCGAGTGCGGCTTTGTTCCGCGCAGTGTTTATCGCAAGCCCCGTGCCATTTGCCGGGAAGTCTCGCAGCAGACCGATTATTTTGGTCAAAAAGTTCGCCAAATCGAGTTTGGAATGTGTTAGTCTTCTTGTTTGCGGATTAGCATAAGAAGCGTGTTTGTAGCACTTCGATGCTGGTTCTGCACGGCCGATCGTTGGTGTCGGAATTCTCCCGGGAATGCGGTTGTTACGGATAAACCTGCCTTTGCCTCATCGTTCGAAGTCGCAAGGATTTTTAGGTACAGATTTTTCGGTAGTTGGCATTCACGAGGAACGACACCAGATAGTTGAACCCGGATGATCTAGCGGCGGCTTTCGGAATGAATCGAGATTCCGGGCAATCATTCCACGTTCATATCGGCATTTGACGGGATTTTGTTAGGGCAGTGCGAGACCACTGTTGAATTATTTGACTATTTTCTATATAAATAGCGTTTTTTGTTTCAGACTATTGGGTAGAATATTTTTTCGGGGAAATTATGGCTGTAAAGAAAGTTTCTAAGGCTTCAAAGTTTTTGACGGTACCAACACGGCCGGTACCGATTGATCGCGACCGTTCCGTCGCCGGGCTTCTTGAGAAGATGGAGGGCGCGGGCTTCGGTGCCAGACAGATGGCTGAAGCGCACAGGATTTGGATCGACATGCTCGATGACAACGTTACGGTATTCCTATGCGGTACTGGAAACCTGATCCAATCCGGAATGCGACGCCTCCTTGCGCACATTATCAAAAATCGGTTTGTCGATGTTCTTGTGCTTTCGGGAAACATCATTTTTCAGGATATCCACGAAACGTTGGGTAGAAATCACTATCAGGCACATCCGAGCATGGATGACGACGAGTTGGAAAAAGCCGAAATCACAAGACTCGGCGACACGCTTGCCAATCAGGAAGAGTACAAGGAAGCCGATGAATGGATCGGAAGCGTCATCAACCAGCTTGAGCAATCCCGCAGTTATTCGACGCGCGAATTCCTTCATCTGGTCGGTCGCGAACTCACCGAAATCGCGCATGAAGACGGTGTTTTGACTTCCGCCTTCAAGTCTCGCGTTCCGATCTATTGCCCTGACCTCCTTTCGTCGCAATTGTCGGTGGGTATTTCGAGATGCAAATTCGAGAAAAAGATCGACTTTAACCTCGACGTATCGCAAGATTCGCTTGAGATGATGGTTATCACGCAACGCACCAGAAACTCGGGAATCATCACTTTGGGTTCGGTCGGTTCCCAGGACATGCTGAATACGGCGGAGATCGCTTCATATATCACGCGCTCAAAACCGCGCGGCCACAAATATGCGGTATCAGTAAGCACCGAGGCGATGCCGTTGGGAGTCAGAACTCCTTCAATAAACGGAAATCACGTCGATATTTTTGGCAAATTGATGAAAAACGCTGTCACGGCATACGTGCCGTGCGATCCGTCGATTGCGCTGCCGATGCTTGTAACGGCTTTGTCGCAAACCGCCGCGAAGTTCATCAAGTCAAGGAAACATCCTCAGTTTACATTGGCCAACAAGGATCTGGGTGTTGATATCCCGTAGCCTTGAGCTTTAGCCAATCTATTGAATCGGTCCCTCCGAGGTGGCGCAATTTCCAGTTTTGGATTTCCGCCTCGGGGGGCTTTTTCACATTTGCGTAAATCCAAAAGTACCGAATGCGGACGGTAGGCGGATGCCGGAGGCGGCTATTCGCGCAACAGTTCGAGCGTGATTCGCGTATATTCAGCTATGTCGAATTCGGAATTCCTGTGTGGAAACCCAATTATCGTTTGGTAGTTCGAATTCGGCTGCTAGCGCTCGCTTGATGTTTGGCTTTTAACATAATTTCCTAGGGAGCTTTATGCGGAGCGCGGTCTTGCATTAGTATTTACATAAGATTTTTTGGAGTAATACAGATGGATTTGAACAGGAAAAAAAGTTTCACGGTGGTTTCCCTGATTGTTTTATTTACGGCTTCGCTAAATGGGGGATGCCAGTGGGTCACACAGGGCCGGCAGCAAAAAGACCCCAAGCCTGTCGCGCAGGCGCCGGTTGTGGTTGACGGAACGAGAACTTCCTATGCCGATATCGTTGAGAAGACTTCGCCCGCCGTGGTACAGATTACCGCCGATTTGGACACCAAAAAGGCCTCACGGGAGGACGGTGGTTTTGGCGGCCTTCCTTTTCCGATGGAAGAAGGGCCGAGAATCGGCGCGGGCTCAGGTGTAATCGTAAGTGCCGACGGCACCATTTTGACCAATCACCACGTGATCGAAAACGCGCGTAAGATTACGGTCGAAACAAGCGAAAACAAAACATACGAAGCGACTGTTGTTGGTTCCGATGCCCCGAGCGATCTGGCCGTGATCAAGATCAAGGGGGATGCTTTCCCGTTTCTCAAACTTGGAGATTCCGACGCGGTGCGTGTTGGAGATATCGTGCTCGCCATCGGCAATCCACTCGGAATCGGGAAAACCGTGACTGCGGGCATCATCAGCGCAAAGGGCAGAAGAACCGGACTCGGCGACGGCGCCTATCAGGATTTCCTGCAAACAGATGCTCCGATCAACCAGGGGAATTCGGGCGGTGCGCTGGTTAGCGTTGGCGGTGAACTCGTCGGAATCAACTCGCAGATTCTTTCAAATGGCGGTGGCGGCGGGAGCATCGGCATCGGTTTTGCGATTCCTTCGAATATGGCGAAAGTCGTGATGGAACAACTCATCAAGGATGGAAAGGTTCGACGCGGAATTCTTGGGGTCAACATTCAGGAGGTCACCACCGATATTGCCGAGCAATTCGGAGTTGAGGCGGGTGGAGGTGCAATCGTTAGCAATGTCCGGGAAGGTTCCGCGGCCGAAAAAGCCGGTTTGAAGCGGGGCGACATCATCACAGAAATCGACGGCAAAAATGTTGAGGACGGCAATTTCCTCAGAAACAGGGTAGCCTCGACCGCGCCGGGCACAAAAGTCGAACTAACCATAATTAGAGACAAGAAAACACAAAAGGTTTCCGTCACGCTTGATGAATTGACCGATGAGGTCGCGAATGCCGGATCCGCTCCGACCGAAAATGGCGAGGAAAAGGAGCCGCAGAACGATTCCAAACTCGGCGTAAGCGTTCAACCGGTAACGCCGGATCTCGCCGCGAGGTACAAAATTCCGGCGAGCGTGAAGGGTCTCGTGATTACGGAAATGGATCGAAACGGCGCGGCGGCGCGTTCCGGAGTCCAACCCGGTGATGTGATCATGGAAGTCAACCGAATCCCCGTTGAATCAACCGACGACATGCGCTCGGCGCTTGGCAAGGCCGGAAATGGTGCCGTCGTTTTGCTTATCAACCGGGCAGGAACGACTGTGTATGTTTCGATAAGGCAGTAATTGGCGATTGGAGGTAACGAATTCGGTATGACTAAAAAACTCTTTGTGAGTTCGGCCGTGGTTTCCGCGTTGATTATGCTGGCGGTGGTTGCGTATGCGTATAGCTGGCTTTCGAGCATCGGCGATCCAAGGATCACTTCGGCGGGATACGAGTTTCAATCGAGTTTGGCATGGACGGCAAACTGGGCGGCTTTTTCGATCCTGTTTGTTCTGGCGGTTGTCGCGAAACTGCGCGAGGGGATCCGTTGGCCGTTTGGTGTTGCCTTCGCGGTCTTTGCCGCTTCCCTTATTGGAATTCAGCTCTCGGATATCGCTTACGGAGAGTTCCTCGCGGCGAACAGCCTTGAAACCAAATACGTGCTTCTAAATTGGTTCTTTTCCGGACTGATCGTCGTTGTCGTGCTCTTTCTGGTGATAATAACGCCGATGCTGCTCGCAGGATTGTTTGGGAAAAAGGCAGCAAAACCCGAATCGAATGAGCCGATTGATGAAACCAGCGAATCGTAGGCTGATTTTTTTTCGATCCACCAATCGAGTAGGGGGATAAGTTTCCCCCTCCCCCTCTCACACCACCGTACGTACGGTTCCGTATACGGCGGTTCCCGGAGACAATTTATAGATGGTACCGACTGTGGATGGTCGATAGTCTCACGAGATCAAGTGCATCAAAGTATCTGCCGGGGTAGGCAAAGTTCATGTGCCTTGCTCCGGCATTCCACCAAGCTCCGCGCTGGTTGAAGGCTGATCGGACGGCCTGCTCTTCCGAGAGTCCGCGTTTCATCAGGTTTTGCTTGCGTGTCCAGTTGCGTTTCATCTGGCGCCATTTGATTTTCCTCAAATGCCTCCTGATCCAGCCGTCGAGGTCTGTCGTGAACCCCTTGACCTCGCTCTCCGAGAAATAGATCATCCATCCTCTGAGAAGCGGGTTGAGATCGTTCGCAATAAACTTCTTCAGGTTTCGCCCCCTTCCACTTCGCATCTTTTCCTTCACCTTTTGCTTGAACCGCTTGAGGCTTTCCTTTGCCACTGTTATCCTCGTCTCCTTGTGAGACGTGAAGCCGTAGCCGAGGAAACTCCTTTTCCACGGTCTTGCGATGGCACTTTTGTCTTGATTGACCTTCAGCCTGAGCTTCTTTTCAATAAAGCCCGTCAGGCTCGTTCGCACCCGCTCCGCCGATCGTTCCGTTCCAACGTATATTTGGAAGTCGTCGGCGTAGCGGACAAACGCATGCCCCCTTTTCTCCAGCTCCTTGTCCAGTTCGTCGAGGACGATGTTGGACAGGAGCGGAGACAGCGGACTCCCCTGCGGTGTGCCCTTTCTGCGCGTTTCCTCGACTCCGCCCGCCATCATCCCCGCCCGCAGATATCTGTCGATCAGGTGGATTACCCGCCGGTCGCTGATTTCCCTCCGCAACCTCGCAAGCAATCTTTCATGGTTCACTTCGTCAAAGAACTTGCTCAAGTCCATGTCCACCACCCAGCGGTTCCCCCTTCGCATGTGATCCCGTGCCGCTTTGACCGCCTGCTTTGCGCTGCGGTTTGGACGGAATCCGTAACTGCTTTCCGAGAAGCCGGGGTCGTACATGGGACTCAAGACCTGCTGTATCGCCTGCTGGATGAGCCGATCCATCACAGTCGGTATTCCCAGTATCCTTTCCCCGCCGTTCGGCTTCGGAATCGATACCTTTCTTACCGCCTGCGGATGGTACTCGTCCTTCAGCAGTCTCTCCCTGATGTCCGGCCAGTTCGTTTTCAGGTGGTCTTTCAGTTCCGTAACCGACAGGCCATCTACTCCCGCCGCTCCCTTGTTCCTCACCACCCTTTCGTACGCTCTGATCATGTTCTCGCGGCTGACTATCTGTTCCATCAAACCAGTCCGCTCGTGACTCTTGTTCCCATTGCCCCCGTACGGCTTGCTGCGCTCATCGCTGTCCTCCCGTTTTCCGAACGTTCCTTTCCCGACGAGTCCCGAGCATCCCAGCCCGGGCTTCTGCCTCTTCCTTCCGTTCCGCTGACATTGGTTCCATAAGTCTTGTCTCCAGGTTCGGTCCTTTGTCCCGTTGCTTTGCGGACTACTATGACCTCTGCTGACTTCTCCGTCTCCGCTTCCGGTTTTCGGAGATCTCCCCGGGTAATGCGCGCCCACCTTCCCGCTTATGCCCGCCGCATCTACGACCGTGCCTTCCGTACAGGTATCGGACTTTGGAGATAATTGCCTCCTCATCCGGCACGACCGCCTAATATGCGATTTCTGTTCGTCGAGCCAGCGTTTTGCCTTCGGCTTCCTTCAGCCAACACCTCGCGATGTTAACCTTGCCGTTCCGCTAACAGTTCCCCCTGCCGGGTCTGTAGAGGACTTTCACCTCCAAGTGAGCGCGCCCTGCCGGGCGCACAATAAAAAAGAAGACCCGGCTTGAGCCGGGTCTTCTTTTTTAGATTTTTGGTCGGAGCGGGGTGATTTGAACACCCGACCTCTTCCACCCCAAGGAAGCGCGCTACCAGGCTGCGCTACGCCCCGATAATTCCGAACCTACTGTTCGGACTTCGAATCAGCCGAAACGGAATTCTCCGATTTTAACATTTCACGCAATTCAAGCAACTCTGTCGCCAACGTTTTTAGCGCTTCTTTTCCTTCAGCACTCAGACCCGCTCCTTGCGCGACCGAACCGGATTTTTGAGGGGCATCCAAATCCATGTCTTCGATCGAAAGCTCTTCCAAATTCTCCAAATCCATAGTCTCGCCATCCGAATTGGAGCGACCCGAATCCGGCTTGATTCCTTCCTTCAACTCCTTTTGCAAGCGCTTCTTTGCACCCGCGATCGTGTACAAATCCTCGTAAAGGAGGTCTTTGATACGAACCGCCATTTCAACATCACGACGACGATACGTCCTCTGGCCCGAACGGTTCTTTTGCGGAGACAGCATGGGAAACTCCGTCTCCCAATAGCGCAGCACATGCGCCTGAACGTTCAGGATTTCGCAAACATCTCCGATCTTGAAGTAGATCTTGTCAGGAATTGTTACAGGATTTTGCCCCACAGCGACACTCGGTATGTTAAAGTGCGATATACGTTAACAGCGGGTTATTCTAAGCATTTATTATATTTGTGTCAATAAATAAGAACACCGAATTCTCATTTCTGGAAAGCCTTAGAAATGACTTTAGGCTTGATTTGATCGGCGACGATTGCGCCGTTTTGCCGAGAAGCGAAGATACGGATCTGCTTGCGACAACCGACACTTTGGTTGAGGGAATAGACTTTCGTCTTGAGTGGGCCGTCCCGGAATTGCTTGGCAAGAAGGCGCTTGCGGTTTCGGTTTCGGATGTTTATGCGATGGGCGGAAGCCCCGAATACGCCTTATCTGTGATATCCGTCTCCAAAAATCTTTGGAAAGACGATTTCGCAAGCCGGTTGATGACAGGGATGATTGAGTACGCCAAATCCGTCGGTGTCCAAATCGCGGGTGGCGATATCTCCGAAACTCGCTCGGATGCTTCGGTTACGGTTACCGTGCTTGGATCGGCCCCACGCCAACTCGCGGTTCCAAGATCGGGCGCGCTGGAAGGCGACCATATCTATGTAAATGGCACTTTGGGCGGTGCCGGAGCTGGACTCAAACTGCTTGAATCCGGTGCACGTATTGACAATTCGGATCCGGGAATCAGGAACCTGATCCAGAAACAGCTTGCGCCGGAACCATCGCCACTCGCAATCAACAGGCATCTTGTCGATGCAATGATCGATATTTCTGACGGCTTGGTGGCGGATTTGGATCATATTTGCACCGCGTCAGGTGTCGGGGCCGAGCTTTTTGCGGAGATGATTCCGATCGAACCAGACATTGAACGCACGGGTTTTGACAGAGGCAAGGCACTCGAATTCGCTCTCCGCGGAGGCGAGGATTTTCGCCTGCTACTCACTTCCCCGTCCGATGATCTCGAGAACATTCCCGGGTCGGAACTAAAACGGATCGGTAGAATCCTTTCCAAGAGCGAAAAACTCTCCATTGTAGAAGAAGGCGTCCGTTCGAGTCTAAATCGAAAGGGGTTCGAGCACTTTTCCTGAGCATTGGTGGAAAGATTTTTTTTGAATCTTCCGCCTGCCTCGCCTGCGCCACCGTAACTGTTGAAATACAACATGTTACGACCTACTTCGTCATCCCGAAAATAAAGCCGGATAAGCTGGATAACCTGACACGCCTGACTGCCGGGCAATTTTTTTGCTTGACAGCATTTTCAAAACCATGCTTATACTCTCAACTCGCGCCGGGAAACGGCGTCGAAATTTTTTGGAGGAACGCACCATGCGAAAAAGCAATTTTGCTTTGAGACAATTTGATCTATTTCCCGGTAACGGGACGGATTGTCGCTGCCATTCAGAGGTGTGTCTCAACATGAGTGATTTTTCAGGGTTCCTGAGGAACCTAGACAATACGGATTTCTAAAAGTGCGGGAGCGGTTGTTTCCGCTCCCTAAAATTACATCGGCGAGGCCCTGAGCTTCGTCTCTGTATCAGGAGCGGTGATCGTTTTTCCCGAAAAGGGTTGAAAGATCACCGCTCTTTTTGTTGTTTGACAATTGAATACCGCTACTGCCGCAAACTCCTCCGTTTCAGAAGTTTGGCAAACCACGGTTGAATGACATCACCGTATCTTGCCAAACCGCTGAACCGGGGGAGATTTGCGGAATCTTTCTTGACTGGATTCAAGAAAGGCAACGAAACCCACCAGACTCCAGATCCCGCCATTTCGATAAACGCGGGGAAAACAAGAGCCGCGGCATTTGAGACTTCTCTTTTGCCGACAGTAGATCCCCGATTCCGATTTGAGCGAATCTTGGGGGGACGGCTCGATATGCGAACTTGGTTTTATAATATCCACGATTCAACGCGCGAAAAGCGCTTCCTGCCGGAGTCGAACTCAATGAGGAAATTCTTCCTCTCCAATCGTATTCGTTGCTTTTCTTGAGTTCAGCGTGAACTTTCGGGAGTTGGGCGCTGCGCGCAATTTTCCGGGATGCGCCAAATAGCCAATTCCCGGAATGTTTTTCGCAGATCACCAAAACTCGCTTAAAGAGCCTTGCCGGCAAGAGTCGAGGGGCATCGGTTTTTTTGGCGCCGATGCCCCTGCGGGCGGGCAAATGGGAAAAATGCCAGATCGGACATGCAGGTCCGCGTAATACTCAAATGAACAACAAACGCAAAAATCGACGATTCCGCTTCAATAAGCAGATCATGGTGAGCGGGAACGGATCAAATTACGCGGTCGTAGGCGCGACTGTCGCGAATTCGAAGCGCGCGAAGGCCTCGGGTTCGACAGCCGGTTTGACCATAACGAGCGAATACAATCTGATCGAACTGAAGTTCAAAACCGAATTTCCCGACGATACCGAAGCGACCCTCAAGAGCATTTCGCGACTTGAGAAATTGCTTGGAAACATGAGGAAAGCGATCAAAAAGGAAGCCCGAGTAAGGCAAAAGCTTTCTTACAAACACATTGAGGATTCCGAAATCAAGGTTTCCTAATCCTCGCTTCTCACCCCAATTTTTAATAGCCGGGTTCCGGAAGCTGCCACAGACAACTTCACAATCGGCGTCCTCACCGTTACGCCTCGCCGTAACGGATTCTACAATTTCCCCGAATATCGTTTCGGGGTCGAAGGGTTGCCGAATTTCGGAGCCCGAAATCAGGAGAAAACACATGAGTTACAAAACGCTTGAAATTGGCGGTGCGCAGGCGGAGGTCCTTTCTTGGGTCGGACATGAACTTTCGTTCGACGAGATCGGGATGCTCCGGAATGTCTCGCGGCTCCCGTGCCTTTACAAGCACGTGGCGCTTATGCCTGACGCGCACCTTGGCATCGGCTCGATGGTTGGATCGGTAATCGCGACAAAAGACGCGGTTATTCCGGCAACCGTCGGGGTTGATATTGGTTGCGGCATGATGGCCGTAAAAACGCCTTTCCGAAGCGGAATCCTTGATGGAAAACTCAAGGATCTTCGCCACCAGATCGAACGTACCATCCCGGTCGGGTTCAATTCCCACAAGGAAACGCCCCCCGAAGGCTCCCGCTGGGAGGGCTGGGATAGGTTTGGCGGCCTCCACAAGGGAGTTCTCGATCGGAAGGTAAAGGCGATGAAGCAGCTCGGCACGCTCGGTGGTGGAAATCACTTTGTCGAGGTTTGTATCGATACCGAAGACACGGTTTGGCTTATGCTCCACTCCGGTTCCAGGGGTATCGGCAACATGATCGCTCAAAGACACATTGAGACGGCTAAACAGCTTCATCGGCTTTCCGAACTTCCCGATCCGAATCTCGCATGGTTCGTAAAAGGCACGGCCGAATTCAAAGCCTATTGGAAGGACCTTGAATGGGCGCAGGCCTACGCCATGATGAATCGCGAGGTGATGATGAAGAGGCTTCTGTCGCAGTTCAACCGCATGTTCAATGAAGGCAACGGATTTACGGCGGAAATCACCGTAAACTGTCACCACAATTACGTTGCGGAAGAACTTCACTACGATGAAAAGGTCTTCGTAACTCGGAAAGGGGCGATCAACGCGGAGAGCGGCAAATATGGGATCATTCCGGGCTCGATGGGGGCCAAATCCTATATTGTCAAAGGCCTTGGGAATCAGGAGAGTTTTAACTCCTGCTCTCACGGTGCGGGAAGGAAAATGTCCCGTACCGCGGCCAACAAGCGTTTTACGCGTGAAGACCTCGAAGCGCAAACAAAGGGCGTCGAATGCCGCAAGGACAAGGGCGTCATCGATGAGATTCCGGGAGCATACAAGGATATCGAAGAGGTTATGAGAAATCAGAGCGACCTCGTAGAGATCGTTGCGGAACTCAAGCAGGTTGTTTGTGTAAAGGGCTGAGGGGCCCGTTTTGGCCCCTCATTTCGTCGCTTCAAACTAGAGGCAAACCTTGTAAACACTCATGTATTGTGTGTTTTGCGGAAATGTCGCAATCCCCTCAAAGCAGTTCGAATTTGAACCGTATCCCTGGAAATTCATCACGGGGGTTCCGTTCTCCGTATATTGCATGACCAGCTCCGAATCGCTAGGTTGATTCCATGTGCCGCCATAGCCGGGATATGAGAAGTTTAATGTCCCGCCCTGTTGCAGGCTGACCTGGTGTGACGAAATCGAAGAAGGATAAAGCATGCACTCGAAATAGGAAATTAGGTTTGTTCCCGTACAGTGCGTTACCAAGGCGTTGCCTGAGCTGACTTGATGATCGACATAAACCGGGTTCGGGGTGATATTGGCGGAATTGTTGCCGGTATTGTATTCGTTTGAAGTCGTCGATGCGTCGGCTGTAATCGTCCACGGCTGCGCGGAAACAGGCAACTCCAGATTAAAACTCTTGGAACCGCTCTTGTTCGGTTTTAATGTGCCGATTTGGCAAACGATCTTGAGACCGGAAATCTGACACCCGTTGCTCATTCCCGATACTGTTCCAAGAATGTGCTTTGTGGGGCTTGTGTTTGTTACCGGGAGCGTGATGCTCACGCTTACATTGAAGGCCTTGCCGTTACCTTGATTGCGAACACTTACGGAGTAGGCATTTGTCGTATAGGGCGAAGCGGTGGCCGGCCCCGTTAAAGACGCGGTCACATCCGGCGCGGGCGGAAGCGAATATGCGCTGATCGCGAGCGCGGATACCAAAACGAGAATAGAGAAAATCCTGTTCATTTTTAACTCCTGAATCTTAGTTGTATTGGTCGGGGTATACGACGTTTGGAGTTTGAACGAAGGTATCGGGATCGGCTTGCATCGCGCGCGCTTTTTTTCATCGCTTTGAAACCGCTTTCAATTTTCTGCGGCCTGGAATGCGATGCGAAGTCCGCCAATCGGTATTGAATTCCAAATCCGGCGAATCGCCGAAATCCGAAGCGCGCAACATTCTTGTAAGGCGAAGAACAAATACTAGATATTGCGTGGTTATCAAACTAAATCTACAATAACTTGAATTTATTTATATGGGAGGTTGGTCCAATGGTGACTGGAAGAGTCCTGCTGCTGAATTTTTCCTATGAGCCGCTCGGTACGATCGGAGTGGCTCGTGCGATATGCATGCAGGTTTGCGAAAAACTCTATGTTGAAGAGTATGACGGCGATAATGTGCTTAGATCGCCATCGACCGTCTTCAAGGTACCGAGCGTCGTAAGGCTTCGGCAGTTCGTAAACGTTCGTCGAAAACGCCGCGAGAACACCATGAAACGGGTACGGATTTATATTCGCGATCGTTTTACATGCCAATATTGCGGTGAACAAAAGTCGGCGCGGGATCTCACTCTCGACCACATCCTTCCGCGCGCTCAAGGCGGTGAGACAACTCCCCAGAACCTGGTTTCGGCGTGCGTGAAATGCAACCAAAGAAAGGGTAATCGAACGCCGGAACAGGCAAGGATGCCGCTTCTTACTTCACAAAAGCTGCTTCGGCTGGGACTCGACAATGTTCTTCTCTGCCACTATGCCGAGTCGCGACCCGAATGGAAAAAGTATCTTTACATGGCCGATTTCGCTGTCGAAATGCGGGATGCGGCTTGATATTTCGTAGTTGATCCACTATCGTAATCCTTTGCGACACGGTATCAATTGCCGGGTCGTTTTGTTTTTTTGGGGAAGCGGTTCGCGAAATGGCGTGCCGCTTCCCTTTTTGTATGAGGTGAGAAAATGAAATACAAGGATTACGCGGAAATTGAGAAACTGGTTGTTGCATTCGAGAATGGTACGATCGGTCGCGATGAATGGGGGCATGCCGAACATCTGATCGTAGCGGCCGAATACTGCATCAAAGGCGATCTGCAGGCGGCTTACAAAAAGATGAAGAATGGCATCTTCAACTTGTTAAAGGCGTTTGGGATCAATTTGGACGATGAATCGCCGTATCACGAAACGTTGACTGTCTTTTGGATGATGGCCGTTTATGATTTTGTCGTTACAAGAACCGATCGCGATCCGCTCGAATTCCATCGTGAACTGATTGCGTCGCTCGGCAAGGATTTCCCTTTGGAATTCTATGAGAATGAAACGCTTTTCTCGGAGAATGCGAGAAACAAGTTTGTGGCGCCAGACAAGGCGCAAACGAAGTTCGCACTCCATGCATTGTCGGAGACACCTTAAATTTGGATCTCTGACGGGAGTAAAATCCCGTCTGATGGGTATCCTATTCAGAGAGATGCTTCCGGATTCGAAAGTGGTATTCAATTTCGTTATAATTTGCTGAAAATAAATATGCTTAGGTTTAAGAACACGTTATCGGGCGATCTTGAGGAATTCCAGCCAATCGAAGAAGGCAAGGTACGGATGTACGTTTGCGGCCCGACCGTCTGGGATTTCGCGCATATCGGCAACTTCAGGACATTTACTTTTGGCGACATTCTTCGTCGGTATCTGGTTCACAAGGGATACGAAGTCACATACGTGATGAACCTTACGGATGTCGATGATCGAATCATCAACGAGGCCGCGAAAAGGAATATCCCGATCGATGAATTGACGGCACCGTATATCGTCGCGTTTAACGAGGATATGGCGGCTCTTGGAAATCTCCCCGCCGACGTCCAGCCGAGAGCCACCGAGCATATCGCCGAAATGATCGACATCATTTCAAAACTCCTCGCTTCGGGAAAGGCTTATGAATCGGAGGGTTCGATCTATTTCCGAATCGCTTCGTTTCCGGACTACGGCAAGCTTTCAAAAATACATTTTGACGGAAACATTGAGGGCGGAAGCCAAAGGGTCGATAACGACAAGTACGAAAAGGAAGACGCCCGCGACTTCGCACTATGGAAGTTGGTCGAGGATGATGACCCCACGGGTTGGGATGCTCCGTTTGGCCGGGGCCGCCCTGGTTGGCATATCGAATGCTCGGCTATGTCGATGAAATATCTTGGAGAGACTTTTGACATACATGCAGGCGGCGTCGATCTGAAGTTCCCGCACCACGAAAATGAAATCGCCCAAAGCGAGGGAGCAACGGGAAAACCGTTTTCGCGATACTGGCTTCACGGGGAGTTTTTGAAAGTCGATAACGACACGATGTCGAAATCGCTTGGAAACGCCCATACGCTTCGAGAGGTAATGAATCAGGGATTCTCAGCGCTCGCGATTCGCTACATGCTCATCTCGTCACCATACAGAAAACAACTCAACTTTACCTTCAAGGGATTAACCGGAGCTGAAACAACCGTCTCGAGGCTCCGTCAGTTTCGACGCCTGGTTTCCGAGGAAAACGGAGGCGCGGGTTCGGATCCCGAAATTGCGGACACCGTCGCGACGGCGTTGAAAGAGTTCGAAACGGCGATGGATGACGATCTTAATACCGCGCAGGGGCTTGCGGCCATCCACAACTTGGTCAGCCAAATTAACGCCGCCATGAAAAACGGCTCGTTGTTTGATGCCGATCGCGATTTGGTGCTGGGAGCAATTGAGACTTTTAATTCCGTACTGGGCATTTTTGGCGAGCCGGAATGCCCCTCGATTCTGGATGAGGAAATTGAAGGCCTGATCGCGGAACGGAATGAAGCAAGGGCACGCAGGGACTTTGCCCGTTCGGATGAAATCCGTGCGATTTTGGCCGATCGCGGCATCGCGCTTGAAGACACCAAGGATGGAGTTCGCTGGAAAAGATTGTAGCGGGCGGATTCGACTGCGCGGCGGTCGCGAATTTTCCGGGGATTGAAGTGGAATAGGAATTCATGAAAAAGCTTTTGAATTTGGCCAAATGGGGGATCACGCTGGGGAGCGAGCCGCAGAATTTCCTCGGCGCCTCATGGATCAAATCTTTTCTTGGAAAAGTGTCGGACAAGAACAAGCGAAAATGGGCTTTGAGGCTCGTTTCGCTTAGTCCGCATTATTTTCTCGATGAAAACAATCCACGTTATGAAGGGCTTTCCGGGGATCAGTACCTTGAGGCCGCCCACGCTCATTTGATCGAATCCAGAAAAGGCATCTACTCAGAGATACTCGAGAATTTCCTCGCAAAAAATGCGGCTGTACTCGAATACGGATGCGGACCGGGATACCTCGCGTCCGCCGTGGCGCCGCATGTTTCAAAAATATTCGCATGTGACATTTCTTCCGGTGCCATCGCTTGCGCGAGGATTCTAAATTCAGCGGAAAACCTCCGTTATCTCTCGATCACGGAAGGCGAACTCGAACAAGTTGAAGACAGCCAGCTTGATGCGGTTTACAGTTTCGCTGTTATTCAACACCTAACCGATGAGGTATTTGAACTGGTTTTGAAAAATTGCCGCCGTATGCTCAAGCCCGGCGGAAAGATCGTCTTCCACATACAACTAAAAGATGATGTTTGGCGAACCGAGAGCGATTGGAATCAGGATTCATCTGTCACCGGCAAGCTCAAATACAAATACGGACTTCATTGTTTTGGAAGAACGATTGAGGAACACAAGGTGATGGTCGAAAAAACGGGGTTCGGCGATGTTGAATTCGTGCCTTTGCAGGAACTCGTTGGGAACGATCAGGCAGAGGCGGAATCGCAGGCGATCATGACCGCAACCCGTTTGAATTCCTGATGGCGAATCTTTTTTGCCGCTAAAGCGGGTTTGCGTTTGAATCCTGGCATGACCCGCGAGCTACGAAGCGAAAGCCCCGCCGCAAATCCAGTTAAAACCGTATTCAAATGAAGGCCGACACTGTTGGCGTCGGCCTTCGGAACCTGATTCCCTGAGAATCCACGTTTCAACCGTTTCTGCTTCGTACGATCATAGGTTGGCGGCTTCCGCCCCATCGGCATGGGTCCAGATGGCCGCCAATTTGGTGCGGGTTTCAAGCTTCTTTTCAAAATCGGGCATGTTAATGCAAAGGTCTTCGAGGCTCTTTAAGAAATCCGGTTCTTCGAACACCTTTCTGATTTCGGGAAGATATTTTCGAATCTTGGCGTAAACGAATATGTGTTCGGTGTTTGCAAGCAAAAATGCCTTCTCGTCGATCAACCCACTCGCAACCAGGCTCGACGCCATATCCCAGTAGGAAACCACCATACGGAAATTCGCACTTGATCTTTCGCCCGATTTGTACAGATAAAGGATGTCGGTCGCCTTTTTGGGATCGAAATCGTTGAAAAACCATTTTCTCGCCGATCTCATCTCGGGTTCGGTTCGCAATTCGTATAACTTCAAAATATCAGCAGCCTGTCCCATCTATCGCACCCCCTCGGTCATTTGCTTGCCTTCGTCAATCGATTCGATTCTTGCACGGGCGGTTTCGGATTTGTCGCACTTGTGCTTGATCGCCATTTCGAAAGCGATTCTTGCGCGCTCGACCCTTTTATCCGCAAGCAGCAATTCGCCCAACTCAAACCAACTCGCGCCGTGCGTTTCGTCGGCGGCAATGGAGCGATTGAAGTACGCGAGCGCAGCCTCTTTTTCGCCTTTGGCGATTTCGACGATCCCTTGATAATACAGAGTATCGGCATGCGCTTTCTTGCGATATTTTGAGCTCTTTTGAAGCGCCTCCTCCGAATCGGCAAGCTCCCCGATCTTTAACAAGGCGACTCCGTACCATAGAAATGCCTCCGCCTTATCCTCCTTGGCCTTGAATGTTCCGTTCTTTATTTCTTTCTCGAATAGGGTTTTTGCCTCTTCGGATTTACCTTCCTTTATCAGGTTTTTTCCCGTCCGGATTTCAGATCCGGCGTCCTGAGCCAAAGTGTATGTGGAAAATAGCAATACCAAAAAAATGAATCCCAAACCACGCAACATCGCTTAATACCTCCTTTCGATGTGATCCGTGAACAGGTTATTCGCGAGCAGGACCCAAATGCCCTACCCTCATTTGAATCACGGGTTAAGGACAGTCTAGGTGTTGGGAAATATAGATTCTTTCAGGAAATTGCCGTGTTTGTCGGAAAATTGCCTTCTCGTTCTAGCCGCGTTCGAGCGATCTCCAAACGGCGGGAGTGATGCTGGTTAGTCTCCTGAAAAGCGATGTGAAATGGGATTGGTTTTTGAAACCAGTTTGAAACACGACTTCAACTATTGGAATGTCGCTTCTTGAAAGAAGCTGTTTGGCCCTTTCGACCCTTTTCTCGATAACGTATTGCCGGGGAGTTCGTCCGGTTGACTTTCTAAACGCTCTCGTAAAATGAAATCTTGAAAGGCCCGCGACTTCGGCCATTTCCCCGAGAGTCAATTCGTTTTCAAGATTGTCGTTTATAAAATCGCGAACCGCCCTTAGTCGATATCCGGATAAACCGCCCTTCTTTTGCTGTTTGGCGGCCGCGGTCGAGTAGTTTTTTAGAATATGAACGGCGAGTGTCTGGCTCAAGGAATCCGCGTAAATGCCATCGGTGGGATCGGATTCACCGGTTTCATGAACGAGCGCAAGACCGAGATGTTGAACCACGCGATCATTTTCGCGGTGATCCTCAACCAATTCGTATCCCCCTGAGAAACCATTTTCAGCCGCAACCCTGTCCAGGAAACCAGGAACAAAACAAAGGCTCAAAAGTTCAAGCTGATCGCTCCAATCGGCCCCGACTGACGCTCCCGAGGGAGAAAGACAGACCGATCCCGGCGAGGAAACATGCGATGTTCTGAATCCCACCGGATTCTGTTTTCTTACACGAATCTCGCCAAAGAGGTTGACGTTGATTTCATGGCAATCAATCGTTTGGTCGCGAAGTTCGCCGGCCAAGACACGGTGGTGAAACGCTTCGATTCCTGGATAGGAAACCTGTCTCGCAAAAAGCACGGATTCGGACTTGTCGCCATTCTTCCAATCGATATTCATAGAATACAAATATCGAAGCGCGGAGAAAAAAGCAATCGAATTCGTCGCCGATGACAAGATTGGCTATCTCTCCAGTATGGCGTCAAATCAGCGAAATCCTTCCAGCGGCTCCGGATTGGAGAAGCTCCCTAAAGCACCTTTATTGTACTTTTGATAAGCAAAAACGACCTCCGGTCAAATTCCGGACGCCGTTTTTGATTCCACATTTTGTACCGATTTCAAAGCACTACATCTTCCCGCAGTCGTCCTCCAACGCTTGTGTATTGCAAATTTACCTCGGAAAATCTGTCGGTTTCATTGCAATAAGAGAGGCATTTGTCGAACGGTTTTGAGTAAATATGAACGCTCGCAGCGCGGGATGAATATTCGGGAAGGTTAAGGATTTGATGGATCGGCGCCTCAAGCTCGACTTTCGCCGCAAGACATTCGGCAAGACTAAAGCTATCGGTTTTTTCGAGCTTGCAATACCCCTGTGACTCGACGATATCTTGCACCTTGAAATTTTGGCCGCGCAGCTTACCAAAGGGAACCGTCATCCAGCACATCTGATCTGCGTGGTTGTGAATCCGGGACGATTGCCCCTCTTCCCAGCAAATTACCATCAACTCAAACCGCTCATCCTTGTAAACGAGATTGCGCGTGTAAAACTTTTCGCTCCAAAAGCTATAGGGTTCAAGAGAATCGGAATCGACGGGATTTTGATCCAAGAACCGATATACGGGGTCGCAATGAAATTCCTCATCGGGGATTTCGCGAAGCATATCGACAAGCGTCAGAATCGGCACCTTTTTCATAACGGCGACATATTACAGCCGTTTGCCCGCGAATTCAAAATTGCCGAACTCGGTCAACCCCCGTAAAACTATTTGAGAAACTCGAGGAACTCGGATTTGTCGCGCGTCAGACCCGGAAAAGTTCGGACGGGATTCCCGCCCGCATCGAGTATCGCGTAGAACGGCAGTGCGACCGTTTTGAAGTTTTCTTCCTGATATGCCTGTTGCCTTGTATAAATTTCACCGTCGCCGTCGGTGTAAAGGCTTACAAGCACATATTTTTCCATCTCCCTTTTAACCTCGGGTTGTGTAAACATGTTCGCCTCCATCCATCGGCAGTTCGTGCAGGTATAGCCGGTAAAATCAACAAAAACCCGCTTGTTTTCGATGCGCGCCCGATCAATCGCCGTTTGCAAATCATTCTTTAGCCATTCGAGTTCCGCTTCCCTGTTTCCGAGAACGTTAAGTTTCGAAGCGACATTTTTGGGCGGAAGAAAAGATTCGAGCTCACCCAGCTTTAGACCTAGAAATCCTGTCCCCAAATAAACCGCGAGCAAGAGAAAAACGAATGAGAAACCCGCACGGGCGATACCGATTTTCGGTTTTGCGAATTCATGTCGAAATCTGAAAAGTCCGAGAATGTATGCAGAAATTAGCAACGCGATCACAACCCACACGCCAAGAACCGCTTCGCGAAACAAAATCGTTCCGTAATTCACGGTTCCATCCGTCGAGAACTTGCTCGTCCAAACAAGATCAACATTGGAGAGGAACTTTAATGCGGCGGCGATTTCCAAGAATCCCATGACGACTTTTACCGAGCTCATCCAGCCGCCTGATTTTGGCAATCGGGATAAAAGCTGCGGAGCCAGTGCGAGCACGAAGAATGGAAGCGCAAAGACAGTTGAGAAAGCTAGCATGCCGACGAGCGGCAGTTTCCAATCACCCTGCGCTGTTGAAACCAGAATCGTCCCTACAAACGGCGATGTGCATGTAAACGACGTTACGGTAAACGTGAGCCCCATCAAGAGTGCGCCGATATACGCGCTTCCCTCGCCTTCTTTTGTCCTTGCGAGCGCATCCAGCTTGCTCAAAATCGAGGATGGGATGACGATTTCGTAAAACCCGAAAAGGTTGAAAGCGAAGAATAGAAAGACCCCGGCAATCGCGATATTCACCCATGGATTGGCGGCGAAAATATTCAGACCGGCGGCACCGACAAAAATCGCGAGGAGCATTCCCAGAATCGTAAATGTCGCAATGATCCCCGCAGAATACACGAACGCAAGGCGCATCGATTTGGCGTTGTTCTCCCCCGCGTTTTTCGTGAAATAGGAAACCGTTATCGGAATCATCGGGAACACGCAGGGCGTCAGAAGAGAAAGGGCGCCAAGCGTAATCGCGAGCCAAACAAACGACCAGATCGATTCCCCTTCCTTCCGCCCCATTTCGATCAACGGCTCAGGTTTTGGACTCGATTCGCGAACGACTTTTCCCCCCTTTACCAGCTCCGAGCCATTAATGCCGACTCGAACTGTCTTCGGCGGGAGACAGAGACTATCGTTGCAGACCTGGTATTTGACATCGACTTTCGCTGTATCGGAAGCGACGTCGGCATTGGAAACCAAATCGATTGTGAATTCGGCTTTGTGTTCGAAATAGCTCGTATCAAGCTTGAAATTAGGATCAAACTTGGTTTTTGGAATCGATTCGGAAGGAGTTCCCTTTAGTTCGAATCCCGAACCCTTGGCTGTCGAGAACGTTGTGGCGATCGGTCCTCCGCTTTTCTGATTGAGCGAATAAAGTTTCCAACCATCATCAATGGTCGCTACAGCTTTCGTGTGGACAATTCTCCGTATGGCCTCACCGGATTCAACCGTTCCCGTCTCGAGTTTCCAATTGACGGGATTCTGCGAAACCGCGGTTCCGGCCGATAGCAGAATCAGCAATGGCAGCAGAAAGCGCGTCGCCAATCTCCTTGAGCGGTTCAAATTGCGCTGACCGATTTTTGACGTATTGAGTGATTTCTGTTTTTGCACTTGGCTTCGCAAATTATCTATAATTTTAGTTTGCTTTGAACTGTTGATATACCTATTGTTTCGTCTTTCATCTTTATTCCGGCGAAACCAAAAACGTTCACAGGAGAACGAAATTGCCAAACTCAACAACAACGAAAACAAAGAACAAAGAGTCGGCGACCAATGCCGCAAAGTCTGATTCTAACGTGGAGACCCCGTCATTGTCAGTTGACGATGGAGCGGATGCATTTGATGCCGATCTGGCTCAGGAGGAGTATCTCGACAGAAAGCAGGCTCAACTCGATGCAATCGCCAATTCGGATCCGAAACTTCTACGGGAAATGCTCTATCAAATGGTTCTCGGGAGAGTTTTCGAACAAAAAGCCGCAGAGGTCTATCGAATCGGAAAAATAGGTGGATTTTGCCATCTTTATATCGGCCAGGAAGCGATCGCTGTTGGGGCTCAAATGCAGCTTCGACCCACCGATTATGTCATTACCTCGTATCGCGACCATGTGCAGGCAATGGTTCAGGGGATCGAGCCTTCGGCGGTTATGGCCGAGCTTTATGGAAAGGCCGGTGGAAACGTTGGCGGCAAAGGCGGTTCGATGCATATGTTTTCCAAGGAAAAGAATTTCTTTGGCGGACATGGAATCGTTGGCGGTCAGATCGGAGTCGGAACCGGTTTGGCATTCGCACAGAAATACCGTGGCGAAGACAACGTCACCTTATGCTTTTTTGGCGAAGCCGCGGTAAACCAGGGCATTTTCCACGAGTCGTTAAACATGGCGCAGCTTTGGAAACTACCTGTTATTTATATCTGCGAAAACAATCGATATGGGATGGGCACTTCGCAGCGCCGTGCGATGAGCGTCCGAAACATCGCCAAAAAAGCGGAAGGCTATGGAATGGCGAACGAGTTTGTTGACGGAATGGATGTGATGGCCGTGCGCGGCGCGGTGCGTAGGGCGGTCGAAAGAGCAAGAAACGAATCGCTTCCGACGCTTCTGGAAATGCGTGCTTACCGTTACATGGGACATTCGATGTCGGATCCGGGCAAGTATCGAACGACCGAGGAAATCAAGAAATTCCAAAATCGTGATCCGATCGTGCTCTTTCGAGACAGTTTGATCGAGGCCGGAATCGTCACCGAATCGGATTACGAGGAATTGGAGAAGAAAGCGGCCGCGGAAACTGAAGCCGCAGTCAATTTCGCCGAAGAGAGTCCGTATCCGGATGAGACCGAGCTGATGACCGGAGTATTGGTTTAGAGTATTTTCGCCACATATAAACTGTGGCTTACGATTCAACAGATCCTAAAATGGCAGAACTTACAATCAGGGACGCGCTAAACGCCGCTCTCCGTGAAGAAATTATTCGGGACGAAAATGTATTCATCATGGGCGAGGAAGTCGCCGAATACGATGGAGCCTACAAGGTAACACGCGGTCTTTGGAAGGAATTCGGAGACAAACGGGTGATCGACACGCCGATTACCGAACTGGGATTTGCGTCGGTCGGTGTTGGAGCCGCGATGGCGGGCTTGCGACCTGTCGTGGAATTCATGACCATGAACTTCGCCGTACTTGCCGCCGACCAGATTATCAATCACGCCGCGAAGATGCTTTACATGTCCGACGGGCAATTCAACATCCCTATCGTATTCCGCGGCCCAAACGGCTCGGCGTTTCAAGTTTCTTCCCAGCACTCGCAGGCTTTTGAAGCGTTTTATTCAAATTTCCCCGGACTCAAGGTGGTGATGCCATCGACCGCCCGCGACGCCAAGGGACTTTTGAAATCGGCGATTCGAGACGACAATCCGGTTCTCTTTCTTGAACAGGAAAGGATGTACGGATACAAGGATGAGGTTCCCGATGACGAGGATTTTACTATTCCGCTCGGTATCGCTGACGTAAAACGCGAAGGATCTGATTGCACGATCGTCGCGCGTTCGCTGACCGTACCGATGGCGCTTGAAGCGGCACGTATCGCCGAATCGGAATTGAATCTTTCGGTCGAAGTCATCGATCCGAGGACGATCAAGCCGCTTGATATCGACACGATCGTTGATTCGGTAAAGAAGACCAACCGGCTTGTGATCGCGGAAGAGTCCCATTCGTTTGCAAGCGTCGGCGCAGAGATTTCGCATCAAGTGATGGAACATGCCTTTGATTATTTGGACGCCCCCGTGTTCCGAATTTCGACGGCTGAAACCCCTATGCCGTATGCGAAGAATCTGGAGGAGCTCGCGCTACCCTCGGTCGCTAAGATTGTCGATGGCATAAAGCGAGTCAGCTATATTTGATCGCGTCGTTTTTGTGGACAGGAAGCTAAGAAAACGTGAGTACCTTGAATCGCCTCCGAACATGGGTGTGTTCAAAATCGAGCATATCGAATCGGGAAAAGTATTTGTCGCGTCGGGACGGAATTTGCGGGGGATAATGAACTCGCACCGTTTCCAGTTAAAGTCGGGAACCCATAAGAACTACGCGCTTCAAACGGATTGGAATCAATTCGGGGAAGGTGCATTTGAGATCGAAATACTCGAGGATTTTCCCCCGCCGGATTTGGATACGGCCGGTTTGAATTCCGAGCTTCTGGTTTTTGAGGACCTATGGATCGAGAAACTCGGAGCGACCGCTCCAAAAGGATACAACGAACGAAGGATCTCAAGAGCGGAGAGAATCAAAAGAATCTCAGATGATCGAAAACGACGATACGAGAATCCGAAAGTTTGATTTGATGGATGTGGAGCGCAGCAGCTTCCGTAGAACTAGTTATGGCAAGTAAAATTTTGATGCCCAAGCTTTCTCCCACGATGGAGGAAGGTCAAATCTCCTCGTGGGTCAAGGCCGAGGGCGATTCGATCGAAGCCAATGAAACGATCGCCGAAGTCGATACCGACAAGGCGACGATGGAAATGACTTCCCTTGAAGCTGGAACGCTTCTCAAGATAATCGTACCGGCCGGCTCGAATGCGCGGCTTGGACAAACCATCGGAATTCTCGGTGAAGCCGGCGAAGACATTTCGGCACTGCTCGAGGAAGCCGCCAATGAAGCGGCGGCGCCGTCGACAGACAAAGCCGCTGAGCCCGCGCCGAAGATCGCCGAGGAGCCGATGCCCGTCGCCGAACCTCAGCCCGAACCTGCCTTGCCGCAAAACGGCGGGGGGAGAATTTTGGTTTCGCCGATAGCCGCTAGAATGGCGAGCCAGAACAACATCGATCTCAAACGGATTGCGGGAAGCGGACCCAACGGACGGATCATAAAGCGGGATATCGAAAAAGCGATGTCGTCCGGTTCGGGAGCGTCGCCGATGGCGTTCGTGGAAGTAAAGGGATCGTCGGTTTACAAGGATGTGAATACGACACCGATGCGTCGAACGATCGCCAAGCGTCTTGGCGAATCGATCGGTCCGATCCCGACGTTCTACCTAACCGTCGAGATCGAGATGGACAACGCCTTCTCGGTCAGAAAACAAATCAACGAAACGATCGCCCCCGACAAGATCAGCGTCAACGACATGATCGTAAAGGCGGCGGCGATGGCGCTCGTCAAACATCCATACGTCAACGCTTCCTATCGCGATGACAGCATACGATTCTATGAAGACGCCGATATAGGTGTCGCGGTCGCGGTCGAAGAAGGCCTGATAACGCCCGTCGTGCGCGGAGCCAACCGCAAGGGCTTTGTCCAGATTTCCTCCGAAATCACCGAATTGGCGGCGAAAGCCAGAGACAAAAAGCTCCAGCCGGAAGAATACACGGGCGCGACATTCTCGATTTCGAATCTCGGCATGTTTGGAATCAAGGAGTTTACGGCAATCATAAACCCGCCCGAAGCGGCGATCATCGCAGTCGGAACGGCAAATGAAACCGCGGTCGTGCGCGATGGCGCGGTTGTTGTTCGTTCGATTATGAACGTTACGATGAGCTGCGATCACCGTGTTGTTGATGGTGCAACCGGAGCGAAATTCCTTCAGAGCTTTAAGCAATTGTTGGAAAATCCCGTGATGATGCTTATCTGATTGGAATCGGATAGCAGGTTTGAAAACGGGCACGCAACTTCGATTTGAGTGCCCGTGATTTTTTTGTGGAAACAACCGAAGAGCACAATTCTTTGGCGCCGCATCTCGCGCTTTTGGCGGTGCAGTTTATGTTTGGCACGGCAAGCGTGCTGGGCAAGATGGCGCTTGTCTTTTTTCCAAGCACGGCGATCGTCGGGTTTCGCGTCGGAGGCGGCGCGACGGCGTTCTACTTGCTCGCAAGATTTCGCGGGAAACTGGCGTTGGACGAGAAAAGGCATTATCTGCAATTCGCCGTATTTTCAATTTTTGGCATCAGTATGAACCAGCTCCTGTTCTTCAAGGGGCTGTCTCTGACAACCGCCACAAACGCGTCATTACTGGCGGTTCTAATCCCGGTTTTCGCGATCCTCGTTGGCGGTCTTCTAAAAACCGAGTCATTGAGTTGGCGAAAGCTTGCGGGAATTCTATTTGCCGCCGCGGGCGTGGTCTATCTGATCAATCCGGCGAAGGCGAGTTTTCTTTCAGGCACTACCGCGGGCGATATGCTCATTTTGGCCAACAGCCTCTCGTACGCCTTTTACCTCGCCATTTCAAAGAAATTGATCACGCATTACGGTCCCTTGCGTTCGATCGCGTGGCTCTTTATTTTTGGGTCGATAGTAAACGTTCCCGTCGGAGTCTATTCACTTTCCGGGATTGACCTAGGAGAGGTGTCTCGTACCGGTTGGTACGCACTCGCCGGAGTCGTAATCGTCCCTACGATTATGGCTTATTACTGGAACACCTGGGCGCTCGCCCGCGTCGAGCCATCGGTGGTGGCGATTTATGTATATTTCCAGCCGGTTATCGGAACTTTGCTTGCGATATCGCTTCTTGGAGAGGTTTGGAATCCAAGGCTGCTTGTGGCGATGATCCTAATTTTTCTCGGAGTATTTCTCGCGACGTCAAAGACCAAAAGAAAACGCATACTACCTGCAGCCTAGCGACTCCGAAATTCGCCTTTAGTTAAGTTCGAGCTTCCTTCCCTCGATAAACACTTCCGAAACGCTTCCTTCCGGATCGATAACAACCAAGTCCGCCAGTTGCCCCGGCTCGATTTCCCCCCGATCACTCAGCCCCAATAAACGACAGGGATTTGTTGCCGTTAATTCGGCCAATTCCTCCTCGGAAAATCCGAGGCGCGCCATGGTGCCGCGGGCGTCGAGCATCGTGATCACACTCCCGGCAATGCCTCCATCCGCTTCGCGAGTTATACCGTTCTCAACCGTTATTTCCCTCCCCCAGAGCCTGAAGCATCCATCTCCGAGCCCGGTCGGAGCGACGGAATCGGAGATCAGACTCGTCTTGGAAACTCCCTTGGCGCGAACCGCGAAACTTAACATCTCCGGTGCTATGTGTTTGCCATCGGCGATGATGTCGATCGAAACGTCGTCATTCGTTAACACCCACCCTGCGACTCCCTTCCGTCGGTGATGAATCCCCGTCATGGCGTTGAAAAAATGGGTTGCGTGGCTCGCGCCGGCTTTCAAGGCCTCATCCAAATTTCCGGCGTTGGCGGCAGTATGCCCGATCGAAATAACCCAGCCTCTTTTGGACAATTCCCTGATAAGATCCAGCCCGCCATAAACCTCCGGGGCGAGTGTCATCATGTATGATCCGTTTTCAGGCAACGGCAACTCGTCAAGACGCTCCGGAGCGTCATATTCCTTGAAATACTCCGAACGAAGCGCGCCGCACATATCCGGGCTTGCGAACACGCCCTCATAATGTACGCCGAGAATCCGCGCGCCTGAGACCGGTTTTGACATCGCTTCGTCGATCGCGGCTATCGTGCGACCGTAGTTCTCAGCGGTGTCGGGAACAAGCGTCGGCATCCAACCGGTTACGCCGTTTCGAGCAAGGTATGCCGACACCCTTCGCAAATCCTCCGCATCAGCCGAATTGACATCAATTCCAACGGCGCCATGGCAATGAACATCGACAAACCCGGGAACTACCGCACCGCCCTCCGGCACCTGGGTCAGAACGCCGTTCGAGGCGATCTCCCGAAGCGGTCCATTGCCGACATCGACTATCATTCCATTTTCGATCGTGAGTCTCATATCAATAGATTCTCCACTTCTTTTGCCCGCGATCGCAAGCCGCCAAAAGGAAGACCCCGGCCAAAACGGTCCGGGGTCTTTCCTATTACAACGAATTGTTCGGTTTACCAGTAGAACTTGATGCCGAACTGCATCGTGCGTGGATCGCGAACACTGGTTACCTGACCAAATGTCGATGACGTAACGTTGGTGCTCAAGCCACGGAAGTTCGTGTGGTTGAACACATTAAACGCCTCGGCGCGAAGTTGGAGACGCATCGTTTCGCCAAATCTGATGTTCTTTGAGAACGTCATGTCGAAACGCTGCGTGCCCGGTCCCTCGACCACGCCGCGCGGCGATGTACCAACCGTGTTCGAAAGTCCGGTCGCACCCGTCGCCGGGTTTGGTTCGAAACAGGCGGTGTTAAACCACTGCTGTTGCGACTGCTGTCCGCCGATATTCGGATTGCAAAGCAGATTTGGACGTCCGCCGGCCACAAGCGCGGGAATGAAACCAAGACCCGCAGGATCGTAGCTCGAAGTAGTGATCGTGAAAGGAAGCCCCGTCTGAAGCGTTACGATACCTGACGTTTGCCAGCCACCTAGAATCTTTCCGGCGAATCCCTTCTGATCCTTGAAGAACGGCAGCTCGTAAACATAGTTGGCCGAGAAAACATGTCTTCTATCGAGCTGCGCGCGACCATATTCGGAATGAATGTCATACGAGTTCTGCGGAGCCGTCGAGCGATCCGTTTGGTTATCCGTAAGATTCTTCGCCCATGTATAGGCGATGTTAACCTGCGAATCACCGGAGAATCTCTTTTGCCCGCTGACTTGTAGACTGTGATAGTTCGAATTGAACTGAGGCGTGATCATGTTGATCGAACGATACCCTCGATACGGTCTGATTTGATCAAGAATCCGCGAAGCAACCGAAGATTGGAAAGCGGTTCCGGTCGCAAGACACGGGACGGTCGGCGTTGTCGAATTTCCAGTCGCGCATTGGCTGCTGAGCGCAAGTCCCGGCTGAACCTCGTTGAGTTCAAAGGCACCGATCAGATGAACACCTTTTGAACCATAGTATCCCACTGTAACCATCGTGTCCTTCATCAATTGATGTTGGAAATCGAGCGACCAGTGCTGTGCATACGGCGTTTTCCAGTCAGGTTGGATCGCTCTCAAGTTGGGAGCGGCAACCGAAGCTGCAACCGCACAGTTCCCGGTCGAAACCGGATCGTCGATTCTCACGCCCGAAACCGAACATGTTTGCTGGTACGGCGGATTGAGTCCGATCATCTGCAAGAGCGTACCGTTAAGAACCTGGTCATGATACATGCCAAATCCAGTTCGGATCGCGGTGGTTCCCTTTCCAAACGGATCCCATGCTAGTCCGACACGCGGAGCGAAGTCACCCTTGGGCGCATCGATTACAAACTTGCCCCACGGAGATTGCTCCGGCGTGCAGTTGAAATTCGCAGGACCGGTTTGATAGTTCTGCGTGTTTGCAACGATGCCGTTGCAGAAGTTCACGCCGGCCGCGACAACCCTGTTCCCCGCACCCGTTACAAGCGGCGCGTCGCCGGCCGAGTAAAGATCGGGTACGAAGTTGGTAAGTCTGCCATTCTTATCCCATGGGGAGCCAAAGAAAGAATATCGAACACCAAGATAGAGTGTCAGATTGTTTTTCAATCGATACTCATCCTGAAGATATCCCTCAACTGTCTTTTGTCTGAGATCGGCCGTGTAATCAAAGCTTGCCTGCGTTAGTGTGACGTTGGTTCCAAGCAGGAAGTTCGCAAAGAGCTGCAGGTTGTTGTTTGTGGTTCCTGTTACGCCAGGAGCGTTTACTCGAGCGGTCGCACCAGGTGTATTGAAAGCCGAGAAGACGCCTTCATTGCTACCCGCGAGTGCATTCTCATTCTTTCGATAGAGTGAATATACGCCACCCATCTTTAACGTATGGCTGCCCTTTATCCACGTCAGGCTTCCCTTGTAGTTTTGCTTCCAGGAGAAGTTGTCGTACGGACCGAATCCCTGAATGTTGCTGAAACCGTTTCCGGAAATGGTCGGTACGCGGTCTCTCTGGTTGACATATGGAAGCGGCGGTGTGATCGGCGAGTTTGCCAGCGCAATCGTACCGATGCTGTGGCTCAGAATCGCTCCATATCCAAACGAGTAACCGCCCTCGACGATAACATTCGGGCTCACGACATACGTGCCTTGCAGAGTATGCGTCCTGCCCGGCGAGTTGGTGCTCGTCAACGAAACATTTGGAAGACCCGAACCTCCCGAGAAAAGCGCGTTCGCGTCTTCGGTCGGAATCTTGTCGTTTTGAAAACGATAGTACATCGAGAGCTTGTCATTGAATGAATGATCGATCTTTACGATTTCCTGTCTGAAGTTTGCTACGTTTTTGGTCGGAAAAACCAGACCATAGGTACCGTTGTTGGGCAACGGAAGATTGTTGTAGATAAAGTTCAGATATTGCTGGGAAACCGGATTGATCAATGAAGATGTTGCCATCGATGTGCCGGCGGGAAGGACAGTGTTGCAGGTTGTTCCCGTGGCTTGCAGGCAGATGTCAACGGGGAAAATTCCCTGCCGAAGATTCGCGTCGGGAACGGTCGAACTCAACGTCGGATAGCGGGTATCCCTACGGAATTCTTGCGAGAAGAAGAAGAAGGTTCTGTCGTACTTCTTGAACATGCTCTCGTTCGGATCCCTTTCACCGCCACGAAGGAAGACTACCGGACCACCGATGTTCCAGCCAAAGTTGTTGTAACGGAAAGGACGACGCAGAGCGTTTCCATCCGCATCGACTCCCGCCGCGCGGGTTTGATTCGTAAAGTAATCGTTTGCATTGAACTTTTCGTTTCTTACGAACTCGTAGAAAGTACCGTGGAAATCCGACGTACCGGAGCGTGTCACGACGTTTACTTGTCCGCCGCCGCTGCGACCCGACTCGGCGGGATAAAGCGAGCGGAGCACGCGGAATTCTCCGATCGAATCGACGCTAGGATAGGCTTGAATCGTAAGGTTCGAACCACGGTCGGTGACATCGGCGCCATCCACGGTAAACGTATTCTGACTGCTGCGAGCACCATTTACCGAAATGCTGACGATATTCGCCTGCCCGTCGGGGTTGACCGTTCCGACATAAACCTGATCGGAAAGATCGTTTGTAACACCCGGCGCAAGCGTTACCAACTGAACAAAGTTTCTGTTGTTCACCGAAAGCTCGCGAGCCTGGTCACCGCTGACGATCGAACCGTTGGTAGGGGTTTGAAGTTCAACCGCGACGTCGTCTGACTCGACAGTAACCACTTCGGAAACACCGCCGACCTCGAGTTCAAAATCGACCGACCGGCGTTGGCCGAGATCAACCTTGATGTCTTTTCGGACGGTCGTTTTGAAGCTATCGGCTTCAACGGTCACCTGATAGATGCCGACCGGAATGTTGGGCGCCGAAAATTCGCCGCTTTCGTTTGTTGTCAAAGTACGTACGACGAGATTGTTTTTCGTCGCGTCGGCAATCGTAACTTTTGCTCCGGCAACAACGGCGCCGGAGGAATCTTTAACGGTTCCGACCATTGCGCCGTTTATTTCCTGGGCAAAACTCGGTACCGCGAACAGAGTCGTGAACAAGGCCGCGACTGCAAAAATTCTGGTTATTCTACGGATTTTCATAATATTCAGATCTTGTAATTCCCGTCTCGATTTTTTGTACAAACAACAAAACGTCTCTGCCAACTGCCAATTGGCCAAAAACGACGAAAAACCGATGCCGGTCTTAAATGCGACGCGAATCACGGTTTCTCTCGAAGTAGTTGTAAATAAACGGGATGCTCAATCGTTTGCCAAAAACGATTTATCAGGGAATGTTATCCTTTTGAACATTAACGCAAAATAAATTTATGGCAGCTAGAGAATTGTCAACATTGATGACTAATCAGTGAGGCCGTCAAAAAAAAGGCTCCGAACTAGTTCGAAGCCTCGCAAATTCTGTGCAGTTTTATCTGCCCATGACTAGAAGTTTAGCTTTGCAGAGAATTGAATTCTGCGCGAGCTGCTATCGATTGTTGTCCTGATTCGTCCAAACGTACTCGATGTAACGGTCGTGGTCGGCAGACCGTAATTGACCGCGTTGAAAACGTTTTTGAAATCACCCCGGATATCGAGGCTTATGGATTCAGTCAAACTGAACTTCTTGGACAATGAAACATCGGAACGGAAATCCGGTGAACCGATGAAGTAATTTCGCCCGGTTTCACTGAAGTCGCCCGGAGATGGTTGCGAGAACATCGCCCTTTGATCACTCGTGAAGAAGTAGCTTGTACCGCTCTCTTCAGCAACCGTTCCAAGGCTTCGCGGACAACCTGAGCAGATTGCCGGTGTGGATACCGAGTTCGAGAACGTAAACAAACCCGAATAGACGGTAAAGGGCCGACCCGACGAATAGTTCGTCAATCCGGTCAATTGCCAACCTCCCAGTATCATGTCAACTGCCTTTGGAGCATCGCTCAACCATTTCTTGCCTTTTCCAAACGGAAGCTGGAACATGTAAGTCAGGTTGAATACATGACGCCGATCAAAGTCGGACCAGGCATAGTTCAAGGAACGGTCGAAGTTGTCGAACGGCGTGCTGCTCGCGCTTTGCGCCGTACCTGTAGAAACGGTAGTGAAGGTCGGATCATAGGAACGCGTGTCTTTCGAGATCGACCACGTATAGCTTCCTTCGAACCCGATACCGTTGTTCATCCTGCGCTTCATGATCACCTGAAGTCCCTGATAACGAGACCAGTCGTTGGTGTCCAAAACCCTGAGCGTTCCAAACTGCGGGAATGGAACAAAAAGGAACGGACTAAATCCATTGACTGCGATCATTTGCTGACCAGAAACCGTCCTGGATGAAACCGAAGCTGCCGCGGAAGCAACGTTCCCTTGCGTGATGTTGGTCGCGTTGGTTGAACGGAAAGTGGCAGTACCGGCATTGTTTGCAGCGCTGCCCGTGTACAACGCGTTGATCAACGGCGAAATGTAGGATGAATCCGCGCGAATCGCGTTGAATTCCGCAAGGAAGCTATTAAACCCAGCGGGTTGCGCATTGATATCAACCTGATTGGCGTTGTAGCCCCCGAAGAGATGTTCGCCGCGCTTGTAAATGTAATTCAGCTCGAGAACATTGTTCCAGAACAACTCGCGCTGGAAACTGAGCGACCATGAATGGACTTCGGGATAAACCGCCCTGTTGTCAAAAACGGTCTGAAGTCCGGTTCCGAATGCGGGAGGCTGGCGCAGCACTTCCGGCGTTGTGGTTGGCGTAAGAACGGGAAGCCCGTTCCTCAAAAGGCCGCCCCCCTGTCCAAATGCGGTGTTGAATACGCCCGTATTGTTTCCGGGAGCGCTTTGGAACAACTGTGCGCCGTTCACCTGCGAATTCAAGCGGTCGTAGGCGAGGCGGTAGTTGGCACGGATCGAGGTCTTGCCGTCTCCGGCAACATCCCAGGCAAAACCAATAGAGGGCGACAGGTTGTTGTAGTCATTTTCAAACAGATTTCTTTCAACCCATTTTATGGTGTTGCTTGGAGTTGAATCATAAGCAACAAGTTGATTCGGCGCGAGTATGGGCAGCCCGCTCGATGTCGGTGAAAGCTTGACTTCATATCGAACACCAAGATCCAAAAGGAAATTGCGACTTACCTTCCAGCTATCCTGAGCATAGAAATCGAGTTCAGGATAAAAATGCCTGAAACGCCATCTCGTCCCCGGGGCTTCATAAGCCGAGCCGTCGGCATTCGAAACGAACGCTTGGCTATAGTTCCCGACGCGACCGAGGTAGTCATTGATCTGAGATCTCAATCGAGCCAAATCATTTGAATTTATACCTGATGTCGGAAGCCCGAATCCGGTGAAGTTGTTGTTAACCGAAGCGCTAAAATCAACGACGCCTTCAACGCCGGTACCTGCAACGCTCGACCTGTTGTCACGATGTTTACCAAATCGCAAGTTCGTGCCGACCTTGAAGATGTGCGGCGAATAGTTGAACGTCACGTTGTCGATCCACTGCCATGTACTCGGAGTACGACCGTTTCGATCGAAATTGCTGAACGGCGTCGTTACCAAGTTGAACGTATAATTCGCATCAGGAACGATAACCGGATTCAGGAAGTCAAACGTGAATTCGCTGTATCCGACGATGAATTCGTTTGTGATTTTTGATGTTGGAACCGATGTATAGCTGAACGCGATGTTTTTCGGTTGCCGAATCGTATCCACCACGTTCGGGGTATCGGGGAACGCTTGTAAACCGCCATTGACGGAATCACCGATCGTATTCTGTTCACCTTGCGCCCAACGGAAAAAGACCTTGTTGTAGTCATTGAACGTGTAGTCGATTTTGGTGACAAAATCCCACTGCTTCTCTTTCTGAGGAGCAAGGAAGTTGTAGCCCGCGATATTGAGACCATCGCCCGAAGCATAGTCGTTCGGCGCGGGCATCGAGTTGATTATCGCAAGCAAAGCAGGATCAACCCCGCCGGGAGCTCCGGCGACGTTGTATGTAGCAACGCAGTTGGTCGTTACGGTTCCCGAACAGTTTGGGAACAGCGGATTACCGTTTGCATCAACTGAAGGTGTTGCAGTTCCCGCGGGGAAATTGCGACCGCCTTGAATATAGCGGAAAATTCCGTTGCGGGCTTCGGGAGTGTAAACGGTTCTGGATGCGAGCCTCGTTTCAGATGCGCGCAGGAACTGAAGATTGACAAAGAAAAACGCGTTCTTGAGCGGCTTGAAAAGCTCCGTATTGGTGCCAAATCCCGGGTTGATAATCGGTCCGCCGAGACTTCCGCCAAAAATATGCTGGACAAACTGGGGTTTGCCGATTCCGAGAAGGTTGTTCGCAAACTCGTTGGCGTTGACGCCCGGAGTTTGATAGTACTCGAAGAGGTTGCCGTGAAACTCGCTGGTTCCCGAGCGGGTTACAAAAGTAACCTGCGCGCCTGTGCTTCGTCCGAGTTCAGCGGTAAAGTTCGCCGACACGATCTGGAATTCCTGAATCGAATCCGGATTTGGCCGGAGTGGGGTAAAGTTTGAACCACCCGCAGAGGATTCGTTGATATCGATTCCGTCGAGAGTGTAATTGAACGAGCGGTCGCGTGATCCGTTGATGTGAACGCCGCCACCCGTGTTGGCACCAACCGAAGCTCCGGGTTGGAAGTCTACGACATCAAGCGGGTTCCTTCCTCTGAGACCAACGATCGGTACCGACTCGATCGTTTCCTGATCGATCGTCGTACCAAGGTTTCCCGAAGTGTTCGTTTGAATCACTTCGGCCGCATTTTCGACCGTGACCTCAACGCCGACACTTCCGACCTCAAGGCTGATGTTGACTGTCGTTGGAAGGTTTACGAACACCGAGTTGTCCTTGGCGATCGCTTTGTTGAAGCCTTCCATCTCAACCGCGACCGAATAGGTTCCGGCGGGAATCAAATCAAAAACGTAAGCTCCTGAAGAACTTGTAGTGGTTTTCAAAGTAGCGCCATTACCCTGATTCGTAAGGGTTACGGTCGCCCCCGAAACCACGGCGCCCGAACTGTCTGTAACAGTTCCCTGCAAACGGGCCGTGGTTCCCTGCGCAAATCCAACCGCGGCAAGCCATGCGATAACGGATATCGCAAGCCATGCGCGTAAAATATTTCTCATGCCAACCTCCAAAATGAAGTAATAGCCGCCCGAGTTCCGTTGGGAAACATCAGTGCGACCGAAATCACTTGCAAACGCAAAATGAATAATCATCGAGACCCAATGCGATCGGGTTCGGAACAATCAAAAAGCTAAGATTATTGCTCGCTAGGAATTACTGGGAGATTCTAAGTTGAATCACATTAACGCAAGGTAAATTTCGGGAAGTTGGCAGGCAAAGCTGGTTTGAAGTCATTAACAGTGTTTCGAACAACCGTGCATGCACTGAAAAACACAACATTTCAACGTTCTCTCGACTCCGACCCAATGAAAAGGGGGACACGAGAAGTGTCCCCATCAAGTAAATTCAGTTCGCTATTCGATTAGAAATTCAGCTTCGCCGAAAACTGGATCCGGCGCGAGCTGCTGTCAATCGATGTACGAATTCTCGTGAACGTACTCGAAGTAACGGTCGTGGTCGGAAGACCATAGTTGACCGCGTTGAAGACGTTCTTAAAATCAGCACGAAGATCGAGGCTCAGGCCTTCGGTAAAGCGGAACTTCTTCGAAAGCGACATGTCGGTTCTGAAATCAGGAGCACCGATGAAATAGTTTCTACCGGTGTCGCTGAACTCACCCGCCACCGGTTGGTTCGCTTCGAACGCCGCTTGCTGTTGCTCGGTAAAGTAGTAACTCGTACCGTTGCGTTCGATTACCGCTCCCCAATCACGCGGACAACCGCCACAGCTCGCAGGAGTCGAAACCGTATTCGAGTAGGTGAACAGACCCGAATAGATGGTGAACGGACGTCCCGTCGAGTAGTTGGTCAAACCAGCAAGCTGCCAGCCACCGAGAATGAAGTCAACCGGTTTCGAAGCATTGCTTAGCCACTTTCTTCCATTCCCGAACGGCAGTTCAAACACATACGTCAGGTTGAAAACATGCCGACGGTCAAAGTCGGAATAAGTGTAGTTCAGATCACGGTTGTAGTTGTCGAATGGCGTGCTTCCGGCCGATTGCGCGGTACCGGTTGAAACCGTCGAGAACGTCGGATCAAACGATCGCGAGTCTTTGGAAACGGACCAAGTATAGCTGCCCTCGAATCCGAGACCCTTCGACATCCTGCGACGCATGATCAGTTGGAGACCCTTGTATCGCGAATAGTCATTTGTATCCAAGACACGCAGAGTACCAAACTGCGGGAACGGCAGGAACAGGAACGGACTGAATCCGTTGGCCACAATCATCTGCTGTCCGCCGACGGTTCGCGATGAAACGGAGGCCGCCGCCGAAGCAACATTGCCACGCGAAATGTTGGTCGCATTAGTCGACCTGAATGTCGCGGTACCGGCATTGTTGTTCGGATCACCCGTATAGAGCGCATTGATTAGCGGCGAGTTGTAGGCCGAATTACCTTGGATAGAGTTGAACTCAGCAAGGAAGCTGTTGAATCCTGCCGGTTGGGCATTGATATCAACTTGATTCGCGTTGTAGCCGCCGAAGAGATGCTCGCCCTTCTTGTAGATAAAGTTTGCTTCAAACACATTGCCCCAGAAGAGGTCGCGCTGGAAGCTTAACGAGAAAGACTGCACTTCCGGATAAACAGTTCGCGGATCGAAAACGGTAGCCAGACCAGTACCGAATGAAGGTGGCTGACGAAGCACATCGGGAGTTGTTGACGGTTGAAGAACCGGAAGATTCCTGAGTAGTCCGCCGCCTTGTCCAAACGAAGTATTCGTCACGGCTATGTTGTTGCCAGGCGCGTTTTGGAAAAGCTGGGCGCCGTTTACCTGCGAATTCAAACGATCATAGGCGAGCCTGTAGTTCGCGCGAATCGAAGTCTTGCCATCGCCAAACGGATCCCAAGCCATACCGATTGATGGCGAGAAGTTGTTCTTGTCATTAGGGAACAGTTCCTTCTCAACCCACGTCGCCGTGTTTGTCGGCGCACCATCGGCCGCAAGCAGTTGGTTTGGTGCGAGAATCGGAAGCCCGCTCGAAGTCGGCGAAAGCTTGAGTTCATATCTAACACCGAGATCAAAAAGGAGATTTCGGCTCACCTTCCAGCTGTCCTGCGCATAGAAATCGAGTTCGGGATAATAGTGGATAAATCTCCATCTCGTTCCCGGAGCCTCGAATGCCGTTCCGTTTGGATTTGCAACAAACGCCTGACTATAGGTACCAACGCGACCAAGGTAGTCGTTGATCTGCGCACGAAGCCTTGCAAGATCGTTCGAGTTGATTCCCGTGGTCGGAAGCCCGTAGCCCGTGTAATTGTTGTTAACGCCGGTACTGAAGTTCACGATTCCTTCCACACCCGAACCGGCAACGCTCGAACGATTGTCTCGGTGCTTGCCGAATCGGAGGTTTGTACCGACTTTGAAAAGATGCGGTTGGAAGTTAAACGTAACGTTGTCGATCCATTGCCACGTACGCGGTGTTCTGCCGTTTCTGTCAAAGTTGCTGAATGGAGTCGTGACGTTGTTGAACGAATAAAGCGCACCCGGCGTGATCACCGGATTAAGGAAGTCAAACGTGAATTCGCTGTAGCCGACCTTGAATTCGTTCGTGATTCGCGATGTCGGAACCGAGGTGTAGCTAAACACGATGTTTTTCGGCTGACGAATGGTGTCAACCAGATTCGGAGTATCGGGGAAAGCTTGAAGCCCGCCGTTTACCGAATCGCCGATCGTGTTTTGCTCGCCCTGCGCCCAACGGAAAAAGACCGTGTTGTAGTCATTGAACTTGTAGTCGATCTTGGTTACGAAATCCCATTGCTTCTCCTTTTGCGGAGCGAGGAAATTGTAACCCGCCAGATTCAAGCCATCGCCGACACCATAGTCATTTGGAAGCGGCATCGAGTTGATAACAGCAAGAAGCGTTTGATCAACCGAAACCGGAGCCGAACTAAGATTGTAGGTGTTGTAGCAACCCGAGGTGTCACCCGGAGCGCAAGCAGGAAACAGCGGATTTCCATTGGCGTCAACCGACGCGCTGGAATTGCCTGCCGGGAAGTTTCTTCCGCCTTCGATGTAACGGAAAAGACCGTTTCTCGCTTCCGGCGTGTAAACCGTTCTTGAAGCAAGTCTCGTTTCGGACGCCCTCAGGAACTGCAGATTTACAAAGAAGAAAGCCTTGTCGCGAAGCGGCTTGAACATTTCCGTGTTCGTGCCGAATCCTGGATTGATGATCGGCCCGCCAAGGCTTCCGCCAAAGATATGCTGTACGAACTGCGGCTTGCCGATACCGAGAAGGTTGTTCGCAAACTCGTTGGCATTGACACCCGGTGTTTGATAGTACTCAAAAAGATTACCGTGAAAATCGTTCGTGCCCGAGCGAGTAACAAACGTCACCTGCGCACCCGTGCTGCGACCGAGCTCGGCGGTAAAGTTGCTCGTAACGATTTGAAACTCCTGGATCGAATCGGGATTCGGCCTGAGCGGAGTAAAGTTCGATCCGCCTGCCGACGATTCGTTGATATCGATCCCGTCGAGCGTGTAGTTGAACGAACGGTCGCGGGAGCCATTTACGTGGACACCGCCACCGGTGTTCGCACCGACAGTTACGCCGGGTTGAAAATCCACTACGTCAAGCGGGTTTCTTCCGCGAAGTCCAACGATGGGAACCGATTCGATAGTTTGCTCGTCGATCGTTGTTCCCAGATTACCCGAAGTATTCGTTTGAATAACCTCAGCAGCATCCTCGACGTTGACTTCAACGCCGACGCTTCCGACTTCGAGTGCGATGTTGACCGTCGTCGGTACGTTTACATACACGGCGTTGCTCTTGGCAACCGCCTTGTTGAATCCTTCCATCTCAACCGTGACCGTATAATTGCCGGCCTGGATAAGGTCGAAGGCGTATGCCCCGTTGCTGCTTGTCGTGGTTTTGAGCGTAGCACCGGTTCCTTCGTTCGTGAGCGTTATCGTCGCTCCCGAAACGACAGCACCAGAGCTATCGGTGATTGTTCCCTGCAGTCGTGAAGTTGTTCCCTGAGCGAAACTCAAAACCGCAAGCAACAAGGTGATGGCCAAGATCTGGCCACCGCGAATAAATCTATCTTGCATGCCAACCTCCAAAATGTAAGTTCGCCCCAGCTTCCCTTCAAAAGAGAAACTCGAACAAAACCCACAATTAGTGTGATTTAATGCTTCCCCTCTTTTCCTGCAATGAATCGAAGAGTCGCGAAAACTAAATGTAAAACACAGTTACAAAAGGATTTATAACCTTTTTTTGAAAGAACGTAAAGAAAAACGATCAATAGATCAAATATCCAGACCTTCTCAATCCAAACTGTTCCCTGCCATCTTCGGTCAGTTCATAAAAACCGACCGAAACATCCCCTTGTTCGATCAATTTCATAATCCGTCCGTTGGCAAGAAGCCGGTCGTATTTTTCATACTTCCAATCATTTGGATAAGCCTGTCTCAACCAAGCGGCGATCGCGAATCCGGTCTTTAAAGGATTAAATGCTTCGCGATCCGTTATCACGATATTTACGCCACCGCATTGGGTTTTCTCAAAAACCGAACTCTTCGGCGTAAACCATATAGGTACGAAACGAACACCTGCCAGTGACATCTTGTTCAACGACGCGGACATCACCCGCGCATCCAGCCACGGCGCCCCAATCACTTCAAACGGCGTGTCTGTTCCACGACCGACCGATAGGTTTGTAGTCTCAAGCAATCCGATGCCGGGATACAGCAAAGCCTCGTTGAGGTTTCGCATGTTTGGAGAAGGGTTGATCCAAGTTTGGCCCGTTTCGTCGAACCACATCGAGCGGCTCCATCCCTTCATTTCGACAACGGAAACTTCGGCGTCAATTCCCCTCTCGCGATTCATCATCATTGCGATCTCGCCAACCGTCATCCCGTGTCTGACGGGAATGGTGTGCGCAGAAACAAACGAGAGCTTGTTTTCATCGGCGATGGGGCCGCCAAAATCGACACCGTTTATGGGGTTTGGTCGATCAAGAACATAAACCTTGATTTTTGCTTTTGACGCCTCCTCGAGCACATAACGCAGTGTCGAAATATATGTGTAAAAGCGCGTCCCGATATCCTGAATATCAAAAACCAAAGCATCAAGCCCCTTCAGTTGCGAAGGAAGCGGTCGCCTCGTCTCCCCGTAAAGCGAATAGACCGGAAGGCCCGTCTTTTCATCTACCGAATCATTGATCTTCGCCTGGTCGAGTTCGCCGCGGATTCCGTGTTCGGGCGAGAACAGGCAAACGAGTTTGAAATTGGTTGCCGCCGCAAGGATATCGATTGTTGGTAATCCCTTTAGATTCCTTCCGGTTTGATTTGTAACCAATCCGACCTTGAGGCCCTTCAATCGCTCGAACCTTTCCGCTTCCAACACATCGATGCCGTTCAAAACAGCGCCGCTTTCCCGAATCGCGCCGTTCGTACGCTTCGGCTTCCCGGACATGATCGACGAGGCAACGATGTTTGCTACCTTGCCGCGAATGTCCGTCACATTGCCCTTGCCGTCGGGATGAACCCTGTTTGACAAAAAGACGACGAAAACCCCGCTTGCCGGATCCATCCAAACAGAGGTTCCGGTAAATCCCGTATGACCGAACGAACCGAACGGAAAAAGATCCCCGCGATTCGACGAAAATCTTGTTTCGACATCCCAGCCAAGCGCTCTGAATCCCGCGGCGGCGGCCTTTCGGGGCCGTCTCATTTCGGCAATCGTCGCCTCGCTTAGGACACGGCGCCCCCGTAGCATGCCATCTCGCAGGAACATGTCGCACAACTCGGCCAAATCATCGACTGTTGAGAACAGACCGGCATGTCCGGCAACATTGTCCATCCGCCACGAAGTCGGGTCGTGAACATCGCCTCTGATAATCTGCTGGGTCGCACAATCCGAGGAAGGTTCGCCTCCGAGGTAGCTCTGCTGACCGCAAATATTCTCCGTAGGCGCGATTCGCGACACGTCAGCCAACGACGAGGGATTCGCATTTCTGCGCCTGAATCCCGTATCGGCAAGCCCCTTGAATTGGTTTTCAGAAACAAAAACGTCGAGCGGTTTTCCCGAAACCCGTTCGACTATTTCTCCAAGTACGATGAATCCGATGTCGCTGTAAACAAAAGATTCGCCGGGTTCGTTTCTGAGTTTCTCGCGCTTCAACGCATCGAGCATGCCGGCTCTTCCGATCCATTTTTCGCGCAGGTCGAAGTCCGGGCGGTACCCGCCAACATGGATCAAAAGCTGTTCAACGCTTACTTTCCTCGCCCGCTCATCTTCAATCTCCGGAACAAACTTCCCGATCGGATCCGAAAGCCTCAGTTTTCCGTCCTGAACAAGAATCATGATCGAGGTCGCCGTGGCGAACGGCTTGGTCAGTGATGCGAGGTCAAAAACCGTGTCAACCGTCATCGGTTCGGTTTTTGGAGAGACCGATCTGTTTCCGTAGGCCTTTCGGTAGGCGATTTTTCCATAACGGCCGACCAAAACCACGGCACCCGGCGTGTCGCCGTTGCGAATCGAATTCTCAACCGCGTCGTCGATCAGGCCGAGCCGTGACTTGTTTAGCCCTACAACGGATGGATCAACAACGGGCAGTGACTGCGCAGCCCCGACCGCTGCAAATACCGCGATCGTCAGAACTATCGGAATTGTTCGCCTCAGGCCAATCCTCATGATTTTCTTGCCTTGTATTCCTTTTCTCTTTCTTCAAAATTCTCGCGACAAAGGCTTGCAAACTCCGAGGCGATCGGTGAGAAATAGCCGCCTCTCAAATGCGCGAGGCCGAGGTTCCACTTGATCTCCGCACCTTCGATCCACCAGCGGACGATCTTGCCTTTATTGGCGTCTGCCGCGCAGTTCTTTGCCCCTGCAATCCCCACACCCATATTGTTCTCAACCATCTTGTTGATCGCTTCCTGACGCGACAACTCCATCACGATGTTTGGAACAACATTGGCCGCCTCAAAGAAATCATCGACCATCCTTCTTGTGTTCCCGCCGCGTTCGCCAAGAATCAGATCTTCGCCCGCGAGAGCCGCCGCCGAGATAAACTTCTGGTCGGCGCGAGGATGCGTCGGATGCGCTATCGCCACGACTTCATCGCTATATAGAAGTTCTGATTGGATGTTGGGGGTTTCTATTGGAAGCGAAACGAACGCGACATCGATCTCGCCATGAAGAATCTGATCGACAAGCCGCTTGCTCGTACCGCTGCTGACGGAAATATTCGCTTGCGGAAATTTATTCTTTAGTTTCTCGAGGATTCCCGGCAGTTGAACGGTTGCAAACATCGCAGAGGCCGAACCGATTCGCAAACGGCCATGCTCGGCGCCTGCGATTTCGGCAAGCTCCTCCAATGCCGTATCGTGCTCCCTTAGAATCCGTCGCGCCCTTTCGAGCAAACGTTCGCCGGCTTCAGTCAAAAGCACCCGTCTCGGGGTACGCGTAAAAAGAGGCAATCCGACCTCTTCCTCAAGATGCCGAATCTGCATCGAGACCGCTGCCTGCGTAAGATTTACGCGTTTCGCGCCGGCCGTAAATGTCCTCTCTTCGGCTATGGCGACAAACGCCCTGAGCTGCTTTATCTCCATATCTGAACATGCGGCGAAGAACTCGCCTACGATTACGTTTTGTTATTGCAAATATAAAATCTGTTGAATTTGATTATATGTCAAGTATCACTACAATCTAGTTCATGATTTTGCGGAGTTTTTTTGCAAGTCTTGCTCCGCGGAATCAGATGTCTCTTTGACCGACTCGGACGGATTGGCATGTGCCAATTGCCCGTCCGAAGATAATCCCGAGCGGACGGAATCGGTTTGAGATATCGCTAACCTATTTCATTTCGGACGGCGTCATCCTGTTTCGTACTGGAGAGATTTGGAAAATGAGTTCCGGTTCCAATCATAAACACGGAATTTTTCTCGGCATTGACGGCGGAGGAACAAAAACCCATGCGGTGATTGTCGACGCCGCGGGAAACAAGATCTCCGAAGGTATTGCGGGACCTTCGAACCCGCTCCGTACGGGTGTCGAGAACGCCGTCGCCAATATACTCGAAGCATCGAACCGCGCTTGTGACGGAACGAGGTTTGAAGCAACGGACATCCGCGCCGCGGTTGCGGGGCTGGCGGGCGTTCGAAGACAGGATTTGCGCGACACCGTCCGTCAACGCCTCGAATCGATTTTTGAAACCAACCTCGTAACCGTCGTAACCGACGCCGAGATCGCATGGTATGGAACCACCGCCGGACACCCCGGAATAGTTATAATCGCCGGAACGGGCTCCATTTGCTTTGGCAAGAATGGCAACGGAGAGATCGCAACGGCGGGCGGCTGGGGACCGATAGCCGGCGATGAGGGAGGCGGAGCGAATGTCGCTCGCAGAGCGCTTCAATCGATCGCCAAGGCGCTTGACGGAAGGGGGCGTCCGACGATGCTGAGCGAAGTCGCCGCAGAATATTTCCGGGCTTCAACCGCCGAAGATCTGATAGTCGCGATCTATTCGCCGCTAATGGACAACATGCGTTTGGCTGGATTTGCACGATGCGTTGTCGAAAGCGCGAAGGAAGGAGATGAAATCGCCATCGAACACATCGCCGAAGCGGGATTCGAGCTCGGGATTGCCGCATACGCGGTTATCAAGAAACTTCACATGCTTGAAGAGGAAGTTCCCGTCGGGATGGTTGGAAGCATGTTCAAAGCCGGAGAACTTCTCAAGGGACCTTTGTTGGAAACGGTTCGGGCGTTCGCGCCGGGGGCCTATTTGGTTGAGCCGCAATTTGAGCCCGCGCACGCGGCCGCGTTGATGTCGGTCGAATTGATAGGCATAGAAGCTTAGAACGTTAAATCGAAATCGAAGAGCAGTGAACAGGGCGTTTCCCTATGAACAGAATCACCGAAAAGGAAAATCCGGCTTCAACTGAGATCGATCGCCTCTCGACCAGACGGGCGCTTGAGATTATAAACGCGGAAGACCAAAAGGTCGCCAAGGCCGTCGCCGAGTCGATCGCGGATATCGCGTTGTGTGTGGATCGGATTTCGGAGAGGCTGTCCAAAGGCGGTCGACTTTTTTATGTCGGAACAGGGACGAGCGGAAGGCTTGGTGTTTTGGATGCTTCGGAACTACCGCCAACCTTTGGAGTTCCCTATGAAATGGTTCAGGGGTTGATCGCCGGTGGCTATGACGCCTTGCACCGAGCCGTCGAGGCTTCCGAAGACGATTTCAATTTGGGTGCGGCTGATCTGACCGATAGAAATTTGAACGCCAACGATTGTGTCATCGGTATCGCGGCTTCGGGCACGACTCCATATACGATCGGCGCGGTAAGTCATGCCCGCAAAATGGGTTGCTTTACCGCTTGCATAACATGCAATCCCGGGGCTCCGATTACGGAAGCGGCGGAAGTTCCGATCGTTGTTGTGGTTGGCCCTGAAGTCCTGACGGGTTCAACGAGAATGAAATCCGGAACCGCGCAAAAGCTTGTGCTCAACATGATTTCGACAATGGTAATGATTCGGCTTGGCTATGTTGCCGGAAATCGGATGACGAATGTAAGGGCGGCGAACAAGAAACTCGTAGAACGTTCGGTGCGTATTCTGATGGCCGAGACCGGGCTCGAGATCGAAGAGGCCAAGGAGTTGTTTGCGAAATCAGACAACGAACTCAGGAAGGCAATCGTAATGCATTCCTGCGGCGTTTCCGCGGATATCGCCGCGGCCGCGTTGGCCGCCTCGGATTTCGTTGTCAAAAAAGCAATTCAAAAAATTCAATCCGACGGAGAACGCATATGAACGCGATCGATCTGATTATTATTTTCGGCTACCTGATCGGAATTACGGCGTTTGGAGTTTATTTCGCCAAAGACCAGAAAACCACCGACGACTATTTCGTCGGCGACCGAGATGTTCCCTGGTGGGCGGTTTCGGCTTCGATCGTCGCTACCGAAACCAGCACGATCACATTCATTTCGGTTCCCGGCGTCATCTTTGCGAAGAATGGGAATTTTCAGTTTCTGCAACTCGTCTTTGGCTACCTTCTCGGAAGGATCGTGATCTCGCTCGTGTTTATACCTCTCTATTTCAAGGGCGAACTTCAAACGGTTTATCAACTCCTCGGAACCCGATTCGGCGATAAGGTGAAGATGCTGGCTTCAGCGCTGTTTGTCGTTATGAGAAACATCGCAGATGGGATCAGGCTTCTTTTGACGGCGATCGTTCTGGCGGCGGTTTATCTGGCATTCTATCCCGATGCGAGCCAGACAATTGTCGTCGTCCTTTCGATCATTCTTCTGGGCGTGGTGATGATCGTCTTTACTTATTACGGCGGCATGGAAGCGGTGATTTGGGTCGAGGTAGTTCAGCTTGGAATCTATATTGGAGGCGCGGCCGCGGCGGCCTACGTAATTTTAGGACAGGTTGACGGCGGAATGGCGACCGTAATGGAGGTCGGAGCGAAATTCAACAAGTTCGCGCTCTTTGATTTCAGCTTTGATCTCACCAAGACGTTTACGTTTTGGGCGGGACTCGTCGGCGGGTGCTTTCTAACGATGTCCACGCACGGCACCGACCAGTATCTCGTGCAGCGATACCTTTGCACCGAATCTCCAAAAGGAGCGATCGCCGCGATACTTTCGAGCGGAGCCGTGGTACTCGCGCAGTTCATCGGTTTTCTATTTATCGGCGCGCTGCTTTTTGCCTTCTATGCGCCATATGATGCGGCGGAATATGCAAAGGCCGGTGTTGCGGGCTCTGGCGTACCGGCGACATTTCCGTTCGCCGGAGGCGATCAGGTATTCCCGGATTTCATTACAAAACACATGCCGAACGGGCTTTCCGGTTTGGTTGTGGCCGCGATTTTCGCGGCCGCCCTCTCGAGCTCGCTCAATTCGATCGCGGCGACTACAGTCAATGATCTGTACAAGCCTTTTAGAAAAGATACCGACGACAAATCGCTGCTCCGTCTATCGCATACGCTGACGCTCGTTTTTGGCATCATACAGATTGCCGTCGCGCTTTTGTTGATGAGCCAGCAAAGATCAGCATTGGATCAGGCGCTTTCCGTCGCGTCGCTTTTCAACGGCCCCGTTTTGGGGGTTTTTCTTGCCGGAATCTTTCTGAAGAAAGCGAGGGAAAATCATGCATTGTTCGCAATGGCGATCGCATGCGTTGTAATGTTTGCGGTCAGATTCGGAACACCGCTCGCCTGGACGTGGTATGTGCTTTTGGGCAGCGCGGTAACATTTGGCATTTGCGCCTTGCTATCGCAATTTGGAAGTGAAACTCAGACAGAAGAGGTGTCCGCTTGATGAGGTTTGGAAGGAGTCTCGTATTGTTCGTCAGTTTATGTGTTTTCGCCGTGGCCGTTTTCCCTGCCGATTTCCGCCCGGGCAAACGGTCGGAGAAGTTTGCGGAGAAGACATTAAAGAAGATGACACTCGATGAGAAGATCGGTCAGATGGTCCACATCGGTGTAAATCCACGATTTTACAATCAAACCGATTCGGAATTTCTCAGGTTCAAGAGTCTCGTAGCCGATCTCAATGTCGGGGGAATCATCGTATTCAAAAGCGGGATCTACCAGTCCACCCGATTCTTGAATCTCATGCAGCAAGCGTCAAAATACCCGCTGCTTGTAGCTGCGGATCTTGAGACCGGCTCGGGGATGCGTTTTGAAGAGGCGGAGAATTTTCCGTGGGCGATGGGAATCGCGGCCACCGGAAACCCCGACTTCGCCGAACGTGCCGGGCGGATAACAGCGCGCGAGGCGCGGGCGATGGGAGTGCATTGGGTTTACGCTCCGGTAGTTGATATCAACAACAATCCCTCGAATCCGGTAATCAACGTCAGGAGCTTTGGCGAAAATCCCGAGGAAGTGGCGAGATTCGGTGCGGCATTCGCCAAGGGCTTGCAAAGTGGAAACGTCATCGCTACCGCCAAGCACTTTCCCGGTCATGGCGATACCGATGTCGATTCCCACAGCGGTCTTCCGCGCATCAATCTGGATCGCAAGCGGCTCGACAGCTTTGAACTTGTTCCCTTTCGCAAGCTCGTGAAAGATGGTGTGGCGTCGGTGATGATTTCTCATATCTCGTTGCCAAAACTCGATGACGAACCCGCGAAACTGCTTCCGAACCTGCCAAAGTCCGTCTTCGACGGCGATACCAGAAACGTTGAAAATCTTACGGTGCCGGCGTCGCTTTCAAAAAAGATCATCACGGGAATTCTCAGAGATGAGATGTCTTTCGACGGCCTGGTAGTGACTGATGCGATGGAGATGCTTGGTTTGAGCTATTTCTATGAACCCAAGGAAGCGGCCGTTCGCGCGGTCGAGGCGGGAAACGACGTACTTTTGAAGCCGGCTTCGGCCAAGGTGGCGATCGACGGAATCCGCGAAGCGGTCAAGTCGGGGAGAATCTCCGAAGATACAATCGATAGGGCGGTTAAAAGACAGCTTGCATGGAAACACCACCTCGGACTGTTCAAGAACGCGGTTGTTCCCTTGGAAGCGATCGACACGATCGTTTCAAGCAGAGAAACTACCGCGCTCGCGACTGAAATTTCCGAGAATGCCATCACGCTTATCAAGACCGATTATAAAGACTTGCCACTCAAACCTGATTCGAAGATCGCAGTAGTAGCGGTTACCAATGGCATCGATTACGCCTCGGTTGGCGGGCCGTTCGTACGAACTCTAAGACGAAACGGTTTCAAGCCGACGCGAGTCGCGCTTGATGAGCGTTCGGGAATCGAAGAACTCGAAGCCGCTAAAAAGCAGGTAGCGGATGCGGACGTCGTTCTGCTGGCACTATTTGGTCGAGTAAGATCGGGGGCCGAAAACAGCGTCGCACTTCCGAGCGCGGGTGATAAATTGGTGAAAAGCCTTGAAAACTCTAACAAGCCGGTTATCGCCGCAGCATTCGGCAACCCTTACCTGATCCTCAAGTATCCTTTTTTGGAAAACTACATCGTCTCTTATGGGGATATGGAACAACTCCAGATCGCAACGGCGGATGCCATCTCGGGAAGACTGCAATTCAAAGGCAGAAGCCCGATCTCGATCGGAGGGTTTCCGGCGGGGTTTCTTCTTGAGACACCCGAATCAAAACTGAACATTAAGAAATAGGCGCTGCGAGATCTTTACTTTGCGGTGGAACAACCGCACGGATTAACGAACATGAATTCAAAATGGAAGGTTGAGGGATTTCTCGAAACCGTTGACGGAGAACTAACCATCGCTGGCCGCAAAGCCACGGAAATCGTTTCAGAGCTTGGCTCGCCGGTTTTTGTTTACAGCGGTGCGAGGATTCGGAGCAATATTGCAAGGCTTCGCAAGATCGAGGATAGAATTGGTTGCAGACTCAAGATCTGTTATGCCTCGAAAGCAAACTCGGAAGCCGAAATTCTAAAGATCGTACGGGAAGCGGGTATTGATTGCGAGGTTAATTCGGGCGGCGAATTGCAGATGGCGCTCGACGCCGGCTTTGCTCCCTCGCAAATCAACTTCAATGGAAACTCCAAAACCGAGGAGGAGTTGGAGGCCGCGATTCGCGTTGGGATTTATGCCATCCAGGCAGACTCGGTTTACGAAATCGAGCTGACGGAAAAAGTGGCGAAGCGGATCGGAATGCGTGCGAATGTTTCGCCTCGTATGGTACCCGATATTCAGACGGACACTCTGCATGGACTTCAGACCGCGCTCGTAACATCGAAGTTTGGAATGATGCCGTACGAGGCTGTCGGGGCGTTTCATCGTTGGAAGAACGACGATCCGCATATAAACCTATGCGGCCTTCACATCCATGTAGGTTCCCAAAATCCCAAAGCCGGCCCATACAGAGACGCGCTCTTAAGCCTTTTTCATTATTTGAAACAGATTCATGACGAAACCGGGCGCTCCGTCGGGCACTTGAATATCGGCGGTGGATTCCCCGTCAAATATCTTCACGACGACTTGCATGCGCGGTACATGGATCGGGAACAAGCGGCGTTGTTGTCGACGGAACTCGAACCATCGGACATCGTGGGTGCCGCATGGACGGCGGTCTCAAACGCCGCAAAGGCGGCCGGCGCCGAACACCTGCTTTCGGACATCGATCTTCTGATCGAACCCGGACGTTCAGTAATTGGAAACGCGGCGGTTTGCCTTACGACCGTTAGAAACCGCAAATCCCGACCGGTGGCGGAAAACGAACCCGAAGACATATGGCTCCTTACCGATGCGGGCTTTAACATCCTTCTTTCGATGGAAACATACAAGTGGTACTACCAACTGATTTCCGCGACGCGTGCCGACGAACCTCACGAACGTCCGTACAAAGTCGCCGGTCCGTTGTGTGACGGCGGGGATGTTTATTTTGATATCGAAGGTGAGCGACGGCTACCAGATTTTCGTGTCCTCCCCGACAACATCGTCCCCGGAGACCTGCTTGCACTGCTAAACACCGGCGCCTACACGGTCAGCCAAATGTTTCCGTACAATGGGCGGCCTTTGCCAAAAGTTCTGGTGATAGATTAGGACGCACGAGAGTCGGCGTGAAAAGTACAGCGGATTCCCCTGCTAATTGCACAAACGGACGCACTTCTTTTGAGTGTCATACCCGACGAATTCTCGCTAGAGGCTCGGACCTTCTAGTTTCCAGTGATCTTGGAACTCTTGAGTCAGGTCTAAAAAGTCGAATTTACAGATTGCTTGCTATTTCAGCGGAGCTCAATCAAGCCCAGGAAGGGCGGAAATAAAGTAGCCAAGTCGCAAGCGGAGCGCCGCGTCTGGTCAAGGCTCTCGGCAATGGCCTTACGCCCTGAAGTGGCGATTTGCCACTTTTCACGAATAATTGCTCAAGCCTTTCGGGCTTGGATAGCACATATTTGCGAATCATACCGCCCCGCTGGGGCTATATTTCTTTTTTGCAATCTTGACCCGGGGCTGCGCTTCGCTTGCCTCGGGCTAAGTTCTTTCCGCCCCGTTCGGGGCTCGCTTGAGTTTTGCCGGCGATCGCGGTTCCGACCGAACGCTCAAGCCTCTTTGCACTACAAAAATGCCTAAGTGGCCGCGAAGAATACATCAGAGCCACGCTATTGGCGTTGGAATGCAGCAATCACGGGCGTATCCCCGCGCCGGCACCCGGCGCGAACATTCATTTTTGACTTACCGTGGGTTCCGCGCAAAGCCGCTCCACCCCCGGCTTGTATCCCCTTGACGCTCTCGCGTCAGAAGAGGAAATTCCGGATGTTTTTTCAACTCTGTGCATTGAGTCAACTTGTTGGAATGGACTCAATCCTCTTGGAACTTGGAACTCTTGGAACTTGGAACTAGATCGTGGTTACCAATTCGCCGTCTTGACGATATTCCGAAAAACCTCGCGTTCTTCGTCGCCGACCTGCATATCCAGACTCTCGTAAACGACACGCAGTCTGAGCAGTGCGGTGATCTGCTCGGCGGTGTCCCTGATCGCCGAGATGTTCGCGAGATTTTCTCCGGCAAGCTCTCTTGCACGATCGGCCGCCCCCAATTTTAGAAACCTATCAGACAGATCATCTCGAAGCATCGATTGCCGGATTGTCTGCCCCACCTGTTCCAACGCTTCGGCCGCTTTTTCATAAAATCCAAGTGCCTCCTCCTCTGAAATTGGAATCGCGGCGTCGCCAAGACCAACAAAAAATGGCGCGATTTCATCGTCGGAAGGCAACTTTTCCACCAGTGCCGACGCATCCGAAAAGCGTCCATTGGAACAAAGCACGGCCCCCAGAAGCGTGTATGCGTCGATGCGCGCCTGATCGCCATCAACCAGTCCAACAGCTTCCATCGCTTCCTCGTCCAAATTGTGGGATTGGAGTTCGCCTGCGATCGAAATGGCAACATTCTGGAATCCTCTCGAATCCCTTATATCGGAGGGGCCCTGCGAAGAAAGCAGATCAAGAGCATCCGTCAATGCGTCAGTCGCTTCCTCGTTATCGCCATCATTCTTGAAAACTCTGGAGAAACCGTATAGACAGGCCGCCGCCTGCGTTCGATCTTTTATTAGATCGAGAGCCTCATCCGCTTCCTCGATATTTCCCGTCCGCACCAAACCAATAGCGGCCGAGGAAACAAATCCCTCGCCTTCAGCGGTTTCAAGGTTTTTCGCACGGTCGACAACGCTCGCAAATACACGCTTCGCCTGATCCGCATCTTCCAGAGCGAGATACGCAAAACCAATGTCCATCTGTGCCTTGATCCGCTCCTCAAGAAAATCGATCTTCGCGGCCTCTGTTTCCGCCCTCGAAAGTATTTCGCCCGCCTTGAACTCGATTGATTCGGGATTCAGACCCGACGCGATCGAAAGTAGAGCGTCAACCGCAAATTTCGGGTAGTCAATTCGATCGATTGTCTCCAAAGACGCGGCAAGGTTTCCAGCGGTAGCCTCGTACACCGCAATTTGCGACAACGCATCGTTTGATTCAAACGAACCCATCGCGATTTCCTTGGCCTTTTCGAAATCGCCCCGTTTTGCAAGGTGGACGGCTATTCTTGTCATTCCCTCGGATTTGCGGGAATCCATTTCCAATGCTTCCTGAAGCTGAAAGGCGTAATCATCGTCTCCCAGATCGACACATGCACCGATTACCCAGATAAGCTGGCGATCGCGTTCATTTGGATCTTTCAATTCATCGGCAAGTTCTGCCGCCGTATCGACATCCTTTTCAGAAAGATGATGTGCGACAAGGGCCGCGGTCGCTTCATTCTTTGCATCCGATCCGCTTATGAATCCAAGAAGATACGAAGCGCATTCGACAAATCCTTCCGAAGCCTGTTCGGCTCCAAGGGGTGTTTCACTCATAACTTAAATGTGGTTCCGACTCTAAAATTCTTTGAACCGACGCAAACTTTCAGCTAGCAGCGTGCCGCCCTGGAGTAAAGCCCCAAAACCGCACCCGAATTGAGGTCAGACAAATCCTTTGCTACGGCTTCGGCACCGGCATCCCTCAGATGATCGGCCGAAACGGTATTTGAAACCCCAAGAGTACGCAATCCGGCGCCGACCGCTGCCTGGATTCCCTGCGGAGTATCCTCCACAACAAGGCATTGCGATTTGTTCAGCGGACCTCGGCCGCTTATGGTTGCGACCCCATCGATCAACTTGAAACCGAGCCGATAGCATTCAGGATCGGGTTTTGTTGTGGAAACATCTCCGGCGGAAACGATGATCGAAAAACATTTATCGAGACCCGTCCTTTCAAGGACGAAGTCAATCTCCGATTTTCTCGCCATGCTCACCAAACCGACCGAAAAACGTCTCGCAAGCCTGTGGACCGTATCTTCAATGCCTTCAAACAAAGGCATGCTCTTTTCCACCTTCCTTTGCCAAGCTTCGGACTTCTTTTTGATTATCTCGGCAACCAGGTCATCGCCGATCTCAACTCCTTTTTTCGCAAAGTTCGTAGCTACAAACCGGACATCATTCATTCCGAGACAGGCATAATAGTCGTCTTTTGTAAGCTCGATACCCTTTTCCTTAAAAACCTCGGAATACGCTTCGCGTTGAATTTCCTCGTCATCGATGATGACACCGTTAAAATCGAACAAAATCGCTTGCATCATTTTTTTACTCAAAAAGCCGTTTCTTCAATCGGCGTTGTTCGTTGATCTTATAGCCAAACAGACCAAACGGGCAAACAAGAAGGGTGGATGCAAAAGCGCATCCACCCCAAGTTTCATTCTCTATTAAATCCTCGGAAATTCGGCGATTTGAACCAATCAAAATCCGTGTAATCCGACACCGAATTCGGTATTCAATTAACTAGCCCGCATTTCTCACAAAGGAAACGTTTTATCGGGAGATTGTGCGCAGAAGTTTAGTCTAAAACTCCCCAAGCATAGTGATTCTATGGTCGGGGAGTTTTAGACTAAAATTCAAAGCAGAATCTTTCGAGAAAACGATTAGGAACAAAGTGAAATTTCCACGTTTCACGTAAACCTCTGATTGCACATTGGTTATCTCTTTTTGTTCCGCCTTTGTGAGAAATGCGGGCTAGTCGCTATTTTGCTCCTTGAGCTGCTTGAGTGTCTTGGAGCAAACTTCGCCCATTTTGACCTTCTCTTCATCGGTCATTTTCTCGGCGCTTTCCTCGATTTGCTTAAGGATCGTGTTCTTGTAGAGAAGCACGAGCCCCTTGCTAAGAATGTTGCCCTCGAGCTTGTCCGAATTGTCATCGATGTACTGCGCCAGCTCGTCGCATTCCGTTATTCCCGAATTCAAAACCTTTGAACCCGAAGAAGATTTGCTGTCTGACTTCTCTTCCGAAGATTTTTCGGTTTTGGAACCAGATTCCTTTTCTTCGTCCGAAGATCCCAGCCCCCCGAAGCTACACGCGCCAACCGCAAACACCAAAAACAAAAGCGACAACAAAACTGCGAGTTTATTTTTCATAAATTAGAGTTTCCTGCAAAAGACCTTTTCAATCCCATTCATAAAGCCGAGAACTTCGAAGTGTTACAAACCGGCGCTGACGCCCGTTGCAAATCTATCGAAGCGATTCCACCCAACATCGCCAAACGCGAAGCAAAAGCCGGTGCGAATAGTAAAACCCAAACGGCACGGATTTGCAAAATTTTGGATCCCAATAACTCAAGGCAGTCCTGATTGGGTGTCGTTGCGGCAAAAATTCAGCCACGGTAACCAATACGCCGATTCTTGGTCAGGCGTTCAAAAACTTTTCTTCGAAAACATTGCCGCGTCCAAGAATTGATTTGGGATCGAGCGCCTTCTTTATGGCGACCATTTCGTGGATATATCTTTCGCCGTACATCACGTACAGATAACGAGACTTCAGTTTTCCGATGCCGTGTTCTGCGGAAACGGTACCGCCGAGCATTATCGATTGCGCGATCATGCGCCCATAGATGTGTTTCGCGCTCACCGCTTGCTCGTCATCCGCCGGAATCATGTTCGCGTGAAGATGGCAGTCTCCCATATGTCCAAAAACGACATGTTCGATACCGCTGTTTTCCAAAAGGGTTTCGCTGAAGCGAAGAAACGATTCGAAATTCTCAACCGGAATCGCCATATCCGTACTGACCTTTTTTTGACCAAACTTGACGATCTTCTCATTCACGGCGACCGGCAACGCGTGCCGAAATTCCCTCATCTTTTCGAGATCGGCATCCCCAACAGCAAACCAGCTTTCGTCAATCGAAGCATTTGACGATTCCAGCAAATCGTTCCAAAGACCATAGACCTGATCTTCGCTGTCGGCTCCGGTTTCTTGCTCAAAATAGACGGCCCCGGCCATCCGCTTTGGGGTTTCAGGATACTTTTCTCGGATAAAACGAAGCGAATTCGAATCGAAATACTCCACGAAACTTGCATCGATTCTGTTTCCCGAATGGCTTTCACCCATTGAAAGCCTCCGCACTTCGTCAACAAAACCAAGAAGATCGGCACGATTTCGGAAAAACACGATTCCGGTTATCGACCCCTCGGGCTTGGGAAGAAGTCTCAATCCGGCTTCGGTAATCACTCCGAGGGTGCCCTCGCTTCCAACGAAAAGATCTACGGCATCCATCGCAGGCGCGGAAAAATAACCGCTGCAATCCTTACTGACATCCGGGGTCGGATAAGTCGGCGCCGGAACTTCGATTTCACGCCCGGACTCTGTTCTAAGCGCGAATCTCCCATCCTCGGCTGTAACCTCGCCGCGCGACAAGACGAGCAAGTCGCCATCCGCAAGAACAACCCGTATCGATTCGACGAAGTCCCGAGTCGAACCATACTTAAAGCTTCTCGCACCACTCGCGTCGGTCGCGATGTTGCCTCCGATCTGGCAGCTCCATTCGGTAGGATCGGGAGGATAGAACAATCCCAACGCTTCGGCTTCCCGTCTGAAATCTCCAAGAATCACACCGGCCCCAACAACTGCCGATGACGCGTCTTTATCAATTTCGAGTTTCAACAACTTCTCCAGCGAAACGAGGATCCCGCCAAATGGAATCGCGCCGCCAACGGTACCGGTGCGTGCGCCCGAAATCGTTACAGGCACGCCGGTTTCGCCTGCCTCGCGGAGAATCGCTCGGAGTTCGTCCTCATCAGAAGGAACAAGAAGCCTCTCGGCGTGCCCGCCGGGCATATTGCTGGCATCTTTTAAATAATCCCGAAATTCGTCGGGATCGGTTTTGGTAATCATCTCTTAACCCAATTCGATCATCCGTTCCCTTAGGTACTTGATCTTATCCCTCAATTCGGCGGCGTATTCAAACTTCATTTCCTTGGCCGCGTCGCGCATTTCAATCTCAAGCCCGGCGGTCATTTCCCTAAGCTGCTTTGGAGAATATTCCTCGTACTTTTCAAGTTCCAGCGGAACCTTGAAATAATCCGCCTCGTAGGCCGTAACCAAAGTCGCATCAACGGGTTTGACGATCGTTCTCGGCGTTATGCCGTGCGTCTCATTATACTCTTCCTGGATCGATCTGCGACGCTTGGTCTCATCGATCGCGACTTTCATAGACCCTGTAATCCGGTCCGCATACAAGATAGCGAGACCATCGGCATTTCGAGCGGCTCGACCGATGGTTTGAATCAAGCTCTTTTCCGAGCGGAGGAAACCCTCCTTGTCGGCGTCGAGGATGGCGACAAGAGAAACCTCCGGAAGATCGAGCCCCTCGCGAAGCAGGTTTATTCCGACCAACACATCAAACTCTCCGCGTCGAAGATCCCTGAGCACCTTGATCCTCTCAAGGGTTTGGATGTCCGAATGCAGGTAGTTCACCTTAACGCCGACTTCCGAAAAATATTCAGAGAGATTCTCCGCCATTCGCTTCGTAAGCGTCGTAACCAAAACCCGCTCGTTTCTTTCGGCGCGTTTGCGGCATTCCTCGAGAAGATCGTCGATCTGCCCTTTTACCGGTCTTACCTCGATCCTCGGATCGAGCAATCCCGTGGGCCGGATGATTTGCTCGACAACCTCGCCCTCGGTCTTCTGGAGTTCATAATCTCCGGGGGTTGCGGAAACATAAATCGTCTGGCCGATCATCTCGTTAAACTCGCCAAAATTCAGCGGTCGATTGTCTTTGGCTGATGGAAGCCGAAAACCGTACTCCACCAAAGTTCCCTTTCTCGACTGATCTCCCTTGTACATCGCACCGATTTGGGGAACGGTTTGATGCGATTCGTCAATCACGATCAACGCGTCGTCGGGAAGATAGTGCAGAAGCGTCGGAGGCGGCTCCCCGGGTTGCTTGCCAGTCAGATGCCGGGAATAGTTCTCGATTCCGTGGCAAAAACCCATTTCCTTGATCATCTCAAGATCATACATCGTACGCTGATGGAGTCTTTGGGACTCGACGAGCTTGCCCTCTTCGATAAGGATTTCCTCCCACCAGGTCAGCTCCTCCTTGATCGTATCGATCGCACGCTTGATCGTCGGGCGCGACATCACATAGTGCGATTTTGGATAGATCGGCAATCTGGATTCATGTGTCGATAGAACCTCCCCGAGCAAAGGATCGATTGAGTAAACTCCTTCGATTTCGTCGCCCCAAAACTCGATCCGGTACGCCTCGTCCTGATAGCTCGGATAAATCTCTACAATGTCGCCCCTTACCCGAAAATTTCCGCGCTCAAATACGATTTCAGACCTCTCGTATTGAAGCTCGACAAGCCGCTTCAAGAGATCATCGCGCCCCATCTGCTGGCCCGGTTCAACAAAAAGAACCATGCCATAATATGCGTCCGGATCACCGAGGCCATAAATGCAGGAGACGGAAGCGACAACGATCACATCGCGCCTCTCAAACAAGGCGCGCGTCGCCGCAAGTCGCAGCCTGTCTATCTCCTCGTTTATCGTCGCTTCCTTCTCGATGTACAGATCCGAGGCCGGCACATAGGCCTCCGGCTGATAGTAGTCATAATAGGAAACAAAATACTCGACCGAATTCTCAGGGAAGAAACTCTTGAACTCCTGAAACAGTTGGGCCGCAAGGGTTTTGTTGTGCGCGATGACGAGGGCCGGACGATCCACTTCGGCGATGACATTGGCGATCGTAAATGTTTTTCCGCTTCCGGTAATACCAAGCAAAACCTGATCGCGGGTGTTTCGATTCAAACCCTCGACAAGCTGCCGTATGGCTTCCGGCTGATCGCCGGTCGGTTTGTGTTCTGATGCTAGTTTAAATGACATAGGGCAGAAAGGATTTTACCTTTCCGCCCTACTAGTTTCAAACATGAAACAGATTTTTACGCAGGAACAAGTCTTGCGTTCTTGATGCAGTCATTGACCGCCTTTCCGATATTCTCCGGAAGCGTGTTGCGTTCCATATAGGAAACCAATCTGGCGGTTACGCGTTCGTCTTCAAAGACCCTGAACACCCTTATCAGTCCGAGTTTTACAAATTGATCGGCATGGCTTTCAAGAACCTCAAAAATCTCATCGGTTTCGCCCGCTCTTATCAGAAGCGCAACGAGCGCAAAAGCTTCATAGGCATGCTTGATATCCTCATGCGTGAGCCGTTCGATGGAGCGCTTTACGAGATCGCTCTCGATGGCGGCGCGAGCGGCTTGTATCATCCTGAAATCGTCACCGCACTCGGCGATTCTCGCCCAGGCATCGGCGCGGTCGAAGTTCAAGTTGAACAATGCCCTGGCCGCCGCCGCCCTTACTTCACGGGTCGGATCCGCACAGCAAAGAAGGATTGATTCAAAAACCGATTCGTGGTCAAACTCGGCCAATACGAGCACCGCTTTCGACCTCAGGCTTGACGAAATATCGTACATCGCAACCTGCGATAGCGCTTCGACCGCGTTTCGCGAACGGAATCTCGCCAGAATTCGAATCGCCAATTCCCTGATTTCCGGATCTTCCTCGTCCTCGCATTGAGTCTGTTCGATCGCGCTCAAAAGCGCGTCATCGTTCATCACCGGCAACGCGTCAAATGGCTTTGTAGGATTCAACCCGGTAAAGCCATTAACCGGAAGCTTCTCGAATTGTGCCTGCTTGATCTTTTTCTTGGTTTCTTCAAAACCCGCGCCTTTTTCGCCTTCGAGACTTCCCAGACCATTCTTCTTGAGCGCCCGGCTCGCCCTCGGCATTCCGCTCGGAAGTTCGCCCTGCTTTGATTTCTTCTTGGAAATCCTTTTGAGCCAGGCAAGTTCGGCATCCGCGTCAAGCGAATCGGGATCGTAATCCTCGCTTTCGGGGATTACAACATCCGCCTTTGGCTTTGCAAACTTTGTCTTGTACCACCAGGCGACGGCTCCGCCCAACGCAAGAGCGAGAACCAGAAGCGTCAAGTACCACCAGGTGTAGTCTTCCTCTACCGCCGGCGCCACGCGATCAACAGGGCGTGTCGGCATTTGCGCCATCGTCTCGGTCAAGAGAAATAGCGAAAAGCCAAGGACTTTTGAAACAAACGGCAGAATTCGTACTGAAGTAATTCTCATCTCATTAACTTCGAAAATATTTTTCGTGAGGCGGGAGTCAAAAGAGTAGGAAATATCATCCCGTTTCCGCTGGTGGACACGGAGACTGGAATCGGACCCGTGGCCCAACTAGCATTATGCATTTTTTTAAAGAGAAAGTGAAGCAAAATGTTTTACTTCGTTTAACTTTGTTATTACATTTACGCAAATTTCCCGCTTTCGCGTCAACAACTTTACGAAACCGTTGATTCGTATTAAATTGGTGTCAATCCAAAAAATTTAGGTCGAAGAATCGCAGATGACATTGGGACGGACAGTTGCAATCACCGAAATTCCCGGCATCAATCTCCTAAACCGCGGAAAAGTGCGCGATGTTTACGAGGTGGATGCCCGAACGCTGCTTATCGTGACGACGGATCGAATCTCCGCCTTCGATTGCATAATGCCGAATCAGATTCCGGACAAGGGGCGTGTTTTGACGGGAATCTCGGCTTTTTGGTTTGGAATGCTGGGCGAGATCGTTCCGAATCATTTATTGTCCGTGAGTTTTGAGGACATGCCGGATTCGGTGCGGGAGATGCCGGAACTCGAAGGTCGCGTGATGCTTGTGCGGAAAACGAAAGTTTTTCCCGTTGAATGCGTTGTTCGCGGATATCTGGAGGGCTCGGGTTGGAAGGACTACCAAAACTCGGGCGAAGTGTGCGGTCAAAAGCTTGCCGAAGGATTGATTCAATGCGCGATGCTTGAGTCGCCGCTATTTACGCCGGCGACGAAGGAAGAATCCGGCCACGATGAGAACATTTCATTCGAAAGGTTTTGCGAGATTGTCGGGGAGGATTTCGGTCACCGGCTGCGAGAGCTTTCGTTTTCGATTTATAAGGCCGCGTCTGATTTCGCACTTTCGAGAGGTCTGATCATCGCGGATACGAAATTTGAATTTGGCCTCGATGAAAATGGAGAAATCATTTTGATCGATGAAGTGCTGACACCCGATTCCTCGCGCTTTTGGGATGTCGCTGCTTATAGCCCGGGACACGCGCAACCGTCGTTCGACAAACAATTTTTGCGCGAATACCTTGAATCGCTGGATTGGGATAAAACTCCGCCCGCACCTCATCTTCCGAATGACATCGTTGAAGCAACGGCCGCGAGATACCGCGATGCGTATCAAAGGCTGACCGGAAAAAATATCCTGAATAATACGGAGGGTGTAAAAGTTGGCGACTAGCTCTTCGAAAAAGGTTTCAATGCATAGCACGATGGAGGATCTCGTTGAAGAAATGCTTGATCTCTCTATTCTCCTTACTGAAGCAACGGACGAGTTCGAAAAGATATTCATTCGGAAGGCTCTTGAGAGAAACGACAGCCATATTTCAAAGACGGCACGCGAGATCGGAATTCATCGGAATACTTTGTCCAAGCGGCTTTCTGAATTTGACGCATAAGGCCAAAAAGGCGCTACCGGCTTTGCATCCGCCTAATTAGGAAACGATCGGTACAACCTCATCACCGATGGATACCGCCTTCAGATCTCCTTCGGGTACAATATTGATTCCGAAAAGAACATCATTCGGAGAACATCCCAAATCCTCAAAGCTGTCTGGATAAACCTCTGAAGCCTTTCTAAATGCGGCCAATGTCGCCGACGGTTCCTTGCCGGTCTTCGTTCCTGTCGATTGATCGATCGTCGGAATCACACAGCGCGCGCATGGTTTTGTGACCCGGAATCGTTGTTCGCCGATCGTCAAACTCCCCCATCGATCCTCTTCGAACGGGATGTCATTCTCGATCAGGATATTCGGACGAAATCGGTCAAAAGGCAGATCTGCTTCCATTCTTCTCGAAACTTCAGCAACCGACGCCGTCGAAATTGCCAAAAGCGGATACCCATCCGCAAAGCTCACGATGTCGTTTCCCGTGTCGAATCTTTCGCTGATCGGACGCCTGATCGAATCATCCATGTAGTAGAGCAGAAAATCTTCTCCGAAAAAGTCCCTTATCGCGTCGTTTTCCAAATCGAGCCTAATTCCTTCGACGGATTTGTCGAAAAAGCCGATTGAGTCTTTCGAAACCAGTTCGCTGTTTTGCGGAACCAACGGCAACGCAAGCGTCTTGCCGTCCATTGACAATATCAGTTCGTTGCCAATGATTTCAGTTCCAACCTTCGCCAACCGCGGGAATTCCCTCTGGGTAACAAACCGCTTGCTCGCATCGACTAGCATGTATCTCCTGTCAAATCGCAACCCGCGATGTTCGACCAATGCCGATTCAAGAGAAATCGTTTTCGCTGACTTCAATGGGTAGATATTGATTGACGATACTTTCATGGTGATTCAAACTTGATAATGCTGATATCAGATTTTGTGACTGTCGGGCAAGCATCACAGCATTCTTCACTTGACATTCCCGACTCGAAGAGTATACTAGCACTCTAGAACTGAGAGTGCTAACGATTCCCTTCTGGACCTGGCCGCAGTTCAATTACGAAAGCTATAAAACTTAATAATCATCACGTTTTAAGGAGTTAAAAACGAAATGGCTACAACAATCAGACCTTTGCATGATCGAGTAATCGTTCGTCGCATCGAAGAGAATACGACCACTGCCGGCGGAATCATCATTCCCGATTCGGCCAAGGAAAAACCGCAGGAAGGCGAGGTAATCGCCGCCGGCGAAGGCAAATACAAAGATAACGGCGAGCGCCAAACCCTTGATGTTAAGGAAGGCGATCGGGTTCTCTTTGGCAAATACAGCGGCTCCGAGATCACCATCGATGGCGAAGAACTTCTCATCATGCGTGAAGACGAAATCCTCGGAATCATCAACCGCGCCGGCGCAAGCGCCAGCTAGTTTTCGTTTTGGCATATAAATCCAAACAAGAGTTTAGATAGGAGTATTGAAAAAATGGCAAAGCAGGTAGTACATGGGGAAGATTCCCGCGCCGCGATTTTGCGTGGTGTAAATCAGTTGGCTGACGCAGTAAAGGTTACGCTCGGCCCGAAAGGCAGAAACGTTGTAATCGACAAGAAATTTGGTTCGCCGACCATCACAAAGGACGGCGTAACCGTCGCGAAGGAAATCGAACTCGCGGATTCGCTGGAAAACATGGGAGCTCAAATGGTTCGCGAAGTCGCTTCAAAGACCTCCGATGTCGCCGGTGATGGAACCACGACGGCAACCGTCTTGGCTCAAGCGATCTTCAAGGAAGGCGTAAGAACAGTTGCCGCCGGTGCAAACCCGATGGCACTCAAGAGAGGAATCGACAAATCCGTTGAGAAACTCATCGAAGAAATCCACAATGTTGCCAAGCCGGTTTCGGGTGATTCGATCGCCCAGGTAGGAACGGTTTCGGCCAACGGCGACAAAACGATCGGTACGATCATCGCCCAAGCCATGGAAAAGGTTGGAAAGGACGGCGTTATCACGGTTGAAGAATCGCGCACGATGGAAACGACGCTTGAAGTCGTTGAAGGAATGCAGTTTGACCGCGGTTATCTCTCGCCTTACTTCGTGACCGATCCCGAAAGAATGGAAGCCGTTCTGGAGTCGCCATACATTCTTATCAACGAGAAGAAGATTTCGAACATGAAAGACCTTCTTCCGATCCTCGAAAACGTTGCCAAGCTCGGCAAGCCCCTTCTTATCATCGCTGAAGATGTGGACGGTGAAGCGCTCGCGACATTGGTTGTCAACAGGCTTCGCGGCACGCTCAACGTTGCCGCCGTTAAAGCTCCGGGCTTTGGCGATCGCCGCAAAGCCATGCTCGAAGATATCGCGACGCTTACGGGCGGAATCGTTATCAGCGAAGACCTTGGCATCAAGCTCGACGCCGTCACCCTTGATCAGCTCGGAACCGCAAAGAAGGTAACGATTGACAAGGACAACACGACGATCGTCGAAGGCGCCGGCGCCGCTGAAAAGATCGAGGGCCGCGTGAAGACCATTCGCGCCCAAATCGACGAGACCTCGTCGGATTATGATCGCGAAAAACTTCAGGAACGTCTTGCCAAATTGGTTGGCGGTGTTGCGGTTATCAAGGTTGGTGCCGCCACCGAAACCGAGATGAAGGAAAAGAAGGCGCGTGTTGAAGACGCGATGCATGCCACCCGTGCGGCTGTCGAGGAAGGAATCGTTCCCGGCGGCGGCGTCGCTCTGGTTCGCGCCGGACGCATTCTCGATGGCTTCTCGACCGAGAGCGAAGACACTGACGAGCAGATCGGTGTTTCGATCGTTCGTCGCGCCATCGAAGAACCGCTTCGCCAGATCGCCAACAACGCCGGAAAGGAAGGCGCTGTGATCGTTGAAACGGTTCGCAAGGAAGGCAGCGATACCTTTGGATTCAACGCCGCTACCGAGAAGTTTGAAGATCTCGTTGCAGCCGGTGTTATCGATCCCGCGAAGGTTACGAGAACCGCGCTTCAAAACGCCGCCTCGATCGCCGGCCTTATGCTGACGACCGAAGCCATGATTTCGGATATTCCGGAAGAAAGCAACGAAGGCGGAATGCCTGGTGGTGGTATGGGCGGAATGGGAATGGGCATGTAGTCCGCTCCTTTACGATTCGTTCAAAAAAACCGCAGACATGGAAATGTCTGCGGTTTTTTTTCATCGCAGAACACCTCAAATCCGGCGTTCCACCTTTGACAAAGTCTTAAATTCGCCTAAAAATTGCTTTGTCTTTGTCTCTCGTATCTATTTAACAACCGTTTCGAATCGGAGGACTTTCAAATATGTCGCGTAGGTTCTTGTCTCTATTGGCTCTGGGACTATTGGCACTGGGCACCGTATTTATCTCGTTTTCTTCAAACATCGCCCAAACCGCTCGAAGGATTCAATCTGCGTTTTTTGAAACCGAACCGGATATTCCGGAAATGCTAAAACACGAAAAGGCGACCGTTTCGAAACAGGATTTCCTTACGATGCGCGCCGAGTATTTCGGAGAATTGCGCGGCATTGCCAAAGACAATGTTCCCGCCCCCGGATTGCGGCAGGAAGCGCTTGAGAAGATGGACGGTCAGCTCGCCGCCATCGAACGGATGCCGGAAGGAAATCGAAAGAACCTACTCGGGGCATCATGGACCGCGATAGGTCCCAACCCGATCATTAGCGGAACCGCGCGCTATTCTGGAAGAACGATCTCGATTGCCGTTCATCCTACAGATCCAAACATCGTTTTTGTGGGTACTGCCCAGGGCGGTCTTTATCTTACGACAGACGGCGGATTCAATTGGACTAGTCTGATGGACACAGCGCAAAGCCTCGCGATTGGAGCCATCGCGATTTCGCCTTCCAATCCCGGTACGATTTACATCGGAACGGGCGAACACAACTTCTCTTCCGACAGCTTTTTCGGCGTCGGTGTTTATCGGATAACAATATCCAGCGTGGATATCGGGATTTTCGGTCCGCTCAATAGGGATGCCCAAAACAACGATGTCTTCTCCGGCCGAGGAATTTCGCGAATCGTGGTACACCCAACAGATCCGGCGACGATTTTTGTTGCTACTACGTCAGGAGTCGGCGGAATCAGCGGTTCGAACAGTGTTTTCCCTTCCCGCGGTGTGTACCGCTCTACCAACGCGACCAGCGCCACTCCGACCTTTGCAAAACTTACCGGTTTGGCGGGGAATCTCAACGCAAGCGTTCGAGATATCGCAATTGATCCCTCGAATCCCGATATTCTCATCGCAAATGTTATCGCAGGCAGCCCAAGTGGAGGGATATATAGATCCACCAATGCGTTGGCGAACAACCCAAACTTCAGTTTGGTACAACTGTTCGATTCCGGTTCGACCAGTGAATTGACAGCAGAATTTGCCGCGATTCACCCATCTGGAGATACCAATGCCACCTTTTACGCCGCCACAGGCAATTTGGGTGGAAGGGTGCTTAGATCGACTGACGGTGGAGAATCTTGGACCGAGAGAATTGACAACAACTTCTGCACGCCGCAGTGCTTTTATGACATCGCAATCGCTGTCGATCCGACGAATGCTTCAAGAATCTATCTTGGGGGCGCACCTTCGGTAGTCGCATCCTTCTCGACAGACGGCGGAGCGACATTTACCAGTGGCGGATCCGGAGTTCATGTCGATACCCACGCGTTTGCCGTTGCCCCGTCCGATCCGACGATTGTTTACCTTGGAACCGATGGCGGGATCTACAAATCCACCAACAGCGGATCGAGTTACACACACCTCAACAACTCCCGTTTTTACGCCACACAGTTTATGAGCATCGCCGTCCATCCGACGGACCCCGATTTCACAATCGGAGGGACACAGGACAACGGAACCAACTTCTATCCTCCGGGCGGTGGAAGCTGGACGCGGGTTGACGGAGGCGACGGCGGTTATACGGTCATCGATCAAAACGCGACCGATACCACCAACGTTACGATGTATCACACGTATTTCAACCGCATCAACAGCGTAGTCGGTTACGCAACACGGTCAACCACCAGTTCGGCATGGTCGTTCCGCGGCTGCAGCGGTGTTACACCGGCCAATGGCATAAATTGCGACGACACGGCGATCCTCTTCTATGCTCCGCTTGAAAGCGGCCCCGGAAACCCCAACACGATTTATTACGGTTCTGACAGGCTCTACCGAAGCGCTGACACCGGCATCAACCACACCGTGGTAAGTCAGGCTCCGATATCGAGCGGCGTCGCCATCAGTGCGATCGGAATTGGTCCCAACGATGACAATATAAGACTTGTCGGATTAAGGGACGGTGGTTTGTTCGGTACGATAAACGGCAGCTCGACACTGGTCGATATGGATCCCGGCAACAATGTTCCCGCCGGATTTATCGCACGTGTCGCCGTCGATCCATCGAACTCATCGATAGCATACGCAACGATTTCCGCATTTGGAGTAAATAATGTCTTTAAGACAACGAATCTCAACGATCTCGGCACCGCCCCCGTCGTGTGGTCAGCGGCCAACGGTTCGGGCGGCACCGCGATCCCTCAAGTGCCGGTCAGCGGATTTGTAATCGACCCGTTGATTCCAACAACGCTTTACGCGGGAACCGATATCGGCGTTTACATTTCCACCGACAGCGGCGCGACGTGGAATCCATTCGGCGCCTCTCTGCCGCGCGCGGCGGTGTTCGATATGGCGATCGCCAACGGTTCGCCACGCAAACTCCGAATCGCGACGCATGGTCGCGGGATGTTTGAGATTCCGATCGAATCTCCGGTCGCGTCGGGCCACGTGAAATACGATTTCGACGGCGATCACAAGGCCGATGTCGCGATCTTCCGTCCCGGCCCGGGCGAATGGTGGCTTCTGCGTTCTTCCGACGGCGGCAACAATGCCTACCAGTTTGGTTCCTCGACCGACACCGTTGTGACCGGCGACTACACCGGCGACGGCAAATACGACTTCGCATTCTGGCGTCCATCGACCGGCGAATGGTATGTGCTTCGTTCGGAAGACTCTACATTCTTCGCCTTCCCGTTTGGAACAACCGGCGACATTCCCGCACCGGGCGATTTTGACGGCGATGGTAAGACCGATGCCGCGGTTTACAGGCCTTCGGCGGGAGTTTGGTTTATCCTGCGATCTTCGAACGGCCAGGTCGATGTGGTTCCGTTTGGCTCGGCGGGCGACAAGCCGCTTGTCGGAGACTATGACAACGACGGAAAGGACGACGTCGCGATCCACCGTCCGGCGGACAACCAGTTCTGGATCAACCGTTCGACGGCGGGAGTTCTCGTCTATCAGTTCGGGGCGGCGGGAGACAAGCCTTTTGCGGCCGACTTTACCGGAGACGGAACGGCGGACGCGGGATTCTGGCGGCCATCGACCGGTGAGTGGTTTGTGATCAGAAGCGAGAACCAAACGTTCTTCGCCTTCCCGTTCGGTTCCAACGGCGACATACCGGCACCGGCCGATTACGACGGCGACGGCACGACGGACGCGACGGTGTTCAGGCCATCGACGAATACATGGTTCTCGAATCAGACGACGAATGGAGTCGTGATTACTCCGTTCGGTTCCACCGGAGACATCCCGGTTGCCGGACTTCAATAAACAAACAAAGGGGCGATCCAAACGGGTCGCCCCTTTCAAGTTAAACCGGTGAATTACCATGTTGTCTCATAAGTCGCTTCTAAGCTGAAATCGACTGGTAAAGTGATTGCCAAAGAATCGAGGCAAGACCCCTGCCACCTTGTGTGGCAGGTGAATGAGGTCAGCAGCTAGTCCAAACCACTTTGATTCATCCGGAGGCCCCTGCCACCTTGTGTGGCAGGTGAATAAGGTCAACCCCTTCCAGAACAACCGTAAACCGTAACACACCCCGTATTTAACAGCTGTAGCTACGGACCTTTGCCTCCTGCCGGACAAGCCGGCAGGGGGGCCGGAACGAATCAATTGTCATCGCAACTAGCTTCTGACCTCATTCACCTGCCGGACAAGCCGGCAGGGGTCTTTCCAGCTAGCTTACTTTCGCTTCCGAAATTGTTGTGCCTCTTGTTGCTAACTTCACTTATGAGACAGCCTCCAATTTCAATTTTGCGACCGAGAGCGGAGACGGCACTTCGTTTGCTTTTGCCCGACCTAGTTCCCCACTGGTTGGGACACGACTGAATGAGCCCCCCGATCGCGATTCGAATCAGAACATTGTCTTTCCTTGAATCAAAACATTCCGACATCCGCCTTCAAGCTTTCAGCACTGCAAAAAATGACTTTCTAGTGCGGGTTCAGAATTCGAGACTCAAAACCCGAAACTCGAAACTCCCCACCCTTGACTTGTCCCGCCAATAACTGCATTTTTGTTTCATGAAAAACATCAGAGTTCTCGTTTCATGCGTCGCGCTTTTGAGCATTTTGTCGAGCACGATCTTTGCGATTCCCGCCACTCCCGAGGCGTTCGACCTCGTCGTCGTCAATGGACGAATCGTTGACGGCACCGGAAATCCTTGGTTTCGGGGTTCGATCGGCGTCCGGAACGGCAAAATCGTACGGGTCGGAAACTTCGAAACGGCGAATGCCGCAAAGATTATTGATGCGCAAGGTGGAATCGTTGCCCCGGGATTCATCGACGTCCATGCCCATGTCGAGGACATTTTTAACAATCCAAAGGCCGAGAACTTCATAAGAATGGGCGTCACCTCGCTCGTAACCGGAAATTGCGGCGGATCGGCTACAGACATCGGGGAGTTTCTCGGCCGTTTTCAAAAGACCCCTTTGGCGGTAAATCTCGCGAGCCTTATAGCGCATGGTTCGGTTCGGTCGAAAGTGATGGGACTCGACAACAGGGCTCCATCCGCGGAAGAGCAAAAAGCGATGGAAGCCATCGTCGATCAGGGCATGAGAGATGGCGCTGTCGGCCTTTCGACGGGCCTAATTTACGTACCCGGAACATTTTCAGAGACACCCGAAGTTGTCGGGTTGGCAAAGGCGGCCGCAAAACACGATGGAATATACGCCTCACATATCAGGGATGAGGGAACGAAAGTTTTGGAGGCGGTGAGCGAGGCGATCGACATCGGCTTTCAGGCAAATATGCCGGTCGAGATTTCGCATTTCAAAATCTCGAGCAAGGCGCTTTGGGGGCAGACCGCGAAAACGATCGGTTTGGTTGAAGAGGCTAGGCGAAAGGGGCTGACCGTTACCGTCGATCAATACGCGTACACGGCTTCTTCGACATCGCTTGATGCAAGGATGCCTTCATGGGCGATCGCCGGTGGTCGCAACGAAGGAATCAAGCGACTCGAAGATCCGGCCACCAAAAAGAAGATTGTCGAAGCGATCAAAGCAGACCTAAAGAAAAAGAAGTTCAAGGATCTGAGCTTCGCGTATGTCGCAAGTTATCGGCCAAACCCCGAATTCAACGGCAAGAACATCGCCGAAATCACAAAGATCGTTAAGGGCAAAAAGAAGCTCGACGCTCAGATCGAGCAGTTTTTTGACATGTACAAGGCAGGCGGCGCACAGATGGTCTATCGCGTGATGAGCGAAGAGGACGTCACAAACATCATGAGGCAGCCCTTCACGATGATCGCGTCGGACAGCGGCGTGCGTACTTTTGGAGCCGGAGTTCCCCATCCACGGGGCTATGGAAACAACGCCCGGGTTCTCGGCAAATACGTCCGTGAACAGAAACTGATTACTCTCGAAGACGCGATCAGAAAGATGACCTCGTTGCCCGCACAGACCTTTGCGCTTCGCGACCGTGGATTGCTTCGCGAGGGCTACGCGGCGGACATCGTGATATTCGATGAGAAAACGGTCGATGACAAAGCGACATTTGAAAATCCGCACCAGTACGCGGTCGGGTTCACCTCGGTTGTCGTAAATGGCAAGCTCGTTTTTGACGGTGAGAAAATGACGGGAGAAATGTCGGGATCACCTTTGAGGGGACCGGGATATAAAATTTAGTTTTTAAGTGTTGTTCCGCCCGACTCCAATTGGGAATCGAAGAAGATTAAAAACGGAGACCCGCGGCTTCTGGGTCCTTTGGTCTCCGTTTTTCGAGGAGCTATCCCTTTTCGATATCACTTGCAAAGATTCAGTCGGGGATAGTTTTAGGAGAAAGCCAAAGCTCGAATCTACCACCTTCTGGAAAGGTTAAACCCTATTACATAGTTGCTCGGTTTCAGAAGATTGTTGCTCGAATTGTATCTGCTGGTCGTCGTTCCCTGCGTATTCGAAAAAGTGATCGCAAAGGAGTGCTTCCCGAGATTTTTTTGGAGTCCAAAACCAACTTCGGGATAAGACTCGTTCGTAAACCCGATCACTTCGAAATTCTCATCAAAAACCGGATCCACCCTTCCCCACTTGAATCCGATGCGGGGCGTGAACTCGAACATCGCCACGAGATTTGGGGTGATCATCACCGCCGTCCCCATTCCGAACGATGTCGTATTGGAAGGAAGGTTGAAGGTGTTCGCCGCTTCGGCGGGTGGAAAGTAATCTTCCGCTCGCGGATTGAATCTTCGCTGGCCGTTTGAATCGAGATGAAACGCCGGCGAGAAGAAAGTGTAAACGCGTTTTCCGAAATGTCTCGAAAACATCGCTTGAAAGTTATAGGTGTACTTGTCGGTAAAGTTGTCGTTGCCCTCAACGCTGGCATATAAATTCATCGCGACCGGTGATTTTTTTGTCTGGTCTGTGACGTGGTAACCGATCCCCAGTTCGATTGTTTTTGAGATGCCGTATTGGGATAGCGGAGATCGATACGCGCTCAGATAGAGCTTGTCGGTGATCCCGTAGTTGATCCCAAACGACGAAACGGAAAAGCTGTCAAAGCCCAGAAGCTGGCGGCCGCTTTCGCCGAACGGCCTGACGGGCTGTGAAAAACGGTGCGTAAAAACCATGTTCCACGTTCCCTTCGGAACCTTCTTTGGAGTCGGGACATTCACCAAACGGTAATCGAATGGTTCGTAACCCGAATCAAAGTCATATACGCTTCCCTCTTCTTCCTCATCAAAATCCTCGACGGATTCTTCGGGAGTCGAACTCTCTGACTGCACAACAGACTCCGAGGATTCTTGCGTCAATTCCGAGTATTCCCTTGTTGTTGTATTGACCCGCACCTTCCGTCCGCCGATCTCGACTATGACTACATCGGGTGCGGCGGAATCGAATTTAACCTCAACATCCTTGGGAGGATCACTCGATGGCTCGGTTTTGGTTGGCGCCTCAACCGCTTTGGGATTGCTGCTTGGGTCCGTAGTTTGCCCTAAAGAAAATGACGCAATAAAGAGCGTTATTGCGAGAAGAAAAATTGCGCGATGCAAAATCATCCAACCAAGATCGCGTACTCGTTTGTTCATAAGATTCTCTCTTCGGTTTTGGGGACGTAAGGCTTCTCGTTCTAAGTCCGCATCAAATGACAGCTTCGCCTCCTCCCGGTGTTTCAAAACCCAAACCTTCCGCGGCCGCCAATGTTTGTGGCGGCCGCGGAGATAGTTCGGATTGCACTAATTAACAAAAGCGCCGGGAATCGCGTCGTCGTTTGCGAGCCCGAAACTCTTGACCGACATTCCGTTGTCGCTGCTTCTGAGTACATACCAAAGACCGTTTCTGAACACCGCGGGATCGGCTTTCGCGTCACCGTCAAAGTCTCCCAAAACCAACGTATCCGTACCCAGCCCCCAGAAGTAGTAGGAAACCTGGCTGTCCGAACTTCGTTTGACGTACCAGATACCATTTCTAAACACCGCAGGATCAGTCTTTCCATCTCCATCGTAATCGGCGGGGATGAACTTGTCCGTGGGAAGTCCCCAACGCTCAACTCTGAGCTGTGATGTGGAGCTTTCCCTGATATACCAGCTCGAGTTCGAGGGTCTGAATACCACGAGATCGGTTTTCTGATCGCCGTCAAAATCGCCGCGAAGAGGTTTGTCACCGGTCGTACCCCAAGGCAGATAAGTGATGTTTCCATTGGGGTTGGCATTCGAACCGCGATAGTAGAAATAGGATTGGTTGCCCGATGCGGAATCCCTGTAAACTGCCGGGTCGGCTTTTCCGTCTCCATCCCAATCGCCGACTACCGTCGGATCGTCACCGGTTTGGCCGAACCGTTCGATTCTAAGCGTTAGGTCCGAACTCTGCAGGATATAGAATCCCGCGATGTCGGGATCTCCCGATCTCCAAACCGCGTAATCCGCCTTGTCGTCTCCGTCAAAGTCGGCGGGTACGAGCGAGTCCCCGGAGGATCCAAGCTGAACTACGCTAAAACCACTGGTACTTCCGTTTATGTACCAAGTGCCGTTTGAAGCGCGGAAAACGCTTTCATCGGATTTACCGTCGCCATCGAAGTCAGAAAACACATGGTGAACTGCAACGGGTTGAAAAGGTTGAATCGTCAGATTTGAGAGATACATTCGATCTCCGTCTTCATTTCCGTTGTTGTTGCCCTGAATGCCCGCCGCATAGAGCGTTACAGGCCCGACATCGGTCGATGGCGCCGTCCAGTTGAATGACCAAGTCGCGCCACCGGTTTGATTTGCAAATGTTCCCGAAGTCGTATGTTCGATATAACTTCTGGAGGAAGAACCAACGGTTCCCGAAACGATTTTTGTTGTGGCGTTGACGTTCGCGAAACTTCCCGCCATCACATTGTTCGCAACGGACGTAAGTTCGAACCCCCAACGCTTGCGAGTCGTGTCGGTGGTCAGATGCTTGACCTGGATCGAATAGGTTTGGCCCGGCGTATAGGTCGAGGGCGCGATGATCGAGAATTCGCCCGAACCCGTTGACTGTGCATGACAGGCGGTACAATTCTGTTCACCAGGAGCACCGGTTCGGCGAGATGGCGGACCATCAATAGACGCTTTTGCCGAAAAACGCGGATTGTCCATCATCGCGATCGCCAACGCCATGAGCACGACGGCGCCGGCGACACAGGCGATTCTTATCTTTCTCATTCTTGATTTCATATGCCTTTTACTCCTTGCTGTTTGAAACCACGGACTCCTTAACAGAACCCGCCTGGCTTTCTATTGTCGAAATCCCTTGACGTAGGTCATCACGGCCTGCATTTCCTGCGCGGTTGTGCTGTCCTTGAAACCGGGCATCAATTCCTTGCCGTTGGCAATGATCTTTATACCGGCCGCATTGCCGATTCTCGATTTCGTTAGATCAGTTGCTCTTGTTTGCTTGCCTTTTGCCGTCTTTGATTTTCCGTCCGCGCCGTGGCAACGCGAGCAGTATTTGGCATATACGGTCGCTCCGTCCCGCCCCGCGCGCAGTTCGGCCGTTTCCAGGGCGGCCGAAGACTTAAGGCTCATTCCCAAAACTCCGGCAAGCCCGATCGCGATCGAAAAAGACACAAAGGATGCCCTTGTTAGTTGTTGTTTCATAATTGTTTACTCTCCTTGTAATAAATCGAATGGCAGGCGACTCAAATCACTTGAGCGCCCTTATGTATTTAATGATTTCCTGTTTCTGATCCGCGGTTAGCTTGTCTTTGAAGGGAGGCATTTTTGATCCGAGCCCATAGGCCTCGGCATCATCGATGATTTCCAAAAGGCTTTCGTTTGAAAGCGCGTCTTCTTGTCTCGTTGTGACTCCGGTCAAAGGCGGGTACTTCCGGGTGCCTTCACCATTGCTTCCATGGCATTTGGCGCAGCTTTCGGTATAGCTCGATGGAACGGGCACGATATTGGCGGACTTTTCTGTGCCGGGAATCGCATTTGTTTGAGACTCGATGTTGCCGAGTCTTACCACTTGGGGTTTGAATGGACGTTTCCGTTCTTTTGCTTCTTCGTGTTCCTGTTCGGCGAGCCGTTTTGCGGTGGCCGCGTCTGTGCGATCCTGATATATCGAAGCGGCGGTTAGCGTCGCGACAGCAAAGATCCCGAACCCGGCAATCGACAGGCACGCGTATCTTGCGGCGACGATCCGCTTGCCGCGCACACCAAGCAGAAGCGGAACAACGATCAGCAAACCGAATATCAATGTCGGTGCTCCGAACGCGATCAACCCGGCAGCCGTCCCGTCAAAGTACTTCTGGAGTTCAAACAACCAAATGAACTGCGGTCCAGGGCGCGGAATATAAACTTCCGCATTCTCGACCTTTGGTCCAAAGGGCGCCAGATTGTAAAACGAGTAGATCGCGAGACAAGCGAAAAACACTCCCATTGACACGGCGTTTCGAAATAGCTGTGATTCGATCCAGCCAACTGAAACCTCCGGTTTTGAGCGATTTCCCCCAGCAATAAAAACCCGAAACACGATCGCACTCACGATTACCGTCGGGATGACAAACGCATGGAGGCCAAAGAATCTCGATACGGTAACGGTCGAAATTGTTGCTCCGCCTTGAAGCCAGGCCTGGAGCGACTTCCCGACAAGCGGCGTAAACCCTGCAAGACTTACAGCCACGTTGACTCCATTAAATGCCCTTGCATCCCATGGCAACGCGTATCCCGTTGCTGCGGCCGCAAGCACGAGGCCAAGTAGAATGATTCCCAAAACCCACGAAGCGGGATTGGATTTGAATCCGGCGCGAAACGCGATCTGGAGAATATGCGCAAGCAACGCTATCGGGAGCAGTATCGAGCTGTGATAATGGAGCGACCGGATCCACGAACCGTAAGCGACGACTTTTTCGATATAGTCAACGGTGGTATGCGCGTTTTGCACCGTTGGAACATAGTGAAACGCCATCAGAACACCGGTTGCGAATTGAACGACCAGCAACAACACAACCAATCCGGCAGTTGTCCGCAGCCAGTTGATGATCTTGGTCGAGGGCGGATCCGAAACCCTTTGAGCGATAACCAGCAACTGCGTGTTTTCGAACAACCGCCTAAATGCTCTATCTGCAAATTCGTTTATTGGCATCTTCTTTCCTTGTCGTTCGGACCGCGCAAGCAATATCCGAGATTCCGTATCCAAGTTTTTCAAAACCCAACTCGGTAACTGGTTTGGTCAAAGTTTGCAATTCGGGTAAAACTGATTCGCTTTTAAAGTGCTGTCTTTAGGCGGAATTGCGAATCGTCATTAGTAGAAAGGCCAGAAATCCTTTAGACCTGAATCTTGAGGGTGCCGTCAATGATCTTGCTCTTGAGTTCCGTCATTCCGTCTTTTGCCGGACCGGTCAGCCTCTTTCCCTTTGCGGTGAACAGGCTGTCGTGACAGGGACAAAGAAACTTCTTGTCCTTCTCCTCCCAAACAATCGGACAACCCTCATGGGGACAAACCGACGAGAGCACCTTGTGATCATCTTCGGGAAGCACGAAAACCGTCACGTCCTCTACCGTTTTGCTCCAGCCTGTACTGGTTTCCACGGTCACCGTCTTTGCGATCGGAAGCGTACCTTCCATCTCGGCGATTTCGCCAAGATCGGACCAGTTATCGGGTTTGGCCGAGGCCTCGGCTCCCGGTGCCAAAACGCCTTTTGAGGCAAATCCAAGCGACGCGGCAATCGCGGTAAAAATCCCGGCCGGGACAAGCGCCAGCAGGCGTCTTCTGGTTTCGTCGATTTTGTTCTCTTCGTTGTGACTCATAGGGAATTCTTCCTTCTTCGCGTAATGAGTCCCTGGCCGTCGTTGCAAAAATACAAATGAAATCCCAAAAGATTTCGATTGGACCTCGCAAAAACTTGCGCTTGTTTGGCTGAAGCTCAATAAAGATGGTGTTCGGGGGGAAGTTTCAGGGCTTGTTGGTGAGTGTGAAAAATTTTCGCAGGGAGCATGTCCGCCAAGCTGCGGGAAGGAGTCACAAAAATCTTTGGCCTGCTTCGGAGGGGCTTGTTCGCCTTCTTTCTCGATGCATGAGGACCTTGAAAAAAAAACGCCACCGAGCCCGTTTTGGAGACTCGGTGGCGTTTTGTCTCAATTTGGGAACCAACAAACAACCCCGTTAAAGATTCACCAATTTCGTCGGAACCCGCTTGCCTTGCTCAACTCAAGTGAGTGGCTTTGATATCGGGTATTTCGATTGCGACATCGCCGCATTGATACCGAAACTTATAAATTCCAAACGGAACCGGCTGGAAGGCGAACTCGCAGTTCTCATCGATCATGGTCATGTAAGACTGTTCCCCGCATACCATTTCAGCGAAACCATCCGCACATTCGCCAAAAATCTGGCCAATGACATTGCATTTGCCGGATACAAACTCCAGTCTCAAATCGATTTCCACTTCGCCGGATCGATACAAAAGGCTTCTCGACGAATCTCCGGCACGCCGTTCACTTAGCGCCATTTGCCAGTCATCAAAGACGAGCAGCGGCTCAAAGAAGTTTGGTGCATCCTGTGCTTCGACCTCTTCTGTCCGCGCTGGCCGAAAGACGTTCAAAAGGCGTGCGGTAACCGCCTGCGGAGCTTGCGCCATCGGGGCTTCGCCGGCATAAGACAAGAATCGCTCGATCTTCGGGCGAATTCCCTTACATTCATTGCATTGAGAGATGTGATTTTCTACCCGTTCGGCATGTTCTAGGGGTAACACGCCCTCGATGTAATCCAACAACTCTCGAAATTCAAGGTTTCTCATTTCAATAGACCACTTCCGCTAAAGAAGTCCCAAATCAAGCGCTCAAAATACAAAAATTCGGTCAATCTGACATGAACTCCACTAGTTTCGCGACACATCTCGCCCTCGTAGGGCCAATGCTTCCGACCGGCATCTCCATCGAACGCGCGACCTCATCGTATGAGAGCGTATTTTCACACAGATACAAAAGACCAAGCAGCCTTCGGCACCGCTCGTCAAGCGCTTCGAGAGCGCTCTCGATCTGCCGTTCCGTCTCGGTCTCCAGAAGCAATTCCTCCGGGGTAGCCGACAAATCCGGCGGTTCAGACATTCGTCCATCAACATCTTCCGGCATTTGATCGGGACGAACCTTGAGGTGCCTTTGGATCAGGTTGATTGTCTTGTGGCGGGTTGTTGTTATTAGCCACGCACGGACGTATTCGGGGCTTTCAAGCGTCTCAATCTTGCGAAAGAGCGTTACAAACACGTCCTGCAAGACATCCGAAGCCGCATCCGTATCGACTCCCGTTCTGAGCACGATTGAATAGAGGAGGTTTTGGTATCTGCCAACGAGGGTCTCCCATGCATGCTCGTTCCCGACGCGGCATTGTTCAACGAGAACCTCGTCCGTAACCCCGGCCAGGTCGCTCCAATGAACGAATCCCCTTGATTCATTTACCGTTTTCAATTTCAGATCCATCCAACACCCCAAAAAACCGCATAGATGCAAAAGCAAATGGTTGGCGCACAACCAGACTTACCTCGATCAACTTCCCGTTCCGGGTGAAACCGCCCTTGCCGCATCGACCCGTTTGGTAATGGGCCCGGGAACGGTTACGGCTCTCTGTCGAATCCTGTCTATTGCGGCTTGCGGGCTAAGCGAGGGATACTGCGCCATAACAAGCGCTACGATACCGGAAACCACCGGCGCCGACATGGAAGTTCCCTTCCAGGTTGCGTATCTTCCGCCTGGAATCGCGCTTACAATCCGTTCGCCCGGCGCCATCAGTTGGACCTCGTTGCCATAGGTCGAAAATGACGCCAGAGTATCCGAACTGGTGCTTGCCCCGATCGCCACCAGCCCGTCAACATCCTCTGCTGCCGGGTAGATCTTTGTCGTGTTTCCCGTGTTTCCTGCAGCGGCCACAATTGCAATGCCAGGATGACCGACTTCAGGAAAATCGTCCGAATCCGGATTCGTGCCGTCATTCGTCGAAGCCTCGATAATTTTCCGAACCAGTGCCGTCCTTTCATTCGTACCGAGGCTAAGATTGATAACGTCGGCGCCATCATCGGTCGTGGGATCTCCATCCGGATCGACGGCGAACAAGAGTGCCTGCGTCAAACGCCAGGCGTTGCCCATTCCATCCTCATCCAAAACCCTGATCGGAATTATTTTGGCTTCCGGCGCGACCATCGCAACGATTCCCGCAACGTGGGTTCCATGCCCATAAGCCCCTTGGAAATACTCGCCCACCTCGGAGGGATCGGCGTCATCATCGACAAAGTCGTATCCGGGCAAGAGCCTTCCGGCAAACAATGGATGGCTTGGATCAATCCCGGTGTCCAAAATCGCGATTCGTTGTCCGGCACCCTTTGTGATCTGATGCGCCGCATTTAGATTGATCTTGTGTTTCATCCACTGGATCGAATATCCCTTGACACTCCCGCCAATGCTCCACGAACCGCCGATGCTCCACGATCCGCCGAGCGTCCAGGGAATCGAGGGCGAATTCGGAGATCCAAGCTTGAGATTTGGCTCCGCATAAACGACCCTTGCGACATCGGCCGCTATTGCGGAGGCAACGGTCCTTGCAGACCCGTTGCCTTTGATCTTCATTCTAAAAACGGGATTGGCGCCCACTTGCTCGATCGGCACCGGATCAAGGCCATAATCGTTCGCGATCGCGACAAGATCATTCGGATTGGCGAGTCGCACTATAACTTCGCCCGGAAGAACGCCCGGATCCCCGGCCTGACCATAGACAGACGGGGACAACCATGCGGCCGCAGCCAATGCAAAGATAACCGAGAGGATTCGGATGGATTTCATCAATTTTTCTCCGGGAGTACTCTGTCGGAACAAAATTCCTATTAAAAGAGACACTGTTCGAAGGAATAAAATACACGCCTTCAAGAAATTATTTCCCGACGTATTCAAAAGGAGCCCAAAGGTATTCCGAACATCCATTGCCAATAAGTCCGGCTTGGACATTTTTTAATGATTCACGTGCATTTCGCCCGGCCAAAATTCCTTGGTAGAACCCAACCATAAGCCGTCTTGTTGTTTCATCATCGGCCGTCCAAAGGCTTTGAACTATCCCCGCCGCGCCCATCTTTAGAAAACTTGAAGAAAAACCCGTCAGTTCCTCGCCTTTGATGTATCGTGCGACGCCGGTTTCGCACGCGCTCAACGTTATCAGCTTGCCTCCAAAGTCCATCCCCGCAAGATCGCGGAGCATCAGTCTCGATCCGCCAAGTGATAGATAAGAGTATTCCGGTCGATCGGCGCGAAAACTCGCATGACACGCGAAGTGTACGATATCCGCCTCCGCGGCGAATTCGGCAATACTTTCTATGGTTGCCGAATCGCCCCATAAGATCTTGCCCTTTTCAAACAGACCGCTGATTTCGCATGCCTCCGCCTCGACATTGGGCGTTAGCTCATCATGCGAAGCGACGATCAAAACGCTTGCCGGCGGGCTTCGAAAATGCCGATCCCGGCTCGCAAAAAGACCTGCGCTTTGGAAATATGAAACTTCGAAATCGCTGATCAAATGCCTTCCTTCATCTTTAAGTGCATGAAACGGAAGCAAATAGAGAGTATCGGTGGGAACTATAACGAGTTTCTCCGAATTAAAATGCTCCAGCAATGGTCGAATCAGGATTTTGTAAAGATTTGCAGAATGCGCTTCGAGACGATTCCTATGTGCCGCGATTGCCGAATCCGACAAATACACGCTCATCCGATCGGTTTTGATCTGAAATACAAATCGCTCGACGGCGCTTCGGATCGAGCTAAAGTCGTCTGAAATATGCACATAACATAGGTCGTTCGCACTAACGACGAATGCGCCCAAAGTGTTTCCAAGTCGAACGTACTCAACGATTTGTGTCCCGTCGAGATTGTTCCTGAGACCTTCCAAATCGAATCTGTTCGACGCCCCTGCAGAGGACTTGCCCTGCGAGAGTTTTCGTCGGTACAACTCGGAATACTCGCTTTCAGACGAAGCAAGGAGCTTTCTGATTGCAGCGCTTTGGCCATCCGCTCCCAAACCGGATTCCTCGCGCAGAAGCCGATTGTGATACCACGTCATCTCCTTGCGAAGCACTGCCATCCGTTCCGAATGCTCCCCAGCTACTTCACTTCCATCGGTGGATTCGTGCAATGATCTCGCCCGTGCTTGTTCGCAAATCTCCAAAGCGTGTCGAACCTCGCCTCTTTCAAGCAAAAGAGCGGCAAGCTCTTCAAACGGTGCGGTTCGGCCCGACAAAAACGAAACTTTGAAATCACCGCCGCCAAGTCTTGACCTTGTGTTTTCCACCAACGCAATCGCCTTACGATAAAGCGTTTCGCTTTTGGAAATTCTTGCTTCGGCCAAACAAGCCAGAAACAGAATTTGCGTCATCGATGAGCCTCTCGCCGAACATTCCCTCAAACGATCTATGGCAACGTCTCGCTCTCCGATCAAGGCCTGCGCTTCCGATGCGATGATTTCCGCAAGCAACTCATAACGAAGGTTGCCGGCATCCTTGAAGATCTCCGCCGCGGTTTCGGCCGATGAGAGCGCTTCCTCGTGTCTTTCCAAAACGAGCTGAATTTCAGCTCTGTATAGGGAGATCAAGCCCCCCGAAACCCTGTTGTCTTCGAGTTCCGCGATTTTCTCCGTTTCATCGAGCTTTGCTAATGCTTCGCGAATATCCCCGCCCTTTAGAAAAGCCCTGGAAATCCCCAACAATCCCCGAAGAAGTTCCGCCTGCATTCCCAATTCGGAGAATTGGTGAACGGCTTTTTCGTAGTATTCGATTGCTTCGGGCAGCAGGGAAAGTTCGAAGTAGATGTCCGCGATCTCGAGTTCGGTATTTGCAATCTGAATCGGCATTCCAAGTTTCTCAAAACTTGAGCGCGAATTTTCCATATGATGGAGCGCCAGCTCAAGTCGACCCTGGAACAAAAAAAGATTGCTCAAACCCGTTTCAATTTCTGCAGTCGTAACATCATTGCCGCTTTTGATCGCTCTCTGCAATGCGGATCGGTATATGCTCTCCGATGTCTCAAAATCGTTTTGAAGCGCCTTTACGAAAGCATGGCTGTTTTCAACCATTGCAATTTGCCGCTCGTCGCCAAGTCTCCTAAAACGCTCACTTGCCGATGCGAGGTATGGCTCCGATTCCGAATAAAGATCTCGTCTCCAAAACAGATTTCCAAGATTGTGTTCGATTTTTCCAGCGGAATACTCGTCACCCGACTCCTCAAAAATCGCGCGCGCGGTCTCCCCGCTTTCGACGGCCTCATCGTAGCGCCCCATAAGCGCCAATACATAAAGTTTGCTGGTAAGTGTTTTGGCGGCCTCCGCAATCTGAGATGACCTGCGAAACTTCGATTCCGAGGTTTCCAGCGAATCGAGCGAATCTTCCAATCGTCCATTTACGAGGTGTTCGATCGCCCGGATCCATTCCAAATGGGGCACTAGCGATTCCGATCCGGTGAAGGCGACCAATTCCGACGCGAGCGCGCGGATGACGCCTACCGTCTGAGGTTCGCTGGTCCAGACTTCATAGACGAGGCGCTTGAATGCTTCGATTAGCGGTTGCGCGCACGAATCCGCGTGCGCGGAGATCAGTGAACTTCGCGCCGCTTCGTCAGAATCCAATAAAAGTTTTGCCAATTCGTCCGCGTTCATCGGCCGGTGTTCTGGAAACAACCGCGAAAATTATATACGAGAACAACATAGCCTCAAATCGCTCGATTTGGATGGCGTTGGTGCGAAACCCACGTTTCCGGGAACACCGAACTACCCGGCCCGCTGTGTTTAGTGATATCGGAAGTATCCCCATTTCAAAACTTGGCCAATCCAGAACGAAACATCCGGTTTCAAGTTCCTTTTTCCCAACGAAAATCGGGCCGGAGTACTAAGACTTCCCGGCCCGAAACAATACATTTTATGTTGAGAACTACATTCTCAAACTCTCTAAAATGGAAATCTACTAGAAAATCATGCGATATACCAAAAGCAGCAGCACCGCACCAACGATCGACATCAGCCAACCCGCGGCATACGATTCCTTGCCAAAAATTGCCTTCCCCAGAAAGGTTCCGACAAAAGAACCCGCGATACCCAGGAGCGCCGTAATCAACCAACCGATCAATCCCGAAGCAATCGCTTCCTTGCCCGGTATCAACAACCGAGCGATAACGCCTATGATCAAACCAACAATCAACTGCCCGATAATATGAAACATCCTCTTTCCCCTCCTCAGTTTGGTATTGCTTGATTGTCTTACATACGAACACCAACTACAAGCTTTTTTCGGAAACTTGCCGTCGGATGCCTCATTAAAGCAATTCAAACGCAACGACTTACGGGTGAAGCAAAAATGCGCAAAACTATTGTTTCAGAGACCGGCGTTTTCCAATCCTAATGAAACGGGCGCACGAAATAAACCAATCGCGCGCCCCCATTCTCAACAAATCTGTTGTTCCAAAAGTTAATCAACGCTCGAACTGGCCCTAAGTCCTTCGGCCTTCTTGACCAATCCAAGAAACTCCGCTCGATAGCCGTTTAAATCGCTGCCCTTCGCGGAACCGGCGATTTCGGAAACCTGTGCGAACGACGAACCTGCCTTGTATTTCGAGTTTTTGAGCAAGAGTCCGAACTCGGCGACCGACACTGCAAACCTAAAATCTTCCGATGCCGACGCAAACGCGGCAGTAGAATCCAGCACACCCTGATTTATAAGTTTGCTCTTTGTCCCATCCGGTTCCTTGTATCGAAGCTTTACGGTCATCAATTCGTCCGCGAATTTCGCATCAGGTTTTTCTGTCGTCGAATACTTTAGACCATCGATATCAGAAGCGGGAACCTTCACGCCTTTTGGTACGACCTCATAAATCGCCGTTACAGACATTCCGGCGCCGATCTCTCCCGCGTCTTTCCGATCATCGTTGAAATCCCGTGCTTCAAGCATACGGTTTTCATATCCGATCAACCGATAACCCGCGACCTTGTTGGGGTTGAATTCGACCTGGATTTTTACATCCTTCGCGATAGTTTGGATCGTTCCCGATACTTGTTCGCCCAATGCCTTTTTCGCCTCATCGAAACCATCGATATAGGCATAGTTTCCATTGCCCTTGTTAGAGAGTTTCTCCATCATCGAATCGTTCAAGTTTCCGCGGCCAAAACCGAGAACCGAAAGAAAAACGTTTGATTTCCGCTCCTCCTCGATCAATCCAACCAGCGCCTCATCTGTAGATTCGCCGACATTGAAATCCCCATCCGTTGCGAGGATAACCCTGTTGTTTCCGCCTTCGATGAAGTTCTCGCGTGCGACCTTGTATGCGAGCCGTATGCCCTCGCCTCCATTTGTCGATCCTCCGGATTCAAGCGAATTAAGCGCTTCCAAAATCTTTTGTTTGTTTTGAATGCTTGTCGATTCGAGCGCGAGCCCCGACGCTCCGGCGTAAGTCACGATCGCGATCTTGTCTTTCGGAGTGAGCTGGTCAACGAGCATTTCGAGACCTCTCTGGAGAAGCGGTAGCTTGTCCGGCGATGCCATTGATCCCGATACATCAAGCAGGAAGACCAAATTCGACGGTTTCGCGTTATCCATCGAGATCTTCTTTCCCTGAAGACCGATCCTTACCAGTTTGTGTTCCGGTTTCCAGGGAGCGGTGGCTACTTCCGTGTTTACCGAAAACGGAATGTCACCGATCGGCTGCGGGTAGTCGTAGCCAAAATAGTTGACCATTTCCTCGATCCTTACCGAAGCCACGGGCGGACGCGAACCCTCCCTAATCATTCTTCTGATATTCGAGTACGAAGCGGTATCGACATCGATCGAAAAGGTCGAAAGCGGCGCCTGGGAAACCTCGAAAAACGGATTCTCATCGGGCGCTTCGTACTTGTCTCCGCTGACGCGAAGTCCATCATCCGCAGAACGGGTTTCCGCCGCGGAAACGTTCGCATCACTTGCAGCATATGGAGCGGTACTCGACTTCGCCGCCTCATTTGCATCACTCTCTGTACTCAATGCTGTGCAACCGAATCCGCCGATCGTATAGATCAACAAACCGACAACTGCCAACCAAGTGGAAATTCGTTTCATAAGCCCTCCAAACAAATTACGGCCACTCCTCTTTCGTTCATGAACGACGGAGTTGGCCGCAACTTGCAAGAAAAGCTAATTTTTTTCTAATTTCGGGCGATAGTCACAGGATACAGAAATTCTGACTCCATATTCGGTGCGATAACCGGTGATTGCATCCACCTTGGAACTATCGAAACATAAAGGTTATTTGCTCCCGCGTTCTGTTTTACAAGGCCAGGTTCACTGATAACAATTGATTCCGCATCACTTTCGAGTTCATACCTGCCGACCAAACGGTTGCCATTGGCTTCCTTTGACAACAAAAGCAAATCAAATCGTTTGTAACGTCGATAACCTGTCGATTCGAATGAGACGAACAGCTCATTTCGCGCAACATCAAACACCGCACTCTTTGGTTTTGGATGTTTTTTCCTCGGATGCCTTCTGTGATGTCGTCCAAAACCTCGATATTCACCCGATTCAGAACTGATGGTAAGCGCCGGTGTCGCCCCCGTGGCCCATCGAAACGCTCCAACTACCACGACGCTGCCGGTGACGACAAAAATAAACAGCAAGATTCCCGTCAAATTCTTCTTCATACGAAACTCCCTTGTAAACATCAGAACGACAAATGCGAGCGACTTTGCATCATCACCCAATAAATTTCGAGGATATCAAACCATCAACCGATTTGCCAAATATCTCGGTCAGTGCGGGATAGGTCAGCTCTTCCGCGCTGGCGTCCCCGAGTCCAAGCAATTCTTCGATCTCTTTGATTCTGCCCTCTTCGGCCTCAACTTCCGCGAAATGTCCAAAAGGCAATTCATCAACGACGACTTCAAATCCCTTGATTTGAAATGTCCTTCTGCGCTTCTCGTATTCCAGCGTTGGGAAAATCCCAATCGCCTCGAGAATTTGCCGGGTTTCTTCCGGAGAACCGATCGTCGTTTCATATTCGATATGAGTTTTGACGTTCGCGTTTGCCGAAAAGTGACGTTTGAATGTGAGTTGCGCTTTATCGCCGGTTGTACGAATCCTTATGATGCCGGGTTCGTACCGCGAAGGATCGAGATTGTAGATCTCATTAAGTTCGAAAATCGTCGGTGGATTCGAATTGGTGACCGCTTCGCAGCGCCTGCCAAGCGCTTCAAATTCTTCGATTGAAAGCCTGTATTTCTTTTCTGTTTCGAATGCCATAGATCTCACAGCTCGCCGTAAACCAGACTGCGCCCGTTGTTCCCTCTTTGGAATAAAGTTGAGCTAAGGCTGCCTTATCCACTTCCACACTTCAGGTATCGTCGCCCGCTTTCCGTACATAAGCATGCCGATCCGATAAACCCTGGATGCGACCCACATCAAGCCGATGATCGTCGCCAGATTCAAAACAACCGCCAGTGCGATTTGCCAAAAAGGAGGGGTTTCGGCCAGTATTCTCACCGGCATAACGACCGGAGCGAAAAACGGCGCGATTGAAACCCAAAATGCCAAAGTCGAATTCGGATCGCGGACGACTGCGAAACAAAAATAAAGACCGATAAGGAGAAGCATGACCGGCGGAAAAGCAAATTGGCTGCCTTCCTGCATGCTCGTCACCATTGAGCCGATTAGCGCATAAATTGTCGCGTAGATAAAATAGCCAAGAAGAAAGAACAAAAAGAAGTAAATGATTTTTAGCGCCGACACTTCCGGAAGTGCGACTTCCATATCCGCCAAAAATGCCGACACCGCTCCCAGCGTAACAATCGCCAAAATGCTGAAAATCCAAATCGCAAGCTGCGTCAAACCCGCCATCCCGACACCGACCAGCTTTCCAAGCATCAATTCGAAGGGGCTTGCCGACGAGAAGAGAATTTCCGAAATTCGGGTTTCCTTTTCCTCGACTATCGCCGACATGATCGCCTGGCCGTAAATCGCAAGCACGATATAGATCAGCATCGCAACGATAAACGCGGCAAACGGCCCCTCGTCCGATCCCTTTAACTCGCCCGTCTGTCCGAGTCCGACAACTTCGTAGTCAACCCTCCTTCCGACCTTCTTCAAAAGCTCATCATCAATATTCGCGTCCGAAAGCCTTTGCTTTCTTACCGCCTCGTTTACCGCGTCTTCAAGCGCTGAATTGACGACAAAATCTCCGGCTTTTCGTGAAAACAGCTTGATTCCAAGATTTTCGGACTCCAAAGAAGCGGGTATCACTAAAAACGCATCAAGCTTTTTGGCCGAAACCATCCCTCTGAGTTCGGCTTCGATCTGCGACTGCGTCTTTCGTTTGGTGTCAAAATCTACAAACTCGAAACTGCTCCCCATTTGCTGACCGTATTGGTCGAGTTGTTGTTTTTGGGAAGGTGAGAGATTCTTTATCGAGTCCTTCGCCGCCTGCTCGGTGCGCTCCGCGATTTTCTCCGGTGAAAGACTTTCCTTAATCCTTGGGGCTATTTTTCCATTGAGGTCCGCGATGGCGATTCGCGTCGGCTCGCCGCCGATCGAAAAAATAAACATCGGAACAAGCACGAAAAGGGATGCGATCAGTGGCATCAGGAGCGTTGTAACCAGAAAGGTCCAGCGAAATACCACCTTTTTGTATTCTCTCTTAAAAACTGCCGGAAACTTTTTCATCTGGATTCACAAACACTCCGTCGATTTGCCCTACCGAACCGAGCGATTCAAAAAAAACATCAATTGGAACGAATCTTGTCGATAAATATGTCGTTCAAGCTCGGCTCCGCCAGTTCGAATTTGCTGACGATCGCTCCCGATTCGATCAATCTATTCAGGAGAGCCTGGGGATCCGCGCCTTCGGTCAAAAACACCTCTTTCTCATCCGAATGCTCGACAACCCGTGCGACAAGCGAAGGATCCCCCAAACAGTCTTCACAGCCCACGGCTCTCAAAACAACCATGTTTCTACCGTAACTTTCCTTAATTTCGCGCAAACTGCCGGAAAGCACTTTTTTCGACTTGTTGATCAAAAGGATCTCATCGCATAAACGCTCCGCAGTTTCCATAAGGTGGGTTGAAAAGATGATCGTCTTGTCCCTGGATTTTACTTCCGCGATGACGCCCTTCATAAACTCGACATTTACCGGATCAAGCCCTGAAAATGGTTCGTCCAGAATCAGCAGATCGGGATCGTGAAGGATCGACCCGACAAACTGAATTTTTTGCGACATCCCTTTCGAAAGATCAGTAGTCTTCTTGTCGCGCCATTCCAAGAGGTTTACACGATCAAGCCAGTAATCTATCCGTTTGTCGGCCTCGTTCTGACCGATACCTTTCAGCGCGGCGAAATAGCGAAGCTGATCCCGCACCTTCATCTTTTTGTAGAGCCCTCGTTCCTCTGGCAAATAGCCGATTCGGTCCTGAATTTCCGGACCTATTTTCTGCCCCAGGAGTTCGATATCACCCGAATCCGGCCGTGTGATACCGACGATCATGCGGATGGTAGTTGTCTTTCCGGCTCCGTTGGGACCAAGAAAGCCAAAGATCGAACCCTTGCGAATTCCAAAGCTCAATTCGTCAACGGCCTTGAAATCGCCGAATGACTTCGATACGGAATTTACAACGAGACCGAAATTCGATCCTTCTGATATTTGTTCTGTCTCCATGCGTGCAGGCGAGTCGTTTTCCAGGCGCGAAACGGGGCTACATCATGACCTGTTTAACTGAAATAAGAGTATCGATGCCCCGTAGTTCGTCGATCACGCTGCTCGCCGGCGGCGAATCCAGCGCGATCACGCTAAGCGCTTCACCACCTTCTTCGTTCCGCCCCAGATAGAAACGCGAGATGTTGACGCCATGGTCTCCCAAGAGTGATCCAATCCGGCCAATCACGCCCGGAACATCCCGATTCTTGGCAAACAGCATGTACCCGCTGGGAACGATTTCAACCGAGAAATTGCCGATCTTCGTAAGCCGTCCAACACCGTCGCCATAAACCGAACCCGACGCCGTCTGTTCGACTTCACCCGACACCACGATTGAAGAGATATCAAACGGTGAAACCCTTGCCGATTTGGTAAGGCTTGTCGTCAAATCAATTCCCCTTTCTTCCGCCACATGAATCGCATTAACTTCATTGATGCGATTGGAGACGTTTTCAAGGAGTCCTTTGAGAAATGCCCGTATTACTGGGCCGCAATCGGATTCCGCCAGTTGCCCGCAGAATTCCAGCTTTACTTCTGTAATCCGTTCGTCTCCAAGAACCTGACGATGAAAGCTTCCAAGGTTTTTTGCAAGATCAATGTAGGGCTTCAGCTTTTCAAGCTCTTCGGCCGCCATCGAAGGAGCGTTGACGGCATTTCTGAGTTCTCCCGTCAGCAAATAATCCCTCATCTGTTCGGCAACGGTCAGCGCGACGCCTTCCTGCGCCTCGCGGGTCGAGGCGCCGAGATGCGGAGTCGCGACGATTTTGGGGTTGTTCAAAAGCGGTGAGTCCGCCGAAAGGGGCTCGGATTCAAAAACATCGAGAGCGGCGCCCGCGACTTTGCCCGACTCGAGCGCCTCAAGGAGCGCCGTCTCGTTTACCAAACCTCCCCGCGCACAGTTCACGATCCTTACTCCGTCCTTCATCATGGCAAACGCGGCTGCGCCGATAATCCCGCGAGTCTCGTCGGTTACCGGAGTGTGGATCGTAATGAAATCGGAACCGGAGATAAGATTATCGAGTGACTCGAGGACGATACCGCTTTCGTTGACGTCTTCGGAAACAAACGGATCATAGCCGAGCACCTTCATTCCGAATCCGCGGGCGATGCGCGAGACATGCCTTCCGATCCGTCCCAAACCGATCACGCCGAGCGTTTTTCCGTGGAGTTCAACCCCCACAAACCGCTTCTTGTCCCAAGTACCCGAATTGAGCAAGGCATTCGCCTGAGGTATATTTCGCGCCATCGAAATCAAGAGCGCAAAAGTGTGTTCGGCGGTTGTGATCGTATTTCCATCAGGGGCGTTCATGACGACGATCCCGCGCTCGGTTGCCGCTTTTACGTCGATATTATCGACTCCGACTCCGGCCCGGCCGATCACCTTCAGATTTGGTGCGGCGTCCATAAGCTCCGCCGTGATTTTCGTGGCGCTTCGGACGATCACGCCGTTTGCGTCCGCCATCCTCACAGCAAGTTCATCGGGCGGAAGCTTGGTTTCCTTGTGTACATTGATTCCCGCATCTCGCAAAGGCGCGAGTTTCTCATCGTTTACATCGTCGGCGACGAAGACCTTGCAGTCGGACATATGATTGCCATCCTCTCGGAGAAAGTTATTGTTGCTTAAGAAGTTATCTTAACACTTTAGCGGTTTGTTGGTAATCTGCGGTATTGAATGCGTTTCGAACATTTAACCTCTCATTTCGGATGAATCGCGTTCATACGAATTGTGTAGAGGTCTGGCACCAAACGGTCTTTTTTTAGGAGCAGCAGCAATGACAAACGGTGGAAGAGAGAACGAGGCGAGCATCCTTAATAAAAAATGGAAAGAACTCACGGAACGCGAGCGACAGGTTCTCGAGTCGATAAAAGCTCGAACCCATATCTCCAAGAACGTCGCCCGGCAATATGAAACCGAACTTACGTTTGGCGAGCGAATCGCCGACAAAGTTGCCTCATTCGGCGGTTCATGGACGTTCATATTTCTTTTCGGCGCGATCCTGCTTGGATGGATGGTTCTAAACACCTTCTATCTTGCCAAAGGCGCCTTCGATCCTTATCCATACATCCTTCTAAACCTGATTCTGTCCACGCTCGCGGCGCTTCAGGCACCGGTTATAATGATGTCCCAAAACCGTCAGGCCGATCGCGACCGAATGGATGCCGCTCACGACTACCAGATCAATCTAAAGGCGGAGCTCGAAATCAGGAGGCTTCAGGAGGCGCTGGACGAGCTCCGTGAGATAAAATGGTTGGAGCTTATCGAACTTCAGACAAGGCAAATCGAACTCCTCGAAAGGCTATCGGGGGAAAAATAGTTTATGGACATACTGGTTTACGAATCTGACAAGGACGCCGTTGAAAGGTTGGAGGCCGTATCCGAACTTCCGTCGCTGCTCGCGCGCGAGGACACTGTGATCTGGGTCGATCTCGATATTCGCGATTCGGATGACCTCGCTGCGGCCGAGGAGATGTACAGGGATGTTTTCAAGTTTCACCATCTTACAATCGAAGACTGTCGCGAGGCCCGCAATCAGCCAAAACTCGAGGAATTTCCAGATTATCTATTTTTTATCGTCCATGGCGTAAAACCTCAGACCAGCACCACCAACTTTCTGACCAAGGAACTTGACGGTTTTCTGGGTCGCAATTTCGTTGTTACGAATCGAAATGAAAGCTTTCGAAGCGTTGATGCAGTTAAAAACCATTTGTTTATGAATCCGCGGGCGATGCGAAAAGGCGCGGCGTTTCTGCTACACCAGATTCTGGACAGAATGGTCGATCTGTACATGCCGATCGTCGATGATTTCGACACCGCCATCAACAACCTCGAAGACAGGGTTTATGAAACAAAACGGGGCGGAAACGAGATACTCGAAGAGATTATGGATTTGAGACGGAGCGTCGCGCGTCTCAAACGTATCTCAACCAGACAACTCGAGGTTCTTTACCGCGTTTCCCACGGCGAACTGCCGCAAATACCCGAGGACGTGATTCCGTTTTTTCGCGACGTCCATGATCACCTCTTGAGGATTGCAGATCTCGCGGAGAACTACAGGGATCTTGTAAGCGGTTTGTTTGAGATCCACTTCAGTGTTACCGCAAACCGTACCAATGACGTGATGAAGTTTCTCGCGTTGATCTCGTCAACCATGCTCCCGCTTACTTTGATCACCGGAATCTACGGCATGAACTTCCTCAACATGCCTTTGCTCGGCTATCGCTACGGGTTTCACGTTATGATCGGAATGATGTTTTTGGTGTTTCTCGGCTCGATAATCTACTTTCAGAGAAAGGGCTGGTTTGCGTAGAGACTCGAATACCGGTCTGTTTGTCCTTGCCGGCGTTTGCAGTTTGAAGAACTTTTGATAATCCGCGAGTCAAAATGTTGGGTGCGATAAAAAAGGATTGCCGGGAAGCCGAACCCTCAAGATTGCATCCGTCTCATTTCTTTCGCTTGGCAACCATTGCTTCACAGCCTTCTCTTCTTGGCATTTGCTTCATTGCCTTCGTTTCATTGCCTTCGCTTCCTGGCAATTGCGTCATGGCCTTCGCCTATCGACGATAGGCTAAAAGATTTATTCAGTAGGTATCACGAGCATGGCCGCCAAGCCGGCATCGACTCTGATAGCCAAGATTTATCGCACCCGTGTTCGGCTGAATTTGGCGCCGACGATTCGCAGTCCCTCAAGCAAATACCGAAAAGCGCGGTCAGGTGGACAAATCAGGTCTTCTTAGTCCGCGCATTCTATTGATGGCCAGCCATAGATTGTAAATTGATCTTGTGACGAGCTGTTCCACACGAATTTTCAGTCTCTTTTTTGCCTATCGACGATAGGCAAATTTATCGAGAATTCCATTCTTCGGCGGAAAACAGATGGTGACGTTTCAGATCATGACATGCTCTTAGGCACCTTTAACTTCGTCATAGAGCTTCTTCACCTGGCTATCCCCGAATCCGAAGACGGGAAAGTTCTCGCAAAACGAACGGAATACGGCCGGGAATGTCCCATCGGTGTCCTCAATGATCTCGCGCAGTGCCTGCTTCGCAACGCCATCAGCGATGGTTGCGAAACCGCAAACCAAATCAAGTGTCGGGAAAGCGTGCGATTGTTCGGCGCCAAGCGCCTGAAGCGCGTCGGCGTCTTTTGCCGCGTACGCCTCCCAAAGCTGTTTCGCAAGGAACACTTCTTCCGGCGTCACTTGATGCGCCCTATCAAACGAATCTTGAAGACCATCCTTGTCCAATCCCGCAAACTGAAGCCATACGGACTCGCTATCCTTGAGCGATGGGTAAACGATATGAAGCTTTGAATCCGTATTTCTCAAAAGCCAGAGCGAAAACCAAAGATTGGCCTGGCAGAAGAATTCGCGTTCAAACCACAAATAGACCTTTCGTCCATCCGCGGCGCCCCAAACCGAAACGAGCTCCTCAACAACCTCATTTCGATAATCGACGGTAGCTTCGGGGTAGGTAGTAGCGAGATACCCCTCTCGCAAATCCCAAAATTCTTCAAGCGTATCTGCCTGAACCGGGCCGTCACTGAGACATTCCCTAAAGACCCTAACCTGCCCGTCGATACCGGTTTCCTTAAACGCCGGCACCAACGCGTCTCCGCATAGCAAATGCAATTTGTTGCTCATCGATCGACTTCCCCGCTTTATTCAAGTACCCAAACCCAACTTCCTGCCAACTCTTTCGCTTTCAAATCATGCGCCGTTCATAATGCGACAATGATGATCATCAGGTGATTCCTACTACCAGCGTCATCAAATGACTAAAACCCGCCGCCCATTGACTCTGATGCTACCGACCGACTGAAGGCTAAAACGAAAAAACAATCTTCAGCACCGCCAGCAATACTCCGGCGTAAACCCCGGCCACGAGATCATCGGCGCATATTCCGATTCCGCCAGGAAGTTGTTCGAACTGCTTTACCGGATACGGCTTCACGATATCGAAGAGCCGGAAAAGCACAAAACCAACGATCAGGGTTGCAAGACCCGTGGTAAAGGGAACAAAAGCGAACGCCAGCAACTGACCCATCACCTCATCTACCACGACGATCTGCGGGTCTTTTCCGCCCATTATCTCGGCGGTTTTAGAAGCCGCCCAAATTCCGATCATGACGATCAGCAACAGAAGAACCGCGGTTAGCGCGAATCTGAGGTTTGAACCGATTGAAGACACAAAACCTGCATAGCCAAAATAGATAGCGACTCCGACCAAAGAGCCCCAGGTGCCCGGAGCCAGCGGCAAATAACCAACACCGACGGTTGAGACCGCGAGCGCCGCGATTCCCGCACCACCGACACTATCCTGTTTGTTGGTTTCGCCCATCTATTCCGCTTCCCCTACGATCTCGCCAACCAAATCATAATCAAACGCCTCGGTAATCCTGACACGAACAAGTTTTCCCCGAACCGGCAAAAAATCCTCTGGAGCGTCGTTTATCAGGACCTGTCCGTCGATCTCCTGCGCCTGACCTTCGAGCCTTCCCTTCCAAAGCAGCTCGGACTCGTCCGAAACCCCTTCGAACATAACATCAAACTCCGAATCGATGCGAGATTCGTTGATCTCGCGCGAGATCAACGCCTGCAGCGCCATCAATTCATCTCGGCGTCTTTCGGCAACTTCGGCGGAAACCTTGTCTGGCAACTCAAAAGCGGGTGTGCCCTCCTCATCCGAATATGTGAAGACTCCTACATTTTCAAAACCGCAGTCTTTGATAAAGCCCTTCAACTCTTCAAAATCCTCTTCCGTTTCTCCCGGGAAACCGACGATAAACGTGGTTCGAATTGATATCCCGGGAACGCGTTCCCTTACACGTTCGATCAACCGTGTAAGGCTTTCGCGATTGCCGCCACGTTTCATCAGTTTCAGAACGTTTCGGGACGCATGCTGTAGCGGCATATCAAGATACTTGACCGCTTTTTTATTTTTCTGAACCGCTTCAAGAAACGCATCGGAAATATGCGTCGGATAGGTGTACATCACACGAATCCATGTAAGGTCATCGATTCTGGAGAGTTCGTTTAATAGATGCGCGAGTCCGTCGATTTCGCCGAGATCCTCCCCGTATCGAGACGAATCCTGAGCGATCAAAACCACTTCCTTTACACCCTGCGAAGCGAGATCCTGGGCTTCGCGGATTATCGAGCCGAAACGCCGCGAACGAAACGACCCCCGCATTTCTGGTATCGAACAAAAAGCGCAGGGTCTGTCGCACCCTTCGGAAATCTTTATAAACGCGGTGTGCGAATCGGTCGCACGGAGTCTCGGAGTGTATTCGTCGTAAAGGTATGTTGCGGTTTTGCGCCCTATCTCTGTGAGTGGCCGGGCGCGGAAATCAACGTCTTCATCAACCGCCTCGAGTATCCTCTCGAGTTCGTTGGTACCAATAAACGCATCTGCCTCGGGGATCTCGTCGATCAATTGGTCGCGATAGCGCTCCACCATGCAGCCCGCGACAACCACACGCTTCGCGGAACCGTTTTCTTTTTGTCCCGTTGCCTCAAGAATCGCCGCGATCGATTCCTCTTTCGCGGACTCGATAAAACCGCAGGTATTTACGACGATCGTGTCGGCGTCTTCCTCCGAGTCGGTAATCTCATACCCCGCATCCTTGAGACGCCCCATCATAACTTCGGAATCAACCAGATTTTTCGGGCAGCCGAGGCTTACAAACCCCACTTTTTTCATAAGGAGATTCTAACCGTCGGGACGGATTCACCCAAATGCTTTGCGACGGTATGAGCGCGGATTCCGCAACACCTGCAAATTGGGCTCCTGCTTCCACGAATTTGTATGGGACCAAACCAAAAAGAATGCATTCTTCAGCTGGAGCCTATTAGCGATACAGTTTGCAAAAATTGAACGAAACTCCAAAGGAAAGCGATGGCCTTCAGACCAGTTTCAAGCCTTGGTTTCCGCAAGCCGAATCCTTAACTCTTCAATTCGCGATTCGATATGATCGCCTTCACCAACCGTCAGTTCGCGTTCTCCAAACCGCACCGCATGATAGGCCTCCGTGATGGCAACCACCTCGGCGAATCCTGTTGCCATGGCGAATTCAAGCGGCGTTTGGGACGGAGTCCTTTCAAGCCCGTATTTGCGCAGGAGTTCTGTCATGGTTTCATAAAACCCGATAATTTTCTTGGCCTGGTCCCCTCGAAACCGTTTCCCAAACCTAGCAAGGAATGGTATCGATGCGATCATTCGAAAAATGCGATAGAGAAGGAAAACCGCCAACAGTCCGCCAAGCAAAATTGCCGTCCCAATACCTCCAAATTTTAGCGCCGAAACCCAGCCGCCGTCACCGCGTATTTCCTCAACGATCTCACCCAGTCTTCGCTGAAGCTCACTGAGGAAACCCGAACCGGAATCGGCGGCCTGCGACACCGAATCGCGAAACCTTCTAAAGAGGCTCTGCTGCTCCTGCCCGTCATAGGCAACCACGTACTGGATCCAGAATGTTTCGATTGCCTCGAAATATCCGCCGATCACAGAAAAAAACGAATTCCCTCCCTTGCGCTGTTCCCAATCCGGAGGTGTCGGGTCGAATTCAACCCAGGCGTTGCTTTCCGGAAAATAGACCTCGACCCACGAATGCGCGTCATATTGCCTGACGACGTAAACGCCGGCCGTTTCGTTAAATTCTCCGTTTGAGAAACCGTTTACGACCCGGGAAGCTATTCCCTGGCTCCGGAGCATGACAGCCATCGCCGAAGCAAAATACTCGCAGTGCCCCGCCTTTACGTTAAAGAGAAAATCAGCGACCGGCTGTTCGCCGCCCGCTCGCATTTCCAAAGAATACTTGAAATCCCTTCTTAGCCTGTTTTCGATCGCCTTTGCGGAATCATATCTGTTCGATGCCTTTGCGTCGGTGATCCATTTTGACGCCAGTTCGGGAATCCTCTCATCTATGTCTTCAGGAAGCTGGAGGTATCTTGCGTAATCCTTTCGGTAGGCAATCGAGTCTTCTCGCAACAAGTCGGGAGCGGGCTCGGAGGTGTCCGAATAGACGGTGTAAACGCTCCTTTCGATTCCCGAACCCGATCCGAGAAGTGCTCCTTCGGCATCTTTGCTGAGATAGCTCTTTCCGCCAATCGCATATGGGGTTTTAAGCGCGAAAAGTACGTTTGTGTTGAGTGGTTCCAAGTAAACCGTCTGGACTGTCGTTTGGCCATGGGTCGAAGGATACTCCAAGAGCATGAAGTAGTTTCTTCTAGTGTTGGTCGCAGGATAGATCTCGGGTCGGGATTTGGTCCATCCCTTGTTGTCAAATTTGTCGAGGGCCACTCCGCGCCATCGCAAAGATTTTAGATCCGCATTGCTGTTCTGCACGATGCGAACCCGCATTACGGTCGCGTCGTTCTTTTGAAGCGTGCCGATGGCGCCAAGCCGAACGGAGTTTGAAAACCCCGTTACCGAAACCCGATTTGCAAGACTCCCCGAGAATCCGGCGGCGTTGCTTCGCGGCAACGCAAAGAATATCGGCACGGCAACCAATCCTATCGCGATAATTATTGCAAACGATATTAGAGGGAGTCTTCCCACAGTTCTGCCGGGGGCGTGGATCTCTCCCGCGACTCGCCGTATTCCCGATCGATCAGCTTCCGACTCTTCAGCGTCTCGGGCGCTTTTTCGGATTTCAAAAGCCACGATCGCCGCCGACGCCGTCAATAGGAAAAGTACAAGCGAAACGATGTAATAAATGCTTATGCTCAGGCCTGCGGCGAGGAGAACCTGAAAAAACGCGATCAGGTAGATGAATATCCAATCCTTGTCGCTTTTTTTCTGAAGGAGTTTAACAGCAGACAGAAACAGAATCAGGCGGGAAAGGCCGGATGCGGCAAATATCCCTCCATCCCATACGCCCAAAAACCGGAATTTCCAATCCGCGACAAAAAACGCAAGGGCCCCAACTACCAATACCAGCGCCACTCTTTCGGAGATCTGCCACTTTGTTCCTTCAAACCACCACGCGAGGAGCGTCGTAAAAGCGAAACCCGATAAAAGGATTATCCCGACGCCTCCCGATGCGAATAGCGCAAATACGCCCGCCAGCGCAACGAGGAACGAGATTATCCGAAAGTACTTTTCTATGGGCTCACGTGTTGCCATTCCATCAATTATAGACTTTCAATGGGTCTCAAATAAACCTTTTCGCGGTCGCTTGGGAACCGAAGACGGTTCTCCTTCTTCTGCAGAAAGCGGGCGCCAAATCAGGCGACCTCGCAGCCACGAGAAAATAGCATGATTTTGAATTGCGGTTGCGATGTCCGATAATATCTCGAATCTGGAGATTGTCGATTGCGTTGGCTTTCGTCTCCGATACCAAGGCTATATGGGGCTATGAGGCATGGCAGATAAATCGACATGGGAGCATTTTGGCTCGAAGAATCCGTATTACGGTGTCGCAACAATCGATGGATTTCGAGGCGAGGAACTGGGCGACGATGTTCGTGCGGCATTTTTTGAGTCGGGCGAAACCCATGTCTCGGAAATCTGGTCTGAAATCGAACGTAGTTTTTTTCCGGACTTCAAACCTCAAAACGCGGTGGATTATGGATGTGGCGTTGGGCGTTTGGCTATTCCGATGGCGAAACGATGCGGCTCGGTCAAGGGAGTCGATATATCTTCGACAATGTTGACGGCTACGGATGTCAATGCGAAGAAGGCCGGACTTTCGAATCTAAAGTTGGAAAATTCGGAACGCTTCATGATATCCGGAGAGAGTGATTTCGATTTCGTGCATGCCTACATCGTTCTTCAGCATATCGATCACGCTGAGGGTCTGCGAGTGATTGCTCGCCTGATAGACGGACTCAAACCCGGAGGCATAGGTGCGATTCACGTGACTTACAGGGATCCCGCACCCCGATTCGCACAAATTCGCGCGGCGCTATACCTGAAGTTTCCGATCTTGTTTTCACTGCGAAATCGATTCAAAAAAACCGCATTGGAACCGATGATGCGAATGACTGTGTACGATCTTAATAGCGTTTTCGGGATATTACAGGACAAAGGCTGTCATCGGTCACTGGTTAGGATGACTTTCCATGGATTTGACGGCGCGATGATCATCTTTCAAAAATCGCCCGGTCTGCTCGCTTGAGCAGCGTTTTCCTGTTCGAACTCAAAAATCTCGAAAAATTCCTTCCAATGTGAAAATTCCGATTATGGTTTTCGTTTCGCATCAAGCCTCGGATCACCAAATTCGTTGTTCAGATCGAAAGCGCGACGTACGAGACCGGCCACATCGATCGATTTGAAATCCAAACCGGGATCGATTATCAAAGTAGCCATTTCATACTTCCCGCTCGGCTTCAAGCGAGGTTCGTCGTCCACCAAACGTTTTCCACGCCAAAAACCAAACAGCACCCTTGCTTCCTCCGCACGAATCAAAACCGCCGGTCCGCTTGCAAAGTAAACGAGGTGTCCCCATTTGATTTCCTCTGCAAACAAGTCAGCGGCAATGATGCCGGCCCGCAAATGTTCAACAACCGGCCTTTGCCAGCCTCCGATGCTGGCAAGATATTCCGTCGGACCAGACGTATTGAAACAGCTTTCCATAAATCTTTGGAAGTCCCCGCAAAACCGAGGAGCCGTCGATTTTCCTACGCACCATCGGGTGGCTCATCAACAGCCTTATTGACAAAACCGCAATTTGAAATCACCCGCGCCTCGGTTATCCAAAGTCGTACCTTTCCCTTTTCCAACCGAAAGCGCCAAACATCACCGGCGCTCTCGCATAACGGATTTCCAAATCCCAACACAACCGAAAAACCACCACGTGGGTCCTCATTCAAATCCCCAAAGAAAACCACATCCTTCCAATCAGAAATCTCAGAAGATGGTTTAAGATCGAATTCAATGCCCTCAATACGGGGCAGCCACTCCGACCGCATGCCATCGCCCGCAATCATGATCGTCTTCTTTGGATTTGAAGGAGCAAAATACCACTTCAAAATCCGGGAAACAACCTGCGCCTTTGATTCATCCGACAAAGCATCCGAACTCAGGAAACCACTCTCGAAAGCCTGAGCCGAGCTTGCCCGAACAAAGCACGCAAACAGCAAAACTCCGAAAACCAATCCGAACCACACTCTCCGGCAAAACGCCCTAAAACCCAAATCGAACATCTCACAACCTCCGTCAGCAAACAAATTCCCTTCGACTCAAATTCACACTCAAAAAACAGGGCGAATTCTCGCGAACCAATCTGAAGCCGGCGACGGAATGAAATGTAACAAAAGACTGCAACAAAACATGGCCGGTCGTCAAGATTTTCAAAGAAGCCGGAACCGTTGGCGACCGTACGATTCAATATCCAAATGAACGAAAATCGCAACCTGATTACGAAAGGTGTCCTATCAACAGCCAAACACAAGAAAGCCCGATCAGATTGATCGGGCTTTCTTAAAATAAATCCGGCGACTTCCTACTCTCCCACACGGGGACCGTGCAGTACCATCGGCTCGAGTAGGCTTAACTTCCGTGTTCGGGATGGGAACGGGTGTGGCCCTACCGACAAAATCACCGGAAAACTGATCTCTAAAAACTGAATATGGCTGCTAATCACAAGGCGTGTGTTACTTGGTTATAAAATTTGATATCTCACAAATTTTATGGTCAAGCCTTGGGACAATTAGTACTGGTCAACTAAATACATTACTGCACTTACATCTCCAGCCTATCACGTGGTGGTCTTCCACGAGTCTCACTGGCAGAATTAATCTCAGGTCTGGCTTCACGCTTAGATGCATTCAGCGTTTATCCATGCCCGACATAGCTACCGAGCTATACCGCTGGCGCGATAACTCGTACACTAGAGGTCAGTCCATCCCGGTCCTCTCGTACTAAGGACAGATTCCTTCAATTCTCCTGCGCCCACACCAGATAGGGACCGAACTGTCTCGCGACGTTCTGAACCCAGCTCACG
>JAWKHN010000007.1:0-239400 GCA_041394795.1 Pyrinomonadaceae bacterium | reverse complement strand
GACGATGGAGAGAGCTGGCGTGAGGTTTCCTTCTCTTCATTTCACAGCAGATCGATCGTCGATGTGAAATTCCTCGAAGATCATCTCGGCTGGATCGTCGCGAACGAATCGGATCTCAATAAGTTGATCCTTCTGAAGACGGAAGACGGAGGCGTGACCTGGACGGAGAGCATGTTGATCCTCCCGTCAATGGCTCGCGCCGAAGTCTCGCCCGAAACGGTTTCGCTCGACATGATTGATGAGTGGAACGGATTTCTGACGGTCGTATTGCCTTCGAGTTCGAATTTTGACCGACGTGCGGTTTATAGAACATCAGACGGCGGAAATACCTGGGAGGAGTTTAAGATCACTTCCCAGATTCGCACCGAAGATGGATTCCCGGAAAAGGCTTCCGGAGGTTGGGAATTGCGCGCTTCCGGATATTGCGCGGCGTCGAAAACAGGTTGCGTTCAGGAGACGAGGATCTTTTCTCAACAAAAGGAGATCACTCCCGCGATCATCAAGACTCTTGCGGCAAAAGCCAGGGAAAAGGCGAGACGCGAAACACGGGAAACGATTTTTTCCGTTGCGCCGAACGGGAACACGCGCGTAAGCCTTGGTCGGGGTTTTGACAAATGCACCGCCGCGACATCCTCGCAAATGCAGACTTGGTGGAACGAGTCGCCCTTTTATGACGCTAATATCTATCTTTCGGGCCGAAATCGCGGATGTTCGCAGCCACAGCTCACGGCTGGTTGGGTGGAGACGGTTTCGAATCAGGGCTGGGGATTGATTCCAACGGTTGTCGGTTATCAATCGCCGTGCTCGACGTGTACGAGCTGCGCGAAACACAGTTCCGACGCGGTCACCGCCGAGCAGCAGGGTCGCGGCGAGGCCGATATCGCGATCGCCGATGCGAACGCGCTCGGGCTGACGACGGGTACGGTGCTCTACTACGATATGGAGCGCTATAACGACACCAGCGGAACCGGCGCGTGCTCTACACCCACGAAGGCGTTTCTAAAGGGCTGGACGGAACGCCTGCATGAAACCGGTTATGTTTCCGGCGTTTATGGTTCTCCGACAAACGCGGTCGAAGATTGGCTAAGCATCCCCGAGACGAGCCGCATGGATGCGGTTTGGCTCGCGCGTTGGGACAACATCCCGTCTGTTTGGACCTATGCCTCACCCTCGCCGACGGTCCCCGACACTGTTTGGCAAAACCACCAGCGAATCAAGCAATGGCAGGCCCCGCACAATGAAACCTGGGGCGGCGTTACCTTCAACATCGACGGCAACATCGCCGATGCGCCGGTCGCCGCGGCCGCGAAACCAAAAAACAAGACCGCTGATTTTGACGGCGACGGCAAAACGGATGTTTCCGTTTGGCGCCCCGATACATCGGTTTGGTACATCATCAACAGCTCGAATTCGACTTTTCACATCCAGAGTTTCGGACTTCCGACCGACATCCTGACGCCCGGCGATTATGACGGAGACGGAAAGACCGACCTCGCGGTGTGGCGTCCGAGCGAAGGAATTTGGCATCAGTATTCGCGTTCGATCCACACCTCGTTTCAGTTTGGATCTTCGGGCGACATACCGGTTCCCGCCGATTACGATGGAGACGGTAGAACCGATTTTGCCGTTTACAGACCTTCGACCGGTGTTTGGTATATCAAAAACAGCCTCGACAGCCGCGGCACGTCGTACACGATTCTGTCCTTCGGACTAAACGGCGACAAACCCGTTCCAGGCGATTACGATGGCGATGGAAAGGCGGATCTCGCCGTCTGGCGCCCGAGCGACGGGAACTGGTATCTGCTCCAAAGCACACAAGGGTTCTCCGCCGTTCATTTTGGTCTCGACGGCGACAAACCGGCCCAAGGCGATTATGACGGCGACGGCAAAACCGATTTCGGAATCTTTCGAAATGGAGTTTGGTATCTGCTAAAAAGCCAGGAAGGACTCGGCGTGGCACAATTCGGGCTTGCGGGAGACATGCCGACGACCGGCGATTTCGACGGCGACAATAAATCCGACATCGCCGTTTTCCGTCCCTCGAACGGAACCTGGTACATGCTCCAAAGCCAGTCGGGGTTTACCGCGGTGCAATTTGGGAGGGACGGAGACAAACCGGTGCCGAACGCGTACTTGCCGGAGTGATAAATCAGTTGGTTGGGGGAAGTCGATTGTTGTCTGAATAATTGATTCCCTAAGAACCGAATAGGTTGCGTCCGGGCGAGAGAAGGCATGATAAGGCCGGATTATCCACCACGCACCGAGGAAGTACGGGCTTGCGTTAGAACATCTTATCGAGTCTCATGACGCACCTATTCCGGTGTGCACCGCGGACTTGGTTTTGGCCAGATCTTGGGATTTGCGAAAAACTCCAATTTGAATCTCGTTCCGCTGGTTCCTGAAAGTATCGAAATGTTCTTATTTGAACCGACCCGTTTAGCAAGCAATTCAAGAAAGGATTGCTTTTCTTTTTCCGGCCACGTAGAGGGAATGCAGGCACAAATGTAACCGGTATGAGTCTCGCTGATATCGAACATCGTCGATTCGAGAAGAAAAACCGCATCTTCTATCTTGATCTCATCTCGTACCCGCACGGTCTTCAGCGGATAGAACGAATCCGAAACCAGGTCAAACCTTGGGTAGCCCGGACATCGAGCGCCCGAATCGGCAGGTTTTGGGAAAAAGGAAACCCCTAAAACGAACTCGGGGCCAATGGTTACCGCTCTCCCGTTCTCCAAATCCCAAATTATCGAGACAAACGTATCGTCGGTCGTCATCGGCAAATCCGGAAATTCATCCAGCTTTGACCACGGAATATTGCGACTGAAGCGCAAGGTGAAACTGAGAACTGAATCCTTCGATACGTTCCAGCCATCGTTTTCAGGCCCGCAACCACCGGTGGAATACTTTACACGGAGTGTTCCATCCTGAGTGTTATAAGAACAATCGTTGCAACTATTGGCGTTGGGCTTTCCCAATTGTTTCTCAATTTCAACTCTATTCGTTCTAAGTGGTTCGAATGCCTGTTTTGGCCAGCTCCATGTTTGAGCCACTACCTCGAAGGAAAAAAGAAGTAGTATCAAAATCCGAAATGAAAATTTTGTAATCGTCTTCGTCATTGCTTTTTCCGCTTCTTCGGAAGTAGTGCGCAATTGAATGCATTTAACGAGTGACTACTTCGGAACATCAATCTTTTCGATCTCGCCGCCAACCTTTCGAACCCAGACGCTCGGATTGTTTCCATGCTTCAGGATAAATTTGACTTTCCAGTTCTTCCCGTCATCTGCGGTTTCAATTTTCGCGTAGCGAAGATCGTAGTCTACCCAAAGAAATCCAGTCGCAATCAGCACCGCTGTTTCCTTGGAAATCTCGGTCTGATCTCTCGTCATTCCAGGCTCGCTTGACGGCGATTTGGAACAACAAGGCTGCAACGAACTCATCCCCAACACGAGGCAAAATCCGATGAGAACATTTCGATGCGTAAGCAAGGGGCTATCTAGAAAATTAAAGGAGAATTCTTTTAGCATTTCAACTTCCAACGCTGAGTCCACTCTAAAAAGTCGATTCAAAAATAGAATCGACTAGCAATTTGAACTTCTTAGGAATCCGCCAAGACCCCTGCCACCTTGTGTGGCAGGTGAATAAGGTCAGCCCCTTCCAAAACAACAATCAACAGTAACACACCACATACTCAGCACCTGTAGCTACGGACCTTCGCCTCCTGCCGGACAAGCCGGCAGGGGGGCCGGAACGCTTCATTGTTTGCCGTGACTAGCTTCTGACCTGATTCACCTGCTGGACAAGCCGGCAGGGGTCTTTCTTCCTAATAGACCGTCATGCCCCAAAAAACCGAGCTTTTTCTTTCTATAACGACTTTTTTTAAGGAGACTAAACGCGTGAAACATAAACAATCCGACAATTCCTGCGACTACTCCGGGCTTTCAAGCTTCGCAATCCTGCCACCTCGCATCAAAAGCCAAAGCACACCTTCTCCTTCCGCTGGCTTTACAACTTCAAATGCAAAGTCGCCAAGGCTTGCGATCAAGTGCCAGTTGAGGGCGCTCGGATCTGAGATCATAATATCTGTTGTTCGTTCAGGGAAATCACGAAGCGGATTGTGTTCCGCCGCAAGGATTATCCTGCCATCGTCAGTTGCAAAACCAAAACGAGGAATATATTTCGGAAATATGATCGTGCCGACTTTCGATAGGAGCTCGTCTTCAGGAATAAACAGTGACGTCACGCCTTTGCCGTTAATAAGAGTTGCGCCCGAGAAGAAACCGTACGAGCTGAAAACGTCCCACCCCGAATCGTTATAGGGCGGCGTTCGCTTTCCGGTTCTCCTTACTGCGTTCCAAGTTTCGCCTGTATCGCAGCTTCGGGCGAAAAGGCCGATATCGTCTTTCGCAAGGACGCAGCCACTGGGCTGGATAGCAAACTCCGACCACGAGGGTCGCCTCTCGTCTTTGTTTGCCGGATTGATATCCAGTGCATTCAGTGGAGCCGAAACATCACGTGCGGAAACGGTTTCAGTATCCACAACAAGAATCAAGGGTTCGTCCGCGTGGAGTGCTGCCCGATTAGATTTCATGGCATCGATCCACAAATTCCGACCGAGAAGCCGCATGTTTCCGCCGTATGCCGGCTCCCATTTCAAAGACTCATTCCACTTTTTGCCACCGTCGGATGTACGGTAAAGGGTGACTCTAAAGCTTTGGTCTCCACCGCGCTTTTCGGATGAAACCAGCATCCAGCCAATTTCCCGATTCTCAAAAATCAATTCCAGCAAGCGGATCTCGTCGTGCCTCGGCATGCTCCGCGATTCCCAGGACTTGCCCGCATCGGAAGTAGACATCAGCCGTTCGCCGTCGAAAATCCAACCATGCGCGCTATCGACGAAAAACATCTCGGTCGCTTTCGCGTTTCCGGTCGTGGTCACATACGATAAATCCCAGGTCCTGAACCCGTTTCCTCGCTGTTCGATGAATACCGCTTTTGGATACGCATACTCAGGGCCTGCCGTTTGATATTTGGAACAAGCAATAAATTGTTGGACAAGAATTATCGAAATGAAAAGGATAAAACAGGTATTGCTTCTATTAAACATGTTATTGAGTGAGGTCTATTTCAATTGTGTTCGTGCTTGTTGCCGACCACGGAGATCTGAAGAACCCACCTCCCGCGCATGTAAGTCGGATGCGCCGAATGGAAACTGCCTTAAAAGGCGTGCAATCCATTCAACCTACGATCCTCTTGCGGTCAGTCGGCCAAATTCATATTGGTTCGCGATTTCCGAATCGTTTCAATCTTCAAAATCAAATCCTCTACTCGCTTGGGGTACGCGCCCAAACCGGCATTCTCGATAACAACGTCTTCGAAATCGTTGATAACGATCTTTCTTGATTTCTTCTCGCACCCTCCTACAAGTATTAGAAGCGCGCCGATCGCGTCTGATCTGACGCCAATTCCCGGGAGCTCTGATTCGATTCGATCTGTCAAAAAAGGGAAACCCAAGTCGAACAGGAGTTGGAAGAAACCTGGAGCCGACGGTGCGGTATTCGCCAGCAAATCGAGCCCAAATCGTTATTGCTTGGCCTCACATCGAAAACCAAATCGTTTTATCATACCGTTCGAATACGACACAAAGAACTGATCGGCCTTCTGCCCCGAATTTATGGCGATCGGGATTTCGACGTTTGCTTGGGATGTGCCAATGGCTGTTCGTTCACCATCTTTAACCAGTTCCACAGTGAGAAGACCCTCCTTTTTATCAACGGAGTAATCCCGAACCAAAAGCAATATCGAATCGCTTCCGATCGCTTTCGCGGCCAAGACCGCCGAGGCACCGATTTCATAACTCTCTTGCAACTGTCCTGCCTCGTCGTAAAAAGCAATCAAGCCAGATCGCCCATGCATGGCATTGGCGGTTGATACCGACCAGAAGCCTTGAGTTGAAGTCATTCCGACGCCAACCGCATAGCCGCGAACCGAAGGAAACGCATTCGATGATCGCCCGGGTACTTTTACGGCGACGACTTTAGTTATGGACTTCCGTTCCATTCGATACAGAGTGCCATCCGAATAGGCAAATAGAAAGGAACCTTCAGCCAAGCCAACTCGTTCTATTTGATTTGATCCGCCCCTGATGGCACCGTTCGATTTTTCGGGCTCCGGATGTTCCACGGGATTCCATGTCTTTCCGTCGTCTTCAGAAAGCAGCAACAGGTTTTTTATTCCCACTACGAGTTTCTGAAACCTCATGATTCCAGAAAGCAGAATTAGACCATTTTCATTTGTTGCAAGCCCGCTCACAAGAGAGTCCTTTTGATTAAATGACTCCTTCCATGTCACGCCTTCATCCGAAGAAACGAAAATGCGTGAATTGTTGTTCTCGACAGGACCAAAGTCCGCTTCGGTGACGGCAGCGATTGCAATGGTGTTCTTACCGGAAGCAAAGGCCCGCAGTTTTTCATGTTTGAGTAAAAGAGGTGATACGTCACTCCAAACCCGTATCTTGGAATCGAACCTAAACAATTTCGATTCCTGCATGGCAAAGAGCGTATCCCCGGACTCGCTTACCGAAACCAAAGCCGATTCGTTTTGCGGAACCGAAATCGATTCGAGTTCGCGTACTTGACATGTGGTTCCAGCCGGCTCCGCCGGCACGGCGGCGAGGAAAATGGAAGCCGGCAGAAAGAACAGCATTAGCAACAAAGCCCCGAGCAGAGGACGCGCCAACGGCCCTGGTCTAGGGACATGAAGAATCCGAGTCTCAGGTTTTTCAGCGACCTTTGATAAAATATTTGCCATTACAATTAACTTGGATAAAGTATTCATCAGTTGCCAGCCGTTCCCCTGTTTTCTTTGTTTAAGTATCAGGTTTTCTACGTTCTAAGATTGTTATTGTCCTGTCGAAACAGTTGTGATCTTCTCTATCTCTGATTTTCGAAGACCGTCAATCTTCAAAATCAAATCCTCTACTCGCTTGGGGAACGCGCCCAAACCGGCATTCTCGATAACAACGTCTTCGAAATCGTTGATAACGATCTTTCTTGATTTCTTCTCGCACCCTCCTACAAGTATATGAAGCGCGCCGATCGCATCTGATCTAACGCCAATTCCCGGGAGATCTGAGTCGAATGAATTGTCCATGGCGAGTTCAGCGGACAATTTACGGAACGTTTCGGTGTTTTCGCGCGAGAGACTAAATCCCCGAACGGGTTTCATCTCATAGCGAATCGGACCCGGAGTTTGCAACGGAGATGACTTTACCAAATGCTCAAGCTCGGCCGAACCGTCTTCGCGGAGCGCAAAATATACGCTTTCGCCCCTGATTGGAACCGATCCTTCGGCAATTCTTCTGATGTTCAGAATTTCGCAAGGCTTGGTTTCAGGTCCAATCCCAAGCTGATCGCCGCTCTTCGGCATGCAGCTTGAAAATGCGGCTGCAAGGCAAAAGAATGTGAGACAGCTTCTTGCAGTGATTTCGGTCATGAGTAACCTCGGCTCACTTCGGAATCTCAATCTTCAAGACACCTCCAGAGTACTTCTTTGAGAATATCCAGAGCTTTGATGATTTCGTTCGCTGATTGTGTACATAAAACGCGGTCCCATCCTTTTGCGTCCCCATTCCCTTAAATGTCTTTGAAATTGGACATCCGTCGACCACGGGATAGGCGACATCGTCCCAATGCGTATTTATCCATATCTCGAGGAGTTGCTGGTCAGGAAATTGTTCCTCCATTCTCTTGCCAATCGTTTCCAAGTTGCCTCGAATGAAATATGTCGGATCAATGAAGACTTCTATGTGAACCTTGTTCTTCGTTTCAATTCGACCATCGCGCACCTCTCTGTATTGAATTCCGTCCATCCTGCAATCGCCGTCAATCTTAGTGGAAACCTGGCGAGGGCCTCTCGAAGTGACTTGTGCGTCATTGCCGAGATTACTCGCAATGGATGCCGGTTCTCGACCACATCCAGAATACGCTGCCAACACCAAGCACAAGAGACCTGCGAAAGGTGCTCCGTTAAGCGGACATATGCGAACAGCAATTTGCCGAGGAATCGCAAAACGACGCGGGAGCCTACTTTGGAATTTCCAATTTGACACTGGTGCCGCCCCTCCTGTCCCCCTCGGGATACTCGATATAGCCTCGCGTGCCTATGTCCCTTCGAAACTGGTAGTGTGCCCGTTTTCCAGTGGACGAGGCTGAGCCTCCGGACATTCCCATTAGCGGACAGTCTCCGAAAGCGGGCATATTCAAATCGCTCCATTTCGTATAAACAATCACATTCAGGATTCTGGCTTCCTGATATTCTTTGTCAAAATGGTCAAAGAGCTTTACCAAGTTGTTGCGATTGAAGGCTGCCTCGTCCATAAACACGCTCACTGTCATGTTTGAGTCTTCAGGACCGAATTTGCCGGCTTTTAATTTAATGAAGTGAAAATCAAAAGCCGTACAAATTGAAGGCGTGTTCTGTGCGTTGGACTCCTCCCGCACCTTTTCCATTTGCAGTGCGACACCCCAAACAAGATGAAAATTCAAGATCGCTCCTGCAAGTGCCGCAAGCACCAACGATCCAACAATGAGTCGCAATCTGTCCATTGTTTTTATCTCCTTTGTTCAAGCGGAAGATTCCGCCGTGAGAAATGCGGGTTAACGGCTGCGACCCGTGAGTGTCTACCACCAAACCAGCTGCCGATATTTAATTCTCTTCCAACACGGATTGGCTGAGAACGGAATTAAGTGAGTCACATTAAGCGACCCACGGCAAACCAGGTACTGACGCTACGACAGGTTCGCAATGTCTGCGTGACGTTTCCGTGCCAGCCGGTTCTATGAATCAAGTAGCACTCGACGTTCTTTAAATTCCCGAGGTTGCTTACATCGGATGGATGCGTCGAGTCCGCCCAGACGTTTGCTCAGGAGCCGGAAAGGTACTTGATCAGCGAGGCGTTTTCCGTGGCATCAAAGAACATTGTCGGATACGCAACGAGAGAAACACCCCGGGGTTCCGCGCAAAGCCGCTTCACTCCTGCCTACAATCTACGTGACGCGATGCCTCCGAATAGGAAATTCCGGATTTTGGAATAGAACCGACTATTTAAAGTGAACCCAATACTTCCAAGTCCGCCTGCAACCATTCAATTTCGCCGGAAGTCCTGTAACTTGGAACTTCTGGAACCTGGAACTCTTCCTAGCGAACTTGGAACTCTAACCCCCCTCTCCAACTCGAACCTGATACCCTCCTCTACACTTCGCGACGTGCAAAATGCTACTATTTAATCCAAGCAATCCTTGCGGGTTGCCAGGCATCATACGTTCATTGCTTTGATTGGGATTTCGATATGGCAGACATAGACGCTTATAAAGACAAGTTTAGCGACAGCGGCCGCAGGGTTTTGGAGGCGGCACTTGATGACTCCAAAAAAAGAGATCAGAACTATGTTTCGGTGAGCCACATTTTGCAGTCGCTTGCCGACGAGGAGTCGGATCTTTTTAACTCGACGATGAGAGATCTCTCGGTCGATCCGCGTTCGGTTCGCCTTTTGATCGAAAAAAGGGTCGATTCGACGCCCGAACATACGGGGCGCGGTTATCGCATCGCGCAGGAAACTACCGATCTCTTCAAGCGTTCGATGGATCGCGCTCGCTCGCAGGGCAGACGCGTGATCGACGCTTCGGACATTTTCTATGTTCTCTCGCATGACGAGCGAAGTCTTTTAAATGACATCCTGCAGAATCTCGGCGTCGGTTACGAAGAGGTCGCGCAGACCGCTCGTACGCGGATTCGAAAACGGCAGAAGGAAGAAGATCGTCTGCGGAAGAAATACGAGCTTCCGTCTTATCTGAAGCATTTTGGCGTTTCGCTCAACAAGCTCGCTCGTCAGGACAAGCTTCCGCCGGTGATCGGCAGGGATCGGGAGATCATGCAGATGATCGAGATCCTTTCTCATCGCGAGCGTTCGAATTCTCCGATGCTTGTCGGTGAACCGGGTGTCGGAAAAACCGCGGTTGCCGAAGGGCTCGCGAGAATGATCGAGTTCGAGCCGGACAAGGTTCCCGAAAGGCTTCGCGGCGCGCATATCGTTCAGCTTCAGATGGGAGGGATGGTCGCCGGAACGATGCTCCGGGGAATGTTTGAGGAACGCATCAAGGGAGTGATCGACGAGGTTAAGGAAAAAGACCACATCATCCTCTTTATCGATGAGGCGCATACGATCATCGGTGCGGGCGCTGCGCTTGGCACGTCTTCGGACGCCGCCAACATGTTCAAATCGGCGCTTGCCCGCGGGGAACTCAGGATCATCGGTGCGACGACGCTCACCGAATACAAGGAATACATCGCCGAGGACGAGGCTCTGGCGCGACGTTTCAGGATGGTCAAGGTCGATGAGCCTTCGATCGAGCAAACAAAGGAAATCCTGATGGGTGTTCGTCCGAGGCTTGAGAAGAACTACTCGGTAACGATCTCCGATGAAGCGATCAACATGGCGCTTGAGATGTCGCCGAAATACATACGGCATCTGCATCTTCCGGACAAGGCGATCGGCTGGCTCGATACTGCTTCGGTAAAGGTTGAGATCAATGAACCGGCATCGCTCGTTGTCAAACCCGAGCATATCGTCGATGTGATTTCGCAGGAGTCTCAGATTCCGAAAGACATGATCTATCGCGATACGAGCGACAGGTTTGCATCGATGGAGGAGGCGCTTTCGCGTCGCATCATCGGACAGAAAGATGCCGTAAGAGCGGTCGCCGAAAGGCTTCGCTTGAACAAGGGACCTTTGAAGGAAAGCCATTATTCGCCGGATGGCGTGCTGCTTTTCCTCGGGCCGACGGGGGTCGGGAAAACCGAACTCGCAAAGGCGGTTGCCGAATTCATGTTTGGCGATGAGGAGAAGATGGTTCGGATCGACATGTCCGAGTATGGCGAGGGCACGGTCGGGATCGAAAAGCTGATCGGTATGCCGCGCGGCATCGTCGGAAGCGAACGCGGCGGTATTTTGACCGAGCAGCTTCGCGAGAATCCATATACGGTGCTGCTTCTCGACGAGGTCGAAAAGGCGAATCCTTATTTGATGAACATCTTCCTTCAGGCCTTTGACGAGGGCTGGATCACGGATGGACGCGGAAAGCGCGTCTATCTTTCGGATGCGATCGTGATCATGACGTCGAATCTCGGTTCGGAAAACTTCAAGAAGTACGAGAAACCGCTGGGTTTTGGAAATTCGTCTTTTGGAGATATGAACGCGATCCGTGCCGATGTGATCAAGGCGGCGGAACAGCGGTTTACTCCCGAGTTTCGTAACCGAATCGATGAAATCGTGATCTTCTCGCCGCTCTCGATGGACGAGGTGAGGCAAATCGCCGAGCTCTATCTGAACAAAGTCAGAAGACAGATGGAAGAAAAGGGCAAGGTTTTGGAAATCACCGAGGAAGCGATCGATCTTCTTACGACAAAGGGGTTTAGCCCGGGATACGGTGCGAGATTCCTGAAGCGACATATCGACCAAAAGGTGAAGTTGCCGCTGACCGGTCTATGGAAGCTGGGATCAAACTTCGTTGTCGGAGTAGAAGAAGACGAGATCAAGGTATTTGCAAAGGACGCGTTCAGCCTGAATTAGGCATGAGCGATGTTGGAAGTTGAAGAAAAAATGGACGGCACGACCGTCCATTTTTTTCAATCGAATCTACCTAGTCGCGAGTGTTTGCTTGATTGGAAGCAAAAAGCGAGTTCGGTAAAAGCACTCGAAACCCGAAACTGATTAACAATGAAAAAGCACCTAAAAACAATTACGGCATCCCTCCTGGCACTGGCTGCGTTTTCAACGGTTTTGATCGCTCAAATTCCCGAAACCGAAGCGCCCGATCCCGAAGGAATCATAAAGAAGGCGGTCGCAAAGCTCGGGGGCGAGAAGTATCTTGCGGTAAGAAGCGTTTCGAGCGAAGGAAAGCTGAGTATTCGCGAGGCTGAAAGGATCACCTCGTTTCAGAGTTTTACCGATGTTCTGATTTATCCCGATCGCGAACGAACCGACTTTGTCGAGAGGGGGAATCGTACGGTTCAGGTAAACACGGGTAAGGAAGGCTGGTTCTTCAACGAATTATTCAAGACGTTCGGGCCGCAGAGCGACAAACAACTCGAATCTTTCGGATTGAGCCTGAAAACGCATTATGACTATCTGCTGCGTGGCGCCTGGAAGGGGAATGCCGAACTGAAATATGCGGGTCGAAGGCAATCGACGATCGGGAAAAGAAACGATGTCCTCCGCTTGGAGTTTCCGGACGAACTCTGGATCGAATATGAGTTTTCCGATGAGAGCCTCCCGATGAAGGTAGTCTATCCAACCAAGAACGCCGACGGAATCGAGATCAAGGAAGAGTACAGATACGCACAGTTTATACTGACCGACGGCGTGCTATTCCCGTTCGCTGTAGATCACTTCACGGACGGCGCGATGAGTTTCCGAGTCAATTACATCGAGGTAAAGTTCAACCGCTCGATCTCGGATGACATCTTTAAGAAACCCGAAGATCCAAAGAAGATCAAGAAGCTTAAGATCTAGTCGCTTCGCGGAGTTACGAGTTTCGAGTTTTGAGTTTTGAGTTCGGTGGGTTAGGGGGCTTGGTGTCGCCAAAAGCCAAAGTGGTTCGGGGATTGGGTTTCCGTCAAGCAAGAAATCCCGATTGATTTCCGAAAAGAGAAAAGACCCTTGCTGCAAAATGCAGCAAGGGTCTTACTATCTCTATTCTGATCCACAATCGTTCCAAACCGAGAAATTCAACTCCAACCAGAATCAACTTGGAACCAGAATCAACTTGGAACCTGGAACTTCTGGAACTTGGAACTCTTCCGGACGGAACTCTTCCGGAGACTATACAAACGCGAAGTCGTATTGCTCCTGATGGATCGTCTTGTCGCTGTTGATATCGACTATTCCAAGGTAGCTTTCGATCAGCTCCAGAACCTCGCGTTCATCGCCTCGGAGCGCTTTTGAAACTTCCGGGTGGCAGCGAAGCGTCGTGTGGCGGACATCGATCAGGCCCTTCGAGATTCTTCGCGCCTCCTCCAGGATTTCGTAGCATACCGTCTGCGCCGATTTGATCCATCCCGCACCGTCGCAGTTCATGCACGGCGAGCAGAGCGTTCTTTCAAGCGACTGCTTGACGCGTTTCCGCGTCATGATGATCAGACCGAAATCGTTGAACGACAACACCTTGGTCGGCGATTTGTCCTTTGCAAGTTGCTCTTGAAGCGACTGCAGAACCTTCTTCCTGTTGTTTCGATCCTCCATGTCGATAAGATCGAGAACGATGATTCCGCCGAGATCGCGAAGACGAATTTGTCTCGCGATTTCCTTTACGGCCTCGAGATTCGTTTTTGTGATCGTGTCTTCCAAACGGGCGTTGCCCTTTCCGACAAATTTGCCTGTGTTGACGTCGATCGCGATCAAGGCCTCGGTCTGATTCAAGACGAGATAGCCGCCCGATTTGAGCCAAACCCTGTGTTTCAACGCCTTGTCGATCTCATCGCTGACGCCGTAGGTATCGAGGATCGGTTCGTCGAGCGTATGGAACTTGACGCGTTTGACGAGTTTAGGCTGGATCCGGTTTACAAACTCGACGATCCGCATGTATTCCTCTTCGGAATCGACCCTGATCGCCGTAAATTCATCGGACAATTGATCCCTCAAAAGACGAAGAATGATATCCAAATCCTGGTGAATCAAAGTCTTGGATTTGGCGCGATCGGCTTCTTTCTTGATACCGAGCCACGTTTTCGCCAGGTAGCGCGCGTCTTCGCGAATATCCTCTTCGGATTTGCCAACGCCGGCGGTTCTGACGATAAAACCGCCAGATGGAACTTCTTCATTGGAGACGATAGACTGCAAAAGCGTGCGAAGTCGTCCGCGTTCCTTTGAAGATTCGATTTTTCTCGAAACGCCCAGATGCTCGATCGTCGGCATATAGACTAGGAAACGACCCGGAAGCGCTATGTGCGAAGTTATTCTCGCACCCTTCTTTGCGATCGGTTCCTTTGCGATTTGAACAAGAATTTCCTGGCCCTCCGTCAGAAGATCCGTAATTTTCGCCTGCGGTCTTTCGCGCCTTCTGCCACCGCCGCCACCGCGTCCTTTTTGCGGTTTGCGGAATTCGGCATCGGCGATTTCCTCTTCGGCAACGATCGGCGTGTCGGCTTCGGAGACGGTGTAGCCCTTATCCATATGGACCGTTGTTTGAGTCGGATTCTTGCCCGGCGAAGTGGTTTCTTTTCTGCGTCCGCCTCGGCTTCCACGTCTTACGGCCATTTCAGAAATAATCTCCGGCTGTTCTACCGAGGCTTCTCCGGTTTTCAAATCCTGATTGTCCTGGTTTGTCTCTTCAACCTGCTCGGCATCGGCTTTCTTGCGTCTCCCGCGCTTTTTGGGTGCCGGTTTTGAATCGCCGGCATCTTCGGCATCTCCCGCTTCACCCTCGGATTCCGAGACCTTCGGTTTTCTTCCCCGGCTCGAAGTGCTCTTGCGACCTCTCTTGGGCTTTTCTTCCGTGCCTTCCGAATCCTCGGATTTTGCGGCCTTCGATTTGCGGGATCTGCTCGACGATTTTCTTTTTCCGGTCGCGGGGACTTCCGCCTCGGCTTCATCTTCGTCCGCAATTCGCCTAAAGCCCGAAACCTCCACGGTTTCGATCAGAGAGCCAACCTCGGCGGTATCGATGCTTTCCATGTCGAATTCAATGGAGCGAACCTTGTCGGTAATCGCTTCCTGCATCATCGCATCTTTGAGCATCTCGCCAGTGTCATCTTCGTCAACTATCCGTTGAAAGGAGGAATCTCCGAATTCGATCTCCGAAGGATCCAAAACGTTCTCACGGAAATGGATGCGTTCATCCGAGTCGCGATTCTCTTTCTCTTGCTTTTTTCCTCTTGCGGGACGCTCGGAGTCGTCCCGTTCTTCTTCTTTTTCGCCTCCACGTCGACGGTCAGACGGCTTTTTCCTTCGGGAAGACTTTTTCCTGCCCTGCTTGGGCTCTTCTTCCGCAACTTCTTCTTCGCTTTCCGGCTCGACATCGGTCGCGCTTTCGGCTTTTTCCTGGAAATTGTCGATCTTCTTGTCTCGCTTCAGACGGGTCTTGTGGATCTCGTCGGTAGCTTCACGATCGGCTTCGTCATCCGATTTCTGTTCTTTCTGTTTTTTCTCGAGAACTATTCGCTCGATCTCCTCTTCTTCGTCGAAGAAATCTGAAACGTAAAGGAAGGCGTCTCTTTCGAGACCGATATCGACAAAAGCCGATTGCATTCCGGGCAGTACGCGTTGGACCCTGCCCTTGTAAATATTGCCGACGACACCCGAGTTTTCCTCTCCTCGTTCGATATAGAATTCGGTCGTGAGTCCATTCTCAACGATCGCGATCTTCTTTTCGCGTCCGTTGACGCTAATTATCATTTCTTTAGACATAGATATTCCTTCTGATTGAGAAATTGGGTGCGGGATGAGATTCTGAAGGGAATCGAGTGGATTAGTCCAATTCGGGATCGTGTTTACGAACCTCGCAAAGATACACTGTGGTCATGCGGAAAATATTGAAATCCGACCGCAAATCTTCTGAATGAAAATCTGAAATTTAGTGATCAAGCAGGTTTCCGAGTTTGGAAATACCGGTAAAAATCGGGGAGCTACAACAATCGACTGCGCTCAAACCCTCAATCCAAAATTCTCAAAAGCGAAACGAATGCGGTTTCAAAATAAAACCGCGCGACTCGCGGAATACCGCAAAGTCTTGGATCGTCTCGGACCGTTTCCGAATACTTCGGGATCGCAGGCTGCTTACGAATCAAGCCTAATTTCTTAAACTAAAATTCAAAGGAGATCAGCGAACACAAAGAACGGGGAAGTGGTTTTCCTTTTGGGAAATCCGGGACAAACAATTCTCAACAAAATGGCGTCTCGCACCATTAAAATTCTTTTCAACTTTGGCTTGCGAATCCCTACGGACTAAAATGCAAGCACGAACGTTATTATATTTGTTTTTGATTTAACCGTAAAACGATGTTTCGCGTTTGCGCGAATAAATTTCAATTCGAATGGAAGTCTATTTTGATCTGGTTGTCGATCCATCCGCACTCAAATCCGCGTGCGATTTTCTTTCCGCGCTCGATTTAATCGGTTTTGACACCGAAACAACGGAGCTTGACCCGCATGAAGGCAGGCTGCGACTAGTTCAATTTAGCGGCGGCGACCGCACTTTTGTGATAGATCTGGCTGCGTTTGAAGGATTCGGTTCGCTCACGGAAATATCGGAGTTGGAGCCTTTGCGAAAACTCTTGGCGGCGAAAAAACCCGTAAAAATTGCGCACAACGCAAAGTTTGACGCCAAATGGATCGAGCATCATCTCGCGTGCGAACTCGGAGGCGTGTTTGATACATATCTGGCAAGCGTGCTGATCGCGGCCGGAGAACGCGAAAGAAGACACGGTTTGGCCGATGTCGCTTCCTTCTTTTTGGGAATCGAAGTGGACAAGACCGAGCAGGTTTCGGATTGGAATGCGCCCGATCTGTCCGAATCGCAGATTCAATACGCGGCAAAGGACGCGGCATTGATGATTCCGCTTAGGGAAAAACTCGTCGAACGGATGAAGAACGACGAACTTCTAAAGGTTGCCGAACTCGAATTCGACTGCATCGCTCCGATCGCGATCATGGAGAACAATGGCGTGTTTTTAGACGCCGACATGTGGCGCGATCTCTTGGAGCAGGTAAAAAAGGATCAAGATGCGCTTGCCGCTGAACTTCAGGAAATGCTTGCCGAAGGCGTTTCGCAGGCATCGCTTTTTGGTGCTCCCGAGATAAACCTTGATTCGGTAAGCCAGGTTTCGGACGCCTTGCGAAATCTTGGCGTGCCGATTGAAACCAGCACCCGGCAGGGCGCTCTCGAACCTTTGGCGGAAGACTATCCGGTCGTCGCAAAACTGCTTGAATACCGGGCGGCCGCAAAGGCATCCTCGAGTTTTGGCGAGAACATTCTCGAATACATCAGTGATGTGACGGGTCGGATTCACCCGGATTTCAGACAGATCGGTGCGCAATCTGGTCGCTTCGCATGCTCGCGTCCAAACGTTCAGCAGATACCGCATCAGGAGCAATACAGACGATGTTTTCGTGCCCCGGATGGCCGAAAGCTTGTGATCGCCGATTATTCGCAGATCGAATTGCGGATTCTGGCAGAGTTTTCAAACGACACGAATTTTCTTGATTCCTTCAGGAGTGGCGCGGATTTCCACGCTGCGGCTGCGGCGCAGGTGTTTGGGATTTCCAGAGCTGAAGTGACATCGGAGCAGCGAAGCTTTGCTAAACGCCTTAACTTTGGAGTCGTTTACGGGATCGGTGCACAGAGTTTTGCAAAGCTTTCGGGTGTTACGACCGAAGAGGCCGAGAACATGCTTCGAAGGTATTTCTCGACGCACAGCGGGCTCGAGGCCTGGTTGCGAAAGGCGGGCGACAATGCCGTTGGCGAAGGGATGGCACGGACGGCTTCGGGGCGTTTGGCAAAGTTTCGATTCGAGCACGGGGATCGACAGCAAATGGGTGCGATCCGCAGATACGGCATGAATCTTCCGATTCAAGGTACGAGTGCCGATATACTGAAACGCGCGATCAGGTTGCTGCATGATTCGCTCAAGGGGACCGACGCGTTTTTGGTCAACATCGTGCATGACGAAATCGTCGTTGAAACGGGCGCCGATATTGCGGACGAAACGGCAAAGATCGTGGAAGACGCGATGATTCGCGCCGCTCGCGATTATTTGAAGGAAGTACCGATCGTGGTTGATGTCCGCGTCGGGGATTCGTGGGGGAAGTAGTTTCGGGTTATGAGTTTCGAGTTTTGTGTTCTGGGTTCTGTCGCTGGCCCGCTTTGTTAGAAATACGGGCTACGGTCAAAGTTGGTTTGGTTAAGAGGCAATTGCACAGCATGAATGCCACAGTCCTTTTGGGGCTGCGGCATTGTTTTGGTTGTTATCAATGGCTCCGTGCTTTACGCCTCGCCGCCTGCGACGCCCTGTTCGAGATCTTCGGGGATATAAAGAATCCTCGTGCAGCTTTCGCAGGTAATGATTTCCGGGGTGGTACGAAGTTGGACGATCATTTGTTTGCGAAGTGCCATAAAACAGGCGCTGCATGCGCCGTCGGTGACTTCGGCAACTGCGATGCCGTCGCGGCTTCGGTCGATCAGGCGATTGTAAACGCTGGCGAGTCTTGGAGAGACAACTTCGAAAACATGTCCCCTGGAACCTGTTAGTTCAGCAAGCTCGCGTTTTTCAGATTCCAACTCCGCTTCAAAATCAGCAAGCTTTGTTTTCCAGTCCGAATCAAGCGAGGCGATTTCTTCGGCGCGTTCGTTGAGTACGCCATCGACCTCGTCGATCGTTTCCATCGTTTCCAGCGCATCGGTCTCGCCCTTGGAAATCTGTTTGTTAAGCGTATCGATTTCCCGCATCGCCGCTTCGTATTGTTTCTGATCCTTGGCGGTGGTTAGATTTCGGTTCGCACGTTCAAGACTGGTTTTGGCTTCCGCGATTCCCGCCTCGATATGCGCCTTGGTGTCGCTCGCTTCCTTTTTCCGGTTTTGAATCTCTCTAATGGATGAGGCGTGCTCTTCAAACTCCTGTTCGATAGCCGCACGCCTCTCATCCGCTGTTTCGATATTCTTTTTTAACTGCCGAATTCTAGAATCCGTTTTCTGCAACTCGACAAGTTTTGCAAGATCTGCGTTCACTTAAAAAGGTCTCCTAAATATAAGTACTTCGCCTGTTTTCCCGACTCTCCCAATCCCTAAAACCGCATAACCAAAAAAGCAAAAAACATCGGTCGGATTGGTCCTTTTGGGAACCCGAGACTAAAACGAGTATTTTACATCACTATTGGGATTTACAGAAGAAGGGGGGACGATCGGCCGGACAGAGTTCCAAGTTCCAAGTTCCAGAAGTTCCAAGTTCTGTCCGGAAGAGTTCCAATTTCGCCCGGGCAGAGTTCCAAGTTCCAAGTTCCAGAAGTTCCAAGTTCGCCCGGGCAGAGTTCCAAGTTCCAGATGTTGAGTCCACACTGAAAAGTCGGTTTTATTCCAAAATCCGGTTTTTCCTATTCGGACGCATCGCGTCACGTAGATTTTAGACGGGGGTGGAGCGGCTTTGCGCGGAACCCCCGGTGGCCTGGCCTCGAAGCAGATATCGGATCCACGCGAGTGGCGATGGAATGCAGCATTTACGGGCGTATCCCCGCGCCGGTACCCGGCGCGAACATTCAGTTTTGACTTACCTTGGGTTCCGCGCAAAGCCGCTCCACCCACGGCCACATATCTCCGTGAGGCTACGCCTCCGAATAGGAAATTCCGGATTTTGGAATAAAGTCGACTTATTAGAGTGGACTCAACTTCTTAATCTTGGAACTTCTGGAACTTGGAACTTGGAACTCTGCCGGTTCACCCCATCAGCACCTGAAAATGCGGTTTTAGCGATACGAATTCGAAGGAGCGACGGTGTTTTTCGTCTTCGATCGAAAACCATTGATGATTTCCTTCAAAAGTCAGCAATACGAGTTCTTCGTTTTGTTTCGAGTGACCAAAATGATTGAGTCTCGCGAACGCCAATGCACCACCGCGCATAAAGCCGTCTTCCAGACTTTGAGTCCAACCCGCCTCTATCGTCAAACATCTTAAACCCTGTCGCAATTCAAGAAGTTCGCCGGATAGCCAGCCGCCGGAATACCGTATGCGATGCTTCGCTTTTTGATCGATTTTGATGCTTGCCCCGTGGTTGTTGAAGGCGAAAACGATCTCGAGAACAGAGTCAAAAAGCCACTTGCGCGCGCTTTCGCGGATAGCGTCGTTTGAGGAACGAAGGGAAAGATAGTCCGAGAGGTCGAACCTTCCGACGCTCTTGGCATGCTCGATGGCTGAGGAAATATCGCGTTCGAATTCGACTTCGTTATTGCTCACGTTTCAGAGTTTATTGCTGCAAAAGGATTAATGCAATTTCGTGATATCATCATCAGATTACTCATTTCAAAGCGGTGTTTTATGCGATTTTCGGGTCTTCTCATAGTTTTGCTTTTATCGGCCGTTTTGGTTTCCGCTCAGGAAACCGCCCCGACCCCGACTCCCGATCCGTTGGCCGCTACGATCGTCGAACCACCAACCGACCGAGAATCTTTAGATGCGGCCGTTGCGATCGTCGGTGCCGGTGAGAGGGCGGTCGCTCTCGAAACATTTTTGAAATCGTATCCCGAATCCGAACTCAAGGTACGCGCCGGAGAATTGCTTGCAAGCGCCAGGGCCGCCATGGCGGATGAAGCTCTTCGCCAGGGAAACGCGGCCGAAGGAGTCGAACTTTTCAAGAGGGCCGTTAGGGAAGCGCCGGATCCGATTTCGGAGGCATTGTTTACCGCGGTTCTGATGCGTATCCCTACGAATCTCTATCTACTGAACCAGAGGGAAGCGGCTTTTGATGTAGCTGAGTTGCTCGAGGCTCGGTCGGAAGGCGACAGCAAGAGGCTTGTTGCAGTCGCGTCGTTTTATAACTCGATCAAATACGCGACGGGGGCGAGAAGGTTGTCGGAAAAGGCGGTCGCGGCCGATCCCCAAAACGCGTTTGCTTATCAATCGCTTGGCGTCGCGCATCGTTTGGGATTCGATCTGGCCGGAGCGGCCGTCGATTATGCGAACGCGCTTGAGCTTTCGCCGAAGTCGGTAGCGATCATGTCCAATCTGGCCGAATTGAAACGCGCCTTGGGCGAATACTCTGAGGCCGAAAAGCTCTACGACGCTATCCTTGAAATCGAGCCGGAAAACGGCGCTGCGAAGGCCGGGCGAATCGCAACGCTTTTTAGCCTCGGCAGAAGCGATGAAGCCGAAGGCTATCTCAACAAAGAACTCCTCGATGAATCCGAGAACTCAATCGCGTTGATTTACGCGGCGCAGTATTACATTGCGAATGGAAAACCCGATCTCGCGCTTCGTTATGCGAATCCGGTGATCGAAAAGGATCCAAAGGCCTTATGGGCTTATTTGGCGGCGGCTCGTGCGTTGATGCAGAAGGGCGAACCGGCATCGGCGGAAGAACTTCTCGTCAAAGCCGCGCAATCCGCCAGCTCGTCGGTTCTTGTTTACGAGCTTTCCCTTGTGAAGATGAAAATGGGGCTTTTCCGTGAGGCCGCGGAATTGATCAAAACTGCCTTTTATTTTGAAAACGGAAAGATCGTTACCGATTTGGACGGCCGAATCGGGGCGGAGGCCGATACGTTCAAAGACCTCGTAGCGCTCGAACGAAAGAGTGCGATATCGGTTGTGGAAGACGGCTATTCATTGGAAGAGGATGCGGACTTGAAGAGTCTTTTGGCTTTCGAGACCTCGGTTTCCGCCGAAGCGCCCGATAAGGAAGCGGTCGAATCGTCGGCTCGTGCATTCGCAGGGCGGGAAGGCGAATTCGGCAGCATCCGAAAAATCTATGCCGCTTCAAGGATGCTTGATTCCTCTGTTGGAACGGAAACGGCTTCCGAGCTTACAAAAGAAGCGATTCCGGGTATCGACGCCGCCTTGAATTCCAAATACGGTGTCGTTTCGATTCTTGCCGACGAACTCTTTCAAAGCCGGAGATCCGCGAACGCCGAAGGCAAAATACTTTTTACGCCTACTGTTTCCAAGCAAAGGCTTGACTCGCTTCTCCGCGGAAAAGTTGAAGTGCTGGCCGGCAGGGCGCGAATCGCTGAAGGAAACAATGCCGAAGCAAAGATCCGTTTGAAACGGGCGGCCTCCGTCCTTCCAAAGGATTCGTATCTTTGGAGCGAGACGATGTGGACTCTCGGAACCTTGTATCAGAATGAGAACGCCGAAAAGGACGCCCTCGATTATTACGCATCTTCAATAGCAAACAGCCCTGCGACATCCGAAAGAAAGGAATTGGTTGAGAGTCTCTACTTTAAGGTTTTCGGCGAAACTACGGGTTATGGCGCGTTTATAGCCAAAAAGAGAGAGGCCGATCCAAGCGCTTTTCCGGTGGATATGTTTCTCAAGAATCCTTCCAAGGTCGATGGCATCCAAACGGTAAGTGAAACTCCGAAGGAAAGTGTCGGTGAAACGACACCGGCACCAAAACCTCTGGTCGAAGACGTTAACCTGACACTAGCGTCATTGGTTAAGCCCGAGACGGATGCTTCAAAGGAGCCCGCAACATCAACGAACACGGATACAAATTCGATAGATCCGAAAACGGTTGCGGAAAAAACTGCCACACCGACCGAGACCTCAACGGACACCGAGACTCCAAAGGAAGTAGAAACCGTCGAGGCCGATACCAAATCAGCGGAAACCAGCGCCCCCGCGACGACCGAGGTTCCCAAGGATCCGGAAACAACTGAAGTTTCGACGGATGATCCCAAGTCGCCGGCCGAAAACACCGATGTTACGACCACGAACACGACGGGTTCCTCTACAAACGAGACGACCGAGACGCCGAAATCAGAAACAAACGTCATTCCGACTGCCGATACGGCGGTGTCTCCCGAACCGACACCGGCGGAAGTCGATTCCAAGACAACAGACGCTTCGGTTATCCCAGTTGATTCGGAAGAATCGAACGAACCGCCGACAACCGATACCGCAACGGAAGTTCCAGCTCCCTCACCGAGTCCTGAAACGGTTGTTGGCGATTCTACCGAAAAACCCATTGATTCCGACATCACGGTAGAAACTCAGGATTCGAGCGTTCCCGATCCCAGCGAGGAAATAGTCGAGACTGTTTCTGATACCGAAGATCCGGTTGACGACACACCGGCCAAGGTTGATCCTCCCCAGACCGACGAGGTTGTGACGGAACCAACCGATGTATCTAAGGAAAACATTCCGGAGAATTCGACAACGCCGACCAAGCCAGAGGTAATCGACGTATCTACAGAACCGACGACAACAAGCACCGACAACTCAAGCACCGAAAATCCTGAAAAGCCTGTGGTCGATTCGGTAACCGCTGATCCCAAAACGAACAATGAAACAACGACGAACGAACTGCCAACTCCCGCGGAGACTGTTGTTTCAGATTCTGTGGAGATAAAACCCGAATCAACGACTTCGACCACGAACAATCCGCAGGAAAAGGATCTGATCGATCTCGGTGCGCATAGACCGAGGTTCGTTCCGCTGGACAAGATCAGACCGGCACAAACAGACGCGATCGAACCCTGCTCGTTTGTTGTCAGCCAGGAAAATGTTTCGATCGTCGCCAATGGCGGAAGTTTTGGAATCATCGTCGGACTAAAGAATTACGGCAAGCCCTACGTGATGCGCGCTTCCTCCTCTTCGCAAAACGATGTCCAGATCAAATACGAACCCGAAATTGGAAGCCTCGATGGACGCGCGTTTTTTGTGATCCGTTCGGTTTCTGAAAACAAGGGGAATTTCGAGGTTTACTTTGAATCTCCATGCGGCCGATTCAAGGTGGACGTCACCGTGAATTGAGACATCTCCGATACGCGTCAGCGTGCTTTCGGATCGACGGCGAACCAGCGAGGGGGCAGGCACCTTTCAATTTGTGTTCATGTCCAATCGAGGTTTGCCGGTTTCTCAAACGAGGTTCTTGTAATTGCTGGAAGCCTTCAAAGTAAAAACGCGAACCCTCCAAAACTACCGCCCAAATCATTCCCATGCATTTGGAAGCGTCCTTTCGTTCGTTTAGAATCTTATGCTTGCTTTCAACAGGCGCCGGAACAGTCGGCATTTTGGTTTTATGAGTGAAATTGAAGATTTTAAAAGCGGTTTTGTAGCCCTTGTCGGTCGCCCCAATGCGGGCAAATCGACGTTACTGAACAGGGTTGTGGGCGAGAAAATCGCTGCGGTATCGAACAAGCCTCAGACGACGAGACATAAGATACGCGGTGTCGTTAACGTCGATGGGGGGCAAATAGTTTTTGTTGATACGCCCGGCGTGCATAAACCGGGTTATCTCCTCAACCGAAGGATGATGGCTTCGGTTAGCGATGCGCTTTTGAGCGTCGATCTCGTCGTATTGATGCGTGACGCGACCGTTTCGACAGGAAACGGTGACCGCTATGTTCTCGAGATGGTAAGGAACGCCGGCAAACCGGCGATTCTCGTTTTGAACAAGATCGACAAACTGCGTGAGAAAGAACGCTTGTTGCCCCTAATCGAGTTGTATTCAAACGAGTTCGAATTCAAGGAAATCATTCCCGTTTCCGCGCTTTCAGGCGATGCCGTGGATCTTTTGCTTTCTAGGATCAAGGATTCGTTGCCCGCCGGAGAACCTTTATTCTCCGAGGATGAGTTTACCGATCAGCCCATGCGTGTGATCGTTTCGGAGATGGTCAGGGAACAGATTCTGGGTAGTACCGGCGAAGAGATTCCGTATGTAACCGCCGTAATTACTGAGAAATACGATGAATCGGATCCCGAGCTTACAAAGATTTATTGCGCGATCTATGTCGAAAAGGATTCGCAGAAAAAGATCATCATCGGCAAGCAGGGCGCGCGGCTTGGAGCTATCGGCGCGGCGGCCCGCGAGAGGATCCAGGAGTTCTTGGGCAATCGAGTGTATCTCGAACTGTTTGTAAAAGTGGTAAAGGATTGGCGCAACAAGGGTTGGAACCTTGATGAAATGGGAGTTCGGAAATGAGCTCTGAAGGAACCAAAGCGGAACTTTGGTGGGCGGTGGTTGTCGAGGCGAACGCACAATCGGAATCCGTTGTCGAAACGTTTTTCGATGTCGCCGAAGCTTCCGGGAGCGAGATCGATACGGTCGGAAAAAAGGGTGCCGAAACCGTAATCGTAAAAGGGTATTTCGAGTCGCGTCCGGAGAGGGAATCGCTCGAAACGCTGCTCGCCGAAACCCTTTCAAATTTTGGTTTCGAAAAAGAAGCGGCGACGATCGGCGAGATCAAGGAAGTTGAGAACGAAGACTGGCTCGCCGAATGGAAGAGGCATTGGAAACCGACCTCTTGCGGAAGTTTTGTGATATCGCCCCCGTGGGACGTCCCGGCCGAACCGGAGGGCATCTTGATAAAAATCGAGCCCTCGATGGCGTTTGGCACAGGCACTCATGAAACCACGCGACTTTGTTTGGAGTTTATTTCCGAGCTTTACCAAAATGGCGAGTCATTTCTTGATGTCGGAACGGGCACGGGAATTCTCTCGATAGCCGTCGCGAAACTAAACGACGGCGGCTCCAAAACGGAGATCTTTGGTCTTGATACCGACATTGACTCGATCGCGATCGCGCGCGGAAACCTGGTCTTGAACAATACACCCCATGTCCGGATGGAAGCCGGCACACTGACAGCCGATGTGGAAAACTTCGATTTTGTCTGCGCGAATGTAACGATTGATGTGATCGTGCCGATGCTTGAGCTGCTTGTCGAAAAAGCAAAGCGCATCCTTGTGTTGTCCGGAATCCTGCGGGAGCAGGAATCGGCGATCATCGAAGCTTTGTCGGGTTTCGGATTCGAAGATCCGGCGGTTAAACGAGATGGAGAGTGGATCGCGGTTGCCGTTGAGCTGTAAAAGCGGTGCTCGAATTTTTCGAAGCTACGGGAAAAATAGGAGAACCGGAACAGATTGCGAGGATTTGTTCCGGTTCTTTTGTGTTGGGCTGTTTGAAGATCAAACCGTTAAATAGAGCGTGCGTCCCTGTCTGCTTACAAGAAGCAAAACCGGTTTTCCATTCGACCCGCTGATCGCGGATTGCATTTCAGCTATTGTGGCCACGGGTTGTCGGTTTGCCTGCAGGATTACGTCTCCCTGCTGAAGCCCCGCGTCCTCGGCGCGGCTTCCCGATTCCACCTCGGTTACGACGAGCCCTTTGGTGTTCGCATCGACACCGACATGGTCCGCGATTTCCGGCGTTATTACCTGAAGCGCAAGTCCAAGTACGGCCCCGTCTTTTTTCTTTGAGTCGCTGGAATCTCTTTCAGGTCCGTCGGCGGATGGCTGCTTGAATTCGTCAAGAACAGCCGAAAGCGTTTGTTCCTTCCCATCTCTAAAAATCGTTAGGGAAACGCTGGTGCCCGGACTCGTTTCGGCAATCCTGTTGCGGAGATCGTTCGAATCAGAAACCGCTTTGCCATCGACCGCAGTAATCACGTCACCCTGCTTTATCCCAGCTTTTTCTCCGGGGCTGCCGGCGGCAACGGAGTTCACCAGAACACCCTCTGCGTTGGAAAGGCCAAAACCGGCCGCGAGCTGGGAATCAAGATTTTGAATACCGATCCCGATCATTCCGCGGTGAACCTTGCCGTCTTTTACGAGTTGTTCCATCACGGTTTTTGCCATGTTTGACGGAATTGCGAAACCGATACCGATATTGCCGCCTGAAGGCGAAAGGATTTGCGAGTTGATCCCGATAAGATTTCCATTTAGATCGACAAGAGCGCCGCCCGAGTTACCCTGATTGATCGGGGCGTCGGTCTGGAGAAAGTCTTCGAAACTTCCGTCGGAAAGACCAGTGGCACGGCCTTTGGCGGAGATGATTCCGCTCGTTACGGTTTGGCGGAGACCAAGCGGATTGCCGATTGCCAGTACAACATCTCCGACCCGCACTTTGTCCGAATCTCCCAATGCGAGCGTCGGAAGTTCCTTTCCGTCGATCTTCAAAACAGCAAGATCCGAAAGCGGATCGGTGCCGACAATCTTGGCGTCAAACGACTTTCGGTTGTTAAGCTCGACCACTACTTTCTCGGCTCCCGCCACGACATGGTTGTTTGTCAGAATCGTGCCATCGGCCCTAACTATCACGCCCGATCCCAAAGCGTGTTCGGTTCTGGGTTGTTGTTGCTGCTGGGGCATTCCTTCGCCAAAAAAGCGTCGAAAGAGCGGATCATTTTGAAATGGCGACATTCTTCCCGGATCGCTTTTGTTGACGATATCGGCGCGAATCGTGACGACTGCCGGCGAGGCCTTCTCGACGATGTCGGCGTACGATGTCGAAGCGTTTCTTGGATTTCCCGCAGGAACATTCAACCGCTCCACCGTGTTGTCGGAGGTACCGAGTTGGGCAACCGATTGCGCGTTGATCTTGTAGATCAATCCAAACAGTACGGCGCCTCCAATCAAAGATATCGCCATCGCGGCGATGAAGAGTGTCTTGAAATTAAAATAAGTCCTGAAATTCTCCGCCGTGTTTTCCATTTGAAAACCTCCTTTCGAAGCGTTGTAGAAAAAATGGGTCAACCGCACGTAGCTCGCGTCCGGTTGACCCTCCCTGTTAGCTCTACCTCTTTAGGCTTTCCCGAAAAGCGTTCCCAAGAGGTGGTTTGTTTTTCAGTTGTCAACCTTCCTATCTGCCATAGCGTATGGCAATGGCCGTGCCAAATACCGCGGGTTCAGTTCGAGCCCGTGTTTATTGGTGTTTGTGGGTTTTTCCGAAAACGAAGTGGCGGACGGGGCTGTGGCGAAAATGCAGTGACACGCAAAAGCGCCACAAGCCGTGGGCATGTGTTTGAGTGCGATTCGAGACGCATCGATCGACACGTGTTGGAAAATCAACGTTTGGAAACGCATCGATCAATACCGAACTCGCCTGGCACGAGCCTTGCTCCGACCAAATCGAGATTGAGAGGTATTGAGTATGGAGCGAAGGATTTTTGCTACCAGGTTGGAATTTCGAAGGATGCTTGCGGCCGCGATGGTAATCTCTGTTTTCACTTTCTCGGCGCTTAGATTCGCGCGCACTTTGAGGGGAACGGCTTCGGCGACGACAATGACGTTTGATGACGACGTCAGGGATAGGATTCCAAAGCGACGTGGCGTTGCGGTCATGAAACCAAAGATCAACGAGATCGAAGCCTTACGGCGAGTATCAATCGATCTTGAAACCGCCAAAAGTCTCGCGAAAAGCGGAAATCTCGAGCAGATGGATCTCCTGCTGCACGACGCGGAATCCGTGGCCCAGAGTTATTCGCAAGACACCTCTTTCGCCGCCAAGGGAGAGTATTTCAAGACGATTGCGGATCAAATCGGGAATTTGGAATCGGAACTCAGACGGGATGGCACGGTCGAAGAAGGGAAGCGTTTGGAGGAACTTTTGGGCAAAATTAGAACACGGGTTGGCGAAAAACCGACCGACACAAACGAAGGAAGGTTTTAGAGCGCTTTTCTTGCAAACTCGGATCAGCCGGGTTTTGCGGATTGTTAATCGAGCGAGATTTCAAATCTCTCCGCCATTCTGTAAAGAGTGCGTCTATCGATTCCAAGGATTTCCGCCGCGCGGGTTCTATTTCCTTCCGTTTCTTCCAGAACATGAACAAGATATCTCTTTTCCAGATCCTCAAGTGTCGGAAAATCGGCGTAAAGCTCCGAAAGATGGATTCGGGAAGCGGAGTGAAGATACTCGGGCGTACGAAGTTTCTCGGGCAAATCTTCGGGAAGCACTTCCTTTCCACGGGCATGAAGCACGGCAAATTCAACCGCGGCCTCCAGTTCGCGTACATTGCCCTTCCAGTCGTAAACCGTCAACAATTTCAATGCTTCCGAAGAAAGCGTGACCTGATTGCCTTCGGTTCGCTCTATCGTCTTTTTCAAAAAGCCTTCGGCAAGCAACGGTATGTCTCCCTTGCGATCCCTCAAAGGGGGAACCGGTATGCCAAAGACAGATAGTCTATAAAACAGATCCTCCCGGAAGGTGCCGCCTTCGACCTCTTCTTCGAGGTTGCGGTTTGTGGCGGCAATTATCCGCGCGTTAACCGGGATATTTCTCGTCGCGCCGACTTTTCTGATTTCGTTTTCCTGGAGCACGCGCAGGAGTTTTACTTGCATCTGCAGAGAAATCTCGCCGATTTCATCGAGAAAAAGTGTTCCATCGCGCGCTTCTTCCCAAAGCCCGTTTCGATCGGAATTCGCACCCGTAAAAGAACCCTTTACGTATCCAAAAAGCTCGCTTTCAAGCAGCGATTCGGTCAAAGCGCCGCAGTTTACGGCGACAAACGGTCCATTGCGACGATTGCTGTTGTCATGAATCGCGCGCGCGACAAGCTCCTTTCCCGTGCCGGATTCGCCCGTGATAAGTACGGTCGAGAGTGTCGGTGCGACTCGTGCTATCTCTTTGTAAAGCTCGATCATTGGAGCCGAACGGCCGATGATCGCAGTCGAGACGCGGGATTCGTTTTGTTCGGTTTCGGGAGCATCCGATTTTCCGCGGTCAATCGCACGACGTGCGGTTTGGACGAGTTCCTCAACCTTGTATGGTTTCGAAACGAAATCCCACGCTCCGTCCCTCGCGGCCTCAACCGCGATTTCCAAGGATCCAAACCCGGAAACCAGAATCACCGGAACGCTACTCGATACTTCCCGCAGCAGATCCAAACCGCTCATCTCGTCTTCGAGATTGATATCGCTGACGACAAGATCAAAATCGCATTCGCCCGCGGCGGCAAGTGCGTCGGCAAAATTGTTTGCGGTTCTGACCTCCCATTTTTCCGCTTGGAAAATCTCTTTCAGCAACTCGGTCGATTCGGCATCATCATCTACGACAAGGATCTTTTTCATACTTCTTACTCGCAATTTCGCGGACATCACGCCCTTGAGAAAACATCGGTTAGCGATTCGCCGCAGTCGAAGTGTCGGCGTCTGACACCACTGGAGGGAAAGTTAACAAAAAGCTCGTTCCCGCTCCCGGAACGCTTTCGACATCGATTGACGCGCCGTGTTCGGCGACAATCTGTTTTACGACAACCAAACCCAGCCCAGTTCCTTCCCCTTTCTTCTTTGTCGAAAACAGAGGTTCGAAAATCCTTCGCCTCGTTTCGTCATCCATTCCCGTCCCGGTATCAGAAACGCGGACGGAAACCGCATTATCAGGTTGCCAAACATTGATCGTGATTTTTCCACCCGACGGCATCGCGTCGGCGGAATTGTTCAGAAGATTCAAAAAGACCTGCTGCAGTCTGTCCTTATCGCCGTTGACAATGCATTGCGATAGCTCGCCGGAATGTTCGACTTCAATTCCGGCCGTTTTGAATTTTGGTTCTGTAATTCGAATGATATCGGACACGACTGAATTGATATCCAGCTTTTCAAGTACGGATTCGGAAATCCGTGTGTTGTCGAGCATCCTTCGGACGATTCCCTCGATACGGTCGATCTGCGAGCCAATGAGTTTGAGCCGTTCCTGGTTTTGGTCGGAGCCGGTCGAATCCTTCAGCAGGAGCTGAACGTGTCCGCTGATGAGGTTCAAAGGCGTTCCCACCTCATGCGCGAATTGAGCGGCCGTTCGACCCGCCGCGGCAAGCTTTTCAAATTCGGAAAGTTTGTTGGCAGCCTTCCAGATCTCGAGATTCGCATCCTCAAGCTCGTCATTTCTTAGGCGCAATTCCCGCGTGGCGTCCAAAACGCGAACTTCCAAAATCTCTTTCTGCCGCTGCCTTTCTTTGGTCAGGTCCTCGACGTTGTCGAGCATGCTGTTGAGTTCTTTCCCCAAAACCCCAAACTCGTCCTCGCCCGTTACAGAGACACGTGCCGTCAAATCGCCTTTTTCGACACGCTGCATCGCGGCGACTATTTTCTCAAGCGGGCGATAAACGAACGAGTTCGTTAGAAAATAGATCGTTAGAGTCGAAATCAGTACGAAGAGAATGATCAATACAAGACCGGGTTTCCAATATCTTCCGAAAATATCAGAAAGCCCGTCCAACTCTTCCGTGAACTCAACCGCTCCAACGACCCGCCCTGATGTAATAACCGGAACGATGACACGATATGTACCGAGCGAAGCGTCTTCCGCTTTTATTTCTCGACGCGTCAGAAGCGCGGCTGTCATTTGCTCGGAGAGATCTTCGGAAAGACGCGAATTTCCGGTTTCGATCCGTTTGGCGAACACCGGTCCGATCGCTTCCCAGTAACGAATTCCCTTTGTCGAATCCTTGTTGACGCGTGCCGAATCAAAAATCTGGATTATCGAAATCAATCGTTCCGAATCATTTCGATATGTGTACGCGGCGATTTTCTCGGCGAGATTCTCAGCCTGCGCTTCGGTGTATTCCTTTTGGTCGTCATGGACGGAATTCAAGACAACAGAAGAAAAAATCAGCGCCGCCGCAAAAACGATCACAACGATCGCGACCGAAGTCAACAGCGTGGTCTTTATGTGAAGCGGCAATCTCATAGGCAGTAGTCTATCCCGTATTGAATACGATAAAAACGCAACGCTTTCAAAGCAAATCCCGCGCCTTAGTTCGGATACGAGATGTTCGTTGCATATCCGCCTCAGATTGGGGTTTTAAACGGCATTGGATGCATCGGGCGTCATGCCAAAGACTGTGGCAAAAATGTTTGGGGCGCAATTTCGCTACATCAACCGTGGCGCCGGGCGCAACATTGGGCGAGGCTCGAAGTCGTATAAGTCTTTTGTTTGCAACATCTGCCTATTCTGGGAATTTGTGGCACAAGGATTGAACTATGTTGGAATGTCCGAAAAAGGAGCAAGCACGATGGAGATCAAACAAGACATGAATATCGGAAGTAAGAGCGGTAGCGTGCGAGCCGACGCACTAAATGTTGGCGGTTCGGAATTTGATGGCTGGATTTCAACGGTCGAGGCGAGTGCGGAAGCTTCGATGGGATCCATTTCTGATGCCGGGCATTCAAGCGAAACCGATTCAGGAGTCTTGGCGGATTCTGTTGCTTCCTATCGTTCGGGTTGGAAACGGGACTTCCTTTTATAGGAATCCCGCGGCCCGCACATGGTCTGAGTACAAATTGCACGGGTCGGAATTTCGAAGGACGGTTTTCAAAATGAAAGGAACTTCGGAGGTTCAAGAAGATGAGACAACGCATTAATAACATAACTTTACTTGCGGCATTCGCAATGGTTCTTGGTTTCACAGTTACGGCAGCGGCGCAAATACCGGACAATTCGGTACTCAAGGCAAAGGTGCCGTTTTCGTTTATTGTCAATGAAACGCGGTTTCCTGCCGGGGAATACACGATCAGGCAAACCAACATCGATACCGATTCCGAGTATATCCTCGAGATTTCGAGCGACAACAATCTGTCGAAATCAAAGGTGTTTCAAACAAACGTCGTGAGGGAAAAGGTTCAGCCAACTGCCAGCCATCTTGTATTCAACAAGTACGGCGACAAGTATTTTCTCTCGAAGATTTTTGTCCGTGATGATGCCGACGGCAACATGCTCGAACCGTCAAAAATGGAAAAGAAGATCGAAAAAATGACCGCCACAAAAGAAGCGTATGAACTCAATGTCGGTCATTGGAAACAGATCGAGGACGTGAACTAATCTTTACGATCATTCTCGAACACGCGAAAAACGGGTCTCCGATTGGAGACCCGTTTTTTTTCCTGGAGCTTGCGCTATTGATTCTCCCCCGGAGGTTGGGCGACCGGAATGTCGCCGTCATCGGGAATTGTGACGATCGGAACCCTTGGTTTGCGCGGCTTGTCCTTGCGCGACGATGGTCTGAGGATCGGCGGTATTTTTGGCGCCGAGAATGAAAGTGTCGAAAGAGGTCTGGTTCGCTTTAGGATCGAGCCACCGATTCCAGCAATCCAGAGATTGCTGCCGCCTTTGTAAACCACCGAATTTATGGTGTTGGTGGTGATTGTGGGTTGTACCTCCCAGGTTTCGCCGCCGTCGGATGAGACGGCAACCCGTCCCAGATCTCCCGCGGCCATTACCATTTTTGAACCGTAAACATTTACGGAGTAGAGGTTGGAACGGAAGGGCGATTCCAAATCCCGCCACGTCTCGCCGCCATCGACGGTGCGAATTACGATTCCTTTCGCCCCGACTGCAAAGCCGACCTTCTCATCTAGAAAATCTACCGAATAGAGATTATCGGTGATGTTTAGTTTCACTTTCGACCAAGTGTCGCCACCGTCATCGGTTGTCAGAACCGTACCACGATCACCGACAACGACGCCGCGGTTCTTGTTGAGAAAAATAACGTCTTCCAGCCAGTATTCGGTTCCGGAAGGGAGCCGCTCCCAATACGCGCCCGCCAACCGCGTACGGATAATCGTGCCGTCGCTGCCAACGGCATAGCCGGTGTCTTTGTCCAGAAAATAAACGCTGAGCAGATCGGCTTTCGTGCCGCTGATCCCGGGACCCCAGGCGATCCCTCCGTTGTTTGTGCGGAGTACGGTTCCTTTATCTCCGACAACGAAAGCATGGTCGTAACTTACGGCATCTACCGCGTTTAGATTTGCCTTGGTCGAAGAATATACGGACAGCCAGTTTCCGCCGGCATCATCGGTGATCCAAATTTTTCCATTGGCCCCGACTGCCCATCCGAATTCGTCATCCTGAAAATAAAGATCATTGACCGAATTGCGGCTTCCGAACGAGAGCCGTTGCCAGTTGAGGCCACCGTCGTCGGTTCTGAGAATGAGTCCGTCTTCGCCGACACCCCAGCCGGTCATTCCATCGCAAAAATAGATCGACGTTATCTTGGGATTGGTTCGTAGATTGAAAGGAAGCCACGTCGAGCCGCCGTCACCCGAAATCCAGACACGGCCGTTGGAATCGGTCATGTAGCCCCGTCCGTTTTCCGTCATCGACATCGTAAGGAGATCGACGGTGCTGTAGATTCCTATCCGTTTCCAGGTCTTGCCGCCGTCCGAGGTTCGGGCGACACATCCGCCCTTCCCGTTCACGAGGATCTCATCCGGAGACACATACCCGGCTCCGGACAAATCGACGGTGCCGCAGGGTTCAGATTTTTCCCAGGTTGCGCCTCCATCGCTTGTCGTTAGCGCTACGCCAAGATCTCCAACAATCGTCACGTGGGATGCATCCAAAACCTCGACCTTGGTCAGATGCGAATCGACCTGTTTATCGAGTTGCACCCACGTTTTTCCGCTGTCCGTTGTCTTTATCACCGAGCCATAAGTTCCGACGATAAATCCAACCTTCTGATCTCCTTTCGAAAACTCGGCATCGTAAAAATGATCCTTAAACCCAACTTCCAACGGCAACCACTTCTTGCCGCCATCGGTTGTTTCGAGAATAGTGCCTCTGGCGCCAACCGCGAAGGCGTGCCGCGGGCCGATCGCCTCGACATCGCTAAGTGCGGATTCGGTCGGCGGAATTTGCCTCGTCCAGCTAAAGCCTCCGTTTTCGGATCGAAGGATCGTTCCGCCCTGGCCGACCGCGAATCCGGCGCGTTTGTCGGCGTCAAAATATATCGAGGTCAAAGGATTGCCCTGAGGCAATGGATTTTGCCATGACCAGCCCGTTGTTTGAAGGTTTTGAGCAGAAACGGAAATGACACCGGAAAACGAACTTGCGAGCAGCACCAAACCAAATGCGACCACGCCGCGCGCGCGTATTTCGATAATTATGCGGCGGAATAATTGGCGGTAGAAAATGTTGCGGAAAATGATCAAATTTCAATCGTTCCCAAACCAAGCACGGCTTCATCGATGAAATGCTGGTCGATGCCTCTTTGTTCGGCGGTGTGGCGGGCGATATCGTCGGCGACTTCCTGAACGCTGTGCCCGTCATGCCCCTTGACCCACTCCCACTCAATGCGGTGCCCTGCCGCGGCGGCTTCGAGATCCGACCACCAACTGTGATTCGTTTTCTTTTTGAAATTCCCGAGCATGGTCTCGACGACATAACGGCTGTCGCTCAGAAGTCGCACTTCGCACGGTTCGGAGAGGCTTTTGAGGCCGATCTCAGCAGCGGCGATTTCCGATTGCTGGTTGGTGGCCTTGCCAAGAAAAACCGCTACCGCCTTCCAATGCCCCTTGTAGCCGAGAATTGCGCATGCGGCGGCGCGGGCGTTTCCGGTGCCGTTTCCAATAGAGGAACCGTCGCATACTATCGTTACTTTCTTCATAAACTACTCGCCGACGGTGACAACGTGATCGGCGTAACTCTCAAAAGTGTCGTCGTGTGAGATGACAAAAAGCTGGTTAAAAGTTCGACTCTCAGTGATGCGGCTGATCTGCTCGGCCAATCTCTCGCGTCGCTCGGCGTCCATGTTCGTCGTCGGTTCGTCAAAAAAGGCTATTCTAACATCTGAAAGCTGCTTTAGTAGTGCCAGACGCACCGACAGCGCGGCGGCCATCTGCTCCCCGCCGGAAAGGCTCAGAAAAGGGCGGCTGTAACCGCCCTCGTCGATTTCGATAGCGTATTCCTCGTTCCAACGGAGCGTGGTTTCGGCGTTCCCGGTGATCTCGCGATACAGATTGTTGGCCTCGACCGAAACATGAAATACATAATTTTTGGCGACATTCGGCGCGGCCGATTTCAATGTCTCGCGGATAAAAGAAATCGTTTCGAACAGTCGGTCAAGCGAATCCTTTTCCTTCTGATGCTGGACGAGTTCCTTTTTTGAACCCTCAAGCGATGCAATGCTTGCCGAGACTTCCTCAATCTGACCTTGTGAAAGCCTGAGTTCGGTTTCGAGCTCGCGGAGTTTGAGCTCGCCGATTTTGTGCTCGTCCGAGATTCGCAGAAATCGGGTTTGATCAAATAGTTCGGCCGCTTTTGCCGCGTGGGTTTCCGACTCCAAAAGCGCGCCGCGCTTTTCTGATCGTTCGGAATGAAGCGCTTCCAGCGACCGCTTTAATTCGTCGAGCCGCGCCGCGGCGGATTGGTTTTGGAGATAATCGCGGTACTTTTCAGCGGTTCTGTCCCTTGTTTCTACAAGTTCCGATTTTCTTTTATCGATCTCGCCAAACGCCGCAAATGCTTCATTTCTAGATTCAAGTTCCGAGGAGAGATTCTTGGCTTCATTCTCCAGTTCTGTCGCTCGGGCGGCAAGCGATTCGCCACGCTCGAGTTCCTGATTCAGAGATATGATTTTGGATTTTGGATCTTCGATTGAGGCGATCTCCTTCTGAAGCGTTTCGAGTTCTTTGGAAAGCGTTGGTAGTTCTTCGAGTTGTTTGAGGAGTTTTTCCTGATCTTCCTTGATCCTCATTCCTTCTTTCGTGATCTCGTCTTCTCGAGTTCGCAAATGTGAGAGTTCGGCAACCGATTTTTCGGCTTTTCGCGCTTCCTGAAGCCGCTTTGATACTTCGGCTTTTTCGCCGGCAAGTGCCTTTTTGTTGGATTCGTTTTGCAGCGTTTTCTTGTCGAGGAATGCGTCGAGCGTGTCTCCGGGTTTGAGGTTCAGGCATTTCTCGGAAAAGACTGGGCAGAGCCCGCCTCTGATCTGTTCGCGGAATTCGAGATCGCGTTCCAGAGAGGCTTCGATTCGTGCGAGTTCCGCCGAGATATCGTCGGATCTTTTTGCGAGGGCCGGTACCTCAGCGGCGACCGCTGCGGATCTTTCGGCTTCGGCAACCGATTTTCTTAAAGTAAGAAGCGAACTTCGGAGCGAGTTTCGTTGAGCTTCGTACTCGTCGATGACTTTGCTTTCGCCCTTCAACTCGGCAATCCGTCGATTCAATTCTCCGGCGCGGGTTTCCATTCGCTCCTGATCCGCGGCCAAAGGGGCGAGGCGCTCGAGATCCTTTCGGACGGTCTCAATCCTTTCCATCCGCTCCGCGACGGATTTGGCTTCCGTTTTATTCGCAACTACAAGCCGCTCCAACCTCTCGATCTCGGTTGAGTTTTTTGAACGCTCGATCAGCTTTTGTTCAACGGCTTTTAGTTCTTCGAGTGCGCTCTGGTGCTCCTCAAACGCCGTTTTCGACTCCTCGACCACTGTTGCCGAGCGAGTCGCGGCTTCGACGTCCTTCTCGGTGGATTCGATACGCGTTTCGAGCACCTTCAAATGGCCTTTTATTTCGTTCAACTCACTGTTCGCTTTTTCAAAAGCGGCCCGATTCGATTCGAGTTTGGAGAGTTCGGAAGAAAGCGCTGCGATCGATTCCTTGAATCGTTCCGCTTCCTTTTCCTGGCCTTTGATTCCGGCTTCGAGCGTTTTTCGTGTTTCAAGAAGCGAAGGAAGGTTGGAGAGCATTCCCTCAAGCCGGGCGATCGCGGTCGCTTCGGCGATCCTGCTTTCCTCTACGAACTTCGCCGTTTGTCCGAGCTTCATCGCTCCGATACGGTATTCCTCGACACGCAAAAGCTTGTCAAAGGCCTTCTTTCTTTCGGTTGGAGATTCTAGAAAAATCGCCGTGAATGTGCCTTGGGGAACACCAACGGCGCGTCTGAAAAGCGATTCGAGATCTGTACCCGGTTCGACGCCGAGATGCTGCCAAAGAAATCGCGTTACCTCTTCCTTTTTGTCGGCGATCCTCGTATCGAGGCGCGGATCGTAAACAAAATAGCCGGTTCTTGTATCCCTTTGAACGACATACAGGCGTTCGTCGAGTCCGCTTTCAAACTCGACGCGCACAACGCCCTTCTTGGCGCCACGCCTTAAAAAGTCCTCTTTTTTGTAATCGAGCAGATCGAAAAGCGTCCACGCCACAGATTCGATGATCGTCGTTTTTCCGGCACCGTTTTCGCCCATGATGGCGGTGGTTCCGGGTTCGAGATCGAATCTCGCTTTCGCGTATGACTTTATGTTTTCGAGCTCTATGCTTTTGATGTGCACTTTGGATCAACGGGAATCTTCAATTTAGAATCGCTCAATGCCGTGGAGCGCCATGGGGGCAAACGGCTCTCGAACGCATTAAAGGTCTTTCTAGTTGGAACAATGAGGCGAGTGAAAATTGCACGCCGATTCGATGTTCGCGATGGTGGATGAAAAACGGGCCACGCAACTATCTTGCGATCGCTCGCCGGATTCGATCCATCACGGCTGCTCCGATTCCGGTTTCAGGGATTTCCTCGCAGTAAATTTTGTCGATTTTATCACGGTCGCATTCACGGAAAAACTCATAAAGAACGCGGGCGTATTCCCCCGCATCGTTTACTATTTTTGCTTTCCTAAATTCGCATGAAGGAACCGCGATGCCTATATAGGCAGACTCGCTTTTTTCGGCATTCGGCGTGTAGAAGGCGACTGCGGCCGAAGGGGAATAATGCCGATGCTTGAGACCGGGGCTTTTGGGTTTGTCGGGGTCGTTATCCGCGACGTCGGTGATCTCCGGAACCACGGTTTTCAGTTCTTCAAACGTTACCGCTCCTCGGCGCAGGATCGAGGGCGCCCCGCCGGTACAATCCACGACCGTTGATTCGAGACCGTACCTCGTCGTTTCGCCCTTTAAGATGCAATCGATTCGCCCGTCCAAATCTTCGAGGACCGCCTGCCAGGTGGTTGGCGAGGGTTTTCCCGATACGTTTGCCGATGGCGCCACCAAGGGCGTACCGGCGGCTTCGATTAGTTCTCGGGCAAGAGTTTGATCGGGCATTCGAATCCCCACGGAATCGAGCCCCGCGGTGGCGATATCGGGAACCGTCGGTTTCTTTCGAACGACGATCGTAAGAGGACCCGGATAAAACGCGTCAATGATCCGTTTTCCATAATCGGGCAGGAATTCTGTGAGATCCTCGATCTGCGACAGATCCGAGATGTGCGCGATCAGAGGATTGTCGGCGGGGCGCGACTTTGCTTCGAAGATTCGCGAAATCGAAGAGGGGTTGAAAATCGGCGCTCCGAGTCCGTACACGGTCTCGGTCGGAAACGCGACGATCCCGCCACGCCGCAGTATTCCGGCGGCCTCGCGAACCGATTCGGTGATGATCGTCTTCATAAAATCCTCAAAAGCAAAAACGAATTTTACAACCTGGAAGCCGATGCCGGAAACGATTCATGAAGCAAATCCTCCGGAGACGCTGGAAAACCAAAAATTCAATGAGCGAGTTAGCTCCGCTAGCAAGTACCATGGGCGATGGAATGCCAGAATTACGGGCGTTTCTCCGCGCCGGTACCCGGCGCGAACGTTGTTTTTATGTTTACAGTGGATTCCGCGCAAAGCCGCTTCAACCACGGCTAAAATCTACGTGACGCTACGCGTCCGAATAGTAATTTCCGGATTTTGGAAGAAGATCGACTTTTTAGAGTGGACTCAACTCTGAGGGCACTCCAAAAAGTCGATTCAAAGGAATAAGTTGTAAAAATGTTCGGAATTTCCACTTCTGTCGCGCGGCCGTCAAGGGGATAATAGCCAGGGGTAGCAACCCCCGGGTGCGAGCCGCAAACAGTATCCCTGCAAATCATTGGCGCTTGGAACGCAGCAAATACGGGCGTTTCTCCGCGCCGGTACCCGGCGCGAACGTTGTTTTTGCGTTTACCGTGGATTCCGCGCAAAGCCGCTCCATCCACGGCTAAAATCTACGTGACGCTACGCGTCCGAATAGGAATTTCCGGATTTTGGAAGAAGATCGACCCCTTAAAGTCGACTCAACTCTGGAACTTGGAACATGGAACTTGGAACTCTTCCGGACGTACACATCCCATCCCGTTAATGTAAGATTGAAACCATGGAACTCGCCGAAAAACTCAAGAACCTTCCAGCGAAACCCGGTGTTTACATACACAAGAATGAGAAGGGCAGGATCATCTATATCGGCAAGGCGAAGAACCTCCGCAACAGGGTCAGGCAGTATTTCCAATCGACGAAACACAAGGATTACAAAACGCGTCGTTTGATGGAGCGTATCGCTGACTTTGAATTCATCGTTGTTGACAACGAGGTCGAGGCGCTCGTACTCGAGGCCAACCTCGTCAAGAAACACAAGCCGCGATACAACGTCTTTCTAAAGGACGACAAGCAATATCCGCATTTGAAGATCACAAAAGAAGAGTATCCAAAGGTTGTGATCACAAGAAAACTCCTCAAAGACGGCGCCAAATACTACGGACCCTTTTTGCCGGCGAATCTCGCGAGACGGACTCTCAATCTGATCAATCGTACATTTCAGCTACGGACATGCACGCTCGAACTCGACGGCAAGATGCAGCGGCCGTGTCTTGAATACCATCTCAAACGATGCCTCGGTCCGTGCGTAAGAAGCCTGTGCAGTCCTGCCGAATACAAAGAGGCGGTAAGCGATGCGATTCTTTTGATGGATGGCAAGAATCAGGAACTCGCGGCCGAGCTTGAGGCGAGGATGTGGCATTTTGCCGAGATTGAGAATTTTGAGATCGCGGCGAAATACAGGGATCTTTCCAAAACTGTCCTGGCACTCGAGGCCAACCAAAAGATGGCGACATCGCCGGAGAGGGATGTCGATATCTTTGGCTTTTACAAAAAGGGAAACAGTCTCGCGCTTCAGCTCTTCACGATGCGCGAGGGCAAAGTTATCGGAAGGCGCGAGTTCTTTTGGGAAGACCTCGAAGAAGAGGATTTCGAAGTCGCGGATTTTCTCGGCGAGGTGTTGTCGCAATACTACTCGACCGATTATGTGCCTCTTGAGATCAGTGTGCCGCTGGATTTCGGCGATCGGAAAACTCTTGAGAAGGCGCTTACCGAAAGACGGGGTCGTGTGGTGAAGATTTTGGTGCCGCAAAAAGGCGAGAAAAAGCGAATGATCGAACTCGTCGAGATGAACGCGCGGGTGGCATACGAACAGAGGTTCCGCGTCTTAAAGCCAAAAACAGAAAAGCTCTTGCAGGACATGCAGGAAACACTCGAGTTGCCGCACCTTCCAAAGTTAATAGAGTCTTTCGACATCTCAAACATTCAGGGATCTGAAAACGTCGCCGGAATAGTCGCGTTCGAAAACGGAAAACCAAACCGCAGCGAATACCGGCGCTATAAAATCAAGACGATCGAGGGTCAGGATGATTTCGGTTCGATGAACGAAGCGGTTTTCAGAAGATACAGAAGAAAGCTCGAAGAAAACAAGGCATTGCCAAACCTGATCTTTATCGATGGCGGAAAGGGACAGCTTTCGGCCGCCGCGGCGGCGATGCGCGACCTGGAACTCGCCGCGATCCCGTTGGTCGGGCTTGTAAAACCGCCAAAAAGGCACAGCGAGATTTCCCACCTAATCGTTTACGGCCGAGAGGAAGAGCCGGTTGAGTTTGACCCAACCTCGCCGATGTTTCGCCTGATTCAGGAAATTCGCGACGAGACGCACCGGGTCGCGATTCAATATCATAGGAAACGGCGAGAGATGCGCGACTTTTCATCCGAGCTTGAACTCATACCCGGCGTCGGACCGACTCGGCGAAGAAGGCTTCTCAAGACGTTTGGCTCGATCGAGAGAATCGCAAAGGCAAGCGTAAACGACCTAAAACCGATCGTCGGCGCGACGACCGCGATCGAGATCGCCGGACATTTTGAGCGGCAAAGGCAGGCCGCCGGGATCACAGAGGAACAGGAATAAGCGGCCGCTTTGAAGGAACCAGCGGGAACTATTCGGCCGAGTCGTGAACCTTCTCGATAAGGCTTGGAATGAAATCCGAATCGATTGTAAGCACGGTTGAAGATCGCGTTCCGTATTCCGGGGTTCGAATAAATATTGACGATAGCGCGTGTTCGGCGGTTTGACCGATTCCGGTGTCGGGAAGTTCATCGCAATGCGCTCGTTCCTCGTTCGAAAGAAGTTCGAAATAAGAATCCGTCGAGAAATGCATGTCGGAAAGCAAGTCTTCGAATTTTCTTCTACCCTTTTCCACCTTTGGCCAAGGGGTGTCCAAAAACGCGTTGCTCAGACCATAGATTCCGCGATGGAGTTTGCGGGGTTCGGCATCGAATCGATTCGAGTAGTACCAAAGTTCATCTTCGTCGTTTGAGACCTCTCCGACGAGAAGATTAAAACCGCTGTATTTTGCGGCCTCGGATTCGACTTTAGCCAAATAGTCCTCGCATGAGGTTTTCGAAGCGAGAAAGTCCGAGACGAGATAACCTCGGGTTGAACTGCCTTTTGGCATTTTGGGATTTCTATGGTTTGTAACCGCCGCAAACCTCCCTCCGTTTGTCACCCCAAGCCACGTGCCGTTTCCGATAAGGTCCCTGCCCGCATATATATACGGATGATCTGTCCAATATTTGGCGGGGGCGGTTGGTCGCGAATAGAACTCGTCGCGATTGGCGATCAACACCAACGGGTAGTCATGTCTTATCTGATACGCGACAAAAATTATGCACATCTTCCAATCTCGAATTCTCAATCCGAAGGCCCACTTGCGGGTATGAGATCTTCACGAAAAGCCAACGATTATTTTTTTCCTACAACTCCATTGTATCCCCGACTACAAGCCCTTCTTCGGGGTCGTCCTTGCGACCGGCTTAAACAGATCGCGCAAACGGGTCTTCGAGCATCCGGCCTTGTAATTGATATCTCCGATCTCAAAGGCTTTTGACCATTGCCTGAAAAGTATCGAATAGGCATCCAAGAGGCCGTAGCGAGGGTCGTAGATGTTTGTCGATTCGCTCGTTACTCCGTTGAGTTCGATGATTTTGAATCGACCTTCCTTGATCGCTTGTTCGTCTTCCGCCCTTAGATCAAATCTGCCAAAGTAGAATCCCTCGTAGTTTCGGACGATTCCTTCGATCGCGCTTTCGACATCGGGCGTCGCAAATTCCTCGCCTTCGAGAAAAACGGCGCCGCGGGAATGCGTCCCGATTTGTACGAGCCGTACCTTTTCACCGGGTTTTGGGATTTCATGAAGCCTTTGGGCATTTGCCTCGAAGTACTTTCCGGCAATCGCGACGGCACGCGGATCGTCGAGGATCAGATCCTCAAGCGTCCGTATTCCATCTCCGATAACGAAAGGCATCGACTTTTTTGTCGCTGAGAAAATTTCGGTTTTGCCCGTTTCCGGATTCGAAACCGCAAAAACCGAAATTTCGGGGCCGTCAACAAATTCCTGTATTATCAGCGCCTTTTCGGTCGAGACCACAACGGTTTCGAATTCTTCGAGACTTCCCGCGATTTTCACGCCTTTTCCGCGTTCTCCGGCATCGGGTTTTACGACCAAGGGGAAGGAAAGCCGATTCGATTCAAGCGCTTCCTTCGCGCGGGTGAGCCGTTTATCTGGATCCGTTTCAGGTTCGAGAAACGCTCGTTGAAGCATAAAACCGCTGTTCGCACCATTTTCCTCAAGACCCCTGTAAATCTCTTCCTTGGATTCTCCGACAAAACCGCCCCCGGGAATTGAGGGATTGGCGCAGGTAAAGACGGTGATGCTTCTGTGCTTTACGGCAAGAAGAAGGATATATATGACGACAGGAGCGTAAAAGACCGCGAGCGGCCAGAATTCCCAATTCGAAATGCGTTTCAAACGCCCGAGCAACAATCGCCTTCGACGCCTGGTCGATAGATTGAAAGCGAAATGAAGCGCGATATACAGCGCGAGTATCGAGAGAAGTATGTATTTTGGCGAAACGAACTTCTGTAGGTAGGCGGCCGCGCCAACGAACGCCGGTGTCCAAACCGCGGCGGCGACGAGGAAATAGAATAGAAACTTTAGGAAGTTGGTCTTTAGGAAACCAGCGGCGAGATATGTCGGGAGACGAAGCCCGGCTACAAAGCGGCTGATAAATATCGCCGTCGCTCCGCGTTGTTCGAGCCAGTCGGACGCGGTTTCGAGCGCTTCAATCGAGACGAATCGTCGAAAGAGTTTGGACGAATGAAGGGCGGTTCCCGAAACCCTGCCGATCGCATATAGTCCGACGTCGCCGACAACGATCCCGAAAAAGCAGGCGGAGATTGCGAGTGAAAGCGAAACTCGCCCCTGTCCCGCCAATGCTCCGGCTGCAAGACAGGCGCCGTCTTCGGTTACAAACGTCGCGAAAAAGAATAAAAAGAAAATCGCGGTAACGGAAAGCGTCTCGATTCCGGCAAAATCGAGGCTCAATACCTTTCCAAGAAAATCGGCCAGTGAAGACATTCAGTAAAGTCTAACTCAAAGGCCAACGGTTTGGGGCCTTGCCTCAAGCGAATAGGGTTAGGTTCCCTTGTTGAGAAGACTTAGAAAACTGTTCCGGTGCAAAAACAAAAGCCCCGGCGAACAGGTGAAGATGATGCACGCCATTAAAAACAATGCGCCGCCGTCATCTTCAACCACGATTCCCAAAACGAACAAGTGACTGAGAATCGCGCCCGAAATCACACCAAGCGAGACCAACGCCCCGAACGGCCTCGATTTTGGTATCAGCAGAAGGATCGATGTGATGAGTTCCATAACTCCCGTTCCGACCCTCATAAGTCCTTCCATTTCCGGCCCGGCGAGTCTTGTAAACAAACGCACGGATTCAGGCGCGGCCGTAAACTTGAAAAACAGCGTGATCACATAGATCACCGACGCAACCACCGCCAGCACCCAACTGGCAACTTTCAATCCCTTTCCTTCCATTATTTCCTCTTAAAGTTGTTTGTTCCCAAATGTATCCTGCATTTCGCGGTTGGAAAATCCGGCCAGGAATTCATAAACCTCGAATGAAAACCAAAAGAGGTTTTCGCTGTCTCAACCGGAAGTCGCTTGGCGGAACCGCAGAGTCGAATGCGAGACGCCAAAATCTCTTGGCAGATCGATGCCTTTGCCGCGCAGACGTTCGACGATCAATGCGTAATGATGGATCGTATGGCTTAGGACAAACTCAATTTCGCGATCGGCTGTCGAAATCAAATGCTCGCCTTCGATCAATTCCGAACGCACCGCGATCGAGCCAAGTTCTCTTTCCCTCATCCGCCTCAATTTTCCAATCAACTCTTCCGTGCGCTTGAGCGCGACCTCACGAGAACCTTCGGTAAACGGATCACGGCGACGGGCGGCATAATCAACGATCCCGTTTTCCAGTCCATATATCAGCGCATCCCCAAAATCCAAATTGTGCCTGATGTGAACTCCGACCGATGAAATCTCTTCCGTCCCCTCCAAATAAATCTCGTCGGTTAGAAGCGCAAGCAAGGTCGGAATCCGAGAAAACTCCGCTATCAGTAGCTCGAGCAGCGTTGCGTTTGCCTTGTACATAGTCAATCCGTTTAGTTTCACAATGTCATCAATTCGAAAACCGAATGAGATTATTCCGAAAACCAAAAAAAAAGCCGGATGATTCAAATCCGGCTCCAAAAAGAATATTGGGAAAAAACTATTTCAATTCCATCCAGTTTTGCCCCGAACCCGTTTCTGCGATCAAGGGAACTTCAAGCGTCGCCGCCGCTTCCATTTCCCTGACGAGCAAATCGCGAACCTTCTCCAGCTCTTCAATCGGCGCCTCGATAAGCAATTCGTCATGGACCTGCATCAACATCCGCGCCTCGAGTTTCTCCTTTTTCAGCGCCTTATCGACACGCAGCATCGCGATCTTTACGATATCGCTCGCCGTTCCCTGAATCGGCATGTTGATCGCTTCGCGTTCGGCCCTCGCACGAAGAGCGAAGTTTCTTTCGGTGATCGAAGGCAGATATCTCCGTCGTCCGTAAAGCGTCGAAACATAGCCCTGTTCGCGTGCGACTTCAGGGGTTTCGTCCATATATTTCTTGATTCCCTTGTAGGTACGAAAATACTCGGCGATCACTTCCTTTGCTTCCGTCCTCGAAATACCGACTCTTTGCGAAAGCCCAAACGCCTCGACGGCATAGGCGATTCCAAAATTCACGATCTTCGCCAACCGGCGTTTTTCCTTGAGCTCCTCCTCTGAAGTCGCGCCAAATACCAATTGAGCGGTTTTGGAGTGGATGTCCTCGTTGTTTTTGAAAGCCTCGCGCATCACTTCGTCGCCCGTAATGTGGGCGATGATCCGCAACTCCAACTGCGAATAGTCGGCCGAAACCAGGATTTTTCCTTCATCGGCAATAAACGCCTTTCGAATCTGCTTGCCGATTTCGGTTCTTATCGGGATGTTCTGCAGATTGGGATCGGTCGAACTCAGTCGCCCCGTTGCAGCAACCGTTTGATTCAGAGTGCCGTGGATACGGCCGTCTTCGCGAATCAATTGCGGCAGCGAATCCGCGTAGGTTGATTTCAGTTTGTCTAGTTCGCGGTATTCAACGATTTCATTCGCGATCGGATATGTTTGGCCGATCTCAAACAGCGCGTCCTTGCTGGTCGATATTTTGCCGGTCGGAGTTTTGTACTTCGTTTCGATATTCAGATCCTGAAGCACTTCCCCAACCTGCTTTGGGGAATTGATGTTGAATTCCTGTCCAGCGAGTTCGAAAATCGATTTCGACAGCGCCGCGAGCTTTACGCTCAAAAACTCGGAGGTTTCCTTCAAAACGCTTTTATCGACCTTCATTCCGAGCATTTCCATATCACATAGGATCGGAATCAACGGCATTTCGATTTCATCGTAAACTCGGGAAAGATCGTCGGTTTCGATTTGCCCTCGAAGGATCGGTGTCAGTTGAAACGAAAAATCTGCGTTCTCCGCCGTTCGATATTGTGATTCGCTCCAACCGTTCGGAATTTCGGGGGAGATTTCCTGTTCGAGAAACTGTTGGGCAAGAGTTCGAAGCTCATAATTTCGACGTCCGGAATCGATGAGATATGCGGCGATCAATAGATCGTCGGCAACCGCTTCGGGATGAATTCCCAAACGCGAAAGCGACGCCAGCGAGCATTTATAGTCGTATGTCGTTTTCTCAAGAAATCCGTTTGCAAGAATGTCGCCCAACGGGCCAAGAGCCTCCTCTTTGCCGCCTTCGAAATTCTTCAGATCGATGTATGTTGAAACCCCGGGCGCAAAGCTTATCGCCAATCCGACCGGCTCAGGCGTCGTGTATGAGCCCGAAAACGCCTCGCCATCAAGATCGCAGTGAAAGCTCCATTTATCGACTTCAAAAAGGCGCCGAACCAGTTTGTCCAAATCAGGACGGGTTTTGATGATGTTGTACGTCCTGCCTGTCGAACCCGAAACTTCGTCGCTGCTGTCAAAAAGCGGCGCCGCATCCGCGAATTCGCGCGTCAGCGTGTTGAACTCAAGCTCGCGGAAAAGCTCGTAGGCCTTTTGCCGGTTGGGTTCTTCGAGCTTGAGCAGATCAAGATCGAGTTCAACCGGCACCTGAGTGTGGATCGTCGCCAATTCGACCGACTGCCGGATGATGTCCTGATTGTTGAGAAGGCTTTCCCGATAGGTTTTGTGCTTTACCTTTTCGGCGTTGGCCATCGCTTCCTCGGCGGAGCCGAATTCCTGAATGATTTTGAGGGCGCCCTTGGCGCCAATTCCGGGTGCTCCCGGGATGTTGTCGATCGAGTCTCCCATCAAGCCGAGATAGTCGATTATTTTGTCGGGAGGGAGCTCGAACTTCTTTAAAACCCACGCCTCGTCGCACCATTCGACCGGCGGTACCGGCGTTTTGCGACGAATGTTCTGCGAATTTTGCCGCATGCAGATCACGTACGGATCCTTGACGAGTTGGCAGAGATCCTTGTCGTTCGAAACGATAACCGCTTGAAGTTTCTCTTTCTCGCATTGTTTGGCGAGCGTTCCGATGATGTCATCGGCTTCATAACCGGGCATCCGCAGAATCGGTATGTTGAGCGCTTCGCAAACCCTCTCGATATAGGGAAGCTGAGTCGCGAGATCCTCCGGCATTTCCTCGCGGTTGGCTTTGTAATCCTCAAATGCCTCGTGTCTGAAGGTCGGCTCCGGAGTGTCGAAAATGGCGGCGACATAATCCGGGTTTTCATCCGCGATCAACTTTCGAAGCATGTTTGTAAACACAAAGACGGCTTGGGTAATCTGCCCGCTGCTATTTCTTAACGGCTCCTGACGCATCCCCATGGGAGCGAAAAACGCCCTGAAAATGTGCGACATGCTGTCGATCAAAAAAACTCTTTTTAAATTGCTCATGTTCTGATCCAGATGATCTCTTGGCTTTTGCGATGGATGCTGCCAATCCGATTTTGGAGACTGGAAAACTCGTTGCTTGGTCTCCAAGCATGGACAAACGTCCGTACGCCTAGACGTTTCAGCAGCCTGATTTGGTATCTCTGAATAATAGAGAAGAAACCGAATCCGAACAAGAACCGTTTGGGTTTGAGTCTTTTGAAATGTACATCTCAGACGCGCGAGACTACCCAAAGGTGCCAAAAATCAATCGCTGAGCAAGGTTTCGGGGGATTCAAAGGACCTGGCGTGGAATCGTCGCCATAGACGGCCCGCTTGCTCACACTGCGAGGCAAAGTCTCCCCTCCGATCGCTCCGTCGAAACGCCAAAATCGGCGGTTGTGCGAGCCGTTTTTTTAACGCCAAATACGGTCTGAAATGTTGTTGATCTGGGATTGACAGCCTTGGTGCGTTGCGCTATTCTAACGGTTCGTTTTCTGAGGGAAACGAATTTGAAAAGTAAGTTTTGTCAGTGATGACAGTTTAGTGCGACCCGTTCGTCTAGTGGTTAGGACACCGCCCTTTCACGGCGGCAACACGGGTTCGAGTCCCGTACGGGTCGCCATTACATATTGTTTCCGCAGTGTTATGATATCCGCTTGGTTTTCGAGCGGATTTTGTATTTTAAATCAGCTGTTTTTGCGGGTAACCCGTTTAGAGCGGGTTACATCCAAATGAACTTTGGGCGGTACTGTTCGATTCGTCGCGAAGCCGCGCATGAACCTCGTCGTTTTTGTGGATCCAAACAACGATTTTGCCGTTTAATTTTTGTTATGAAGAAGTATTTGGCTCTCCTGATCTTGCTGTCATCTTGTTTAGTCGTTTCGGCGCAAACCACCGATTCAAAAGTTTCGGACACGGTGATGATCCTTCCGTTTGAAAACTCAAGCACCAAGAACGAGTTCAACTGGGTTGGCGAGAGCGTTGCGAACGCGTTGACCGATCTGATGAAGGTTCCGGGGCTAACCGTGATCTCAAATGAAGAACGCAAGATTACGCAGCAGCGAATGCGGATACCTTTGAGCGTTTTGCCGTCGCTTGCCACCTCAATAAAAATCGCGCGGGAAGCGGGAGCCACGCTTCTGGTTGCTGGAAAATACAACATAATCCCGGCGGGCGAGGATGTCGCTGCTAAGATCACGATCAATGCAAAGCTTATTAGGGTAAATGAGGGAAGGTTTTTGAGCGAGGAGTTTTCCGACGGCTCGCGAAAAACGCGGGAGATCGATCTCTACGACGCGCTTGGGAATCTTCAAACAATTCAGGGTCAATTGGCATATCAAATCCTTTACCAAAGGGACAAGGCATTGCCGTTTTCCCAAAACCAATTTATCGAAGCCGCCAACAAGGTTCCCGCCCGGGCGTTTGAAGCTTATATCAAAGGCCTCCTTACGAGTTCGACCGACGAAGCGCGCGAAAACTACTTCAAAAACGCACTTAGGATTTACGCCGATGAAAGAAACGGCGAAGTCTTTGGCGACGCGGCGCTCGAACTCGGGCACTACAACTACAATCGCGGAAGCAACAGCGAAGCACTCGCATATTTCGCGCAGATTCCGGCCGATGATCCGCATTACGCCGAGGGAGCTTTCTATTCAGGCGTCATCTACTGGAAGCAAAAAGATTACGAACAGGCGTTGGCGGTGCTTGGACCTTTGGCTGACGAGTTAAAAATGACGAGTGTTTCAAACACCGTTGGCGCGATCGCGGTCGAGGCATCAAGAAACACAAAGAAGGACGACAAGAAGGCCGCGAAGTTCCTGATCGATGGGATGGAGTTTTTGCGAAAGGCATCCGAAGCCGAACAGGGAAGTTCGGTTGCAAGTTTCAACTATGGTTTTGCGTTGATGCTTAACGACAATTTCAAGGAGGCCGCGGTAGCCTTTAGACCGGTGCTGGCCTCGAATCCACGTGATGGTGAGGCTCATTTTCTGCTCGCCAAATGTCTTGAAAAGCTGGGCGATGAATCCGCGGTCGATTTCGATAATCAGGCGCGGCGTTTTCTAACAGCCGACAACAGATACGCAAACCTTGAAACTTCCTGGAAAAAGAATTCACTGGAAGACATCGCGCTTCGCGTCGATCAGCCGACACGCCGCGAGTTTGTAAGCGTATTACTTATCAGAAACAGGGCAGAGGCACACGTAAAGGCTCCGGAAAACGAAACCGAGACGTTGCTCCGAAACGCATCCGAGCTTTACAGACTTGGAAAGGACGACGAGGCGATGACGGTACTTCGCAGAATCCTGGTTCAGGAACCGATGAGTGCCGAAAGCTATTTGCTTCTTGGGAAGATTCACTTCCGAAGGGGTGATATCGAGCAAGCGGTATCGACATTGAAGACGGCGCTGTTTTGGAACAACCAACTGATCGAGGCGCATGTAATCCTCGGTCGAATCTATCTCGGAAAGGGTGATTGCCAGCAGGCGCAGACCTACGCGAGATCGGCGTTGGCGATCAATTCCGAGGATGCGAACGCGATTGGGTTGGACAGGCAAGTCGAAAGATGTCCCAAATAGTGTAAGCCGAGGGAGTTCGGTATAGACCAAAAGAGAAGCAATGCCGTCGGCCAGAGGTCGACGGCATTTTTTATCGTCACAATAAACCCAATAAAATCAATAGATTGAAAAAATTTCTTTGATTCCTCGTGAATTTGGCGGTTTTTGGCACGTGAGATGCATTAGAGAATCACGGCTAGCTTGATGAAGTTAATCAAGACCCCGCCGCCAACCTACACCGAGCGTGGTTTGCCACTGCGTTCGACCACCTTCCGAGCGTTCCTTCAGTTGTCCTTCCGAATGTGAGCCTGGTCAGACAGACCGGGCTCTCCCTCTTTTAAACCCCATAAAACAAAGGCTTCACGCGTATCGCGCGTTATTCGGTCTGGTTGACACGAAAACGGTCAGCATGAAACGAACCGTAGATCGCGTAATCAGGCGCTGCATTCAGTTTGACCGCCATACGGGTCGCGCAAAGAGGTTTCTGACAAAAATCGTTAGCAGGGGGGTGACAAAATTTGTCTTTGTGACAACAAACACGTCTTTCAAAAACATCGCTGCGGTCAATCTGACCGAATCGTTCAATTTGTCAAAGAGTTGCGTGATCATTTGCGCCCAAGGATCTCAGGCGACGTGATTTTCCGTGTCTCCATAGTAGAATAGCAAAACTGGAGAAATGGAAGTGGGATTTGTTTCAAAGTGCTGGAAAACGATTCGGGGCTCATTACCCGGCTGGCGGCTCGCCGGCTGTTCGCTGCTTAGCGGGTTGTTGCTGGCTGCGGCATTTCCCGGATGGGAGATTTCGGTGCTGGCGTTTGTCGCATTCATTCCGCTGATTCTGGCGATTTTGGATGAACCGTTTTCGTTCGTCCGTTCTTTTCTAGCCGGTTGGTTGTTTGGGGTTTGTTTCTTTAGCCTATCGGTTTGGTGGCTAACATTCGCGCCGATCACTTACGCCGGGTTTCCGGTGATCCTGACGTATTTTCTATTGCTGATCGCGACGTCCGTCGTGTCGATATTCTTTGGTTTTGCCGTCGCTTTGTTTGGTTTGGCGGTGCGCAGATACGGCATAACGGCGGTTTGGTTTTTGCCGTTTATTTGGGTAGCGCTTGAGTTTCTGCGTTTGAATTTAACCGGCAATAGCTGGAATACGGTCGGATACTCGCAGGCTTTCGGCCCGTTGGTACGACTTGGGGCATTGGGCGGGGTTAATTTTGTCAGTTTTCTGGTTATGACCGTCAATGCCGGCCTGGCTTGGCCGATTGCCGCGTTCCTTAAACGCAAGTCTGAATCCGCACCTTCGATCGCATTCGCCGCGCTTGGATTTTTTCCGATTGCGGCGATATCCGGAATCGCTTTCATGCTCGGCCCTGGCGGAAATACGGAAGAATTCAAGAATTTTCATGACACCGAATCGGTGGTTGTAGCGCTTCAGCCAAACATCCCCATGAGCGGTCTCAACATGAGAAAATGGGGGGAGCTCCGAGCAAGGCAGGCCGAGATCGGGAAAAAGGCGATACGGGATGCCCGCGCCTCGGGAAAGTTTCCGGTGGATAAACCCGTCACGCTTGTCTTTCCCGAATCTCCGATGAATTTTCAATACGAAGAAGATCTACAGTTCCAAACGTTCATCAACGATTTTGCACGGAACAACGACGTATCGGTATTGTTTAATTCCGCCGAGCCCGATAGAAGACGCGAATACGGGTATTTCAACTCCGCCGTATTGGTTTCAAAGGGAGGCAAGAAACTCGCGCAGTATGACAAGATTCATCTACTGCCTTTTGGGGAATTCGTTCCTCTGCCCGAATTCGCGCAGGAATTGATCCCGCCGATGGTCGGCAGGTTTTCGTTTGGGGAAGAATACGATCTGCTTCCTTTTGGAAACGCGAAGGCGGGCATCATGATTTGTTTTGAATCACATTTTGCTTCGCTTTCAAGGGAGTTCGTAAAAAACGGTGCGGATTTGCTGGTTGAGATGACAAACGATGGCTATCTCGGCCCGACGCCGGTTCTGCGTCAGCATCTCGCGAGCGCGGCTTTTCGGGCGGCGGAAACCAGACGTCCCTTGCTGAGGGTCACGAATGTCGGAATCACCGGCTATATCGATGAATTTGGCGCTGTTTCGGATACCGCCAAAAGCTATAGCGAGGCGGTTCGAGTTTGGCCGGTGCGAAAATCTACGGGCGAAATCACTCCGTTTGTAAGATTCGGGGAGTGGATCGCTTGGTTCTCGCTCGTGTTGACCGTCCTATCGCTCCCGTTCCTTTTGCGCAGATTCCCAAAACCTCCGCTTGGCGATGAGGCGGTCAAGCCTGTTATCCTGTAGAATGCTTTGAATATCTAATCCGCGCTTGTTCTCACAAACGAAGTGCGGTGAGGAGTTAGCACACTCAACAATGGAACTAGCCGAATTACAAAACCAATATCAGTTGCTGCAGGATAAGGTCTCGCAGCTCGGGAGGTTTCTTTGACGTTCCGGCACGTGAGAGCGAGCTGGCCGAACTAGAAAAGGAAATCAGCCAACCCGAATTTTGGAACGATCAGAAGTCCGCCCAAAAGGTAGTACAAAAAAGAAGCAGAATCGAAAAATCCCTCGATCAGCAAACGAGGTTTGAGACAGCGCTTTCCGACGCAGAAGTTCTTTTTGAGTTCGCGCCCGACGACAACGATTCGGCGCAGGAGCTCGAAGAACTTCTCTCGAATTTGAACGGTGATGTCGAAGAAGCCGAAACCGCCGCATTGCTATCGGGTGAAAACGATTCGAACAACGCGATTTGTTCGATTCAAGCCGGCGCCGGCGGCACCGACGCGCAGGATTGGGCGGAAATGCTTATGCGGATGTATATTCGCTGGGCCGACAGAAAGGGTTTCAAGGTTGAGATTCTCGATGAACAAACAGGAAGCGAAGCGGGAGTAAAATCCGCGACTTTCAGAGTGGAAGGAGAAAATGCCTACGGATATCTGGCCGCGGAGGCCGGCGTGCATCGGCTGGTTCGGATTTCGCCCTTCAATTCCGGTGGAAGCCGCGAGACGTCGTTCGCTTCATTTTTTGTTTCGCCGGAGATTGATGACGACATAGAGGTCGAGATCAACGAAAAGGATCTCCGGATCGATACCTATCGTTCAACGGGTGCCGGCGGACAGCATGTAAACACCACCGATTCGGCGGTTCGCATCACCCATCTACCGTCGGGAATCGTCGTTACATGCCAGAATCAAAGGTCGCAGATTCAAAACAGACAGGTCGCGATGCAGGTCTTAAGATCGCGGCTCTATGAGCTGGAACTCGAAAAAAGACGCGCCGAAGCCAATGAGTTGGAAGAAAACAAACAGGACATTTCGTTTGGTTCGCAAATCAGAAATTACGTCCTTCATCCATATCGGTTGGTTAAGGATACGAGGACGAAGCTCGAACAATCCGATGTCGATGGCGTATTAAATGGTGACATTGATGCGTTTATTAAGGAATTTCTTGTCTTTAGGAAAGGGGCCTAGAAAGGAAAGAGGGGTTCGATCACCGTTTTTTTGCCGGCAGAATCAAAACAGTTCAAACCGCCGGGGTTCGCGAATTCCGTTAAATTCCTTCGATTTTTAGCCACTTTCATGTATCATATCGGTGTTTTTTAGCCTCCAAACCCTTGTCCATGGCAACCCGAACTACTAAACCCAAAAACACATCTGGAAGATCGCATTCAAACGAAATCACCGCGATCATCTTTTTCGCGCTCGGAGTTTTGACGCTGCTGTGCCTCGTAACTTCGGATCCGATGGATCCATCGCTTAGCACCGCGAGCACAAAATCCGCGAGCAACTGGATCGGAGTCGTTGGATCGATTGCCGCCGATCTCCTCTTCCAGGGTTTCGGTGTTCTTGCGTACAGTTTTCCGGTGATCATGTTTGTGGTCGGTTTGAGATTCCTGCTTTCCAAAACGCTCTACACCCCGCCGGTCAGAATCCTTGGAACGTTGCTTTTTGTGTTGAGCGGGTCGTCGCTGCTTGCGATTTTTGGGTTTTACGGCGGTTTGACCGGAGCTTTTTTCTCCGAAGTTTTCGCTTCGTTTTTGAATTACGTCGGTGCCGGGATTCTTTTTGCGGCGTTGTTCCTAACATCGCTCGTGCTTTTGACAAATCTATCGTACAAGTCTTTCCTTGAAAGCCTTTCGATGGGATGGGCGAATTTCCGTGTGCGTTCGGGTGAATGGTCTTCTAAATACAAGGAGATGAAGGCCGAGCATGAAAAGGAACTCGTGGTTGGAAACGGTACGGGCAAAACACCGAAGATCGTAGTTGGCGGAAAAGAAGTGAAATCGACCGCCGAAGCTCGCTCGACGGCCGCAAAGACTTCAACTGGCAAGGAAATCGAACCCGATGAGGAACTTGCACCCGCGGAACCTCCGAAGATCATCACCGGAGAGGCGCCGAAAGACGAGGCGCCGCAGAAGGTTATTCCCGTTGATATCGGTCTTGGAAAAGCGGTTGCGGCAGGTGCCGGACTCGGAAGTTCGAAGACGCAGACCGAATTGCCGGCGATTCCGATCAGTCCCGAAAAGCATACGGGTGATCTCAAATCTCCTGGAATCATCGAAGATTTTGAGGAACCGGCCCCGCCCCCGCCCGTCAACTACGACAAGTATCAATTGCCGTCGATAGAGTTCTTGACAAAGCCCTCAAAGAAGATCGAACAGAAGGAAGACGAACTTCTTGAAATCGCAAAGGAACTGACCGAGAAAACCCGCGAGTTCAATGTAACCGGGCAAGTAAAAAACATCGGTCTCGGCCCGGTTGTAACGACTTATGAATTCAAGCCCGATCCCGGCGTGAAGTATTCGCGTGTAACGGGGCTTGTTGACGATCTATGCCTCGCGCTTCGTGCCGAGTCGATCAGAATCGAGAGGATTCCCGGCAAGGCGTATGTCGGTATCGAGGTGCCGAACAAGGATCGCGAGACGATCTTCCTGCGAGACATTATCGATTCGGAGAAATTCCGCGATTCTGCGTCGAATTTGACGATCGCGCTTGGAAAGGGAATCGACGGGCTGAGGTATGTCACGGATCTTGCGAAGATGCCGCACCTTCTTATTGCCGGTGCCACCGGAGCGGGTAAATCGGTCGGTGTTAACTCGCTTGTCGTATCGATTCTCTACAAAGCCAAACCTGATGAGGTCAAATTCATCATGGTCGATCCGAAGCGGCTCGAACTTGGAGTTTATGCCGATATTCCGCATCTCGCCACCCCGATCATCACCGACCCCAAACGCGCCTCGATCGCCTTGAAATGGGCCGTCGGCGAGATGGAAAAACGCTACAAGGATCTTGCCGGTTGGGGAGTCAGAAACATCGATGGCTTCAATAGGGAAGTCGAGCGCAAGAATGGTTTGAAGGACTTCGATGAGGACGGAAACCCGCATGTACCGTTGCCATACATCGTTATCATCATCGACGAATTGGCGGATTTGATGATGGTCTCCGGCAAAGAGGTTGAGGAATCGATCACGCGGCTCGCTCAGATGGCACGCGCAGTCGGCATCCACCTCGTTTTGGCGACACAAAGACCTTCGGTAGATGTTATTACGGGGCTCATCAAGGCGAATTTCCCGGCACGTATTTCATTCCGCGTTTCGTCCAAAATCGACTCGAGAACCATCATCGATACAAACGGCGCCGAGCGCTTGCTTGGAAAGGGAGACATGCTTTTCCTTCCTCCGGCAACGTCGCATCTGGTGCGAGTGCATGGCGCTTTTGTCGATGAAAGGGAAATCCACAAGATCGTCAAGCACATAAAAGCGCAGGCCGAGCCCGATTACGATGAAACGATCACCCAATCGGAAGAGGAATCCGAGGAATTTGGCGATCTTCCGGGACGCCGCGACAAACTCTTTGGCGAGGCGTTGCGCACGATCGCAACTTCCGGACGCGCTTCGACATCGCTTTTGCAAAGGCATCTAAGGATTGGATACGGACGCGCCGCGGCGATTCTTGACGCGCTTGTCGCCGAAGGATTTATCGGCGATATGGATGGCTCGAAACGCGCGCGCGAAGTTCTCCCAAAAACCTATGAGGCTTTGCAGGAGATGGAGGAAGGCCGCGAATTCTAGTTTCCGTTTTCTTCCTTCAAGCCGGACATCGCGGATCATTCTCCCTTTCAATCGCCCGAAAATTTCTTGACAATCCACATCATCAAAACAAATAATCCATCCACATCATGAATGGCCGTATGAATTTTCCGGCCGGAGTTTTTCTCACAATCTCGTTCCCGCTTTTCCACAGAAATTGTGGATAAAAGTGTGGAAATCGCGTTCTCACCGACGCTAAGTTGATGGTTTCAAATATAGTTTTACCGCTTTGCACAAAAGATGTGCATTGGCCTTCGGGTTCGCGTTGCTTTTTGCGTGGCAGGCATTCCAAACAAGCATTTCTTTCTGTATTTCTAGCACTTTCGATTGTGGTCCTTTGCGGCTGCGATGATGGCCCCGCTTTGACCGATATGCCTCATTCGTTTCCGGCGAACGGTGTCGAGCGACTGGATATCAACAGGGCGTCCGAACAAGATCTCGAAACGCTTCCGGGAATAGGTCCCAAGACGGCGGCCGCCGTAATCAGGCACCGCGAGGAAAACGGTCCGTTCTTACGGATTGAGGAGATCATGCTTGTCGAGGGGATCGGTGAAAAACAGTTTCAAAAAATCCGGTATCAGATTGCGGTCAAATAGAATCGACTCGAAATATGGCATCCTCACCGTACGGCGAACTCACTCGCTCGGCTCCGCTCTTCCTAATCTTTTGCGCGTACGCCGCAGGCGTTGTTCTGGCAAAAATTGGTCTCTTCGGCATCTTGTTTGGACTTGCGGGAATCGTCCTCATGATTTCGGCTTACAGTCGAAGGATTGTCGGTCCTGCGCTTCTGCTTCTCTTTGCGCTCATCGGCGGATACGGGTTTTTGGCGGAGCGTACCGCAAGCGAACCCAATCGCTTGAGAAGCCTTATCAAGAACGCGGAGATTTCACCCCGACGACCCGTCAGGTTTACGGCGGTGCTCGTCGATGAACCGAGAACGGCGCCCGACGGAGTGATTCTTCATCTGCGGCTTCGGGAAATCAGAATCGCCAGGCGCGCGATCAATGCCTCGGGCGCATTTAGGCTTTCTGTTCCAACAAAGACGATCCTTGAAGAAGGCTGCGGTGTGTCAAAGCTTCATGCAGGCAACACCGTCTCGTCCGCCGCCGTCTTTAACAGGGAAGAGAGGTTTCACAATCCCGGCGGGACTTCAATCGATGACGTTCTGGACGGACAGGGTATCGACGCCACGGCCGCGATCAAAAGCTGTCGGCTTCTAACGATCGTTTCCACCGAGAGCACTCCGTATTCGTACTTTTATAGGTTCCGGGAATGGTTTGTCGAAAGGGTTGTGCTTACGCATGACACGGAGGCGGCGGGAGTCGTGATCGCCTCAATGGCGGGAACAAGAAGTTTTCTGGATTCGAACTCGGCTAGGGGATTTCGGGAGAGCGGCACTTTTCACGTGCTTGTTATTTCGGGGCTTCACATCACGGTGATTGGAGGCGTTTTTCTTTGGCTGTTTCGGCGGATGGGGTTTTCCAGGGTTTCAGTCTTCTTCGCCAGCGCCGTCGCGCTCTGGGGATATTCGATCGTAGTGGGAGCACAGCTGCCTGTATTGCGCGCGTCAATAATGTTTACGGCGTACCTTGTTTCCGACCTGCTTTCAAGGGAGGGCAATCCGCTTAATTCAATCGCGATCGGGGCGATGCCGCTTCTAGTCTGGAGACCGCAGGATCTTTTCAACGCCTCATTTCTCCTAACGGTTTTGAGTGTCGCCTCCATCACCTGTTTTGCTTTGCCATTGCTCAAAAAGATTCGTTCGGCGGGTAGTTGGTTTCCCAATTCAGGGCAACCGCTCCCTCCAATCAACCGGAGGTGGTTTCTGGAGCTAGCAGAGTTGCTTTACTGGAGCGAAGCCGCGTTCCGCCTGAAGCTGAGCAGATCGCATTGGAAGTGCGAGGTCGAAAAGTCCATGCTCGCCCGGCGTTTTTCCGATGGCAAGCTCCAATTGGCAATGCGTTTTGTGTTTGAAGCGATGTTTGTCAGCGGCGTGGTAACCCTCTTCCTTATGCCATTGATGGTCGTCAATTTTCATCGCATCGGGATCGCGCCGCTTTTTGCTAACGTCGTGTCGGGGGCGGAGATTGCTTTGCGGGATATTGCCGCGATTTTGGCGGTTTTGATTTCGTTGATTGATGTCGATTCGGCCGTTTCGTTTGCGGGGATGTGTGAGTTTCTTGTGCGGCCATTTGTCACTTTCCGCGGGCTTGCGGCGGAGCTTCCCTTTGGCTCGGCAAGGATTCCCATTTACTCGGATTGGCGTTTCGCGATCTATTTTGCGTACTACTTGCCTTTGGCGGTTTTGGTCGTCATTCAAAGAACTTGGACGCCGTTTGAAATGTCCACAAAGAACGCGACACGTCTTCTACGAGGAGCGCTGGCGATGATCGCTGTCTTTTTGGTGCTTGTCGTTTCACATCCTTTTAGCGCAAGTCGCACCGACGGGTTGTTGCGGGTCGATTTTATCGATGTTGGGCAAGGAGATTCGACACTCGTCAGTTTTCCAAACGGCAAGCGGATGCTTGTTGACGGAGGCGGCGAAGGTAATTTCGGAAAGGATTCGGAGAGCGAGTTCAAGCCGGACAGGATTGGTGTCGGCGAACGCGTCGTCTCGGAGTTTCTTTGGGAATCCGGGATTTCCTCAATTGACGTCGTCGTTGCGACACATCCCGACGCGGATCACATACAGGGCCTGGAAGACGTCTTGAGAAACTTTGAGGTTGGAGTCGTGCTGGCGAGCGGGGACGACCGTGATGACCCCGATTTCCTTCGGCTGGTTATCGAGGCGCAAAGACGTTCGGTGCCAATGGTGTTTGTTCGGGAGGGGGATTTTATGAATTTTGGCGAAACGCGGGTTGAAGTTTTGAATCCCCGATTGCCCGGCTCTTCCGAAAAGGTCAATTCGGACTCGATCGTGCTTCGTATTACTTTTGGCAACAAGAGAATTCTTCTAACCGGCGACATCGAAGGAGATGCCGAAAGGCGTTTGCTGGAAAATCCAAGTCTTGTTCGCGCCGATGTGATAAAGGTTCCGCACCATGGAAGCCGCACATCCTCAACCGAAAGCTTCATAGAAGCCGTTTCGCCGCAGATCGCCATCATCCCGGCGCCCGTCGTTTCAAGGTTCAAGCATCCCCATAAAGAGGTCGTCGAGAGATGGATTTCATGCGGAGCATCGGTCTATCAAACCGGTTTTAGCGGGACGATTACGGTTACAACCGATGGACACGAATTGAGATTGAATACCTTTTTGCAGGAACGAATCGACTGACTGAGCGATGCTGGGAACTTCCCCTAAAAACACAAAAACCCGAGCAGGTTTGGGACCAAACCTACACGAGCGTTCCTTCAATAAATTCCAACTGACACTTTTTTACAGAATTAGGCGTTCAATGTCAACACTGCCAAGCCTCAAAATTCTCTCGAAGTCGGCCAAAACGCAAGAGCCTTTTGTTCCCATCGAACTTTTGAACTTCCCGCGTATCAACGGAAGAGTCCACTTAAAAAGCCGTCTTCTTTCCAAAATCCGGAAATTCCTATTCGGAGGCGTAGCCTCACGGGGATATGTGGCCGTGGGTGGAGCGGCTTTGCGCGGAACCCACGGTTAGTCAAAAATGAATGTTCGCGCCAGGTACCGGTGCTGGGAAACACCCGTTATTGCTGCATTCCAACGCCACTAGCGTGGCTCCGATGTCTTCTTCTCGGCCACCGGGGGTTCCGCGCAAAGCCGCTCCACCCCCGTCTACGTATCCGCTTGACGCTCGCGCGTCAGAAGAGGAATTTCCGGATGTTTTTCAATTTTTTTCATTGAATCGACTTTTTAGAGTGGACTCAACAAAAAAGGCATTGGCGATCATTTTTGGTAAACAAAACTACACCCATTCCGATAACTCAAAAAAATCAAGGAGAGATCGAGCAAAATGGAATCTGTATCGGGCAGTACGAGTGCATCCAAATCTGAAAGCGCAACCGCGGTTTCCCAAGACAACACATCTGCCGATGCGGTGGATAACAAGGCATCGGCCGCTGCGGAGCAACCGGACAAGGCCGGACTCATGAGCAAGGTCGGCGAGCTGGGAACCGAAGGCGCGGCGATACGAAATCGTCTGGAAAGCGAGCTGCCGGTGAACAATGCCGTTCCTGACCTGACAACCGAAGCGTCGATCACGCGGAGCAACGGCAAGGTCGTGATTGACGCCGGAGACGGTGACGACCAGATTGCCGTAACGGAAGATCCCAAGACCGGGGAGCTGACCGTAACGGTGAACGGCGCCGAACGAAAGTTCACCGGAACAGATCGCGAGAATCTTGTGATACGGGCGGGTGACGGCGATGACACGATCAATGTCGGAAAAGACGTCGATGTCAGACTTACGATCGAAGCGGGTGACGGAAGAGACCGTGTTTACGTCGATGAAGCCGTAAAAACAGGTCAATCGATCGATGGCGGTGCTGGAAACGATACTTTGATCGGCGGTGGCGGCCACGATTACATAAACGGTTCAACCGGCAACGATTTCATCATGGGGCGGACGGGAAACGATGTCGTTTACGCGGGCGACGGCAACGACTATGTTTCGGGTGGCGACGGCGACGATTATCTTGAGGGCGGTGCGGGTGACGACACGGTGCGCGGCTGGGCCGGGAACGACGATATCTCGGGCGGACGCGGGGATGACAAGATCTATGGCGGCGACGGCAACGATGCGATCTACGCCGGAGAAGGAAAGGATTCGATCCAGGGGCAGGGCGGAGACAACACTATCTACTCGCAGTCGGAAGATTCGATCAATGATCAGGCGGGAGTGAGAAACACGGTGGTTGAGGTCGATATGACCAAGGCGCTCGGCGCCAATGTTGTCGTAATCGGTTCGGACGAATTCAAGGAGAGAATCGAGCAGGATCTCGATTTTTTGAGGAGTTCGCCGGTTGGGAGGCAAATGCTTGAGGGTTTGGGCGAAACAAAACACACCGTCACGATCCGTGAGTTTGACGATCAGAACGGCACGGCGTTTCCGACAAACCGCCGCGATACGAGTTTCGATACCGCAAACCAGAAGCCGGGCATAAGCGACGACGCGACGTTCAACATCAATCCGGATTTTTATCCGGCCGAACACATTCCACCGATCGTGGTCTTCTACCACGAGGCGGCGCATGCCTACGATTACACGCACGGCACGCTCCGCACCGAAAGATATGCCGGAGCCGACCGTTCGGACCGGGGCATAAAGGATGCCGAACGCGTCGCGGTCGGACAACCGATCGATCACGACAAGGATCCGGCCACGCCGGAAATTCTAGCCCCGGAACATCCCGAGGCATTGACCGAAAACGCGTTGCGTGCGGAACTCAACCGACCGCTCAGACCACGTTATACCTCGTTCTAAACTTCGATTGACTGAACGAAAAAGCCGGAGTGCAAAGGCATCTCCGGCTCTTGTTTTCATTTCGAAACTTCCAACGTTCAAACTAAATCGCCTTTTCGCGCATGTGCAAATTGAAAATCCGCCTCCTAGTGCTTGAAATGCCGATGCCCCGTAAACACCATCGCGATTCCGTGTTCGTTGGCGGCGGCGATTGATTCATCGTCGCGCATCGAACCGCCCGGTTGTATGATCGCGGAAATTCCCAATGCGGCTGCCTCGTCAACGTTGTCGCGGAATGGAAAGAAGGCGTCGGAGGCCAAAACCGAGCCCTCCAATGCGAGGTCGGTGCGTTTTGCGCGCATCGCAGCGATCCTTACGGAATCGACGCGGTTCATCTGCCCGGCACCAACGCCAACCGTTTGAAACTCGTTCGCCAACACGATCGCGTTTGATTTAACGTGTTTGCAGACCTTCCATGCCAGCATCAGCGCCTTCAACTGTTCGTCAGTCGGGTTCACATCGCCGGCGACCGTAAGATGCTCGCTTCCGACACTAAACAAATCCTGATCCTGCACCAAAAACCCGCCCCCAATCTGCTTGTGCTCCAACCGCGAAAGCGCCACCGAGGGCGTGATCTTCAGAACCCGGACGTTCTTTTTCTTCTTGAATACGTCAAGCGCTTCCTGATCGAAGTCGGGAGCTATTACGACTTCCGTAAATACCTCGTTGATCGCCGTAGCGACTTCCGCGTCCGCGGTTCTATTTAGGGCGACGATTCCGCCGAATGCAGAAACGGGGTCGGTTGCCAAAGCCCTTTGATGCGCCTCAAAGTTGGTTGCACCCAATCCGACACCGGAAGGATTCGTATGCTTTATTATCGCTACCGCGCGTTCCTCGAAATCCGCGACAAGATTCCATGCGGCTTCGGCATCGACGTAGTTGTTGAACGACATTTCCTTGCCCTGAAGCTGTTCCGCATTCGCGACACCCTCCAGCGCTCCCGTCTTGTAAAGCGCGGCCCTCTGATGCGGATTCTCGCCGTATCGGAGGTCAACCACCTTTGCAAGATCAAGTTCGATCCATTCGGGCATGGCCTCGTCTTCAACAGGCTCGTCGTCTTCATCGATATCGTCAATCACCTCGATAAAATCAAGATCCTTGAACGGATTAAAGGCCTCAAGATATTCGAGATCGCTATTGGACAACTGCGACGCCAAAAAGCTTGAGATTTTAAGGTCGTAAAAAGAGGTGGAAGAATAGGCCAAAACCGCAAGTCTTGCGCGCGTCTCAAGCGAAACCGAGCCATTGTTTGATTCCAATTCCTCGAGCAAATCACTGTAGAGTGCGGGATTCGTAACCACCGCCAAATCGCGCCAGTTCTTTGAAGCCGAGCGGATCATTGCCGGGCCTCCGATGTCGATTTGCTCGACGATCTCCTCAAGCGTCGAATCCTCGTTCGCTGCCGTTTCCTCAAACGGATAAAGATTTACAACGACCATGTCGATCTTCTCGATCCCGTGCGCTTCCATTGCCGCGACATGTTCGGGGTTATCCCGAAGCGCCAGAAAAGCGCCGTGAATCTTCGGATGCAAAGTTTTGACCCTTCCATCCATCATTTCGGGAAATCCTGTGACATCCGAAACATCGCGCACGTCGATGCCGGCATCGCGGAGCGCACGCGCCGTTCCACCGGTTGAGATGATCTCCGCTCCATATCCGCTAAGCGCCTTCGCAAATTCAGCAACTCCCGATTTGTCGGAAACACTTATCAATACCCTTTCAATCTTTAACTTCTCGCTCATCTTAAAAGTCCTATCCAAACTAAATTGATACCAAAACTGAAAAATATCTGATTTAAAAGAAACAAAGCGGTCCATACCCGACCGCTTTTACCCAATTTCTAACTTCATATTTGATTCGGATTTTTCCCGAGAACTAAAGCACGTACCGCCCCCAAAAAAGGAGGCTCAGGAAAAACGCAATTGCATAGACGACGACTTTGATAATGCTCATTTTTTGACCGATGCCTTGATGGAAAATCCTGCAACGTTTACGATTTACGCTCTATCTTAAATCTGTGTGCTTCACGATGTCAACGAATCTCAAATTTCTCTTTCTGATCATTGCATTGGTTGCGGTTTTTCCGCGGGCCGTTATTGGATCGGAGGGCGAAATCAATAGGTTTAGTATTGAAATTGACGAAAGCAACAGCGTTTTCAAGTTCGAGGCCGCATTCGGCGTGAAACGCGGAGACGAAATCTCTTTCGTTGATTCGATTGCCGATTCGGTCTCGCTCGTCCAGAGAATTCGGGATTTTACGTTTACCAAAAACGGCAAACCCATAATAACGAACCGATTTGGAAGCGGCTACTTTTCGACTCCGGAAGTATATGACGGATTCCGGTATGAAATCCGATCCCCGTCTCCCGAACCTTTGATCGCAGCTCCGCATATAAGTTGGATTACGCACTCGGTTTTGCTCGTAAGGACGAGAGACCTGTTCCCAAACGGTTTCCGAGGCGAAACAAGCATCGAATTCAAGTCGCCGAAGGGATGGAAGGTCTTTGGGCCGGGAAAATGGAATGGCGATTTCGTCAGAATCATTCCGGATCCACGAAATGCCGCTTTTTTCGTTTGGAAAGATGGGGGTCGGATTTACGCCGAGAAGGCGAAGCCGTTCTTGATTCGAAGTCTTGTGTTGGGGGATTGGGAGTTTGAAGACTCCGAGGTAAGCAAGCAGTCAAGAGAAATCGCCGAATCTTACGGAAAACTATTTGGCGCTTCCCCTACAAACGAGGTCTTTTTAAGCCTGATGCCGTTCCCCGGCGAAATCGATTCTGATCGCTGGAGGGCTGAAACGGATCGAGATTCGGTCGTGGTATTTTCGGCCAAAACATCGGTGAAATCGCTGGCGAAACAGCGGTTGCATGAGCAATTGCGTCATGAGTTTTTTCATTTGTGGATTCCCAACGGTGTACGACTCGAAGGCGATTACGCTTGGTTTTACGAAGGATTTGCGCGATATCAATCGCTGCGTTTGGCGGTTTCGCTGGGGCGGATCACTTTCTCGGATTATTTGCGAGCGGTTGCCGAATCGGTAAGGATCGGCGGCATCGGTACTGGTGGCGGATCTTTGGCCGATTCATCTTTAGCGATATGGAATGGCAATCCGGGAAGAGTTACGGCACGCGGAATGTCGATCGCGTTTCTTATCGACTCCAGATTGACGGCAGGCAAGGAAGGGAACTCCGGGAAGTTTATCTCAAAATTCTACAATCGTTATCGGAACGCTGAATTTGGAATCGGGGCGATGGATGCTGTCTTATCGGAAATGAGGCGTTATGAATCGATCAAATCGCTGGTTGAGCAATCCGTTTTGGCCGACAAGCCGATCGACTGGGAGTCGGAACTCAAGCCTTTCGGAATCGTCGTGGAAGCCCGTCGTACGGGTTTTGAATTGGCGGCGGTTCCCAATCCAACCCGCTCGCAGAGGGCGCTGATCGACAAATTGGGCTATAATGACTGGAAAAAATATCGCCCCAAATGATGAGTGCAATGATCTTTAGGAAATTTTTGGCAGTTTTGGCAATTTCGACTGCCGTTACCTTTTCGGCCGGTTGCGGCATTGTAGATACGATCTCGGAGAACCTTTTCAGCGCCGTCGGACTGACGGACACCGGAACGGTAATATCCAAGCGCGCCAATATCCGGAGCTCCTATGCCGTGGTCGCCGCCGATATTTTGGAAGTCAAGAGAAACGATCAGCTCGAGGTCTTGGAAGAATTTGAAGACGACCAGAAAGTGCTTTGGTATCGCGTCAGGGCGCATGACGAGGACGAAACGGAAGGTTGGATTGAGGCGCAGCACGTCATCAAAGAAGAATCGCTCGAAAAATCGAGAAAGCTCTTGCAGGAAGACGCCGCAAAACAAACCCAGGCGCTTGGACAATTGAGGGCGGAATCAAACTTGCGGCTAACCCCGAAAGTCGAGGAGGGCAATATTCTTTTGCGGCTCGACAATGGAGCCTCGTTTGAAATCGTCGAATGGGTTTATGTTACGAAGGATAAATCCGAAGAGGAAAAAACAGAAAACGAAGAGATAAAGGCGGCCGAGGAAGACAAACCCAAGGAGCCCGCGAAACTGAGCGAGACATACGATACGTGGTACAAAGTCAGGCTCGATCCGACGGTATCTCCCGCCCCCATGGGATGGGTATTCGGCGGGCAGGTTTCCTTGCAGATCCCGGGAGATATCGTCTATTTCCAATCGAACGACCGCAAATTCGTAACCTGGCACAGAATTGACGAGGCCGCTCCGCAGGATGTGAAACCGTCGGATCCCGGCGCTTCAAATGCGACACCGGGAAGCTGGGTAATTCTTACGCGAACCGACGAAGTTAAAGCGATCGAAGGCGTTGAGCCCGAGTTTGACGGAATACTGATTCTCGGCTTCGACAAGTACGATCAGCAGCATTACACGGTTTGGAATTCCAAACGCGAAAAACTCGATATTTGGGGACGACTGCCCTTGAGGATGGAAGGCGAGGGAGACAACAAGTCGTTTATCGTGAATATCAGGAACAGTTCTTCAGGACAAATGGAGGAAAAGAGATTCGTTTTGTTTAGGGACAAGAGCAAGCGCATCAAACTTACGGCGCCCGAGGGACTTTCGAAGATAAAGGACGACAAGGGCAAGTAATGGAGCCTGATCGGTATAGCGAAGAGACGCCTTTTGAAATCGAGATCACGGATACGTTTGATCTTCATTCATTTCGACCGGAGGACGTGCATTCGGTTGTCAGATCTTATCTTGATGAAGCCTGTGCAAAGGGTTTTCAAGTTGTCAGATTGATCCACGGAAAAGGGATTGGAGTGCAGAGAGAGATTGTTCGGAGCATTCTGAAACAGGATTCGAGGGTCAAGGGGTTTCGAAACGGGGATGAATTCTCAGGAGGCGGCTCCGGCGCGACAGTAGTGTTTTTTCACCAACAGGGCTGAAGGCCTTAAGAGATCAGATTCAAAAGGAAGCGGGATCAACCACACCCAAACTTTAGGTTTCCTCGATAAGATCCGCCCAAACCTCATTGTCCTCGGTTTCCTCCAGAATCTCGTCATCCAGCTCGGAAACCGGATTTTTTAGTTCCGCTATCCTGATCCTTGAGTTGTAAATTTCGTCGGAGAGGTTCCGGCAATGGACCTCAAGTTCACGGATCCTGCGCTTTTGTTCCTTATCAACCCTATCGAGATAAGCCAGATAAAAGAACTGCAAACCGGTGATTCCGGCGAGGGAGAGCGATAAACATATCAGGGCGATAACCATGGCACTAATCCGAAACGGATTTTGAGATTATACAATCCGTGATATTAAATTGAAAGCATTTCGCGATGGAAGAATGTTTGAAAAAGCTTCCCAAAGATGAAATCCCTGAGCGATTGTCCGTTTAGAATAGGGAACGATCCATTGGGGACAGTAAATCCGCGAGTCGTGCGGGAGTCGGGTCGGGAGTGAAGGTATGGAACAAAACCTGCAGCTTGTTTACACTTTGTTGTGTGACGATGTAAGGCTGGAAGTAGGAAACAAGGTTTCGCTGATGGGTGTTTTTCAAAACATCATGGTCGAAAACCTTCCCGTCTCGCTGATCAAATTCGCAGTTCTGAATCACTGGCGTGGCACTGGGAATCATAGTACCGAAGTCAGGATCGTCAACCCCGAGCGGAGCCAGCTCGTTGTCACATCGCAGCCTACCGGACTTCAGCTCGCACCCGGTGGATTTACAGACAACGTCAGCTTTTTTGTAAATGTCGTTTTTCCAACGGCCGGCACATACTGGGTGCAGACGCTTGCGAATGAGCAGATCCTTGAGGAAATCCCTTTGATCGTTACCGATACGGGGACAGTTGCCGGAGTGCAGGCGAGCGATGACATTTCGGAAGTCATCAATTAGCGCAAGCATCCAATCAAATCGCTTCTAATCCAAATTTGAAAGGTCGAGCGAAATCGCGGTTCTGTAAATTGCGGGATCGGAAACTTCGACCTCACGGCTCGCCTCGATTTTCTTAACCGAAGCGGTGATCTTGTACTTCGTCACGCCAACAGGAAATCTAAACAGCACGTCGCCGTCGCGGCTGGAAACTCCCCTTGCGACGACCTTCGAGGAACCATCGGCGTAAATCGCTTCTACAACAACCTTCGCGCCCCAAACGCTTATGCCGTTCTGGTTAAAAATCGTCGCCTCAAGCAATACCAACGTGCCCTGATCGACCTTCATCACGATCTTCTTCTTCAGCGACGAGGGCTTGCCGCTTGCAACCTCAATGTCATAGACGACATTGAGCGCGAACCCGTCTTTTTCAAAAGCGAAGTTGTATTTCCCGGGCTTTAGGTTGTCGAGTACAAATTTGCCGTTGCGGCCGGCGACGACCGAAGCCACATCCTTTCCATCCTGGCGCGCCGTCACCTTTACATCGGCAATCGATTTTCCCTTTACATCAACGACCGAGCCGCGGATTCCTCCGGTTTGACCGAAGGAAACCGCGGCTGCGGCAAAAACAAAAACTACAAACAGAAGTGAATTTCTCAACATCAATCTAGGCGCTTTCCGAAGCGGACATTTTCTCGGTTTGAAATTCGGAAGCTACGTCATTGATGATGTCTTCGAGTGTTTTGGTTGGCTTGAAACCTATGAGTTCGTTTGCCCTGTCGATGCAGGGAACACGGCGTTTCATGTCTTCAAAACCCTCTCCGTAAACCTCGTCATACGGAACGTAAACGATTTCGCTCGAAGAACCGGTCATCGCGATCGCTTTTTCGGCGAGTCCCTTGATGGAAATTTCTTCGGGATTTCCGATATTGATCACCTTGCCAAAACATTCCGGTGTTTCGATGAGCTTTGTAAGCCCGCCGACGACATCGTGTACGTGACCAAAACAGCGCGATTGTTCGCCATCGCCATAAACCGTAATCGGTTCGTTGTTGATGGCGGCTTTTACGAATCTCGGTACAACCATACCATACTGGCCTGTTTGTCTCGGTCCGACGGTATTGAAGAGTCTGACTACGACGACCGGCAAGCGGGTTTCCTTCCAGAAAGCGAGAGCGAGAAACTCATCGAGTTCCTTCGCACAGGCATAAGCCCAACGGTGCTTGCTGGTCGAGCCCTTTTGGATGTCGTCGTCTTCCTTAAAGGGAACCGAGGTGCCCTTTCCATAAACTTCGGATGTTGACGGCACGAGCACCCTTTTGCGGTATCGCGAGCAGAAGCCGAGGACGATGTCGGTGCCACGGAAAATCGTTTCGATCGTTTGCACCGGTTGTTCCATGATGAGGCGGACACCAACCGCGCTGGCCATATGGAAAACGCGATCCGAATCTCGGATCAGTTCTTCCATAAGCTTTGCATTCAAAACCGTATCAACAATAAGGCGGAAATTGCGTTTTCCTTCGAGATGGGCGACGTTTGAGTAGCGTCCTGTGGAAAAATCGTCGATTACTGTGATTTCGTGGTCTTCATTGATGAGCTTGTCCGCCAAATGGCTTCCAACGAAACCAGCACCGCCGGTTATCAGAATCTTCATTTAAATATTCTCCTAATGTACTGAGCGCGTATTTGTGGAAGTTGCGTGCGGAAAGGGCCGGTCGAAGGCCCTCTTGACATTATCCTATTTGGAAACATTGATTGTAAAGACTTTATTTGGCCGAGACTCCCTGCGACTCGCCCAATTTGCCGGCAAAAAACGAAACCGTGCGATGGAGCCCGTCGGCAAGCGGGATCTTTGGACTCCATCCAAGCAATTTTTCGGCCCGCGAAATATCCGGCTTTCTTTGTTTCGGATCGTCCTGCGGCAAGGGAAGATGGGTGATCGTGATGTCTTTGCCAACGGCTTTTGAGACCTCTTCGGCGAGTTCGTTCATCGTGAACTCTCCCGGGTTCCCGAGATTCACCGGAAGATGCGCATCCTCTCCCTCGGCGTTCATGAGTTTGATGATTCCGTCCACAAGATCATCGACATAGCAGAACGAACGGGTTTGGTTGCCATCGCCATAAATCGTAAGATCCTCACCGCGAAGCGCCTGAACGATAAAGTTCGAAACAACACGACCGTCATTCTCAAGCATTCTTGGCCCATAGGTGTTGAAAATTCTAACGATCCTAGTTTCGACCTCGTTCTGACGCTGATAGTCCATAAACAGGGTTTCAGCGACGCGTTTTCCTTCGTCATAACAGCTTCGGGGGCCGATCGGATTTACATTTCCGAAATAGCCCTCAACCTGGGGATGTACCAAGGGATCGCCGTAAACTTCGGAAGTGGAGGCTTGAAGAATCCTCGCCTTGACGCGTTTTGCCATTCCAAGCATGTTGATCGCGCCCATAACACTGGTTTTTACAGTCTTTACGGGGTTGAACTGATAATGGATCGGCGATGCCGGGCAGGCGAAATTATAGATTTGATCGACTTCGAGAAAGATCGGAAGCGTGACATCATGGCGAATCATCTCAAACCGGTAGTTGTCGAGAAGATGCGCGACGTTTTCCTTTCGTCCCGTGAAATAGTTGTCAAGACATACGACGTCGTTTCCCTCTTCAAGGAGGCGTTCGCATAGATGAGATCCGATGAATCCGGCTCCGCCGGTTACTAGAATTCGCATTTTTGAAAAAGAGGGAGTCGTTTCGAGCGGAAAACATCAGATGGCTTCCGCTTTTTGTTTTAAAACCTTTACCCGGGCAGGCAGTCCAACCCGTTGGGTTTTCTGAAATTACAAGGCATTGTCCAATATCTTTGAAGGAAGTTCAAAGGGAGGGTTGGGGAGTTTCGAGTTTCCCTATACTCAATAATTTTCTTGATAGGTCAAATGGACGGTGGATCTCAATGACTTTAAAATTCATCTTGATCAATTCATTTTTTCATCGTATGGCCGGTCGCTAGGGACGGTCCCACATTCATTGATTACAGTTTCGACGAGGAAATTAGTTTCTATGATTAGTTTGATCCGTTACTTAAAGAGCTGCGGTACGGTCGATTCGAATGCGCATGGATTTCAGAACATGCTATTGTTTAGGAAACGGCGAATGTGAAATCGATCGGAAATCTTTCTTTGTGAATCAACACCTTACTACTCCAAACACCGATCGAGTGCTTTTCAAGTCATGGATTCGAATTAAGCAGGGTTATGAAAATGTTGATCCGCTGACCAGTTGCCAAACACCATGCAATTTCGTCTGGATACACATTTTCGCCCTCGCAACTCATCGGAGCAGACGGGAATCTCAACCTCAATGATCATTCAGAAGCTAGTTTAAAAATAAAATCCCGACATCATTTAGATGCCGGGCGCCTATCGTCACCGATAGGGTAGATTCAAGTAAAGCGTATAAAACCGACCGGATAATGTCAACTTTTTCTGTTGACAATTATCTCCTCACAAAAAACTTATGCGAATCGAAACATTTATCGACGGATTCAATCTCTATCACGCTATTGATTTTACCAACATTCCACCAGACCCCCGAAGACTTAGAAAATATAAGTGGCTGGATTTATATCGGCTTTCCGAATGTTTCGTTTTTGGAAACGATGATCTGGTCGGCTGCAATTACTTCACTGCTTACGCAACATGGGATCATGCCAAAATGACGCGTCATCAAGATTACGTCAAAGCACTTGTTAATCAAGGGGTGTCGGTGCATGAGGGCAGGTTCAAAGAAAAACACCATAGGTGTCGCAATTGCCAAACGAGGTACGTGAGTCGGGAAGAAAAGGAAACTGATGTACATATTGGTGCAAAACTAATTCAGCATGCGGTAGAAGATCGGTTTGACCTCGCACTCTTGATTTCGGGAGATACCGACCTGATTCCGGCGATCAAGGTCATGAAAGAATTGCGACCGGAAAAGAAGATCGGAATCATTCTTCCCTTTGGTCGGTCATCGGGAGATTTGAGAAGGCAGGGGAACAAACCGTTTAACTACAAAATGAAAGAAAAACACCTGAGGGACTCTCAGTTGCCGGATCCTTGTCCCACTCTTGATGGAAGAAAGGTGAGCAAACCCTTGAATTGGGTATAGGCCTGAATCAAGTGCTTTGGCGTAAGGCCAAAGTTCAGCGACCTAACCAATAATTCGTCCAATTTCGTTAAAAATCGTCTAGAACGTCAAATAGTAATATTCTTCATTGGCTTTTGGAGATCCCAACTTCCTGAATTTCACCTTTTGAAGACCTTCGGCGACGCATGTCACTGGGCGTATTCCTCCGGCGCCGTCTTTTTCAGTTTGCTTGATCGCAAAGGCGCTTTTGGTGTGTATGCAGAGTTCGTTGTTTTCGTCCTTGCCCCACCAATAGAGTGGTTTGTCGCCGTATGTTCTTGCGTAATAATAAGTTGTCGGTACGGTTCCGTACTCGACTCCCCAGTCTTTTTTGAGTCTTTCGCTGACGGCGATTTCAATGCACTGTCCTTTCGTAACGTTCCACCAGCCTTCGCTCAAGAAGAGGCTGCTGGTTTCATGGCCAAGCGTGAAATAGATGTTGGCGTCATACTGTTGGTTGCAGACCTTCAACCTGTATTTTACGGCCTGTGGCTTCGGTTCGCTTTGACTATAGCCAAACGTTTTCCCCTCACCCATGACGATCACCTTTGTGTTGCCGGGAAGATCCCTGGAATATAGATAATCGTCGATGAGTCCGGGCTTGAAGATCCTGACTTTGAAATTGGAGCCATCAGCCCCGCGGTTCCAATCGACAACTTCGTCGGGGTTGAAATCAAAGCAACGGCTCGGGACAACTCCGATGGCGTCATTGCCGCCGTAAACACAAAGTTTTCGTTTTTCAAGAGATCGGTTTCGAATCTGGACGATACCGCCCGCCTGCGGGAAAATCTCGCCGGCCGCGAATAGAAAAGCAAAGATCGTCAAGATATATGTCGCAGCTCGTCTTCCGTTCATTTAACCCTCTCCATGTTTTGAAAATTCTGATTGATCCAACCGACGCGGGAGACGCGTACTCAAGTTAGACGCAAAACCGCACCGCGTTTGCCGACTCCCCGATTTCGTACGACGCTTCGGCGTTCTCGCCAATTCTCCGGAAGGCTGACGTTACGGCCGCGCCGCATTTCCGATTTCCTTCTCAAACAGAGCCAGAATCCGTTCGTATTCATCCTCCCAACTCGTCGGACGTTCAAAACCATGCCGTTCCGCGGGGTAAAGCATCAGATCGAAATACTCTGTCTTATCGAGCCGTATTAGTTGTTCAACGAGTTGGATCGAATCCTGTACATGGACGTTGTCGTCCAAAACGCCGTGCAAGATCAGGAGTTTCTTTCTGAGCTCGCCTGCATAGGCGATTGGGGAAGATCGACGATATGCTTCGGGATTCTTTTTCGGATCACCAAGACGCTGCGAGGTATAAAACGGATTTGTCGAGTAGTAGTTCTTCCAATCCATAACGGGGCGGAGCGCGGCCGCCGCCGAGATGCTTTCCGGTGCGCGCATCACGAGCATCGCAGCCATAAACCCGCCATAGCTTCCGCCGTAAACTCCGATCCTGTTTCGATCGATATTGTATTCGCGAACCATGTAATCGATTCCATCAACATGGTCTTCGTAATCCTTGCCGCCAAGAAAATCATAGACGTCGGTTCTCCAATCGCGTCCGTATCCGGCCGAGCCGCGATAGTCGATGTCGAGAACGACATAGCCTTTCTCGGTCAGAAGTTGGTTGAACATGAATTCGCGATAGTAGTTGTTCCAGCCATTGATCACGTTTTGAAGATAGCCCGCGCCGTGAACAAAAATCGCCATCGGGTATTTTGCACTCTTGTTGAAGCGTTCCGGGAAATAGGCTCGCGCGCGCACCTCCTTACCGTCTCTCGCCTTGAATGTGAAAAAGCGCGGCTCGTTCCATTTGCGTTTTTGAAAGGCTTCGGGAGTTGTGGACGTCAGTTTTCTGGCGGCTTTGATATCGCGGCATTGGAAGCAGATCTTCTGCGGCATCGCGTAAAGTTCTCCGGGTGCGTTCCAGGTTGAACCCTCGAAAACCATCTGTCCGTTCTCGTTTGACACGCCGTCGCGCATACCGCGGAAATTATCGACGATAACTCCTCCGGTTCCAGTCATCGCATCAACATATCCAAAGGTACGTATTTCGGTGCCGCTTTGCGTGGAAGCGTAAACGGCCGTCGCGCCTTCGTTTCCATACCAGCCCGCCCAGTCGATCTCCCAATCTCCTTTGGTGATCTGTCTGACTTCGGCATTTGCTTTTCCATCCGAGAATTTCGTCGAGTCGATCTTCGCGGAAAAGAGGTGGTTGTAACCCGATCCGGACTCGGAGGCAAATAGCAAAAGTGATGCGTCTCTGGGATTCGACGAGAGGACGCGCGCCGGTCCGCCGATCCATTTGTCATCCGTCTCTTCAAAGATCAAAGCCCCATTGGCTTCTTTTTCGGAAACCGGAACCGCGAAGATTTGTCTTCGTTTATGCGTTCGGTCGACGCGATCGACTATCAGAGTCGAGTTGTCGGCCATCCATTCGAGCCCGGCAAGATAGCTTTCGCCTTCGGGTTCGGGGAGTTTTATCTCGACCGCCTTTTCAAAACCGCCATCGGTTCTCGTGGCGTAGATTTTCGATTTGGTCCAGCCGCGTCTGATCGACGGTGCCGCGGTGTAGTAGGGCAGATAGTTCGGGACAAAAAGCGGACGCTGACTCGAACCGTCCGTAGCCGAATACGCAAGCATCGAACCGTCGCGACTTGCCGTTGAGCCAAACACCGAGATGTTTTTTGACGGGTTTGCCTCGCTCGAGATCTGAACGATCTCCGTTTTAGTAAGACCGATCGCATAGAAATTCCCGCCTTCCTGGTAGATTATTCGATCCTTGTCGAGGAAATCGGCGGAAAATTCAAACGACTCGGTTTTTGTGATCCGAACCGGTTTCGCGGTCGCGATCGGCATCACGAAGATGTCGCCGCTTTTTGTAAACAGAATTCCGGTTGAATCCGGAGACCAGCGGACATTGCCGATACCGCCCCTGCCGGCTCGTTGAAACTCGTCGTTGACGACAACGCCGTATTCCAACGGATCGGGTTTTTGTTCCCGTTCAGGTCTCGTTACCACGTCTGCCGGCGAAAGCAACTTGGAAGTTTTGCCGGTTGCGATGTCCACAATATAGAGATCATCGAGCGCTTCTCCTTTTTCGTTCCAAAAGTACAGGAGCTTTGATCCGTCGGGCGAGAGGCGTTGACCCGAAACCCTCTTTCCCGCGATCGATGGATTCGCCATGATTTCCTTTACGGTTAATCCCTGGGCGAGCACCGATGATACAGAAAAAATCGCAATCGCCGCAGTCGTTGTTAGAACGCTCAATCCAAAACCAAGTTTTTTCATTTTCTCGAGATACCTCTGGAGCACGCATTTACCAAGGGTCGTGCCCAAATTGTGAATACCCAAACACAGCGATTTTGCGGTTAGACAGTCGGTTTTCAGAGTCGAACCCGAATGCCGGTTTGAGAAAGATTTTCGATATTACGGTACGAAGAGATTCGCACTTTTTCCAAAACTCATCAAATCTTGGGTGGTACGGTTCGGCTTTCTCTAGAAAACCAATTTGTTTTTGTGCGTGTAGATTTACGCAACAAAGCGCTATTCGGTTTCCGCCCGGCGGAAACGAGTTCCGGATTGGTGGTCGCCTGAAGGACTTGTCCCGCGTGCTACGATAGCCATAAAACAGCCAATCCAAGCGAGTATGCGCAGAAAACATCAAACAAAACCAAAAATGAAGGACGAAGAAGACGAACTTGTTCCGTCATCATCCGGAGACTACTACTACGATGACGCGTACGGCTATCAGGAATACGTCGCGAAAGATGATGAAGAAGAAGTCACGGAATCCGATGACGATCCGGCAGGCGATTCGGCAAAAACCGACTGATTCAAGCGTTGGTCGAAACGTCTTTGACGGGGCTCGGAAACGGTTTTTGCCGTACCGCAAATAATCGGCACTTTTTTTAGAAAAACGTTGATTTTCCTCGACTTTTTTCAAATCGCAGTAGTCTTTATGACGCGCTTCGGGAAGTGATTGCCAGACGCGCAAAAGCGGATTCGCAAACGCGATTCATGCGAAAAAGGGTTGGCACCATTTTTTACATTTAAGGAGATTTTGAAATGGACATTACGTGGAAATGTATTGAACACAGCCGGAGCAAGGTTCCGGGAAAACATGCGATTGTCGTCGGTTATACGGGAAAGGGCGGCCCCGGTTCGGTTGTATGCGCGATTCCTCTCTATGACTTAAGGGATTACAACTTTGATGGCTCGATTTCGGTCGGCGAACGTTTGGTCGGTTCCGGCTGGTGGCCTTCGATGGGTGTCGATGATTTGGTAATCGGAGCTTCCGAGGCGGATTTCAAGATCGAAGCGGGCCGTGCGGCGCACGACATCTTCTTTTCGAACGCCGCCGTCGAAGACACGCTTCGCTTGGCCTATTCGGTCGCATACAAGGCGGCGATCGAGATAAATGTCAAACGGCTGCTCATGCCCGGAGTTCAGCTTACGCTGGCAGCGAGCGCTCTCAAAGACATGGAGATTGCCGGAAAGGTGATTCAATTTGTAGTCAAGACAGCGGTCGAGAAGGCTGTTATTGCGGCTCTAACCTAAACGTTTTATGGAGGTATCGCCATGGCAACAGTCGCAACAAGTTGGGTCGCAAGAAACCTTGGAAGCAAAATGAATATCGGTTTTGGAAACCACCATTTCATAATGATACAGCCGGGCGGTTTCGCGATGCCCGGCGGAATCGAGATCAAAAACGCGGGAGGAACTGATTTTCTGACGCTTGGAGCATTCAATTCTGATGAGGGAAACATGGTCTTTGAAGCAAACAACGAATCCGATGTCGGTGCGGCGACCGAGATCTTGACAGGAAGCGGTTTGGGGAGATTCTTGAACCCGTTCGATTGGGGAGCGCAAAAGCATGAAGTCACGCCGCCTCATCAAGGAGTCGCGGTTTTCGCGGTTGAGGTCGTCCAAAGAGCGTTGAATTACAAACGAAATACCGACAGCACTCCATTGAAATATACGCTCAGCGATGACAATTGCGCGTCGTGGGTAAACACTCTTTTCAAGGTAGTCGGCGTATCGGCAGCGGAACGAAAGAGGCTCGGTCAGTTCTGGGGCGTCGATTGGGCGGAGCAACTCGAGATTCCCGATCATTTGTTTAACTAAGTGGAAACGCTGCAGGATTCAAATAGTCAAAATGGCGATTCCCAAAAAGAAAAAAGACGGTGTGCCGTCTTTTTTCTTTGCGTGAAATAGCGCTGGAAATTTGTGACTAATGAGCTATTTTTCAAGGAGCCTTAAATCCCGGGGCTCGCGACTCGTACGGCCTCGACCGAGCATTGCGAACGAGCGGCGATTGCGGCGGCCGTGCCCCCTATGAGCGCTGCCTGCAGTCTTGAGGTATAGGAATTGGCTCCGACAAAAATCGAGTCGGCGTTCCACCTCGCGGCGTGTTCGACAATTGCTTCCCTTGGTCCGGCGGTTTCAACGACAAACTCCGCCGACAAACCCGTCTTCTCAAGCCGCTTGATTGCCGGTCGCGCAAGTTCCTCGACAATTGCCGTCTCGGCTTGCGTACTTGAAACCACTTCAGATGCGGGCAGGACAAACCTGCCAATGGAATCAGGCATAACCGACTGTACGGCGGCGACGAGCCTTACTTCGGCCATCGGCTTCCAATTTCGCGCGGCCACCCAGTCGACGGCATGCTCGGAACCCAACGAACCGTCATACCCGATCACAATACGAGGATTGTCATCGTTTCCAAGATCCGGGGCCCTCGCAATGCGCACCGAACAATTCGCTTCGGTCAATACTTTCTGCGATACGCTGCCCATGATCATTCTACCCAACGCGCCATGTCCCTTGGCTCCGATAACGATAAGATCGGCGTTAAAATCAACAGACTTTGCGAGAATCTCCCACGCCGGGGATCCATATGTTGAAAAGGAATCGACCTCCCACTTCGGAAAAAGCGCACCGATTTTTTCGGCCGCAAACTTGCTCAATGCTTCCGCCTCGGACATGACCGAATTTGCGATTTTCAGACGGTGTTCGGTCCACTCTCGGACTATTTTCGGATACTCGTCAACATCCTCATGAGCGCCGTTTCCGGGAGGCATCCAAACTTCGGCGATCGAAGCGGCGAGCACCGAAACGCCTTCTTCCGGAAGACCGGCGCGGGGCAAATCCTGAAACAACTGTTCGGAATCAACCGAGCCATCATATGCCACTAGAATTCTCATATCGGTTTACCAGGTCTCGTTCGCCAAAATATCAGGGTGCTTTCCAAAATCAAACGTGCAAAGCATGTGCCAATGGACGCCAGAACCAAACCAAGCGATTCTGCAAGCCTTTGCATCTGTTTTCCGTGCAAGATTTCATTGATTCAACTTCTCCCGGTTCAGGTCATCATGGAATCCCAAAAAACTGCGTAAAATTTCGCGGTTTTGGGTGATTTGTCACATAAAAGCGCATTTTTTCAAGTTATAATTCGATAAATGAAAGAAATGGACCTCGCAATAATTTTGCTTTGAGGTTCTGGGAATTCATTTTGATTTCGGTTGGAACTGGTTCCGACCAGTAGATTCGAACTCCAAATTATCAAATGGTCGGAATTCCTGTTTTGCGCAAACTGAGGCGATTCTTTGAATTGTTCTAGGTGGAAGAGATGAATAAACGACATAGAAAACCGATCGCAAATGTACTTGTTGTTGATGACGACGCGGCGATCGTCTCAACACTGATTCTCGCGCTCGAATCCTGGAAATACGAAGCTGCCGGTGCGGGTTCGATCGCACAAGCCCGAGAAGTTCTTGACGCCCACGAACCGCAGGTCGTTTTGCTCGATATCGAACTTCCCGATGGTTCCGGAATGGATTTCTTGGAGGAGATCAAGGACGCGCATCCCGATATTGTCGTCGTCATGGTCACGGGGAACGTTGATGTACAAAGCACGGTGGCGGCGATGCGCGGCGGAGCGCACGATTTTATCGCCAAACCGATTCATCTCGAAGAACTCCGCGTAACGCTTAGGAATTCGGTTGAAACCGTCAGATTAAGGCGCGAGGTGAGGCACATGCGATCGCGTCGATCTGCGGAGTTTGGTTTCGAGCAGATCATCGGATCGTCGAGTGCGATGCGAAAAACGATCGAAACTTCGAGAAAGATCGCCGCCTCCGAAGTTGCCGCGATCCTGCTTCAGGGAGAGACCGGTACCGGCAAGGAGTTGTTTGCGAAGGCGATCCATCAGGCGTCTGACCGCCGCGAAATGCCGTTTTTTGCGATCAACTGCGCGGCATTGCCGGCAACGCTTATCGAATCCGAACTATTCGGCTACGAAAAGGGAGCGTTTACCGATGCAAAGAACCGAAAGGAAGGGCTCTTCGAGCAGGCCGACGGCGGAACGCTTTTTCTTGATGAAATCGGCGAGATGGATGTTTCGCTTCAGGCGAAGCTTCTTCGGGTGCTTGAAGAAGGGAAGTTCAGAAGGATTGGCGGGCTTAAGGAAATCCCCGTTGATGTCAGGGTTTTGGCCGCCTCGAACCGAAATCTAAAAGAAGAAAGCGTTGCCGAGCGATTCAGGCTCGATCTTTATTACCGGCTTTCGGTGGTTCAGATCGACATCCCGCCGTTGCGCGAACGCGGTACCGACGTTATCGAACTTGCGCATTTTTACATCGAGCAAACGAATCAACGAAGACACGACGGCAGGAAACTTACGGGGCTCTCGCCAAAGGTCGAAAGGCTCTTTATGGCGTATGACTGGACGGGCAATGTTCGCGAACTACGGAATGTGATCGAACGGGCCTCGATACTTGAAGACTCAGATCTGGTTACGACCGAGCATTTGCCGGCCGACCTCGTATATGGCAAGGGTGCCGGTTTCAGCGATTCGGGATTCGTATTGCCGGCAGAGGGAATTCCGCTGGCGTCAGTCGAATTGGAACTCGTAAAGCAGGCAATGGAGCGAACGGGCGGGAATCTCACAAAGGCCGCAAAGCTGCTCGACATCTCGCGGGATCAAGTACGGTATCGACTCAAAAAGGAAGATCCGGCGGTTCGTGCGGCGGGAGAAAATGGATGAACATGCCCGAGCACGTTTGGGGATCGACGCTTGATGATTCGAATCTCGAGAGAAGCGCCCGAGAGTTGGAATACCTGAGAGAAGCGCTCGCCGAATCGACAATAGTCGCGGTAACCGATGCCAAAGGCAAGATCATCTACGTCAACGATCACTTCTGCAGAATTTCAAAATACAGCCGCGAGGAATTGATCGGAAAGGATCATCGGATCATTAACTCGGGAACCCACTCCAAGGAGTTCTTTCGCGAGCTTTGGACTACGATACAGAACGGCGAGACTTGGCGGGGCGAGATATGCAATCGCGCCAAGGACGGCGAAAAATACTGGGTCTCGACAACGATCGTTCCGTATCTGGACGAAAACTCAAAACCCTACCAATATGTCGCGATCAGGCACGACATCTCGTTTCAAAAACAGACCGAGGAGAAACTTCGCGAGCAGAGAGATCTCTTGGAGCAGACTTACAACGCGATAAGCGTCTGGTCATTGGAAGACGGAGTCGCTTATTGGAACCGCAGCGCTGAAAGGCTCTACGGCTATGGTCACAAGGAGATGCTCGGAAAGAAGATATTCGAGGTGCTCGAAACCGAGTTTGAAGAGGGCCTTGAAAACTATCTTGGCGAGCTTAGGGAAAACGGCTACTGGGAAGGCGTGGTCAGGCAAAAGACAAGGGACGGACGAACTTTGTTCGTCGAAAGCCGACAGGTTGTCAGAAATCCAAGCGAGGAGTTTCCGGTCGTACTAGAAACAAGTCGCGATGTAACCCGCCAAAGATCAGATGACGAAAGAATCCGGCAGCAGGCGTCTCTGCTTGAAAAATCGAGGGATGCAATTCTGGTTTGCGATCTAAATCTGAAAGTCATTTTCTGGAATGTCGGTGCCGTTCGCACGTATGGTTGGGAGGTTTCCGAAGCGCTCGGTAGAGATATTCGTGAATTGGCATTCGGCGATGACAATAAGAGTCTCATTACTGCGTTGGAAAATCTGGAACATGCCGATGAATGGCAGGACGAATCAATTCACATCAGGAAATCAGGAGAGCAGATTACGGTAATCAGTCGTTGGACCCGCGTCAGAAACGAATCTGGGCAGCCCGACTATTATTTGATCGTCAATACGGACATTTCCGAATTGAAAAACACCGAAAGGCAGTTGATCCTCGCACAACGTCTCGAGTCCATCGGGACGTTGGCCGGGGGAATGGCGCATGATCTCAATAACTCGCTGTCACCGATTCTGATGGCTGTTGAGATGCTCGAAAATGATCTCGATCTCGGCGAGGAAGCCGCGCCCTGGCTGAAAATCATTAGGGAAAACACGGAACGTTCGGCGGATCTTATCAAAAAGGTATTGGTCTTCGCGCGCGGCGGGAGGTCCGGAACCCGGCAGGTTATCGATCCCTCGATGGTGGCGAACGATGTTGTGAATCTGCTCAAAACCTCTTTTCCCAAGGGCGTTGAGATCGACTGCGAAATTTCGGATGGGGTTCCGTTAATAAATGCCGACCGCGCGCAGATTGATCAGGTTTTGACAAATCTCGCGGTAAACGCCAAAGACGCGCTTGTTGACGGAAAAGGAAGAATAATACTTTCGGTTAAGGGAGTGGTGCTGTCCGAAAAGGAAGCAAAACGCGCTTCGCTGGGCGCCAGCGGAGAATTCGCAATAATATCCGTCGCCGACAACGGGTCTGGAATCTCCGACGAAAACCTCGGCAAAATTTGGGATCCGTTCTTTACGACAAAAGACGTCGGACGCGGAACCGGACTCGGCCTCTCAACCTCGCTCTCGATAATAAAGGCACATGGAGGTTCGATATTGGTCGAAACCGGAGAATGCGGAACCGAATTTCGAGTCGTACTACCCGCCGCCCGGGAAATCGAAGAAAGCAGTATTAGTGCCGAAAAAGTGACAGTCCTTGTCGTCGATGACGAAGCTCCGATCGCCCACCTCGCGGTCGAGTCCTTGAAACGCAAGGGCATCGAAGCGGCATCCGCATTGGGGGGCAAACAAGCCCTCGAAATTCTAAGCCGAAAAAACTCCATCGAAGTGGTGGTAACAGACATGGCAATGCCCGAAATCGACGGCCCCGCCCTAATCCGCGAGATCAAAAAGCTGAATCCCAAAATAAGGCTAATCGGCATCACCGGCAACGCCGACACCGCCAAATACAACATCGAAAACCTCGGCCTCCACGCCTTCCTCGAGAAACCCCTCAGCGGCAGCGAGATGGCGAAAGCAGTAGAGGGTGCACTATCCAATAGATCTGTCTGTGAGTGACAGGCCTCCAAATAATCTCGAATTGTACCCTCATCGGAACCATAGAAAGGAAGGGGCGCTTTTCAAACAAATCCGTCCAAGGTTGAGCATTGTGAACCCTCGCAATTGGAAGAATATTCCCAACTAATATTGATTCCAAGTTGAGAATGAATTGTTTTGCCTCCAAACTAGTGCTACGATCAGCCATCAATTAATTGTCTTTCTCACACTCAGGTGGACACAATCTGTCATCCACCGTGTGTTAATTTTCTCCTATGCCATTTGACGCCCGTCCCCAGTTTGCGGCATTTCAAGCTCTATGCGTTTTGCAGCGGAAAATTGCTTCCGAGAGTTATCCGTCACTCCAAACATTGGCGGAAGAACTTGAACTGAGCAAGAGAACGATTCAGCGGCATCTTGATCGACTTAAGGAATTCGGTGCGCCACTTATTTACGATAAGCGGAAAAAGGGATATTGCTTTACAGACAAGTTCTGGCAGTTGCCGACTCAAAAACTAACCGAGGGAGATATGCTGGCCTTCTTTATTGCAGAGCAATCGCTACGGTTTATCGGACAACACGAGTATGCCTCGAAACTGAGAATTTCTCTGGGAAAGTTTGCATCGATGCTTCCGGAACACGTCTCCATAAACCTATCCACATTGGCGTCTGGAAGCAGCTTTCAATCAACTCCGTATGCGACCGTGGATCCTGCTCTGTTGGAAAAAGTTGCGAAGTCTTGCATATCGCAAGAGAAGATTGAATTCGACTACTTTTCGCCGCATAAGCGGGAGCATTCGCGAAGGAGCGCTGATGTTCACGCACTCCATAACTTCGCAGGTGACTGGTACGCGATTTCATTCGATACCAAGGCAAAGGGATTTCGAGACTTTCATGTTGGGAGAATGTCTAACTTCAGTTGCACTGGAAGATACTTTGAAAGACAACCCAATTGGAATTCCGATGACTACATTCGAAGCGGTTTCAATATGATGAAGGGCGGGAAACCCACATATGTTGTCCTCGAATTCGATGCATATCAGGCGCAATGGATTCGCGAAAGAACCTCCTTCCATTCCGACGAGGTTCGTGAGGAGTTGGCTAATGGCGAGCTGCGGCTGTGTTTTAGCGTCGGCGAAGAAGGACTTGAGGCGGTAGCGAGGTTCTGCCTTACGTATGCGGATCACTGCCGTGTGGTGAAGCCGAAAAAATTGATATCTATGGTCAAGAAAAAGCTTGAAAAGGCTTTGGAAATACTGAAATGAACAGAGAGACACGTATCGTAGTTAGATTCCCGGTAAAAGGTTCGAAAATACCTTCCGATCATGGTTATGGACTGTATTCGGCGATCAGTCAAATCAAGCCAGAAATCCACGGGTTGGAAGATGAAAACCGATGGTTCGGTCTTGAATTGATCAGCGGAATACCATTTGAAAAAGGGCTTGTATCCTTGCCTTCGCGCGGAGGTAGTCTTCGTTTGAGAATTCCTGCGGATAGGTTCGGAGACGTTCTTGATTTGGCAGGCAAGAAACTTGATATTGGCGGACATATTATTCAGCTTGGTGTTCCGACGGCATATCCGCTCAGATCGTCTGACCTGCTCTACTCGAGAATCGTCACGTTCAAGAACTCCGAAACGGTGGAGAAGTTTCTTGAGACGGCAAAACGCGAATTGCTTGAAGCTTTGGAAATTGATGCGCCAATCGAGATACCAAAGGAGGCTTATGCGAGACACCGGCGAATCATCACCATAAAGGGCAAGAAGGTAGTCGGCTTTTCCTTGATTGTTAAGGGACTTAGCGAAGACGATTCGCTCAAGTTGCAGTCAATCGGCTTGGGAGGTAGGCGCGCAATGGGATGCGGAGTATTCAATCCAATAGCCAAGCCGAGCAGTTTTGAGGGGGAATAAGGAGTTGGCTCAATATCCTCGTGAATTGTTGGCAAAAAGCGTGCGACCTGGAAAAACAACGCTTTCGTTGCAGCAGCATTTGATTGATACGGAATTCTGTTCAATGCGGATCTTTGATCCAAAGAAGCGATTTGGCAGGAATTGGTGTCGGTTTTTTCGGATTACAGGAAATCTTGAGGTAGAGAAGTTTGTTTTGAACCTAAGAGTCGCCGCGCTTTTTCACGACATTGGGAAAGCGAATGAAGATTTTCAAAATGCTGTGGGGAACAATGAAGGTACATTCCGACCTCAATCCATACGACACGAGCATCTCAGCGCGTTGCTTTTGCATTTGTCAGAAGTAAGAGAGTGGTTGGTTGAGAACGAACTGATTGATCATTGCGTGATTACTTCCGCTGTCCTTTCACATCATTTGAAAGCATCGGCGGACGTAGATCAGTGGAAATGGATGCAGCCAAAGGAAAGGACTTCAATTGGATTGTTTCTTTCACATGAGCAGATTTCATCTGTCTTCGATCGGATTAGATCAGTTGCCGAGTTATCCAATTCTATGAGATTGGACCATAGAATGTGGTCTGATATTGCGCCGTGGAATGAGGCGTTGATGAGCGGACTAGAACGTGCAAGACAATTCAGGCGAACTGCTCGAAGAGATAACAGGCGTCTCCAGTTATCGCTTGCTGTCAAAGCGGCCTTGATAGCAAGCGATGCTGTTGCCTCGGGGTTGGTAAGAGAAGACGAGGTTATTAGCGACTGGATAGACGAGAAAGCTCACTCTCCGTCAATTAAAAACGGCGAGATATCCGACGCCATTGTTGACAAGAGGGGCAAGGAAATTTTTGGAGATAGACCGATTAGATGGAATGACTTTCAGATAAACGCCTCGCAGTTGGGATCCCGTGCATTGATGCTCGCAGCATGCGGCGCCGGAAAAACGATTGCGGCTTGGAAATGGGCGGAAGCGCAGACGTGTTCGGGTGAATTCAGCAAAGTAATTTTCCTTTATCCAACTCGCGGAACTGCCACAGAGGGGTTCAAAGACTATGTCGGGCACGCGCCTGAATCAGAAGCGGGGTTGCTTCATGGCTCTTCAAAATATGAGTTGCAGGGAATCGCTGAGAATCCTTCAGAAGCGACACGGGACAAAAACTACGAAACCAATGCCCGACTATTTGCTTTGGGTTTTTGGGGCAAGAAATACTTTAGCGCGACCGTCGATCAGTTCCTAAGTTTTATGGAGCACAACTATTCAAGCATTTGTTTGCTTCCCGCACTCGCGGATGGCGTAGTGATAGTTGATGAAGTGCATAGTTTTGACCGGCGGATGTTCGAAACACTCGTTTGTTTCCTGAAGCAGTTCGATGTTCCAGTATTATGCATGACCGCCACGCTTCCAAATTCCCGCAAGCAAATGTTAAGTGAAATCGGTCTGCGAGTCTTTCCGAGCGATGAAGAATACAAGTTGCTTGATGACCTGAGAAGGGCCGAGTCTCATCCCCGGTATGACCTCGAACTTGTCGGCAATGAATCTGAAGCTATGCGAGTCGCCAAGCTCGAATTCGAAAAAGGCAAAAGGGTTCTGTGGGTCGTCAATACTGTTAATAGATGTCAGCGCATTTCGCGAAGGATTGAGAAGGAAGTCGGGATCCCTCCTCTTGTTTACCATAGCCGATATCGACTTATAGATAGAAAGCGTCGGCACGAGGAAACAATAGCCGCGTTCAAACAAATCAAGGAGCCATGCCTTGCAGTTACTACCCAAGTTTGCGAGATGAGTCTTGACTTGGATGCCGACGTGCTGATTACAGAGGTCGCACCAATCACCTCGTTGGTGCAGAGATTTGGTCGGTCAAACAGGCATTTGGCTCGTGGCGATGAATTCCGCTCCAGATTGGTCACGTACATGCCGGAAAGCGGGGCACCTTACGACATGAAAGAGGATCTTGAGCCCGCCCTTGAGTTTTTGAAAGATCTGCCCCCAAAGAACATTTCTCAAAAGGATTTGGCGGAAAAATTGGAAGAGCACGCGCAAAGAGTTCCACTCTTGCTTACTGATTTCGCGCCGTTTCTGAGCAGCGGATACTTCGCCGTGCCGGGTGCTGGATTCAGGGAGTCGAATGATTTTGCAAGGCCCTCTATACTCTGGAGCGAAAAATCCGAGTTCAATGATCTTGTTAAAGTGCAGCAGCTCCTTTCGAAGAAGGAACCGATTGATGCCTTTATTGTGAATGTGCCAAAGCGATTTGTTTTGGGTGAGTTTGAAAAACCACCTGGATTTCCCAAGTACTTGAGTGTCGCTCCCGCCGATCGATACGATCGGCTGTACGGGTTTCAAACGGAGATTCAAGATGATTGATGTAATAACGTTGGAGTACGAACTCGCCGAACTCCCGTCTTCGCAACATCGGGCCGGGCTAGCGGGCCTGGTGATGATGTTGCAATGGCTTCAAGGGCAACCGAATATCGAAGGGACTCTGCGATTGGAGCACGTTGGCGAAACAGGAGCTAGGATTTCTCTTGACAAGGATGGGCTTGTTTCATTGTTTGACTTTTTGTATGCCGCATCCGAAGGAGAGGTTCAACAAAATACACGTCGCAAAGACAAGACTGGTCAGGAGATCCCCCCAATTCGTGAAGAAACGGTAACGTCAACGGATTATGGTGGCGCGACCAAAACGAGAACTGTGTACGTATATCCTAAAACAATTCCCAAGGGAGCTTTCCTATGTGACTATGACCGAAGTGATACTGAGATTTGGATAAAGCTCTGGAGAGATATGATTTGGAGTATTCTTCGTGGCGTTCCGGCTACAAGAAGACCTTATGAAGTAAGAGCTGGAACAAAGTTTTCGGAAGATGCGGTAAAGGTATGGAATGAATTGTTGAAGGGCGGAGATCGCGCGGTCGAATTACCCAGCACATACTTTATTGGCGCTCAGGCCAGCAATGCGGAAAACGTTCCATTCAAGGACCGCGCAAGATTCCAGTTCTTGCTTCATTTTTGGGTATTTGTTGCCCAGATATACCTTCCAATTGAATGGAGCTTTGATCGAAAGGCCAAGAAAACGACAAGTAAAGACTGGGGCTACGTGCTTGCGGTTCCTGACGTAGCTCACCTTGAGATTTTTTGTGAGGAATTTCCGGACGTTCTTCAAGCCCGCGGAGCGGAAATGATGGGTTATCGGCCAAAAGAGGCTGTTATCGATATCGCTTCTGAGGGTGCATTTGACTTCATGATGAAGCTTAGCCACAGAATCGCAACAAAAGTTGATTTCCAAATTGCGGATCTGCTTTTGGGGGTTGACGTCCTGCACGTTGAAAAAGATGGAAACAATGTGCGGCTATGGAGCAATTCAAGAATTGATCCGATCCGAGAAACGATAGATAGGTACGAGAACATAAAAAAGAGATTCAATGATCCGGTGTTCAGAAAGCAGCTACTGGCAAATGTTCTCGAAGAAAGGGATTGGTTTCATGGATTTGGTGCGCTATTGAGCAAAGTTGATAAAGAACAAGCTATTGGGAACGAGTGGTTTCGAAGAGATGTTCGCAAGGCTTTTGAGCAATTTGGGGTGGCAATTAAAAACAAGGGAGAAATTGAAATGGACACGAGCACGGAAGTTCCGAAGTCGCTGACAATTGAAGCTATAGTCTATCGTCTGGTTGGAGTGTATGTTTCGTCAAAGCTTAGATCAAAGTATCAACTTGAATGGGCAGAGGGCTTTAAGGGCACTCCTAAAGAAGTTGATTACAACGAGAAAAAACGGAAAGTTGCGAGAGAGGCATTCCTTGCCATTCGAAGTCGGACGGATGCAGATTTCATCGATTATTTTGCATCGACGTTATGTGCATATCCGCAATTCCTTAATGAGGAAGGCTACGGAACTTTAAGCACGAACCTCTATCAAGATACGGACAGGGTTCGTACACTCACAATGCTGGCATTGTCGGCGAAGGGCTAATTGTAATTAGGAGAACAACATAAATGAGCAAGAATCTATTCGCATCCGTTTTGACGTACGCGGCCCCGAGTTCTAACTATCGTGGAGAATCAGAAGAGAATCGCACGGTGCTTCAGAAAATTTCGAAGAATGGCAAGGATCATACGATCATAAGCCCAGAATCAATGCGCAACGCACTGCGGGAGTTGTTGGCACTGAAATTGGAAGATGAGGTGATCAATCGAAAACGCCGACATGATCTCGACCAACTCGCTGTAGAATTCAAGGAATTTCCCGATGCAGAGAAATTCGCTGATGATTTTCTTTTTGGTTTTATGGTCGCAGACAAAAAAGCGATCGACAAGAACAAAGGGCTTCCCTCAAAGCGCGATAGCGTATTTAGAATGAATATGGCGGTTTCGGTGCTTCCGTATCGCTTTAATGCAGTATTTCATCAATCGCCTCTGAACGCTGAACCAAGTCCATGGAAGAATTCCTCAACATCAGCACTGATTCACCGTGAGGCAATTCACACCGCATATCAATACCCATTTGCTATGGCGGGTATTGACTGCAAAGCCCAGCCTCAATGGACAAAAGCTCTACTTGAATCCATTGGAGAATTGGCGAACGTGGCGGGAGGACACGCAAGGAGTCTGTATGAGATGTCTCCAAAGAGCATCGTAGCCCGTATATCAAAAAGCTTGGTCGCGGGGTTTGATACCTATGGGTTTAATGAAAACGGGGAGTTTGCGGAATTAAGCCGTATAAATAAGGACGATTTACCTGGCTCTGAATTCTGGATTGGGGGTCAGATCGCAAGGGATATGGATCTAGAGGAACGAGGGCGTCTTGAAGGGGAGGGAGTCAAGTTCTTCGACAACCCGCAGGTATTATTGTCGGAGATCGGTGAAGCGTTTCTTGATCAGAGGTAAATATGAGCTGTTTTTGGTTAAGAATTGAGGCGCCCTTTGCCGCTTTTAGGGCTTTCCAGGCGGGCGTATATCGTAGCAGTGCTCCGGTGATTCCTCCATCAGCTGCTTACGGGTTGATTTTGAACCTCGCTGGTATTGAAATGAGAGATTCCGAGAATCGCTTGACTACTGGAATCCGGAAAGGGTTGCCAAAAATCGAGTTGGCGACAGGCCTTTTATCATCGCCAGGACGAGCGACGATCTATCAGCAACTGCATAGTTACCCAGTCGGGAATTCAGGAAAAGAGATTGCTTCATTGGCAAAAGGTGCCAAATTTTGGATTACTCCGGTGCGCCGAGAGATTTTAACCGACTATGTTGGCGTGATCGGTGTTCGCACTGACGACCTGTCACTGCAGAATAAAGTGATTGCGGGGCTGAGAGGCGAAATAGACCGTAAGTACGGTTTGCCATTCGCCGGAGATAACAATTTACTCTTTAGCAAGATTGATGTGCATGAGGAGCGGCCAGCCGGAGCGATTTGGTATCTAAGACACGAAAAGGGCGAAACAAATGTAAGGGGCTCTTGTCGCTTATATGTCGGAATCGATCGCTTTGACAATTCAAAAACGATCTCAGACATCTACGTGCCACGAGATGACATCCAGGGTGAATTGCCCGCGAATGCCTGGACTCAAACTTCGTACGACTAACTCAATCAGTTCAGTTCTGGATTCCATTGACGCCTTGCGGCGATTTTAATTTCTAGGAGGCTTCAATGGAAACACCGTTAACTGTACATTCACTTCATGCGCTCGCCTATTGCGAGCGTTTGTTTTTTCTTGAGGAAGTCGAACGCATTCGAATCGCTGACGAACGAGTCTATGCGGGACGGACGCTTCATGTGGAGATAGAACGTGAAGAAGATGACGAGATTCTAAACGTTCTGATGGAATCAAATTCGCTTGGACTTATTGGCAAGGTCGATTGCATTAGAAAGCGAGACGGGAAGATTATTCCTTACGAACACAAGCGAGGAAGATCTGCGAAATCGAAGGATTCATTACCAGCGGCCTGGGATTCGGACAGGCTTCAAGTGATCGCCTATTCCCTACTTGCTGAAGAACATTTTGGTCAGACAATTCCAGAAGGACGCATTCGTTATCACGCCGACAATGTGATGGTTAGGGTTCCTGTCGATGAGGAAGCGCGAAAAGACTTCCGAAGTCATTTGGCAAGGGCTCGAACGCTCCAGCAATCCCTGGACAGGCCTCCGGTCTCCGTTAACGAGCGACTATGTGCAAAGTGTTCGCTCGCACCTGTTTGCCTTCCTGAGGAAGCGAGACTTGTTGATCGACTCGTACGCGACGAGAATGGAAAATCGTCTAATAAGGAGACGGACACAGTGCTCCAGTTGTTCCCGCCAATTGAAGACAGGCAGGTTTTGCACGTTCTCACAAATGGTGCAAAGGTTGGCAAAAAAGGCGAACAGTTGGAGATTTGGTCGCCGGAAACCGGCGATAAGGAAACTTACCCTACGCAGGAAATCGCTCAAGTCGTAATCCATGGTTTTGCCCAGATTTCAACCCAGGCGCTGAGACTTTGTTCCGACAAAAACCTTGGCGTCCATTGGATCAGCTACGGTGGCAAATACATGGGCTCGTGGTCAAGTGGTCTCGGGTCGGTTCAGCGAAGGATCAGGCAATATGCCGCATTGTCGAATGAGTTGTTTAAGTTCGCGCTGGCAAAAAGGTTGGTTGAAGCCAAAGTAAGAAGTCAATTGAGCTTTTTGCTTCGAGCAAGCCGGGAGCAAGGAAGGGATGTTGAGAGCGTCTCTGATGCTATAGCAGGAATTCGAAAACTAATGTCACCGCTTCGGCGTGCCAAAGACATTGATTCATTGAGAGGATTCGAAGGCAAAGCAGGAGCTTTTTATTTTGGGGCGCTTCCGCATCTCATTTCACTAGAATCCACGTCCTTGATGAGACCAGAAGGCAGAAACAGGAGACCGCCCAAAGATAGGTGCAACGCCATGTTGTCGTTTGGGTATGCCCTTTTGCTCAAGGACATTACCAACGCGATATTGACGGTCGGCCTCGATCCTTGCCTCGGTTTTTTTCACACTCCTCGTTCTCAGGCTCAACCGCTTTCGCTTGATCTCTTGGAGATTTTCCGGGTTTCACTGGTCGATTTGCCCGCCATTGGTTCGATCAATCGGAGGCAATGGGATGAATCCGAAGATTTCTCAATTGCCGGCGAACAAGTTTGGCTCTCCGATAGCGGTCGAAAGAAGTTCATAGAAATTTATGAAAAACGCAAGTCCGCCCAATGGAAGCATCCCGTCATCGGATACTCGCTTTCGTATGCACGGCATTTGGAACTTGAAGTAAGGCTGCTGGAGAAAGAATGGACCGACAATCTAGCTTCGACCGAAGTTTTGGTTGATCCAAAAGGACTCTTTGCACGAACTCGCCTGAGGTAGTAATAAGTATGGCAGAAAAAAACTGGTACGTAGTATCCTATGACATCACCGAGCCGAAAAGGTGGCGAAGGGTTTACAGAAAGCTAAATGGTTACGGAAGGCGGCTTCAATACTCAATTTTCCGATGCAGGCTAACTGCGTTGGATGCTGAGAAGTTACGCTGGGAGCTTGAGAGAATCCTTGCATCGGAAGATAAACTATTGATTCTCAGGGTTTGCGAAAAGTGCGAACGGAAGACAATGTCTTTGAATCGACCTGAGGCCTGGACAATTGAGGACAAGAAGTTCGGATTCGCTTAAAAATTTTCGAAAAACCGCGAATTCATGGATCTTCACTTGTCAAATCAGAGATCTTTGACAATTGGAGATAACGTCAAGAAATACAACAAGTTAGAGGCGAGTGGATTGTTCAAAGTGCTTGAAAATCTGATAAACTATTCAAAGTCAATAGTTTACCGGCATCCCGGCGAAGGCTTTGAACTCCTCAGCTCGCCTCGACTCGCGCTGCCACAAAGGTTACCCGCAACACTCCGCTTAACTTCTCAAAAGAAACAAGTTAGCATACACGCAGTGAAGATTCCTTCGATGCCGAAAGGCGTTTAGCACACCGAGGATCCAGGCAATGTAGGCCTGGGAGATAAGTGAAGATTCCTTCGATGCCGAAAGGCGTTTAGCACGCAGTTTGCGAAGATGATATCGTTGTGAACCGGCGTGAAGATTCCTTCGATGCCGAAAGGCGTTTAGCACGTTTGCGATATGCCGCTGAACAAGAAATACGGAAGTGAAGATTCCTTCGATGCCGAAAGGCGTTTAGCACACCGTCGCAACACCGTAACGCTTTACGCTTGGATCGTGAAGATTCCTTCGATGCCGAAAGGCGTTTAGCACTTGACGCGAATCTTGATTTTGATCCGTTCGATCAAACCGGTGAAGATTCCTTCGATGCCGAAAGGCGTTTAGCACTTTCAAAGGCGTTCAAAAAAGGAACTGATATTGGAGGTGAAGATTCCTTCGATGCCGAAAGGCGTTTAGCACTCCGAAGCCGATAAAATCCAGCTGATAGTTGATGGTGAAGATTCCTTCGATGCCGAAAGGCGTTTAGCACTAGTACTTCCATCTGCCTCGCGATCGCTTCTTCCGTGAAGATTCCTTCGATGCCGAAAGGCGTTTAGCACAGGAAGTGCATATAGTCGTTATGGACATGTTTCCGGAAGTGAAGATTCCTTCGATGCCGAAAGGCGTTTAGCACTACAGCGCGATAAAGCTCAACAGCGCGACCATTCCCTGTGAAGATTCCTTCGATGCCGAAAGGCGTTTAGCACTGAAAAAGCATTTGCGCTTCAATCGGACTGACGCCGGTGAAGATTCCTTCGATGCCGAAAGGCGTTTAGCACTTTTCGTTCATTTCAACCTCCATTAGTTGTATTGGGTGAAGATTCCTTCGATGCCGAAAGGCGTTTAGCACCCGCCTTTGGCCAATTCAACAAGATCGCCTCCCAACTGTGAAGATTCCTTCGATGCCGAAAGGCGTTTAGCACCGGCCGTTCGGGCATCTCTTCCGGAAAAGGGATAAGTAGTGAAGATTCCTTCGATGCCGAAAGGCGTTTAGCACATTCACATCGTTGATCCGACAACGTTGCAATTCAGTGAAGATTCCTTCGATGCCGAAAGGCGTTTAGCACCTCCATCCCCGCGAATCTATGGCTGTTCGATCGGCCGGTGAAGATTCCTTCGATGCCGAAAGGCGTTTAGCACACGAGGACATCGAGCTTCTGGTCGAGGAAATTGCCGTGTGAAGATTCCTTCGATGCCGAAAGGCGTTTAGCACCCGGAGGAATCGATGCCAAATAGAATTTTTGGCTTCGTGAAGATTCCTTCGATGCCGAAAGGCGTTTAGCACAGACTTGTTTCCGGGGATCCTGTGAATTTCGCCCGCGTGAAGATTCCTTCGATGCCGAAAGGCGTTTAGCACCACGACAGGAAAGCTTACAGGTCAGTACAGTCAAGTGAAGATTCCTTCGATGCCGAAAGGCGTTTAGCACTCGGGCGGCCGATTTTGACCGCGTTGACCGTTAGGTGAAGATTCCTTCGATGCCGAAAGGCGTTTAGCACGCAGAGAACACCGAGAAACTCACGTTTGTACGCTGTGAAGATTCCTTCGATGCCGAAAGGCGTTTAGCACCGAAAACATCAACGGAACGCGTGTCAACGGATGATCGTGAAGATTCCTTCGATGCCGAAAGGCGTTTAGCACTAATCCGCAATTTGCATCGCCAACGCGGTTTTACCGTGAAGATTCCTTCGATGCCGAAAGGCGTTTAGCACCCAAAAGTGAATATAAACCCCTATCCTGCCTTCCAAAGTGAAGATTCCTTCGATGCCGAAAGGCGTTTAGCACTGATTGAGTCATTAGATGACCCGTTACCTAATCCGGTGAAGATTCCTTCGATGCCGAAAGGCGTTTAGCACGACGATGCTTTTTAGTGCTGCGATGCTTATACTCTGTGAAGATTCCTTCGATGCCGAAAGGCGTTTAGCACCGGAGCAGGGTCTTCCATCCACGTATCGGTTTTAGCGTGAAGATTCCTTCGATGCCGAAAGGCGTTTAGCACCCTCTAGGCAAGCCATTGTACGGTTCAAAGCGAAGCGTGAAGATTCCTTCGATGCCGAAAGGCGTTTAGCACCGCTTGCGGGCGATCTCGTGAAAGAGCGGGATTCGCGTGAAGATTCCTTCGATGCCGAAAGGCGTTTAGCACTTCGCCTTAACCGCGTCCTCGCCCTCATACAGCTCGTGAAGATTCCTTCGATGCCGAAAGGCGTTTAGCACCAAAACGTTTGTTGGCTAGTTGCCCGATTTGCGTATCGTGTGAAGATTCCTTCGATGCCGAAAGGCGTTTAGCACGCAAGGATACTTATACTCATATGCATCTTCGGATGGTGAAGATTCCTTCGATGCCGAAAGGCGTTTAGCACCAAGTCCTAGGGCATCTTCTTGAAAATTCTTTTAAGTGAAGATTCCTTCGATGCCGAAAGGCGTTTAGCACCACAATGGGGGCGTTTCATGTACAGCGTTACCGTACGTGAAGATTCCTTCGATGCCGAAAGGCGTTTAGCACCATGAACCAGAATTTTGAGTCGAGGGATTTTACGGGTGAAGATTCCTTCGATGCCGAAAGGCGTTTAGCACCTTCTCCGGTTGTGATTAAAATGATCAACCCCTTCTGTGAAGATTCCTTCGATGCCGAAAGGCGTTTAGCACAGTAGCAATCCGCCAAGATGCGCCGCCTTTCCGAGGTGAAGATTCCTTCGATGCCGAAAGGCGTTTAGCACAGGCCGTAAAGCACAATGGAAGGAATCCCATACGTGTGAAGATTCCTTCGATGCCGAAAGGCGTTTAGCACTTGTCGGTGTTGTGAAGGAAACCCACGGAGATTCGTGAAGATTCCTTCGATGCCGAAAGGCGTTTAGCACTCATTAACAACATTCTCAACCTAAAGGATGGCAAGGGTGAAGATTCCTTCGATGCCGAAAGGCGTTTAGCACATACTCAAAAATGGATCGTCAAGGCCGTCGATTGTTGTGAAGATTCCTTCGATGCCGAAAGGCGTTTAGCACTCCTCTTCGGTTTGAAGCCCGACCGCCTGCGCCTTTTGTGAAGATTCCTTCGATGCCGAAAGGCGTTTAGCACGAAAAGGCGCGGGACCAATTCAACCAGAAAGCGGCGTGAAGATTCCTTCGATGCCGAAAGGCGTTTAGCACGGAAAGCGCGGTGATGTTCAGCCCGTCGCCGGTATCGTGAAGATTCCTTCGATGCCGAAAGGCGTTTAGCACAATTTTGTGTTCGAGTCGCCGAAAATTTCCACCGGAGTGAAGATTCCTTCGATGCCGAAAGGCGTTTAGCACTCAAACAACGCGCCTTGCGCCTCCGATGTTCGCAAACTGTGAAGATTCCTTCGATGCCGAAAGGCGTTTAGCACCACGCACCAAAAGCGATGTTCTTCTTTGGTCCGGACCGTGAATATTCCTTCGATGCCGAAAGGCGTTTAGCACCGCTATTTATATGCGATCCAGTGAAAGAACGGTTTTTGTGAAGATTCCTTCGATGCCGAAAGGCGTTTAGCACGTGACAGAATAGTATTGGAAAACGCAGTCGGATACTGTGAAGATTCCTTCGATGCCGAAAGGCGTTTAGCACTGTTTGATAATTGGAAACTTGAGCTTGACGGTGATTCGTGAAGATTCCTTCGATGCCGAAAGGCGTTTAGCACCGCAACGCGGTCGAATTCGGGCGACAGAGTCCCGGAGTGAAGATTCCTTCGATGCCGAAAGGCGTTTAGCACATTTGATCGTTGTCGGTATAAAGGATCTTCGGAACGTGAAGATTCCTTCGATGCCGAAAGGCGTTTAGCACTCCCAAAAGCTGATTCACTACATGGGCGGCGACATCGGCGTGAAGATTCCTTCGATGCCGAAAGGCGTTTAGCACTCGAGATCACGTGGGACGAGTTGGAGTCGCACGGGAGTGAAGATTCCTTCGATGCCGAAAGGCGTTTAGCACCTCGACCTCGTTCAACTGCGTAACAGAGTTGAGATTGTGAAGATTCCTTCGATGCCGAAAGGCGTTTAGCACGAACAAATACGGCTGTTTGAGATGGGGTCTGACGAGTGAAGATTCCTTCGATGCCGAAAGGCGTTTAGCACAAATCGGATTCGCCATACATGACGCTTTTAACCACTGTGAAGATTCCTTCGATGCCGAAAGGCGTTTAGCACAACAATGTATGCGGAGGAACTTGCGCAGCCAGCAAAGTGAAGATTCCTTCGATGCCGAAAGGCGTTTAGCACTGCCGTATTCGGCTCCGGCCGGAGCTTGTTGGAAGTGAAGATTCCCTCGATGCCGAAAGGCGATAAGCGCTCCCGAAGAACGGAAATGTTCGGGAGAATCAGACTTTGATTCTTGTTGGCGAAGCTGTCAGATAAATTTATTTCGGCACTCGGCGATTCAAAGTGCCTCTCAAATGTGCGATACTTCCGGTTCCTTTAGAGTTTGTTTTTTCGTTCAGGGACCCGTTCGCCATCGGCATTGCTTTGTATGGTGTTGGTTTGGTTCGCTTGGGTATGTGTATTTTCGAAAATGTATAAGGAAATCAAAAAGAAGTTCAAAAAACTAAAGTACGCCAGTGAGACTGACATCAGGCTTCTGAAGGTGCTCGCGTTTCTCTATGAACCTATGACGCAGTCGAGGCTTTATGACCGCGCCGTCAAGCTTGAGATCCGCAGTCAAACCAATCTTCGGATTACTCAAAAGGAGATCAAGGAGTTTCGGCAAAAATGGCTTGATAATGGCGTTTTGATGGAGCATTCCGAACGCGGACCTTCGCAATTTCAGATTTCCGATCCTTTGATGGCGAGCCGTTTGATGCGCGAGTTCATGAATGATAGCTCGTTTGAGGAAGTGCTTCGGCTTTACAGGCAAAGAATCAAGAGGGAAGCCAGTGCTTCGCAGTACGGTTTCGACTATAACCACAACGACACGTATTGGTCGTTGATGAGGGATCTGCGGATCTCCATTTATGTCGGCGATAGCGAGAGTGCCGAGATCTATGCCGCCCAGATTTTTGAATTGACCGGCCAATTTTCAATCGGCGAACTGCTTGAATCGATTTTTTATCTCGATTTTCAGCTTGAAATTTTCGAGGCTCTGCCGCCTGAACTCAAATTGCAGACCATCTATATTTGCCTGGTCGTCGCCCAATCCCGATTTGAGCCGACCGACAAGTTCTGGGACGTCGCCGGAAAGACCGGTCTGATGAGTTCAAAGTTCCTATTGCGAAAGCTCGCGGAAGAGAATCTCTTTGAGGGCAATCTGGCCGATGCCGCCAATGCCGCGGAAGAACTCAATGAGATCGGAAGATCCCAAATTATGGGGGTCATACATTTTCTGAAGAAGGAATACCACGATGCGGCCCTCGAGCTTGAGTTGATGATCAAAAACTGGCGGGCGGCGAATCGCAAGAGAATCGGGTTTCCAGATCATTGGTCGGTCTTTTTTTATGGGCTTGCGCTTTACAAGACAAACGAAGGAAGGTTTCACGTCATTGCGAAGGAGATTTTCGACTATTCGCAAAAGCAACAAGATCACTCGGTTTCAGCTTACTCTCTGATTGCCATTTCCAATTTCCTAAGGAGCAACCCCGAGGGAGCGATCGATTCTCTCAATCGGATTTTTGTTCAAGGAAACGGAACCCTCCTGATTCTCGCAATTGTCAGCGCGATCCTGCGTGAATTGAACCCGACGCTTCCGCCGGTAGAGATCATCAACTCAATAGCACATTCCAAACTCGACTGGCTGGCATTCGAACAGTTCAATCTTTTGAAGGCGAGGAATGCCGACGTAAAGGCGTATTCTTCGACTTTGCGTGCAAGATTTAACGATCTGGGATTCGAACCGGTCGGGAACCTGATTCCGAGACTCTCGAATTGGGAGCGCGCATTGGGTGCGATTCTGACATTGGCCGAATCCTCGTCCCAAGATTCGAAGAAGGCGGGAAAAGATACAGAATACAGGGTTATTTGGGAGATCGATCCAAAGCGAAAGAAGATCCAGCCAAAGGAGCAAAAGACCACTTCCCGCGGTTGGTCAGTTGCACGAAACATAGCGCTTAAGAGACTTTATGAAGGGAAGTATCCGCACCTGAAACCGGAAGACTTGAAGGTTACAAGTGCCGGACTCAAGCGCGAACGCGGTTCATATTATCATTCGAAGGATTTTTACTATTTTGATTGGGAAAAGGGCCTGCGTGAGCTTCAGGGGCATCCATTGGTGTTTATCGCGGGCAAGAATGAAACTCCGGTAGAGATAACGGTTGCGGAACCGGCACTTGTACTCACCGAAAAAGACGAGAATATCGTGGTTTCGTTTGACCGCGATTTCAAGAAAGAAGGGCTGAACCTGATCAAGGAAACGGAGGCGCGGTACTTGGCTCTCGACGTCAGAAGCGAGCATTTGGACATACTCAGATCGTTTTCAAATAAAAAACTGGTTGTTCCAAGGGAAGGCAGAGAATTGCTTGGGAATGCGATTCGCGCGGTTTCGAAGTCGCTGACGATTCATACTGATTTGGAAGAATATCTCGAAGAACTGCCGTCGGTGGAAGCCGACCCGCGTCTTCATGTTCTTTTTACGCAGAGAGGAGACGGCTTTCGCGTCGAGATGTTTGTAAAACCGTTTGGCGATTCACCGCCGTATTTCAAGCCCGGTCGGGGAAACGAATCGGTTGTTGCGGAGTTGAAGGGCAGGAAAACGCGGACCAAGCGAGACCTTGCTGAGGAAAAAAATCGTCTTGATCGTTTTGGTGAGGAATGTTCGTTGCTTTCGCCACACACCAACCCGAATTTGGAGTGGGATCTGGCGGATGTCGCCGAATGTCTCACCGTACTTGCCGAATTGGACAAGCCGCGAAAAAGCGGTGGGGTGATTTTGGAATGGACGAAGGGGGAGAAGATCAGGCTCGCCGGCGCAGCGGATTTCGGAAATTTGAAACTTGCCGCGAAAGGCAAGAACGACTGGTTTGAGGTATCGGGTGAATTGGCCGTCAATGAGAATCTCGTTCTGACGCTTCAGGAGCTTCGAAGGATCTTGCCGGAAACAACGGGCAACTACATCGAACTCTCCGACGGGCAGTTCGTCGCGATCACCGAAAAGCTCCGCAAGTATCTCGACTCGATCGATCGGGTGCTTGATCAAAAAGGCCGCGTCAATTCCCTGAGAACGGGAGTCTTGGACGACTTCGGCGATCAGGTTGGTTCTTTTCGAAGCGACAAGGCCTGGAAGGAAAGAACGCGCCGAATCGAAGAGGCGAGGAATTTCGTGCCGGTATTGCCGAGTACGTTTGACGCAAATCTAAGGCAGTATCAGCGAGAGGGGTTTGATTGGCTTAGCCGGCTCGCAAAGTGGGGAGTCGGTGCTTGCCTCGCCGACGACATGGGTCTCGGTAAAACGCTTCAGTCGCTGGCGGTGCTTGTGGATCGAGCGGAACTCGGTCCGGCTTTGGTTGTTGCTCCTGTAAGCGTTTGCAGAAATTGGGTGAACGAGGCGGCTCGTTTTGCGCCAACGCTCAATTTCCACATCTTTGGCCCGGGCGACCGGACGGCGATGATCGAAAGGCTTGGAAAGTATGACGTGCTTGTGTGCGGATACGGGCTCCTGTCGATTGAAGAATCGAGATTGATCGAGAAGGAATTTGCAACCGTAGTTCTCGACGAAGCTCAGGCGATCAAGAATCGGGCGACCAAGCGATCAAAGACAGCGATGAAACTAAAGGGCGGTTTCAAGCTGATAACAACCGGAACGCCGATAGAAAATCATCTTGGCGAACTTTGGAACCTGATGAATTTTCTGAATCCGGGACTGTTGGGGACACTCGATTTCTTTAACGAAAAGTTCGCGACTCCGATTGAGCGCGACAACGACGAGGCCGCGAAACGAACGCTTCAGAGAGTTATCAAGCCGTTTGTACTGCGTAGAAGGAAGAACGAGGTTTTGGACGATCTGCCGGAGAAGACCGAGATTGTTCTCAATGTTGAGATGTCGGAAAATGAGCGCGCCTTTTACGAATCGCTCAGACGCGACGCGCTGGCATCGTTGGAGAATGCCGCCAGTGATGACAAGGACGTGAGATTCCGCATTTTTGCCGAGCTTACACGGCTGCGGCTTGCGTGCTGCAATCCGCGGCTCGTCGATGAGACCCTCTCAATTGAAAGCAGCAAACTTTCGCTGTTTGAAGAGATTCTCGACGACCTTCTCGACAACCAACACAAAGCGCTCGTATTCAGCCAATTTGTAAAGCATCTTAAGATCGTTGAAAAGCGGCTTCAGGAAAGGGGAACCAAATACCAGTATCTTGACGGATCGACCGCACCGAAGAAACGGCAGGAGGCGATCGACGCGTTTCAGAGAGGAGAGGGTGACGTGTTCCTGATCAGCCTCAAGGCGGGCGGTACGGGGCTGAACCTTACGGCCGCCGACTATGTCGTTCACCTTGACCCTTGGTGGAATCCCGCTGTCGAGGATCAGGCAACGGATCGCGCGCATAGAATCGGACAAACCCGTCCGGTAACCGTTTACAGGCTTGTGACCGAAAACACCGTCGAAGAAAAGATCCTAAGGCTCCATTCGGCGAAACGCGATCTGGCGGATTCGCTGCTTTCCGGAACTGAAGGAATCGGAAAACTTTCGGTTGAGGATTTGATGGCGCTCTTTGTGGAAGGCAATGATCCATTGGCGGATTCGGCGAAGCATTGAGCGAAGCCTGGAGCAATGCCAGCGGCTCCGAAGCAATTTCGCCTTTGTTGATCTTGCAACACTTGATGCGCGTTGCCCGGAATAGGATTTTATATTTCCTGCCCGAAAACATTGCGTAAGGTGCCGCGTCTCATTTGCCTATCGACGATAGGCTTTGGGCGATACCTCATTCTATCGATCTGGAAACGAACGGCCGGCCTTCGCACTGGACCGACTGCAATAGAAATATTCCGCAATCCGCTCACCTGTCCGAAAGCCTTTCAAAACAGAAATCAAAACCGTTGCTTCTGAAAACTCTTTGCGTTGACCTTGGCGTCGGAAACGCGGTACGGCAACTCGAAGCAGGGATCAAATCCAAACACAATTCAGATCCGCGGGTTTCGATGGCGTTGAAGTCTATCGCAAATTGATCATCGACTAGCCGATGATTTCGCCCGGCTCGGGTGGGTAGTAAAACCCGCCGTAGGTTGTCCAGCTTTCGAGATCGAAATGCTGCCGTGCTCCGCATTCCATGCAGGCGCGGTAGGAAACGTGTTCGAAGGTGAAGGGGCGTCCGAGCCGTTGGTGTTTGCAACCGAAGAGACTCGTTAAGATGCCGATTCGTTGGCCGAATTCCGGATTGTCATTGCCGGCTTGATGATGGTGTTGCTGCTTGTTCATCTTTACTGCTCCGGCGGAATGTCTTGCCTGGTTCGATTTGTGCGGCTGGACCCGAAGAGCGGTTGCCGCATGCGAACCGAAAAGTACTCAAAGTAAGGTGCCCGCGGTTTGTTGAGTTCGGTCTTGGAGTATTCGGTGTTTCAAGTTCCAAGTTCCGAGTTCCGAGTTCCAAGGGTCACTATTTCGCTTGGAGGATTGGATTCGCGTTCATCGCTTCTTCACGATACTCAGATAGATTCGAATCGATCTGAGGAACGATAGGCTCCGAGCGGGTTCAAACTGCGAACCTTTGGTGCGGACTCATGTTTGTATAATTTAATTGTCGGCGGGACGGGCGGGGAGTTTCGAGTTTTGAGTTATGAGTTTCGAGTTCTTTTGGAAAGTGAGCCTCATTTTTGGTGAGGGGAGCAATTTCCTTTGCGCCGGAAGGTTAATCAGTACCGATCCGGCGCTAGGAAATTTTGAAAAACTCGCCTAGGCAAAGCTCGATAGTTTTGGCTCATGTCCCCGTCGATTGTGGAGAAGACCGGCGGCGAGAAACGCGACGGCCGGCAACGCAAAGACCAGAAACCAGGGGCCCTTTGGAATCGAGCCGTTCATCAGAAAAATGAAGACGAGATAAAAGCAAACCAGGCTTCCAAGTGTAATGATCGAACCGATCAACTCGAACTTCCAGGCAAGAATAAAACCGATCGATATTCCGATCGGGAAGAACGCGAAAGCGAGCCACTGAACCGCTGTGATCTTTGATGGGGCGAACTCCTCGCCGAATACAAACAAAAGCAAAACGGCGATGCTGAGAACGCTCAATATTCTTCCGATCCATCTAAATGCTGTTTCCATGCCTAACTCCTTTCAAGAAGGTAACTTTACTCCAATTTGAAGAGTTCCGATAATTCTTTATTACAAATAAAATCACGCAATTGACATGCCTTGAATTGATACGAGAACTGGCGGGATTCTGTTCGGGAGAATTTTTGTTTTGGGATATTGAAGTTGGAGCGGTGCTGAGCGGGGTTCTCCAGAGAACGCAAGCGTTGAATGTCATGTAGAACTGATCGAATCAAGCGGTTACAAAGAATTCGTAATCATCGCCAAAGAACTCAAAACTCAAAACTCGCAACTCGCAACTCTTCACTGGCATATGGTTTGCTGTATCTTAGAAGTAGAAGGATACGGAAGGAGGTAGTATGAGAATTCTGGTAGCGACGGATGGTTCTGAATACAGTCTTGCGGCTGCAAGGAAAGCAGCCGAGTTCGTTAATTTCGGGGCTTCATCGACGATAACCGTGTTGAGCGTTGTCGAACCGATTCCTCCAATGGCTCCGTTTGGAGTCTCGGACGAGTACTATGTTCAGGCTCGGGAGGCTTCAACAAAATCAGCTATTGCAGCAGTTGCAGAAACGGCAAAGGTGATTGAGGAGGCTTTGGGCGGTGGCCAGGTCGAAATAGACACGCGGACCGGTACGGGGAAACCTGGTGAGGTGATACTCGAAGAAGCCGAACGTTTGAGAACCGATTTGATCATCGTCGGCTCTCACGGCCGCGGATTTTGGGGGCGGATGCTTTTGGGTTCGGTTTCGGGTTCGATTGTTAGGCACGCCCATTGTTCGGTGCTTGTTGTCAGAAGTGAAGTGGAGAATGAGCAATGAAAAGGATTTTGATTCTTGGTGGCGGATTCGCGGGTCTCAAGACTGCCGAGGAGCTGAGCAAGAAGATTGGCTCCGAACATGAAATCACTCTTGTCTCGCCTCAACGCAAGTTCATGTTTTACCCGGGACTCATTCGTTTGGCGTTGGGCGAGACCGAGGTGGACGAACTCGATTTTGACCTCGACGATAAGCTTCGAAAACTCAAGGTCAGATTTATCGAAGGCGAGGTGATCCACCTTTTGCCGGAGATGAAACGCGTAAAGGTTGCAGGAAAGGATATCAATGGCGAGATTTGTTATGACTATCTCGTTATCGCGATGGGCCGGCGGCTCGCGACCGAAAAGATTCCGGGTTTTTTTGAACACGCGCATCATTTTCTTTCACCAAAAGCTGCCCTGAAATTTCGAAAAGCCGTCGAAGACTTTCAACAAGGGAACATCGTTTTGGCGCTCGCACCGGATGGACGGTTGCCGGTGCCGATTTGCGAGGCGGCGTTTGCACTCTCGCGCAGATTCGAGGATTCTCCGCAGTCACCCACGAAGATCACCGTTGTTTTTCCAACCTCGATCGAAGAGGTGTTTGGCGGTGCGAATGTTGCCGGCGAACTAAAAGAAGCGTTCGAATCCCACTCGATCGAAGTAATCGAACGGCTGAAAGTCAGCGAGGTAACTTCAACCGACATTATTGCGTTTGACGGCAGAAGCGTTCCGTTTGATCTTTTGGCGATGATTCCAACGTTCAAAGGGCAGGCGCGTTTTGAGGAGAATGGAATTACGGATTCAGGGCACTTCATCGAGGTCGATGAATTTCTGCGGGTCAAGGGGATTCCGGACGCGTATGCGGCCGGCGACATCACATCTTTCAAGGGTCCCAAACTGGCCCACATCGCCATTGGACAGGCGGTTGTCGTAGCCGACAACCTCGCAAAGGAGCTTGCCGGCGAGGAGCCCGATCAGGTTTATTTCCACGAATTGTCGATGATCATTGACGAAGGGGGCAATGAATCGATTTATCTTCACTATGGCGTTTGGGATAAAACGCTTTACAGATTGAAGAAAGGAAAATCCTGGAGCTATGTAAAAAAGATCCACGACAAGTTCTGGCAAACATGGCACAAGCGCACATGGCGGGAAAACTCGGCATAAACTGACTTTTGGACACCCGCCGCTGTTTTTTTTGGCAAGAAATCAAAACTTGGGATCGGGCGCGTCGCACTAACGCGACGCAGCCCGATTTTTCTCTTCAGTCTCTCTTTCCGTGATTTCCTGACAGGCGATGCAACGGCTTGCGGCAGGAAGATTTTCGAGTCTCTTCAACGCAATCGGTTCGCCGCAATCCTCGCAAAGCCCATAGGAACCATGGGCGAGACGGGCGCGCGCGTCGTTGATCTCAACAAGCTCGTCCTGAAGATTTACGTATTGATTCCATTCGACCGCACGCAGATTGCTTTCTGAAGGTGAATCCCTTTCCTGCCATTCCGATTTGAGTTCTTCGACATCCTCTGAATCCGCCTCAAGGGCGGCGCGTATTCTAGCCTCTTCGGCATCAAGTGCCTTCGTCACCGAATTGGTATCAATGTCATCGCGCATGAGTTTGCCTCCTATTCTCGGTCTGAATATAGAAAGTACACGCAACCCAAATGCCAGTATCGAGAAGCGTCATCTCAATCGGAGTCCGATTCGGTTTGGAATTGGAGCTTCGGACAGCCGCGTAATTTCCAACAGCAAGCGGGGAAATTGCCTCCGATTGAGCGCGATAACTCAGTTTCGATATGGCCTTTGCCAGTGGAAAATGTGATTTTGAAGCGAGAGCAAAGCGTTTTTCCAAATTGGTTGTGAACGGAATGAGGCTTGCATGAATCACATACTAAAGAGCAGAAGAAATGTCGCATGCAATTGTCGGATGCGGCCGGGAGGATCAGACAATGAGAAGAGAACGAGCCTTTTACGAGTTTGACCGAATCGAAGGCAGACCCGCGCCGACGCATTTTCGAACGGAAGAGCGTCGGTATGAAATCTTTTGCGGAACCTGCGGCGACGCATTCTTCGCGGATGAGAAAACATATCGGAAGTTTCTCAAGGGTATGGAAATGACGCTTGAGAACAGATTTGTTTGTGAAGAGTGCGGATATCACAGGGCCGATGAAACATTTCCAAGGGGACTTTGAAGTTTCGGTCGAATTGCGAGCAAGGGCGGGGAGTTTAGAAATGAGAAAAGGAATTCGTGGGTTTGGAACGTTGCTGGCGACGATTCTTGGAGTCGCTGTTTGCGGGAATTTGGCCGTTTACGGTCAGAGAGATTCCGTCAGGACGATATTGGTAACGGCAGATGCCGGCAATTCTTCAAAGGCGGCGGTTGCCGCCAGGATTCGTCCCGAGGATTTTGTTGTAAAGGAAAACAAAATATCTCGGGAAGTGCTGGATGTTAAAAGAGCGGATCAGGTTCCGGTAAATCTGGCGGTCGTACTTCAAGATAATCTATCGATCCGCGTCAACAACGAATTGAAGGGAATCAAGACGTTTATCAAGGGGCTTCCAAAGGGATCCACCGTAATGACGGCATATATCACCGGAGGAACCGTTCGGGTCAGAAAAGATTTTACCGACGACCTGTCGGGGGCGGCAGATTCGTTGCGAATTATCGCTTCGTCCGGGAATCTCGCAGCTTATACGCCGTACACGCAGCTCGAAGATGTCATGAAGAAGTTCCCTGACAGTGCCGATGGCAGGCGGATGGTGCTTTTTGTTTCCGACGGAGTTGAATACGGCGAAGACTACAGATTTGCGAGCCCGTTTCAATCGCTCTATCTTGATCGCGCGATATCTCGCGCGCAGGCGATGAATATCGCGGTATTTCCGATGTTTGCACCGCCTGAGAATATCCGGTTTACAAGACGGCTCTTGAACTACGGCCAGGGCGCATTGCTCAGACTCGCCGATGAAACGGGTGGCCAGGCTTTCTTTACAGGAAGCGATTTCGTGACGTTCGATCCCTATCTTCGTGAATATGGCGAACTGATGAAATACCAATGGTTGATCGAATACAAAACCGATCCGAATCTAAAGGGTTTCGTCAGGGTCGATGTTCAAACCGACTTTGATATCGATCTGATGCACCCGACCGGTTACAGGGCCGGAAAGAGCTAGTTAACGAGCTTGGTTCGGTAATGCGGAAGAGCTTCAGATGCGAGATTTTAAGCAGCGCCGTATTGTTCAGATGGGACAATCGGTCGACGAATTGGATCTCTCTTAAGTTGCAATATGGCATTGAAAATCTTGGATCTCTTCCGCAAGGAACGGCATGGAAACAAACGAGGGATTCGGTAGAGAACGAATCCGCAAGGAGGACATTATGAGTACAGCGACTGAAACAACCAGATCCGGTTATGGTTATGGAAGACGGTTTTCGGGAGAATTTGCGGAGACTGTCGCGAGGGCAAAAAAGGCTTTGCAAGACGAGGGATTCGGCGTTTTGTCGGAGATCGACATGAAGGCCAAATTTGACGAGAAGCTGGGAGTCCAGTTTCATGAGTATTTGATCTTGGGCGCATGCAACCCGGGACTCGCACTTCAGGCGATTAGCGAGGAGCCCGAGCTCGGACTTTTGTTGCCTTGCAATGTGATCGTTTACAGGGATGGGGATGAAAATGTCGTTTCGGCGATCAACGCTTCGGCGATGCTTGGAGTGACGGAGAACCCAAATCTCGACGCGACCGCCGCCGAAGTAAATCAAAAGCTCCAGAGGGCGATCGACAGCATTTAGAGATTGGCCCCGGCATACTGTTGTTCGAGTTTGGGTACGGGTTGCCGGACGAAGGTTTTGAGGGTTCTACTCCGGGATTAGAGACGGTTAACTTCCTGATGCGACAAGGGTTGATGTCCAATCCTCTATTTGTTGAGTCAGGGTCGTGAATTTGTTGCCGAACTTCTTGTTTTGTATGAAGAACGAAGATTCTGCAGAATCCGGGGGGTTGATTAAGAAATGATCTTAAAGTGTGATTCGTGCGGAAAGAGAAACCGAGTTCGAAAGAATGGCGGTAGCATTCCGAAATGCGGGAGTTGTGGCGAAAGCCTGCGTTTTGCCGACACTCCGTTTGAGATTACCGACATGAACTTCGAATCAATGATCGGTAAGACCGACTTTCCTGTCGTCCTGGATTTGTGGGCGGCATGGTGCGCGCCGTGCAGGATGTTTGCGCCAACGGTAGCCGGTTTGGCCAAAGAGCTTGCCGGCAGGGCGATGGTTGCAAAACTCGATACGGAATCGAATCAACGCACGGCGGCGAGATTCAGGATACAAAGCATTCCAACGGTGTTGATTTTTAACAAGGGGGAGGTCGTTGACCGGATGGTCGGAGTACAGACAAGGGATTCGGTTATGAGAGCACTCGCGCCTTATCTCTAGCAGCCCCAAGGGTATCCGAGACGATGTAGGCAATAAAATGCGCAACATTCCCGACTGCGAAGTTTCGCTTGAAAGAAGGACCCCTGCCGCCCTGCGGGCAGGGGGCTTTGCCGGTTTTTTACAATGGGAGTCAAATGTTTGAGACACCTAAGTGGCGTTCGGGAACCAGCAATCACGGGCGTTTCTCCGCGCCGGTACCCGGCGCGAACATTGTTTTTATGTTTACCGTGGGTTCCGCGCAAAGCCGCTCCACCCACGGCTTGAATCTACGTGACGCGATGCGTCCGAAGAGGAAATTCCGGATTCTGGAATAAAACCGAGTATTTAGAGCGAACTCAACTTCCGGAACTTGGAACTTCTGAGTCCACTCTAAAAAGTCGGGATGGAAAGAAAAGGGCATCATTTTCAGTCACAACGGTTCGATACTGTTGAAAGACCCCTGCCGGCTTGTCCGGCAGGTGAATCAGGTCAGAAGCTAGTAGCGGCAACATATGAAGCATTCCGGCCCCCCTGCCGGCTTGCCCGGCAGGAGGCGAAGGTCCGTAGCTACGGCCGTTAAATGCTTGGTGTGTTAAGGTTTATTGTTGTTCTGGAAGGGGCTGACCTTATTCACCTGCCGCACAAGCCGGCAGGGGCCTCCGGATGAATCAATGTGGTTTGGACTAGCTTCTGACCTCATTCACCTGCCACACAAGGTGGCAGGGGTCTTGCCTGGTTTCCTTGAGGATCAATTTGCCAATTGATTTTTTCTTTGAATCGACTTTTTAGAGCGAACTCAACTTCCGGAACTTGGAACTTGGAACCTGGAACTTGGAACACGACAATTGGATTCACTGTAACCCACAAACCGAGAACCCCGAGTCACCAAAAAGGCGGCTCGGGGTTCAACGTGTCTAAGGAAAGGAGGGGACAGAAAAATTACTTGTCTAATGTCCGGGTTCAGTATGATGTGTGGCCCAGATTGGCAGGACACCTATCATGCCCATAAAGATCATCCCGAAGGCGATCATTCCAAACGCCAATATCGCACGGCCATCCATCGCGCCGAGAATCAAAAAAATTCCCAACACCAAAGCATAAACACCCCAAAGAGCAAAGTAGATACGTTCCAACATTCGTAATCTCCAAATTTTATTGTGCTTAGCCTTGCTAAACCCGCCTTTTTCTCTACAAGAGACGTGCCAAAACCAAGAATGCGGAAAACGTTGTGCGATAGGTGTATTTGGAATGCGAGAATTCAAAAAAGCGTGAAATTTTGCACGGATAGGCGCGAAAAATTTCGCGATTTTTCGACTCGAGTTCGCTGTTTGCCCTTGAAATCTTAGGGCGCGAAACTTCAAATGAATCGCGACAACCTCTTCACGTCAAACCCCGATTTGTTTCCGGCCTTCCAAGCGATTCAATTACAGCGGTAAAAAACCGAATCCGGTAACAATTGACTCAGAGACGTGAATGGGGTATTGATACATGCGAAGAGTCAAAAATCCAGAGACAGAGGAGAGATAATGAGAAAATCGTATATTTTGGTCTTAGTGGCGTTATTGTTCGTTGTGCTTGGGTGCAAACTCGGCAATTTAATGAAGGATAAGGAAGAGGTCCCGTCAACTCCAGCCTCAGATACGACAAAAGACAAGGACAGTGACAGCGATAAGAAGAGCAGTTCTTCAGGTGCGGGTCTTACGATGGAATCGTATGAGAAAATCAAGCCGGGCATGTCATATGATGATGTCGCTGAAATCCTCGGAGACAAGGGAACCGAAACCCGCTCCTCTACGATTGGCAACAGCGAACTCAAGTCCTACAAATGGGAAGGCGACAATTTCATAAGGATTTATGTCAACTTCAAGGATGACAAGGTTACGTCCAAGAACCAGACGGGTCTCAAAGGAAACGCCAAGGCCGGCGGCGATGAGATCAATATGGAAAAATACGAGAAGATCAAGAACGGCATGAGTCTCAAGGATGTTCAGGCCGCGATTGGCTCCGATGGTGAGGAGACGAGCAGTTCCTCGATCGGAAACAGCACCTATGAGACCAGAAAATGGAGTGGCGCAAACTATTCCTACATCATGGTCAGCTTCCGTGATGACAAGGTAAGCAGCAAATCCCAGTATGGCTTGAAGTAAATTCCATACTCTTCAAACGTAAAAAGACAGGGCGCCTACCCAGCGCCCTGTCTTTTCTTTTGATCGCTACAGCGAAATCGTGCTATTCGGACGATTTCTTTGGACGCAAGTTCGCTTGCAGAATCCTCTTGCGCAGCCGAATGGCGTTTGGAGTTACTTCGATCAATTCGTCGTCGGCGATAAACTCAAGCGCTTCTTCGAGAGTCAGCTCGCGCGCCGGAACCAGACGCATCGCCTCCTCGGCGGTGGATGAGCGCATGTTTGTAAGTTTCTTTTCCCGAACGACGTTTACATCCAGATCTACCGCGCGGGCGTTTTCTCCGATAACCATTCCCTGATAAACTTTGGTCTGCGGACGTATGAACATCAATCCGCGTTCTTGCAGGTTATAAAGCGCATAGGTCGTTGCCACTCCGGCGCGATCCGAAATCAGAGAACCCGTTGGACGCGACTTCATCTCGCCCTTCCAGTTGTCGAATCTGAGAAACATCGTGTTGAGCAACCCCGTGCCCTTGGTTTCCGTCAGAAACTCGCCGCGAAATCCGATCAGACCCCGTGAAGGCACCTCGTATTCAAGCCTTGCTCTCCCCGTGCCGTTGTTGATCATCTTCGCCATCTGGCCTTTCCTGCGGCCGAGGGCTTCGGTAACAACGCCGATGAATTCATCCGGTACGTCGATTACGACGAGCTCGATCGGTTCGAGCACGTTTCCGCTGTCGTCGGTTTTGGTGATCACTTCCGGTTTTGAAACCTGCATCTCGTAGCCTTCGCGCCTCATCATCTCGATAAGGATCGAAAGCTGCAGTTCGCCTCGCCCTGAAACCTGGAATTGATCGCGCGACTCGGTGTCGCTGACCCTCAGTGCCACGTTTCCGAGCACTTCCTTGTCGAGGCGTTCCTTGATTTGCCTTGAGGTAACGAATTTGCCATCAAGTCCTGAGAATGGAGAGGTGTTCACACCAAAGATCATCGATATCGTGGGCTCATCGACCGCGATCACGGGAAGCGGTTTCGGATTCTCGATCGTGGTAAGCGTTTCGCCTATATTGATGCCTTCGAATCCGGCCAATGCCACGATTTCGCCGACGCCGGCTTCGGGCACTTTCCGGCGTTCGAGACCTTCGAATACAAAAAGTTCGCGGACACGCGATTTCTCGATCGATTTATCGCGTTTAGAAACCGCAACCTCGGCATTCTTCTGTATCGAACCCGAAAAAATGCGTCCGATCGCGAGACGTCCGATGTACTCGTTGTAATCAATGTTTGTCACCAGAAGCTGAAGCGAATCGTCGCAAACCGGTTCGGGATGCGGAATCGTTTCGATAATCTGATCAAACATCGGTTTCAGATTCGGCGATTCCTCGTCCATCGAAAGCTTTGCGATACCTTCTTTCGCGATCGCGTAGAGCACGGGAAACTCGATTTGATCGTCTCCAGCTCCGAGATCGATAAAGAGGTCGTAAATCTCATCCAAGACCTCGTCGGCCCTTTCATCCTGCCGGTCAATTTTGTTTATGACAGCGATTGCCGGAAGCTTTAATTCCAGGGCTTTTCTGAGAACGAATCGGGTTTGCGGAAGACAGCCCTCGGCGGCATCGACAAGCAGCATCACGCCATCGACCATTTTGAGAACGCGTTCGACCTCGCCGCCGAAATCGGCGTGTCCCGGAGTGTCCACAATATTGATCTTGTAGTCTCCATAACGCACCGAAGTGGTCTTCGCCATGATCGTAATCCCACGCTCGCGTTCGAGATCCATCGAGTCCATCACCCTTTCGGCGACTTCCTCGTTCTCGCGGAACGTTCCCGATTGGCGAAGCATCGCATCGACCAATGTTGTTTTTCCATGATCGACGTGCGCGATGATGGCTATGTTGCGTATAAGTTCTGGTTTGACCATAAAGAAAATGGGAATGATGGCCTATATCTCGCGATATGGCAACCGGCAGGGGCCTGAATCACTGAAAGAGTTCGATATCATCCTGCGAAGCCGGATCATGAAGCGGCTCGAGATGTATGAAAACGGCGGTTTCGGGGACGGCTTCGATAACCCGTTCCTCGATTTCGTGCGAGAGATCGTGACCTTCCTTGACCGTCCAGTTGTCGGGCACGAGCAAATGGAAATAGACGAAATTTTTTTGACCCGCTCTTCTGGAACGAATCGCGTGAAAATCGACCTCATGGGTTTGCTTGTATTCATCAAGGATCGCCCGCACCTTGGCGGATTCCGGATCCGGCATGGAGGCGTCCATCAATCCCAAGACCGAGCGTCTTACGAGCTTAAAGCCCGTAAACGCGATACCGACCGAAACGACGAGCGCGGCAATCGGGTCTGCCGGCTGCCATCCGGTCATCGCAACCAGCCCGAGAGCCATCAAGATTCCCATCGTCGTCCAAACATCCGTCAAAAGATGATGCCCGTCCGCCTCAAGGACGATCGAGTTCTTGTCCTTGCCGACTTTGATCAGAATGAGTCCGACAATCAGGTTGATGCCAGTCGCAATCAAGGAAATCCCGACACCCAATCCAAGCGCTTCGAGAGGAATTGGATTGATCAATCGTTTGAGAGCTGAATAGACGATTCCGGCCGCGGCAACAAATATCAGGATTCCCTCGGCGGCACTTGAAAAGTATTCGGCTTTGTTGTGACCGAATTCGTGATCGTCGTCGGGAGGGCGTTCGGCGACGCGAATCATCCACAGCGCGAGTACGGCCGCGGCAAGGTTGACCGTAGATTCGAGGGCGTCTGAAAGTATGCCGACCGAATGAGTTTGCAGGTACGCTGCCGTTTTAAGCGTGATGGTTGCGATTGCAGCAACGATCGAAAGCCAGGCATAGCGACCGAGAGACTTGTCCGCCATTTGGAAAATTATACATTTTGGCGAAGAATTGTGGGAATTGGCGAATCCAAAAATCGCTTTTTTCAGCGTGGTCGAAGAATCAATGGAGAAGAAGGAAAAAAGGGCCGCCCGGGTTTCGGACGGCCCTTTTTGAACGTATCAAGAAGCGATTTAGTACTTCTTAACGACTTCGAGATTGTTGGTTACTTTGAAAACCCCGGGTACCGTGTTGGCCAGGATTCCGGCGAGCCTTTTGTCGCCGTCATTCGAAACCTTGCCTTCGAGGGAAAGGTTTCCGCCATCCACGATGATTCTCATCGAAGGATTGTGTCCGAGGAGATATCGATAAAGCCCCGCGGTATTTGAAAGCGCCCTGACCGTATCTCGACGGATGCGATTATCAAAAGTAGATGCGGGAAGCACTTCGATTTTGTTGACCACCGTTTCAACGCCTTCGATCTTGCTCACCCTTTTTGCGATGTTATCGTAACTGATGGCGTTATAGAGTTTGCCGGTCAACGTTACCGTTGAACCCTCGACTTCGTAGCCGATTACATCAAACACGCCATAGTAAGGAAGCGAACGAATTTCCTTTTCAACCTTTTGCTCAATCGTCTTGGCTTCATCGCGGGGGGCCGCGAAAACGGAAGCCGAAAAAATGAGCCCAACCAACGACAAAACAACAAGTAGTCTTTTCATCTTTATATCTCCCCGATTCATGAATTCAATGTTTTCGGAATTTCCCGAAAACGTAAAATTAAGATGTCAAAACGCACGGGTGAGTTGCCGATCTGCAATATTTAAAAGTCGGTAAGCCATGTAAAGTCAATAAGTTAGAAGGGAAATGCAAGCCCCGGCAACCGAAGGGGATGTTTCGGGGGTGGACGCTTTTGACCGCCGGGTTTGTCCTAAAATCGACCGGCAAACGTAGGATGAGCAAACATGAACAAAAGGTTTATCGAAAAGTGAATTGTCTTAGGGCCTCGTACAGGACGATCGATACCGAATTTGCGAGATTGAGGCTGCGGACGTTGCCGGAAGGCATCGGAATAGTCAGGCACGAGTCGGCGTTTTGATCCAACAAAGTTTGCGGAAGCCCTCGCGTTTCGGGGCCAAAAACGAAACAATCTCCCGGTAAAAAGCTGAACTCGTAAACAGATCGTTCTGATTTGGTCGTCAGGAAGAAAAAGCGCGAATCGGGCAGGGCCTTATAAAGATCTTCGATTTCAACATGTCGATTAAGATCGACATGATCCCAGTAATCGAGGCCCGCCCGCTTCAATGTTCGGTCATCCATATGAAAACCGGTCACCCCTACAATATGCAGGGCCGCACCGGTAGCGGCGCAAAGTCTGGCGACATTGCCGGTGTTGGGCGGAATTTCGGGTTCGTAAAGTGCGATATTGAACATTGTTTGTTGCGAACGACTATTCAAGCCGTTGTGTTCCAGGTTCCAGGTTCCAAGTTCCAAGTTTGAAGATATTCGTAGATTTTAACGTAGGAACGCGGAAACGGTTAGCGGTCGGTAAAATCAGTGTCGTTGGTCGAGAATGAATGGAGAATTCTCCTGGGATTCATACGGAGTTTGTGCAAGAGCACGGTCAAACTGATTATCGGTTGGTTTGATTTTGCGGTATGGTCCTATGTCGGAAGCATCTTATAGACGCCGTTTTTCATCAGTTCCTTGTTGGATGGGCGTATGCCTGCTGCGATTCTTTATGATAAAATCCGCTTTTTGGAATTTTGGGTGCCGCGTTTTTTGTTTCGAGTGGTTTGGCACCAAGATTTCCGAATTGGTCTGTATAAAATGCAAAACTTTAAAATCCTGAAGCACCGTTTGAAAAGCTATTTTTCGTCCGTGGTAGATGCAGACGATCAAACGAGCGATGCGCCCGCCAAAGCGATCGAGATTTTTGCGGCTGTATCTGAAAATGATTTGCGAAACGGCGGAACACAGGTACGTTTTTTCGAAACGGGAATTCTTCGTCTCCGAAAGGCGGCGGGTTTCGTATCGGTTTTGGGTGCGCTTGCGCTTTTTCCGCTGTTGGTTTCCGCGCAATCGACACCATCGACGACTGCCACGCCGGATGCAAGCCCTTCGCCGAGTCCCGCTGCAACCCCCAATCTTTCTGAAACCGAGATTAAGGCAAGACAGGTTGTCGAATCCTCCATTCTTTTCTACAGCAATTTCAGGGGCAGGAAAGGAATGGATCAAATCCGGAAAACGGCTGTTGAGTTCGGGAAGCTGGAAATCGCTGGGCCGACGGGTTCGATGATGAACATTGAATACGAGCGCCGGCAATTGCGGGGCGATTCGCTTGGATCGACCAAGATAAAGTTTGATCAATCGTTGCCGAATATCAGGTATTCGCTCGTTTACGATGGTGGAAGAGTGTTCGGAGTTTCGAACGGAACGACATTCGATCCGCGGAGCGATGCCGTCAAATCATTTACCGACAGGGAAATGCGGAGCATCGACGCGCTTTTGCGATACAACGAAAGCGACGGAAAGATTGATTTTGCACGGGATGAGAAGATCTTGGGCGTCGAGTATTACGTGATCAAGCTCGATTCTCCAAAAAGCGGTACGGTCGAGTATTTCGTCAGCAAAAAGTCGTTTCGCGTAATGATGCTTGATTACAAGGAAGACGGCGTAAACTACCGTAGGAAGTTCTATTCCTATGATTACGCGCAAAACATGCTTGTTCCTTACAAGACGGTTCTCTGGGCGGGAGACAAAAAGATCGAGGAACAGGTGATCACGACCGTAACCTTTGGTCAGGATTTTACCGATGACATTTTCGCGTTTGGTGAATAATTTGGCGATTGCGCGGTTTTGAAAATCGGTTGAGAATTTGAGGTTTAATCGGTAAAAGGGGACTTGATCCCCTTTTTCTTTTGCAACTTTATCATGCGGCAACTGTGTACCTTTAGGTTTCCTTTTAACCAAAAACTTTCGAGAAGAAAAACTCCAATCGTCCCGTTTTCCTTTCTTGGCAATGCGGGAGCCGTCATTTTCAAGTTTGACTGGCTTTTGGAGGCGGGAATCTGCAAGAATGGACGCGTGTTTGGCCTTAAAACAACCCACATTGGTTCGACGGGAGGTAGCCACCCTTACCGTGTCGTATAAAAGCCAATCAGACCACGACCTCATCGAACTGACTCGAAAAGGCGAAGAATCGGCGTATGCCGAAATCGTCGCGCGTTATCAAAATCCACTGACGAATTATCTCTATCGCATGCTCAACGATTACGAGGAAGCGGTGGATCTGACTCAAGAAGCGTTTGTTAGGGTCTATTTGGCGATCGAGAGGTATCACAGCGGTTATGCGTTTTCGACTTACATTTATCGAATCGCGACCAATCTTGCCATTACCGAGCTTCGAAAAAGGAAGAGGAGGAAACTCTTTTCCCTGACCGGGTTGTTTCAATTTGATGGCGACGAGGAAGTCGAATTTCAGCCGCCCGATAAGCGAGAAACTCCCGATCTGGAAACCGTAAACAAGGAAAAGTCGGTGGTGATCGGGAAGGCGATCGCGGCACTCCCAGACAAATATCGGGCGCCGATAATTCTTCGCGAAATTCAGGAACTTTCTTACGAGGAAATCGCTGAAATATTGGAATTGGGTTTGGGTACTACCAAATCGCGAATCAGCAGGGGCAGGGGGCTTTTGCGGGATAGATTAAAGGACTATTTGGGTCGATGACGATGAAATGTTTGGAGTTTCGGCAGGAGTTCGAGAGCCGAAGAACAATCTCTGATGAAATGCACGATCACGCTGATGGATGCGGGGAGTGCACGCGATTTGTTGCGGAAGAACTTGAATTGAACGAATTGTTTGGTTCTCTTCCGTCGGTCGAAGCGCCGATCGGGTTTCAATCGCGGGTTTTTTCCGCTATCGGGCAGCGTCGAGATGAAAAAGCCTGGTTTCCGATCAGAACGATACTGATTCCGGTCGCCGGATGTCTCGTGCTTGCTCTCGCTGGTTATTTCGTGTTTTTAAGAACCCCGGCGGATTTGAATCAAGTCGCCATGGCTGACAAGGGTGAAGGCGATGTTGCCGTATCGACAGGATCGAACTCCGATCGCCCCGCCCCGACACCGGAACTGGAAATTGCGTCGGCACCGGAAATAAAGGAGAGGGAAAAAGAACTCTCGGCCGCGGATGCCAATACCGTTAAACATCCTGAAGCCGAAAGCATTGCCGATGCCAAGAAGACGGCGGGAGAAAAAGGGGTTTCCCGCAAGGAGAATCCAAAGGAAGGGAGCGAGATTCGATCTATTGACAGTATCGATATGGGGTCCGAAGCTCCGGATGTTGAGAATCCTCCGGGCATCGAGCCGGGAGCGAGAATTGAACGAAGCGAGAGCGGACCGCGGACACGTTTTTCGGCCACCGAGGTGTTGTTGGCAATCGGTGTTTCGGCGGAATGGAAAGGCTCTGGTTACCTTGTAAAGACCGTTTCCGAGAACAGCCTGGCAGCACGGTCGGGAGTCAAGACGGGAGATCTCGTGCTTTCAATTGATGGCAAAGCGGTTAAGCCGGGTGTCATGAGCGTTGAAACGGCAGACGGCAAATCCCTCAAAATTCGACGTGGAGGGCGCGAAATGGTTCTTGCGCTCGGAAACCGGAACGACTAGCGGAGATGTGCTGATCGGTCCGGCCAATTATTGATTCTGAATTTCGTCGACTTTCGCTTCTTTGACATCGGTCCTGAATTTTTCGTAATCAAAAGAACGCTGTAGCTGATTGACTTTCACTCCGCCAAAAAGAAGCACCCTTACTGATAAATTCACATCCGCGCTCGTTGGGAGCCATATCTCGTCATTCACGCGATCCTGTTCAAGTATAAACGAAGCCCCTTTTCGGAGTTTTGCCAGAACGCCGCCACCGATTTTGTAGCTGTCCGCGAGTTCCGCTTCAAGACGCGCTACCTGCTTGTCCTGTTCATCGATCCAAATTACGCCGACCGTTTTTCCAAAGAACTTCAAGAAACTCTTGGCGTTTGAAAAGTCGTAATCGGGATTGGGTTCGAAATCAAAAACCACGACATCCCTCCCCTTTAGACGTTCGCGTCTTGGGTTGAGTAGCTTTGAGGCCCGCAAAACCTCAGCTATCGAGATCCTTCGCCCATCGGCATCCGGGGAACCGTTCCCGGTTTGATCGACCGTGCGGGATTGTTCCTTCGCTAGTTTCTTTTCGATTTCTTCGACTCGTTTTTGCGCGTCTTTGTCGGCGTCTTCCTGCTGCTGCTTTGTCAAAGGCTTGCCATTTTTTGCTATCAGGCGGCTAATTCGATATCCCTTGTAAAAGCTAAGCTGGACGGTTTCGGAATCGGTTTCCACAAGCTTGCCCTTGTCATCGATTTCGCGACGTATCGTCTGTTGTTTGAAGGAATAGTCCTCGAGAATTCTCTCAACGTTGTCCTGATTGTCCTGCAGTTGTTCCAGAAGCTTTGGGATGTCGGGCAATTCCTCGTTCGAAGCGACCGGGAAGTCGAACTCGGATTGCTCGATCATCGAATTGTGGATTACTTTGTCGTAGCGGACGGTGTATTTGACGCCATCGGTTTCAAATTTTTCGATAAACGGCTCAAGCACGCCGTTTACCGGGCGATAATCCGAGTAATCGTAGGTTGTCGTTAAATCGCCCTCGCGGACAACTTCGCGGACAAGCAAATGAGTGGCGGGATCGAAATACAGCAGAACGGGAACGGCCTTTGGAGAAACCAATGAAACTCCATTCAATGTGCGGCCGTCGACAGTTATCGAAGGCGTCGAAAAGAACTTGCCTTTGAACTCCTTTGACCTTGAAAACCCAAATGCACGATAGTCCGCTTCAGTCTTAAAATCATCGCTTCTGACGCCCGTCATTGTCTCGAGACCGGAACGCGAATCACGACTCCAACCCGAACGGCCGTTGAATCCGACCTCGCTCTCAAATCCCCTGATATCAAAAGCACGGTTATAGAGTCCGGGAAGTGTCGCCTGGACCTTGATGTTTCCGCTTGCGCCATCGGAGTCGCGCACGATCAAACCTTCTTTGGTCCACGATCTTACGGCATTGATCGCCTTCTTTTTGCCGAGCTTCTTGGTTGCCGCGGAGACTATCTTGGAAGGCGACTGCGCCAACGCGCCACCTGAAAGGCACGCAAACGCGAACATCAAAACGATAAAACAACGGGTTCTCATAATTCTCTACAAGTTCTAAGATTCTGAAATAGGGCGCGACAGATGCAAATTCAACAGACGTTTCAGTCAACCTTGACACCTGCCAAACCACCTTTTCGGCGAATGACATCAATGCCGCCCTTTTTATTTCCAAGTGGAGAGAACAGTGAATGATTCTACGAATTTCCATTTTCGGAAGTTCGGGTTTACGAATAGATGATTCAAGACAACAATTGGTTGCGGTTGACCAATACAAGATTAGAGGATTTCAGAAATCGCGCGGTCGTAGATCTCGAGCTTTTTCTTTGCCTTTTTTGAGTCCGGGTGCTGGTCGTTGTACTTGTTTGCAAGAACCCAATAATTGGTTGCCAGCTCCGCCCGTTTTACAAGGAGTTTTCCGAGCGCCAACGTGAGCTTTGGCGCATCGGTCGATTTCATTTTTCCAAAGTTCGTGAGCTCCGCATTGATCAGACCGAGTTCGTACCTTGTACTTATTACGCGCGGAAACTCGTCGGTATAGGTAACAAGCATTTCCTCAAGCGTCGATTCCAGTTCGGTTCTGCGAAGGAGGATTTCGGCAAATGCCGGGGTTGCTCGAATTTCGGCGGAAATCGGTGGCGGCGTGGATTTTTCCGAGGTTCGCGTTCTGAGCTGCGCGGATGCGGTAACTGTTGCAATTAGAATCACAAAGAAAACTACGAGCGTATTTAGCACTTTTGTCATTTATTTGTCCCGGAATTGAAATCCATTCTTGCTGCCGAACACTTTTGCCTTTTAAGAAAGCTTAGCCCGCACCGATTTCGCAAGAGTCGAGAATCTCGACATCGGAATCCGAAATCTCTTCGGTGTTTCGATCGAGGTTCTCAAAATATATTGCGATATTATCCAGTATTTCCTGAGCCGAATGCGAATGATAAAGCGTTTGCCGGAACTTGGCTCCGCCCCTTAGTCCTTTTGTAAACTGGCCGGCGAGTTGTTTCATTTTTCCAAGTGCCGCCAATTCAGGCATATCTTCCGAGAGCAGTTCGAAAAATTCCAGCAGCACTTCACGTTTGTCTTCGTAGCTCGGCTCGTACACCTCGCGACCCGAGAGTGCGTCCTCGATTTGGCGAAATAGCCATGGATTCTGCATCGCTCCCCGCCCGATGAGAATTCCATCGCAACCGGTTTCTTCAAATCGTCGAAGTGCGGTTCCAACACTGGTTACATCGCCGTTTCCCGACACGGGGATCGAGACGGATTGCTTGATTTCCTTTACAAGATTCCAATCAGCCTCACCGCTGTATCTTTGTTCTCGGGTTCGACCGTGCAGAGCGATATGTTCGACTCCGCATTGCTCGGCCATTTTTGCGACCTCGACACAATTGATCGTGGAATCGGAGAATCCGGAGCGAAGTTTCAATGTCAAAGGTATCGTAATCGAACGCTTGATCTCCCTAAGGATCGTTTCGAGAAGCGGGAGATCCTTCAAGAGCCCTGAACCGCCGCCTTTCTTTACGACTTTAGGAGCCGGGCAACCGCAATTAACGTCAAGGATGTCCGCACCGACCTCTTCCGCCATCTCGGCAGCCATCGCCATCCGCTCCGGGTTCGAGCCGAAAATCTGAACGGCAAACGGGCGCTCCTCCTCGAGAAATCTCATCATTCGCTTCGATTGCGGGGAATTCCTCGTCATTCCTTCAACGGAAATAAACTCGGAGACGGACATCCCGACTCCGCCACGCCTCTTGATCAGTCGACGAAACGTAAAATCGGTTACTCCCGCCATCGGTGATAGCACCAGTGGAGGGCTGATCTTCGTATTTCGGATCTTAAAGCCGTCGGCCTTCCCAACTTCCACTTCAGAATTTATGTTCGTTTCGGACATCCGCGAACTCGTAGAAACACTCCCGCACTCAAACTGAAATGCCGAAGGCCTTGGCCTCCGGCATTAAAACCCGATCATCCAAACCGCGGAACTTATTCCTTGGTCAATACGATTCCGGAAGCGACAAAGCTAACCTCTGTTACGGTTCCATCTTCGTTGATCTTGTCGAATTTGGCGCCGTCATCTTCGATCAGATGCTTTACCTTTTCCGCCGAGAGTGTCGCAACTTCGAACATCCCTTCGGTCGAAACCTTAAATCCTGCCGAAGAAAGCGGGATAAAGAACCCGTGATCCTTCATCGTCACGCGAACCGTTTGTTTCGAATCCTTTTCGGCGCCGATTTCAGCCCAGCAGCCTTCCTTTGTGCAGGAGCGAACGACGAATCCATCGACTCTTACGGTCTTTCCTTCAAATTTTGCCGGATCCGAGAATACGTCGTTAAGCGAAACCATTTCAGAATCGCCGAGTTCGGCTCCCCGCTTGATTTTGCCGTCTTTGTCGAAAGCAGCCGTTTTATCGGCATCGGTCGGTCCCTTGCCTCCCATTTTTTCTTGTCCAAATGCTCCGACAACACCCAACAATGCGATTGATACGATCAAAAATAGTCTTTTCATAATTTTAAATAGATCTCCGTAAAAACGAACTTTTATTGTAAATACTTCGGCTCGCACTAACAAGCACACGGGCTCCGTTAATTCACTCTCGCGTCAAAAACTATCCGCCCGCCAACCAAGGTCATTTCGACCTCTGTTTGAAGTATCTGAACGGCCGGAATGTCGAAGATATTCTCGGACAAGATTACCAAATCAGCATATTTTCCTTTCTCAATCGTGCCTTTCTCGTTCTCCTGGAATTCCGCGAAGGCCGATCCGGCGGTGTAGAGCCTTACTGCTTCAGCGACCGAAATTCGTTCCTCTTCATCTCCGAGGGTTACCGAACGGAAGATTCCCAAAAGAGGATTGAATTCCGCGATTGAGGCATCAGAACCGAATGCCACACGGGCTTTTTTCTTGAGCATTTTTTTCACGGGCTGGGGACCGGAAAACAGTTCGGGTTGGATCGAGGCGATAATATCGTTACGGTCCAGCTCGTCTATTCTATCCCTCGTAAAACCGTATGCATGTTCGATTCGGCTTCTTCGATCGCGCGGGCCGTTTCTCGATGCCGTTTCTTCGAATATGTCCAGAATCGAGTCGTTTGCCGATTTCCCGATCGAGTGAATCATTATCTGAAGGCCGGTTTTGTCCGCGTCTGCGATCATGCGCGCAAGCTCGATATTCGCCGATGGCTCATTTTCAGCATAGCTCTTGAGACACCCCTGCCTAACCATTTCTGTATCGCCACGTTCCAAGGCGGTCTTGCCGGCCAGCTTTTGGAAATCCTTCAAGGCGATGCAGTCATAGACTCTGGTTTTCAACTTGCCATCGCGCTCCAGTGTCTTTAGCACCGCGGCGATGTCATCCGATTGCATGTCCTGCACGCTTGTGACGCCAAGCGAGGCCGCGTAGTTGGAGGCCGTTTCCAATACCTCTTCCGTATCGAAGGTTGAAGAACGCCCTTGAATGCCGCGTACAAGGAGAATCGCAGTACCCCGCAAAACGCCGGTTGGAATGCCTTCGGAATCAACGTCGATCGAACCCCCGACCGGCGCCGTCTTTCCTTTCCTGATGCCCGCCCTCGACAGCGCAACACTATTGGCTACGGCAATTGCCGGATCCGAGCTGTAAAGAAGTATGGGATTCTCGCGTGTCGCTGCATCCAAAATCCTTCTGTTTGGAATTCCTTTCCCGAGAAGGCGAACGTCCCATTCTCCTCCCTGTATCCATCTGTTTTTGGGAATGTACCGCGCTGACTGGCTGAGAGCCTTCGTGATTTCATCGCCATTCGACGCCGTACGAAGATCAATCGAAGTGAATTTGTTCCCGATCCCGTCAAAATGGACATGGCTATCGTTGAATCCCGGCAAAACGAGTCGATCACGGGCGTCGATGCGTTTTGTTTCACGAACCATCATGTCCCGGATCTTGTAGGTTTTATCTACCGCGACAATCCTTCCGTCTTTAATCGCTATTCCACCGTCGCGCGGTTTGGATCCGGTTCCGGTAAAAATCTTTGCATTTAGAATAACGAGGTCCGGCCCGTCGGTTTTTGCGGAACGCGCGTGAAACACGCTGGAAGCCGCAAAAACGCAAACGAGGAAAACTACGCTCACGTGCACCAGCGCAGTAAAGCGGGATTCCCTTTGAGTTCGCCGCGTCCGGTTTTGGCAGGATTCTTTTGCGAAAGACATAGAACTAGAGCCTTGGATTGCCGGCTAATTCCCGGATTCGGTTTCCGGTTCCGCCTCGGTTGAAGGGGCCTGAGGTTTTGGCCCGGTTTCGTCCTTATCGGTCTTCGCGAGCTTGAAGCGTACCTTGCCGTCCTTTTTGTTTGATTCGATTATCGGTCCGAATTCTCCCCAGTAGGTAAGCAACCGGTCATTCTTCTTTTTGAGCGTGAGCAGGTGCGAATTTTCCTCGAATTCCCGCATCACATTGTCTTCGCCGTAGGAATCGAAGTAGAGACTGATGGTTTTTTTCTTGGCGATTACCCTCGCGAACACGTCAATCGAGGTTTGGTACCCCTGGCTTTGGATACGGGCTCTCCATTTTCCGTCGGATACAGTAACCGTGATCGTATGAATGATGTAAATTGGAGAGCCGCCGGCGGTTTGGCCACCGTCCTCTTCAAATTCATAAACACCCGGCCAATCGTTCTGGGCGTGGAGGGTAGAACCGAGCAGACCGATCGTGACGATCAGCATTAATAGATATCTCATATTCAATTCCAACTATTCGAGAAAACCCCTTTGGCCGCCTTTACTGAAATCCTCTGATACCTTGCATAGGCAGCCGCCGCCGCTTCAAAAGCAGCTTCATCGCTCTTGCCGTCAAGCGAGGATTCCAATGCGTCGTGAAGGGAATAGGCTTCCGGAGCCATAAATTGGCGGGTTACAAGCAACGGAGCGGTTTCGGTGTCCTTTAACGCTTTTCCAAAATACTTTCCGCTGTAGCATGCGAGAACGATTCCTTTTCGTTCTCTCGAAGCGGGAATCGATTTCGGCGCGGAAAGATCGAAGTCCATCAAACCGTTGTGCCCGATATATGCGATGTATTTCGCACCCGCACCCAAGACATACTCCTTCTCGCCGACAACAATCGGTTCCGCGCCGCTTCCGGCCGCAAAGGAAAAATAATCCTCGATCGCCGTCTTAATGTCCGCGCCCCGATATGCATCGGCGACAAGCAGCGCTCCAGTCTTTTTGTGCCTGAATGCAATCCTCTCCAAAATTTCGTCTTTTGGCGCCTTGAGTTCACCGAGCGAAGTCCAGCTCGAACTCTTTGAAAAATATGTCTTTACACCGAAGGCCGCGCCCCAATAGAGATTGCGCGAAGGATCTTCCCCATTGCCGAGTTTCGCCGGAACCGGCACGATCCCCTGATTTTCGTTGTCGCACAGAGCAACGATAACGTGGACAACTGTGTCCGGATTCTTTGTTGTTACAGGAGTTGGCAGGGGAGTCGGGGATTTTCGAGTTTGGGCCGGGGCTCCGGATAGAATCGATAAGCCGCAAGCCGCTCCGAGGATGGCGGCCAACGCGATTGCCGGCAATAAAAAATTTGACACCCGAATCATCATCTCTGTAACTTCGATATAGAGGTGCAATTATAAATGAGCACAAAAGTTATCCAAACCATATCGGTCGTTTTGACGACAATCGGGTGCGTGGCGGTTGTTTGGATTTACGCCGTAGCGCCAAAAAACTTTGTCGATTTATCGATAAAAGCGAGGCAAAGCGTAGCTTCCGCGGTAAACAAGACTCGTGTCGTAACGAATACGTATCAGATCGATCAGAAGAACTTCCAAGAGGGAATCGCCGCGTTTCGTGGCGAAAATTACATCCTCGCAAGAGATAGGTTTTTAGCCTCGGATCCCGAGAAGCGAGACGCCAAGGTTCAATACTACATCGCTTATTCGTTATACAGACAGGGATGGGGAAGGATCTCGAATGACGATGAGCTTTTCGAGAAAGCGTTGGCGCAATTGGAGACGGTGAAGGGTATCGATCCCGACTATCGGGCCGAGGATCCGGATTTGAAATTGAAACGTCCGGCGGAACTCGAAGATGAATTGAAGGAAGGGCTAAGAGTCACGGCCGGCGATTTCAATCCATTCAAGTTGGTACGCGAAAGAAATTAACCACTGGATTCGCATGATTGTTCGGCACCGGAGATTGGTCAGGCAGTGAAACCGGCGCTCGATGGAATTTTTTGGAAGATGTCTTCCTTTGGCTTCTAAACATAGATGAAAGAAGATACTGAATTGATCGAAAATGACGAGTTGGAACCGATCGCGGGTTCGGAAGAAGCCGAGATCTCAACTGTAGTAACCGCTCGTCCTATGCTGATCGAAGGAACGGACGGCGGAAAGGTCAATTACGGATTCTATCTTCTTTTGCCGGCACTGTTTTTGTCGGTTTCCCTTTTGGGAGGATTGCGGTTCGCGCTTGATGGCTCGTTGGTATTTGTGGTACCGCCTTTGGCGTGTTTGATCTTTGGGGCGATAACGCTGGTACTGTTCGTGCGCGCGGGCATGATCGACATTGGTGCATGGTTTTCGGAGTCGGCTCCGACACTTGGGAATATTTCCCACGCGGGCATAATGCTTGTTTTTTATATGGCACTGGTGCAGGTTTACAACTCGCTCTTGCCCGAAGAGGGGTTGCCATTTTGGATTGTCGGATTTTGTTTTTTCTGGACGCTTTGGAACGCCGCCTTCGCCGAATACGATTCGCGACGTTTGGTTCAGAGTCTCGGAGGATTGTTTTTGCTTGCCTTCATCGTCAAATACATGTTTTTGTTGAATCTCACACCTGAATCTTCGGGAAGTTGGAGCGAATATCTTTCGGCGGGGAAAATCGCAAAGGAAGCGGCGGGATACTTGTTGAGCCTTCCGGGTTATGGTTCCGCGACGGGTTACGCGCAATTTTTTGTTTTGGTGCTATTTGGTTTCGGGCTTTTTTTGCTTCCAGCCAAAGCTCCGGGAGCGACAAATGCGTCTTGATCTTTTTTTGAAACTAAGCCGTCTGATCCCGAAAAGAACGCTTGCGCAGGAATACGCAAAACAGGGACTGGTTTCGCTAAACGGCAAGCCCGCCAAGCCGTCCTCCGAGGTTAAGGATGGCGACGAGATCGAGATCCGGAAGCGATCGACGATTCGTGTTGTAAAGGTGCTCGAAGTTCCTTCGGGAAAGCAGGTCTCGAAGAAGGATTCCTCAACGCTTTATGAGCAAGTTTCACTTGTCGACTTGGATCCGCTGCTTGATTAGGTATTCATTCAAATAGAAAAAGCGGCCGGGTTGTTTGGCCCGGCCGCTTTTCAAATGTGTTCGAAACAAGAAACTACTGCACGGCTGCGATGCTCTTTGTGATGTCGTAATCGGCGAGGAACGGCGAAACCGCGCCGCGATAGCTCTCGCGAATCTTTACATAAGCATCTTCCTGAAGCTTCTTGATGTATTCCTGGCGGGCCTTAGGCGCCTTTTCGGCCAAAATCGCCGACCGAACCTTGCCCTCATCAAAATTGGATTCGGTTGAGGCGGGAACGAATTTGTCCACCCTTATGATTTCCATTCCGGTTTCCCATTTGATCGGTTCCGCCAAATCACCCGTATCGAGTCCTTTGATCGCGTTCTTGATATCGTCGTTAAGCGCCTCAACTTCGAATTCGCCTACAAAACCATTTGTTTCCGCCACGTTAGGTCTCTGCGAGTATTCGACCGCAAGTTTTGCGAACTCTTCTCCGTTTTTCGCCCGAAGGCTCAACGCCTTGGCGAGCGCGATTACGTCTTCTTCATTTTTGCCGGCAAATGGAAGAAAAATCTCGCTCAAGCTTACCGACGCTTTCTGAACAAATTTTTCCTTGTTTGCCGCAAAATACTCTTTGATTTCCTTGTCCGGAGTGTCCCAGTAAACAACGCGGTCAACGAAGTTCATCATCACCTGTTGCTTCATCAACTCCATTCGCCATTGCTTCTTGAGTTGTTCCGGTTCCACACCCTGGCGCTTCATTTCGTTGTAGAGCTCGGTAAGAGTTCGAAGCTTGTTCTCCTTCATTAGGGTTACAAGCCTTTGGTTAACCTCGCTTTCAACCGATTTGTCCAGACCAACCTCGACGCCTTTCTGCCACATCATCTCCTGAATGATAAGGCCGGCGATAAGTTCGCCCTCGGCGGTATTAGCCTTGGTCTTGGCTTCTTCTTCGGATTTCCCCTGCAATACGAGCGTATCGACAAGATTCTGTTTTTCGCGCTTAACTTGGGAAAGCGTGATTACGTTTTCATTGACTACCGCAACGACCTCGTCGATCACCCTTTCTTCGGTTTCCTGTGCCAGAAGCGTCGAAGACAACATGACCAACAAAATCGTGATTGAAGCGAAAAAATATCTAATCTTCACAATAAAATCTCCAGTGAAACTCCAAAAGCCTGAATTCTAATGTCCAGAACTGTGTTTTGCAACCGTATATGATGCCTCGGAACCCGTCTTGGTTTGTCCCTCGAAAAGCGGAACATTCCGTCAATTGCGACTATGTTTAAATGGCGTCCGGCCAACTCTCCCGTTTTCCTCAAACGATGATTTGCGTTAAGTGCAACAATCCACTCAATGAATACTCGGCCAGGTGCGACCACGGGCTCGACGACAGAACCGTTTCTTCAAAAGAAGCAGCTGCCAAGCCTCGAAGGATTGTCCGCCGCGTGGTGATTTGTGCGGTGGTTGTATTTATCGCGATCGGAGGTTTTTATTTCTCTTTGATAGCAACTTCGGAAAACCTTACAGCCGATCAATACGCGGAAATCGACCGTTCAATCGATTTAATCGGAAAAGCGGGGTTTACGGCCGAGGCCTTCTATTTGGGACATCTGACTGCGTTTCGCGGAAGCGACAACTGGTTGAACTCAAGCGTGGCGAAGGAAAACGCGTATGCGGCGACGAACTATCCCTTTGCCATCATAACGGTATATTCGGATTTCTTTTCATACCCGATGGACGATGTGGAAAGAGCCGCGATTCTGCTCCATGAAGCGAAGCATGTGGAGGGAAAGGACGAGAAAGAGGCTTACAAATTCGTCTGGAAAAACAAAAAGGCCTTGGGGTGGACGGCCGATAAATACTCCAGATCAATCGTATTTCGCGAAATTCGAAATCAGACGATCGAATACTCTCCCGAACTATTTGTATGTGATTTCAATGCTTTTCGGGATTGCTCTGAATAGTTGACCGCGATATTGCGGTTCTATCAATTGATTTCCGCCAGAATTCTCTTCGCCTCCGAAAGCGTTTCGGAAATTGAGATCGGTACCCGCAAAATGCCGTTTGGAGAAAACTGCGCCCCCTCCGTTCTTTCGAGCAAGCTCATCAACCTCTCCGGATTGACTCGTGAATTCTCACCGAGCTTGATCGCCAAGCAGTCGGCAGCCCGATCCACAGACAAGACCCGCATCGTTTCGGCTTCCCGTCTTAAACGCGCAAACTCGAATAGCGCCCTGACCGATTCCGGCATTGAGCCGTATCGATCCTCAATCTCGGCAAAAATCGCTATCAATTCATCCTCGCCCGACGCCGAAGAAATACGCTTGTAGGTTCTGAGTCGCTGACTCGTGTCCTGAATGTAATCCTGAGGAATCGAGACATCAATGCCGAGGTTGATCGAAACACTGGCCTCGTCCTCAATCTCCTCGCCGCGCAACTCCTGGATCGTGCGGTTGAGCATTTTCGTGTAAAGATCAAAGCCGAGAGCGTCCATTTGCCCCGATTGCTGGCCTCCAAGTATGTTCCCGGCGCCTCTCAGTTCGAGATCAAGCGCTGCGATGCGAAATCCGGCGCCGAGGTCCGAAAACTCCCTGATCGCAGATAGTCGTCTTCTTGCGATGGGTGTCAGCTCCTGCTCGGCGGGGATCAACAGATAGGAATAGGCCCTTCGATTCGAACGCCCGACCCGACCCCGAAGCTGATAAAGTTGCGAAAGGCCGTAATTATCGGCGCGATTAATGAGAATCGTGTTAGCTCTCGGGATATCGATGCCGTTTTCGATGATCGTCGTCGCAACGAGCACGTCATATTTGTATTCGACAAAATCGAACATCACCCGTTCGAGCTCTTTCTCGCTCATCTGGCCGTGGCCGACGAGAATCCGAGCGTTGGGAACGAGCCGCTTGATATGCGCGGCGATGGCTTCGATCGTCTGCACCCGGTTGTGTATGAAAAAGACCTGTCCCTCCCGCGCCAGTTCCAGTTCAACGGCCGATTTGATCACATGTTCGGAAAATTGAACGACCTGCGTATTGATCGCCAGGCGATCTCGAGGTGGCGTTTCAATCACCGACATGTCCCGCAAACCCGACATCGCCATGTTTAGGGTTCTCGGTATGGGGGTCGCGGACAACGTCAGCACATCAACCTTCTTGCGTAGCTGCTTTAGCTTCTCCTTGTGGGCGACACCAAACCGCTGTTCCTCATCAACGATCACGAGACCGAGATTAGGCATTTCGACATCATTCGAAAGTATGCGGTGGGTGCCGATGAGGATGTCCAATTCGCCCTTTGAAACGCTTCCGACAACTTCCTTTTGCTCTTTCGAATTTCTAAAACGAGATAGGAGGTCGGTTTTGATCGGAAATGCCGAAAACCTTTGTTTGAAGGTTTCATTGTGCTGGAATGCGAGGACGGTTGTCGGAGCGAGAACCGCGACCTGTTTGCCATCCATCACGGCCTTGAACGCAGCGCGCATCGCCACCTCGGTTTTGCCGTAACCCACATCGCCAACAATCAGCCGATCCATGGGAACCGCCTTTTCCATATCGGTTTTGACTTCCTCGATTGAGGTTGCCTGATCCGGCGTGAGGTTGTAGGGGAAGGCGTCCTCAAATTCTTTCTGCCAAGGCGCGTCGGCTGAAAAAGCAAAACCTTGTACGAGTTTTCTTTCGGCATAGAGCCGTAGTAGCTCATCGGCCATGTCCCGCATCTCGCGTTTCGCCTTGGCTTTCGTCTTTTGCCAACCGATGCCGCCGAGCCTGTCGAGCGCCGGATTCGCGTTTTCGCCCGAAGCATAGCGCGAGACGAGATCGAGACGTTCGACCGGGACAAAGAGCTTTGCCTTGTCCGCGTAAACGAGCAGCACAAACTCTCTCTCCATCCCTTGAGCGGAGATAGTTTCCAAACCTTCGAACCTGCCGATTCCGTGATCGACGTGAACGACGAAATCTCCCGGTTTGAGATCTCGAAAATCGGAAATAAAGGCGGCGGTTTTTCGACGCGTACGGGCGTTGGAAGCGGGGGAGCTAAACTCCGAAGCGCGATCCTCGCCAAAAATATCAGTTTCGGTGATCACCTCGATCCCGGAAGTCGGAATCTCAAAACCCGAAGAGAGGTCGCCGAGGAGCACCGTCGAAGGCGACAGGACGTATTCGTAATCCCTGAGAATATCGCTGAAGCGCTCCGCCAAACCGGGGGCTTTGAAGACGAATGTCTTGCCCTCCGAGCCCTTCTCTTTAAGTTCCTTCGCGAGCGCCCTCATCTGCCCGGTAAACTTACGCGAGGCGCGGGACTGCACATGAATCTCCGATATGCCTTCGACCGCGGGAAAAAGAAACAGGGGTTCGGAATCGCTCTCGCCCGTGAACTCCTCGTCACGGGCCGCGGAAGTCATGCCAAGCGACCGGAATTCGATTCTTTGAAAGGAGGAAATCCCGTTACGAAGCGTATCGGGAGGAAGCAGATATGTTTCGGGATTGAGCGCGATGTCTCCTTCGTCGAGCGTTCGTTCAAGTGTCGCCTCAAGCTGTTCGAAACGTGCCTTGAGGTCAGCTTCCACGAGATTTGGTTCATCGACGACCAGTATCGTGTTTTTCAATGGCTCGAAAATGGAACCAGTCAACGGCCTGACGAGAGGTAATAGGAATTCCCAACCGGGAAACGTCTCGCCCTCATCCGCGAAATCGGTGCGGTCCCTGAGGTTTCTCGAAAAATGCTCGTCTTCAAACTTCGCGCGGGCTTTCTTGGCCCAATCAACGAGATCGTCCGCCTCGAGTCTGAATTCGCTCATTGGTGCGATCAACGCTTCCTTTATTACTTCAACCGAAAGCTGCGTGTCGGGATCAAATGTCCTGATCGAATCAACCGTGTCACCAAAAAACTCGATTCGAAACGGATACTCCGAATTCGGCGGCCAGATGTCGAGAATACCGCCTCTTACAGAGAATTCGCCGATATTTGCGATGGGCTCCTCTTTTTTGTATCCGACGGCCTCGATTCCGACCACCAGATCTTCGGGAGCGAAGTCGCGATCGACCGATAATTGCATTCCCAAGGATTTCAAATCTTGCTCGCCGGGAACTCTTGTGGCGAGAGCGGTTCCGGGAACGATGCAAAAATCGAACTCGTCGCGCGCGAGGCGCCACAAACCCAAGGCCCTTCGTTCGAGGGTTTCGGGATGGGGCGATAACCCGGCGTAGGGGTCCGACTCGAAGGCCGGTATGGAAATCATCGAGTCGTGCGCGAGATCGGTGTTATGCGAGTTCCAGAAAGCGAGATCTCTTTCCCATTGTTCCAGCTCGCGATTCGCGCCAGTGAGAACCGTTATGCGTTTTCCAGTCAGACGTCGGAGTTCGGATACTGCAAAAGCCTTGGCGGCGATCGAGGTCAGCCCGGAAACGCACTGGACCACAACACCGCGGGACAATTCATCACGAAGCTTGTTGATGATTTTCGAATCTATCGTCGGCATACTACTGATCTCTTCCGGGAAGCGCAAAATGATGCTCCCATACTCGAATTCCAATAAAGTCGCGTTAATCGAGAAGCATGACGACCGCTTCGCCATCGATCACAACCGAGCCGTCCTGGTTGGTGCAAACGGTTTCAATCGTAACTATCGGTTTGTCCTCACGAACTTTTTTTACAATGCCAACGGCCGTTATCTTATCCCCGATGTAGGCGGGATTTCGAAACCGAAGAGTCTGGCTCAGATAAACGAGCTTGTTTACGGACATCGAACTTCCAAGCAATGCCGAAAGAAACGAGGCGGTCAGCAACCCGTGGCCGATCCGCTTGCCAAATCTTGTTTGGGAAGCAAATTCCTCGTCAAAATGTATCGGGTTGTAATCCCCCGACAACTCTCCGAACTTCTGAATCAATTCATCGGTGACTACGCGCGAAAATTCAAATCTGTCTCCAACCTTCATGTCCAATTTGCCCCCTTTTCGCAAAAATCCACTTTCGCGATGGCATTCAAATACTGTTGTCGAAACGCAAAAACCCGCGGAGAATCAATTGTTGGGGGGTGTCTCCTGCGGTCTTGATCGAATTGCTTTTGGATCTCGCACAAAAGAGAAATCCAAACTCAGAATTTCTCATTTTCGCGAGTTGCGGGCAAACACGGAAACAAAAAAAATGCCGGACCGCGCCGGCATTCAAGAGGAGTGTTATATGACTAAAAAGGACATCCAAGCCTTTCGGTTCTACGGCCTGCGGCCAAAATCCTCAAAGCTCAGCATCGTTGTTTTAGGTCTATCGACCAATTGAAACTCACGTGAGTCTCAAACTTTCTGCCGTCAGCCTCGGTGACGGTAAGCGTTCCACGGATCACATCGCGATCGGGATCAAGCGTGTAAAAATTGCCTTCAATCAGAAACCTGCCTTCGAAATGGTATCTGCGGCCTTTGGAACCCGCGCTATCGAAACTGATTCGTCCGTCTTGAATCTCGAGCGACGTAGCGATGTTTGCCCTTTCATGTTTCCCTTCGCCAACCGCAACAAATCCGGTGGGCGCGACCCTCGAACCAAAATTCGGATTTCCGCAAGCTACATCAAAGTTTTTGTTTCGGATCGCAAGATAATCGAAATCATCAAGTTCCTTTGGAAGCCCGACCGGAAAATAATCACCCTCGGGATCAAATTCGGCGGGATTGTTTTCATCTACCTGAGGCGGTGTAAAGATCTCGGAATCCATCGGTGCGGCGTTTTCTGATTTTTTCCCGACCACAACCCTTTTGCTCGAGAGCGCAACAGTATCGTTTCTGAGGAAGCTGAAAGTCTCCACCCAAAAAACACCCAGTGCGAGCGCCGTAGAAAAAATCGCTGCCTTTTGCCAGAAAGAAACCCTAAACATCCAAACCTCCCGAACCGCCTTGCCGGCCTGACAATTAAGAACTTTAGACTCGGAAGCGCGCGCCAAACAGAGTTCCCACAACACAGGGCGCATGTGGCTAACCACATCGTGAAGGAGGAGTTTTACTACCCCGCTCCGCGTGACTTGAATCTTCGACCGTCAAGCGTGAAACTATCGGAATGCACATACCGTCTTTTAAGGAAATTATCGAACCCAATGATCAAACAGAAGCTCGCGAAGCGCATCTCGAGGCTCTTCGCGAGTTGATTGGAAACGCCTATCCGAACGCGTTTGCGAGGACCACAATCTCTGGCGATGAGGACACCATCACATCAATCGTCAACTTCGAACCATTGGCCTCGCTTGTACCGGAGTTGTCGGAAGGTGAGCGCCCGGATCCCGAGCTAAAGGAGAGCGTTAATGCAAAGATGCTTGAGTTTGGAAATGTCAGGTTGGCCGGACGGCTTGCGACTCCGCCGCGGTTGATGGGGAAGGCGGCGTTTGTCCATCTCTCTGACGGGAAGAATCGGATTCAAATATATGTGCGGAAGCAGGATGCGAAGGCGATCAACAATTCTGACGGTTCGGTGATCGAAGCCGAGGGTTCGGGGTTTGAGCTTTTCAGGCTTTTGGATCACGGGGATTTCGTGGGTGTCGAAGGGTTTTTGTTTATAACAAATACCGGTGAAATGTCGGTGCATGTCGAAACGCTGCAGTTTCTATCAAAAGCGATGCTTCCAATGCCGGACAAAATGCATGGCATCGAAGACCCCGAAATCAAGCAGCGCCGGAGATACGCCGATTTGATCGGTTCGAGCCTTCAAATCGAACATGATGGCCTGACGACACGCGAAGTCTTTGAACGGCGCGCGCGGGTCATCTCGACGATGCGGCGTTATCTGGAAGACGACGGGTACATCGAGGTTGAAACGCCGATGCTGACGCCAAAGGCGACGGGGGCTGCGGCGCGACCTTTTGCAACTCACCACAACGCACTCGACATCACGCTCTATGCGCGGATTGCCCCCGAACTTTATCTGAAGCGACTGACTGTTGGCGGCTTTGAAAAGGTCTATGAATTGAACCGCAACTTCCGGAACGAGGGAATTTCGTACAAGCACAACCCCGAGTTTACGATGCTCGAATTTTATTGCGCCTACATGAATGTGGACGGAATGATGGATTTTTGCGAGCAGATGTTGAAGGAGGTTGTCGAAAAGACGGTCGGCGGACTTACCGTTTCGTATGAGGGAAGGGAAGTCGATTTTTCGAGATTCGAACGCATCTCCATGCGGGACGCGATTCTAAAATACGCGCCCGATGCCGAAATAAATGATCGAAACATGGTCGCGTTGTTTGACGAGCACGTCGAGCCCAACTTGGTGAACCCCACATATATCATCGATTTTCCAAAATCGATATCGCCTCTTTCAAAAGCCTCGCCCGATAACCCCGATATCGCGGAACGGTTCGAGCTGTTTATCGCCGGGATGGAATGCGCCAACGGGTTTTCCGAGTTAAACGATCCACGGGAGCAATACGAACGATTCGTCGATCAGATGGCGGAGCGGGAAAAGGGCGATGATGAGGCGATGGTTCTCGATGAGGATTACATACGCGCGCTTTCATATGGAATGCCGCCGGCGGCAGGTATCGGTATCGGTATCGACAGGGTTGTGATGCTCCTGACAAACAAGCATTCGATCCGGGACGTAATCCTGTTTCCGCATCTAAGACCGGAGAGAAAGAACACCGATGAGGAGCATGCTTCGGAAGAAGAGTAGGCGCGGGTTAAATGTCTGTGAACGGTTTCCATTCACAGACCGCGTTTTGGTACGATATCGCTTCTATTGGCTGACGAATGGTTGAACTTGTAATAGCAAATCTTAAGACCCGCCCGCTTCGAACGATAATCAGTGTTTTCGGCGTCGCGCTTGGTGTAATTCTCATCTCTCTGTTTACGGGGCTTGCCCGCGGAATGACGGAAGATATGACGAAAAGAGCCGCGAACTGGAAGGCCGAGCTTATCTTCTCGCGTCCGGGCGGCGGAGGCATGCGGACCGACAACGCCAACGTAAGCGTCAAGTACGCTTCGCTCCTCCCTGAAATCGAAGGCGTCGATTCGGTTGTGCCGGTTATTCGAAATTTTACAAATGCCGCCAACGAGCGATGGGGGATCATGCAGCTCGACGGTCTCGATTGGGAGCCGTTTGCGCGCATGAACGGGATGGAGATCGTCTCGGGAAGACCGATGAAGGCGAACAACGAGGTAATACTCGACGAGCGCCGGATGCGAGACAAAAACCACAAGCTGGGCGATAAAATCGAGCTTTACAACCGCGAATACACAATAGTCGGCGTGTTTTCGCCGCCTTCTGGGGCGAGGATAAAGATGTCGCTCGCCGCGATGCAGGACGCGCTTGGAACCGAAAAATGCTCTTACATACTCGTTAAGGTCAAGAATGGTTATGATCCGGCGAAGGTTGCGGAATCAATTTTGAATAAGTACCCGGGGAACAAGATCAACCTAACGCAGAATCTCATCATCGACGCGCAGGAGAGAATCCCGGGATTGAATGATTTTCTAAAGGTATTGGTCGGTTTGGGGGCGTTTGTCAGCACCATCTTCGTACTGCTTTCGATGTACACGACGATTACTGAAAGAAGACGGGAAATCGGCATTCTAAAATCACTCGGCGCCTCCAAGAGCTTCATTATGAAAGTCATCGAAGGCGAGGCTTTTCTGATAGGAGTTTTGGGGGTTGGGGTCGGACTCGCTCTTTCATTTGGATTGGCAGCGCTGATCGAATGGTATTTTGAACTTCCGTTTTTGTTTAGCAGAAACTGGTTGATTTCGGCGACGCTGATCGCCGTTACAGGAAGTCTTGTCGGCGCGATTTATCCCGCCTGGAGAGCCTCGAATATCGACCCTGTGGAAGTCATGGTCAACGAATAACCCGCATATTGGCGTCGTCCATGACGATGCCGAAAAGGGCAAGCCGCATTTTGCTTGGAACACTTCGATATGGAGACCACAGAACACGCTCTTTCGATCGGTCAGGCCGTCGCCAAAAGACCCGTTACAACAAAGGAAGGAATTCTCCAAAGGCTCTTCGCGATATGGTTTGATGCCTTTGTTTACAATCAGATCTGGGAAGATCCGGCCGTTGATTTGGAGGCGTTGGAACTCGACTCCGAATCGAGAGTACTCACAATTTCCTCGGGAGGTTGCAACGCACTCAACTATCTTCTGCATGGTCCCGAATCCGTCACCGCCGTCGATCTAAACAAAAACCACATAAGTCTACTAAATCTAAAAATTGCCGCCACAACACTGGATCACTCCGACTTTTTCGGCCTCTTTGGCGAGGGAATCAACCCGCGTGCGCAGGCGATTTACAGTGAAAAACTGAGGCCTCGCCTCGACGAAGAAACCAAAGCGTTTTGGGATTCCAGAACATGGCTAAAGGGGATTTCCTTTGGTCCCCGAATAAGGATCTTCGAAGTCGGCGGTCTATATGAGCACTCAAGGAATGCTTATTTCCTGAGATTTTTCCATCGCTTCGCGCGATTGCTCGGCAGCGATCCGTCGAAGCTTCTTGAGGCGCACGGCGAAAGTGAGCAAATAGAGATCTACAGGGAACGCGTCGAACCGTTTTTCAATACTTGGTTTGTGTGGCTTGTCGGACGATTGCCAATCACGCTTTTTGGATTGGGGATACCCCCACAACAATACAAGGAACTCGTCAGCGATCTGAAGAAAGGCGGCGGCATCATCGATGTTTATCGGGAGAGGGCAAGAAAACTGGGCGCCGGATTTCCGATCGAAGACAACTATTTTGCGTGGCAGGCTTTTGGCAGGCGCTATGACACGAAAGATAGGAAAGCACTTCCCGAATACCTTAAAGAAGAAAATTTCCAGAAGTTGCGAGACAATATCGGAAGGCTTGAGACTTCGGTTTGTTCCGTCACGCGAAAGATTCGCGAATCGGAAGTCGGACGGTTCAACAGATTTGTGTTTTTGGATGCCCAGGATTGGATGGACGAAACGGCGCTAAATGGTCTTTGGACATCGATTGCGGAGAAAGCTGAAAATGGCGCAAGGATAATCTTTCGAACCGCAAGTTCCAAATCTCCGGTTGAGTCGATGTTGGGGCCTGAAGTGCGAGCTCGTTTTGTCTATCACAAGGAACTTTCGAAAGCGCTTTTCGAAAGAGACAGGGCATCGATCTATGGTGGGTTCCATCTTTATGAACTCCGGAAATAGGCTTGGTTTCGGAGTCTTGCTCGTTTCGCATCCGAATTTGTTCCGACGCGATGGGCCTCGCGAATTAGGTGATTGGCGGAAGTTAAGGGAATTATCGCTTCGAGAGTGAAAACGTGGATTCAGCATTCGAAAACATGGATCGAATGTACCGTCATCAGCGGTATTTTTATGACGTTACGCGCCGGTACTATCTTTTGGGCCGAGATCAACTGATCGCGCGTTTTCCGGATGACAAAGAATTTTCCGTTCTTGAGGCGGGGTGCGGCACCGGACGGAATTTGGCATTGGTTGCTGAAAAATATCCTTTGGCGGAACTATACGGCCTTGATGCATCTCAGGAAATGCTCGATTCGGCGCAACAAAAATTTAGCAAAAAGAGTCTTCAAGACAGAATCAACACAAAACTCGCGCTTGCCGATGAGTTTGCGTTCGATACCACATTTGGTCTCAAGTATCCCTTCGATATCATCTACTTTTCATTCTCAATTTCGATGATTCCGCCCTGGAAGGCGTCCGTGGATAATGCGCTGCGAAATCTCAAACCGGGAGGAATTCTTTACTTCGTCGATTTCTATGATCAGAGAGATCTTCCAAAACCGATTTCCCGCGGCCTCAAATGGTGGCTGAGACAATTCCACGTTGTCTATCCCCGGGAATTGATTCCCTATCTTGAAACTCTCGAGAATGAAGGGCTTGGAGTTTTGGCTTTCGAATCCCTGTTTCGCAGTTACAGTTTTATCGCCCGATTTGAGAAGAGTTGAGTGGAACCGATTCCATAAGTCTATAAAAACTCAGTGAAATCGTGCTGCCTTGCCAAATCTTCGTTTGTATAAAGATCGAACTCCTTTTTGAATTCCTCAAACAGTCGATCGTACGTATCGATGAGATTATCAGTTGATTTGATTCGGGTGTTCCGGGCCGCGGTTTCGATCGCTTCTTTCACCTTGCGATCCGTTTGGAATGGGTCATCGAGCACTTCGCGTATTGCTTCTGCAAACTTCTCGGGAGACGGTTCTACAAGCCACGTGTTGTCGTCGGTCGCGTAAAATAAAACTCCTCCCGCATTTGGGATCACGCAAGGCGCCCCCGAAGCCATCGCCTCAAGCGGGCCGATGCCAAATGGTTCCTTTGGATTCGGATGAACGAATACATCAACGTTCGCATAGAGATCCGAGAGATCTTCCTTTTCCAAGTGTCCAAGCTGGACAATTCTTCCGGGGAACCGCTTTTCAGTCGTTTCCTCAAGCCAATCCGCGAGCGGACCGTCACCCGCAACCAGAAGTCGGAAGTCGTGGGTTTTGTCGGATGCCAGCAGGCTCATAACGTCGACAAGAAGTTCTATGTTTTTTTCAGGTGAAATGCGGCCGGCATAGAGTACCAGTTTCGCATTCTCCGGGAGGCCATGCTTTTCCACTAGTTCCGATCTTTTTCTTTCTGATTTTCGATCGGGCGAAAATCGCTCGGCATCGACACCGCGCGGGCAGACTACGATGCGATCCTCGATCGCCACTCTGGGAGACCTAAAAAATCGCCATGTCTTGTTCGCAAGCCATTTGGATCTCGATGGCTTGTGGGCACTTTTCGCTGAATGGAAAAACTCTTCTGCGGTGTAGGGAGAATTCGCGATATGGAAGTCGAAAGAAGGCAGGTTGTAATAACCCATGACGGCACGAGCCAGCCTCTTGCCCAAAGACCCCTTCGAGAGAAATGAAGCGACGTTGTCGTCCATCCTCTCGCATGAGAAATGCACGAGCATCGGTCTTCCGAGCTGGCTGAACTTGCCGCGGCGGACCATCGCTCCGAACATGCTCAAGGTATATTTGTCTGTAATCTCGACAATATCCGGTTGTTCCTCCATCAGTATTTTCCTGATCGGTGAGCCGTTTGGAAGATATGTCCAGGGCATCAAAACCCTATATCGCTTGTCGAAGAGAAATGATTTGGGGGCTTCGATGTAATAGATCTTGGCGTAGTCGTTGACGATTTCGATTTCGGTGCGCTCGCCGGGAACGATTAGCCGCATCTCGCGTTTGCGTCGTTCGGCCGCTTTCATAAGCGCGTTGTACGAGGTGCTGATGCCGCCCGAGTTCTTGTGGTAGTAGTTTGTTATATGGACCGTTTTGATGGGCATATCGTCAAAAACTTTGGTCAGGCCAAAACTGTCTTCTGATCAAAAATCCGATCGAAGCGATAAACTCATTCTCGCAAATCAATCGATAAGGCTGCAAATTTGTAGGCATCCGTACCTGCCGGATGCTCGATAGCAGTAAATTCAGTGTGTCTGATTCAAAAATTCTAGTGAAAATCGTAGCTTCTGGCTAGCCGGACGCGGTTATCTCATAAGTGATGTTAGCGACAATAGGCACGAAATTCTCGGAAGCGAAAGTAAACTAGTTGGAAAGATCCCTGCCGACGTGTGCGGCAGGGGGGCTTTCTTGGATTCTCTGGAAATCATTTTCCCAGTCGATCCAGCTTTAATTAGACTTAGGGCGCAACCCTTGGAATGTCGGGGCGATACGGTCTTTGATTTGCCAAGCAAATGAGCCGGGAACGGAGGAAAACCGTTATGAGATCGTTTGACGGTCTCAAAATAATTGTGGAATTTGATCTTGGGAAGAGGGTGATTTGATGAGGTTGAGTCGCTTAAAGGCACCGATTTTACGCCTGTTTGCGCTTGTACATTCGAAAGCCAATCATCACCAGATATGTAAGGATGATCGCGACGAACAGAATTGCCCACGAACCGATCGCGGTCGAAATGGCCCATGACCACTTACCTCGGAAGAACCCAAGGATTCCGCCGATGATCAAGCCGAAGGCGAGAAACACGCCGACGGCGTAGTGCAGCTTAAGATCCGAAATGAACTGGATGATCAGCTTGGGAAGGAAGGTAATAAACTCAAACAAAAGCATCGGAATGCTCTTGAAGTCCGACCAAATAGACTTGGTCTCTTCCCCTGCACCAACAAGCAAAACACCGTTTCGCATCATAAAGAAGTTGAACAAAGCCGAAAGCACCGATATCAACACCGAGACTGCAAAGGCTTTTTGCCGGGCGCTGTTCTGCGAGGCCGCAAAAACATTCGCAAAATACTTCTCTTGAAAAAAATGCGTGAAAAACTCGATAGAGTGGCCGAAAATAGGCAGGGAAACCGAAACGATTCCCATCGCCAGCCACGGCGGACTGGCTCTTCTGAACGATTGAACCAGTGAACCTGAAATTCCCGAGGTTACGAAACGAAAGCTGAATTCAACCAGAACCGCCGTCATCGTTACGAGCCAGCTTTCGCGGCTCGCCTTGTAAACGGAGAAATAGAAGGTTGCCCTAAGGATCGCCCCCATCAAGGCCGATTTCCAGTTCCAACGCGTAATTATCTGTGCCGGATGCGTTATCAGGCTTCGGAAAACGTCTCCGACCGTGATTATCTCGCCATGAACCTCTTCGAGGTCATCGGCGTCAGCGACCGACACATGAATGTTATGCAACGATGAATCCATTTGGAACCTAGGGTGATTTTGAATCAGACCTGTCTTGGCGGCGGAGGCGAATACAATCGCGGTAGGCGTTATAAACCGTTTCAAAAACACTCTCCCAAGAGCGGGAAAGTGCGAACTCGCGCGAAGCCTCTTTCATTTTCAACAATTTCGCGCGATTGTCCATTAGCCCGACGATTTGTTCGGCAAATTCTTCCGTCGATTTGCAAACAAAACCTGAGCCACCTTCTTCGATTATGTGTCTTGGACCTCCCTTATCGGTGACGAGACATGGTGCCCCGGAGGCGTTTGCTTCCTGAACGACATTTCCGAAGGCGTCCGTTTCCGAAGGAAATACAAAGATATCCATGTTCGCATAGGCTTCCGAAAGTTTTTCGCCTTCGATAAATCCGGTGAACTCTGCGTTCTTGAGATTATTTTCAAGCCATTGACGTTCGTTGCCGTCGCCGACGATCAGGAATTTGTACTTGGTCTTGGTTTTCTCCAGTATCAGTTTCTCGATTGCCGCCAACTGCCGCACGTTCTTTTCCGCCCTCAGCCGTCCGACAAACCCAAGCCTGATCGTAGAATCGCTGACGGTTCGTTTTACCGGATCGTAAAGTTTGGTGTCGACTCCACGAATCATCAGCCTCGTTTCGCGTCCGGTCGCTTCACTTAGAAGCTTTATCAAATCCTTGTTGGGAGCAAGCAGGATTTTTGGCATTTTGTAGTAAAGCGTCGCTCCGTCGAGTATTTTTCGTTCCGCAAAGCTCGTCAGTTTTTTGGATTGATCACCCGGAAGAAAACCAAACCACTTCGTCAGCCTCCGCGCCGCAAATTCGTGGAGATTCGTATGCCACGATCCGACAAGCGGCAGTGCCAGCTTCCATGCAAGATACGAACCCATGATGCTCACATCATTGAGTCCGGTGATATGAAGAATATCGGGTTTGAAATCTGCCAGTCCGCGCAAGACACGAGAGGTATGGCGCTGAAACAGCGGGTCATATTTCAACCCCTCGTCCATCGGGAACGCCAAAGGGGATCTTTTTAAGGATAGATAGGAAATGGAACCGTCTTCGCGAAATTCGGTCTTGCTTCCGGCATGGATGCACAAAATAGGGAAGCCGTTTGATTTGGCGTATCCCAGAAGTCTTTTGCTTGTCATCGCGACGCCGTTTACCTCTTCAAACGAATCGGGGAAAAAAGCGACGCGCGGTTGATTGTCAGACACTCAAAAATAATATCCCGAGAAAAGAAAAGGCGGACTCGAGGCCCGACCATTTTCAATGGGAATCGTTCAAAAAGGAACTTGCCGGCGCGAAACCGCAAGTTCCTTTAAATAAGTAAACCTTCTATGGAAGGATCTTCAACCCGAAATCGGATCGATTGAATCAAACTTTATCCCGCAGATCCGGCAGAAGCGCCGGGGAAACCGGAAATAAATTCGCGAACCTCCGGACTCTCCTTGATCGGTTTGTTTAGATCAACCGGAACCCTGTCCTTTCGTTTACGAAACAGTCCAAACATCGGCCTCATCGTCGGGCTTCCCATCAGCCCCAAAGTCTTGACGGCCAATCTTAGCCATGCCGGTCCGCCGCGATCCCAGCCATGATCCGACAAGCGCACGAGGCCCCTGCCGTCATCACGATCATAGAAGATTCTGTCGAACCATCTTCTTCTGTGTTCCGGGAAATCGGGGTAAAAACTCAAGATTTCCGAGAAAGACTGCAGTTGCCTTGAATGCAATGGATACATGTACTCAGGCATTAAAACTACATCGCTTCTTTTGCTGACACGTATCTCCTCGACGAACTCTGAAAAATTGTTCTTGTTCGTGAGATTCAACACCGTATTCGGTTTGCAGCCGTGGCGATCTCCTCCGGTCGCAACCGGAAAATCGAGTGCGTCCGCGATCTCGAGAACCGCTTTGTTCTCGGACCACGAACGAAAACCATTGATCTCCAGTGCATGAACCCATTTCCCGTACTCACCAATAAACTTCGCGAGAAGAATCGCATGGCGTTCTTTCCCAACCATCTCGATATCCCAGAGGGGATGGTTGAGTATCACCAGAACGTCCGGAATCGAATTCAGAAGTTCAAAAAGTTCGTGCAGACGGACCGGATCCGGCTCCTCCGTTTCCGCGAAAGTATATTGAAGGAGATCATCGGTGATCTTTTTCGCACTTTCACTCGGAAGATTGTGGACCCCGAGATGGAAAAAACCATAAAGAAACGGAACCGTCCATTCGAGTGATATCGGAGCATGAGAATTCTCGTTGTTTTCGTTAATTTTGAGATTTGCTCCGATCTCGTCATGGTCGGTCACGGAAACAATCGCTTCCAGACCGGCATCGTTGATCTGTTTCTTTTCGATGTTGTAAACATCGGTCGGATTCAAGGGGGGCGACCAATAGGCGGTTGAAAATTTAACGGCCTTTCCCTCCCTTTCCTCGTATTTCTTGCGCTCGCGCTCCCAGAAAAATGAGATTATCGGGAGTTTGGCCGCATAATGGGGTACAAAGTCGAGCATCTCTTTCGAGAACTCGGTATGGCAATGGAGAGAAACGCCCGTCGAACCCTTCTTTGATAGGTCCTCGGGTTTGTGCAGAATATGTAATTGCGTTCTATTCAGTTTCATTTCCTACTCCGTTGGAACAAGTCCAAACATTAAAAGCTATCAAAATCACACCTCAAAGTAAATTCTGATGAGAAACACCGTTCGGCGGGTTCGCATCAAAATTTTACGAGTGCAAATACAACTTCGATCCTAGTTTTTTCAACGTAGTGTGGCTATTCAGTTGTGACGGTTTTTAACTTTTCGGAAATAAAAAAATCGCTGTCACGAATTGGCGCGCATCGGTGTTTTAGTTTCGTAAACAGATTAAGCACGTGAGATTCAACGATTTATGAAAATAAAGACAGTTTCGCAATTATTCCTAATCCTTCTTGCCTTCGGGATAATCATTTCAATTGGTCCCGTAGTTATCGTCGCCAAACCATATGACAGCGTTTCGTTTGGAGCAGAAGACGTAACCGAGGTAACCGAGAGTGTTTACCCTCTCAATCCGAATGGAACCGTTTCACTTTCGAATATCAACGGTTCGATTAGGGTCTCGGGTTGGGATCGAAACGAAGTGAAGGTCACGGCGAGGAAAGTTGCGTCGAGCCAGGAAAGATTGGCCGATCTGTCGATTAAAGTGGACTCTTCGCCATCGCGTCTCGATATTGATGTTGTTTCCGAGAACTGGAAAGGGAAATGGAGCCGTGGCGACAAGCTTTTTGTCGAGTTCGAACTTATGGTTCCGAAAACCGCGATCATCAATGAGATTGAGACTGTAAACGGGGCGGTAACGCTTACGGAATTGCATGTAAAAACTGTCGCCTCGGCCGTGAATGGAGCGGTAACGGCAAAAGGTTTGCGCGGGGATGTCAGCCTTTCGACGGTGAATGGAGCCATCTTCGCCGAGGTCGTCGAAATCGATCCAAAGGCGCGAATTTCGCTTGAAACCGTAAACGGGGCGGCCAAATTGGTTCTGCCTTCGGGTGCAAACGCTCTCGTTAAGGCCGATTCGGTTAACGGGCCGATTACAAACAACTTTGGTTTGCCGGTAAGGAAAGGCAAGTATGTCGGACGCAATCTTTATGGAAAGCTCGGAAATGGCGGACCCAAGATTGAGCTTACATCGGTCAACGGCGCTCTGAATTTTAGCCACTCAGGCGAAGGGAAAGTTCAGAACGTAGAGAATTTGCTCCCGCAAAAGTCAGAAGATGATTACGAAGAGTCGCTTCAGGATTCAATGAAAGCGACCGCCGAGATTGCCGCTGCCAAGTCAAAGATGACCGCGGCGGAAATGAAGGAAGTTTTGGAGAAGGCTAAGGAGGCTCAAAAGGCGGCGTTGGCGGAAACCAAAATTGTACTTGAAGAGTCATTGAAAGTTCCGCTAGACGTTATCGCCGACATAGACATCGATCCGATAAAGCTGGACATGGAGAAGATAAGGCTTGAGGCCGAGATTGCCCGGGTCTCAAATCTGGCGGGAAATCGCTCGGTGCAATACCTCACCGAGGAAACCCGAAGCTTTGATGTCCAAAAGGATCCGAAAGTTTCGGTCAAGGCCCTCGGGTGCAAGGTCATTATCAAAGGATGGAACCAAGACAAGGTGACTTACAAGGTTTCAACCTTGGCAAACGGAAATTCTTCGCCAATCGCCGACATTTCTGCAAATCAATCGGGAAGGGTAATCAAGATCTCGGTCAACCTAAAGGACGCTCCTGACGCATCAAAAGTGCTGGAGAACATTGTATTGGAAATCAATGTTCCTCTAAAGACTGATCTCAGAGTTGAGACTGACAGGGAACTGCGGGTATCGCACGTCCGAGGAGAATTAGATTTGTTGGGATCAATTAACATTACGGATTCGGCAGGAAATCTAAGTGCAAAAAACACCTCGGGCATCCTCCGGGTTTCCGGATTTGAAGGTTCCGTAACGGCCGAATCGGGGGATTCCGATTCGTATTTTGACGGTGATTTCAAATCGATTAGAAGCACGTCAGGTATCGGTTCGGTTCACCTAAGCATAGCCGACGAAACCGGTGTTGTGTTAAGCGCGAAATCGGTAAACGCGGACGGATTGCGCATTCCCTCGAGTGAGATGCTGCGAATCACTCCCGATGGTTTCGTTCCCGCTGGAGAGGGAGTTTGGAAAAGGGGTGACGGCCAAAGGCGGTTTGATTTCATATCCGCGGGCGGGAAAGTGTTTGTGAGCTCGCCAAATGACCAGAATTAGACGTAATTGGCACTATTCCATCAATTTTTCGAAACCATGTGCGGTTTAAAAGCGTTGACTAGTTTGCTGACCTGCTTGTTGTTTTCATAACCAAATACTTTATATCGGAGATACCAAATGACTCGACGAATTCTGTTCGGGACGGCCTTATATTTTGTTTTTGCATTGGCCGCGATGGGACAGTCAGGTGACCAATCGGGATCCGCCACCCCCTCCAGTGGTGAGGGAAAGGGAGGATCGACGGTTGCCAATCTTGATGTCCACAAAAGCAAGAGAATCCCAGTGAGGATTCCAAAATCAGACTCGGCCAATGCCATAACGATTGACGGAAAACTTGATGAGGAGGCGTGGAAAACGGCGGCCGTCTTTAAGGACTTTCTCCAAACCGCGCCCGGCGATAACATCGCTCCGTCGAAACCAACCGAGGCCTACATGTTTTTCGATGAGTCGAATCTGTATATCGGATTTAAATGCTGGGACGAACCCGACAAGATCCGTGCGACAGTAGCCAAGCGGGATTCGGTGTTCAGCGAGGATAATGTCCGGGTTTGGCTCGACACATATGACGACCAGCGTCGGGCTTATGTACTCGGTTGGAATCCACTCGGAATTCAGGCCGATGGTATTTTTACCGAAGGACGGGGTGCCGACTTCTCGTTCGATATCGTAATGGAATCGAAGGGAGTTATCGAGGATTGGGGATGGGCCGTTGAGGTAAAGATTCCGTTTAAGTCCCTGCGGTATTCTTCGGGGCCGGGCAAAAACTGGGGCTTCAACGCCGCTCGCAATATCGATCGGTTTAACGACGAGTTTGACACATGGATGCCGGATGATCGGAACACCTCTGGATTTCTGATCAAACATGGACGCATAACCGGGCTTGAAGGAATAAAAACCGAAAGAACGCTTGAGGTGATTCCAAGCGTCACGCTTAGTGAAACCGGCAGGCGTGTTCCTTCAAACGAGCAAGCCGAGGGGCGTTTTGTCAACGAACCGGTAAAAAGCGATATCGGTGTTACGCTGAAATACGCAATCACCCCCAACATCACTTTGGATGCCGCCATTAATCCCGATTTTGCCGAGATTGAGGCGGATGCGCCGGTTGTAACGGCAAACCAGCGTTTCCCTTTGTTTTTCCCGGAGAAGAGGCCGTTCTTTCTTGAAGGTGCGGACACTTTTCAAACACCGCTCCAACTATTCAACTCGCGTTCGATCGTTGACCCGGACCTGGCGGCCAAGCTGACAGGGAAGATCGGGAAAAATTCATTCGGTGTATTGGTCGCAAGCGACAACGCGCCCGGAAACTATTCGGATGACGACCGAAATGATCCGAACATCCTCCCGTTTATAAGCGAATTCGTCGGTAAAAACGCATTGTTCGCCGTGATGCGGGGAAAGCGGGACATCGGTGCGGAAAACAATATCGGGGCGTTCTTTTCGGCGCGTGTGTTTCCTGAAAGAAAGAACTATGTTGGCGGCATCGACGGCAGGTTCAAGATCAACAAAAGTACGGTCTTTAGTTTTCAGGGAGTCGCCACAAGCACCAGATCGTGCTTTTTCGACCCAACGTTTGACCCGGAAGTGGATCCGGATCAGGCGGAAGTTAATGGCACCATCTGCGGAGGTGGCATCGTCGATGGCGAACAGGTTTTGGGAAACATCTACAGTCGCTATCGCACTGGCACCGGTTTCGGATATTTTGCAAATCTGGATAGCACGAAAGATCTTTTCGGGTACACAATCGAAGTCGGAGGAAGAACTTCAGACTACAGGGCCGATGCCGGCTTTACCCGAAGAACCAACATGCACTATGCCAGCGGCGGAGTTCGTTTAAGTACGAAATCAAAGCCTCAGTCCGCGATAATTCGCACAAATTGGTTTGTTGGCGGCAACTACATGGTCGATGGCAAGGGACGGCTGATCAATCGTGGCGGTGAATCCAATCTAAATGTAAGCCTTCAAAGGAATACTTTCTTCAACTTTTTTACCGGTACAAGCCAGGAGAAGTTGTATGAAGAGGAATTCGGGCTTGTTAGAAACGACAATCGCGACGGCACGTTTTTTGGCGAAGCGAGCAGAAATGCCAACCAGTTTTGGGCCGGAGCGTTTTTTAGAACGGCCCCCTCCAAATTAATTTCGTTCTACACCGAGTTCAGCTTTCAAAAGAACATTTTCGATTTCGACTTCGGTGCGGGTCCAAAGTTTCCGCGGGTTAGTCCGGCCGCATTAGACGGTGAGGACAGGCTTGATCCGGGAACCGGCACCCAGATTTACTTCAATCCGGGAGTCGAAATTGCCCCCACGGATCCGTTGAGAATTTCGTTGGACTACATAAAATCGAGGCTCGTTAGAAATGACACGAAACTGACGGCGTTCGATACGAACATAGTCAGTTTGAATTCAACCTATGCATTCTCGCGTTTTGTGTTTACCAGAGTGCGTTTGGATTACAACACACTTCAGTCGAGTCTTCGCGGCCAATACCTTTTTGGCTGGACGCCGAGCCCTGGAAAGGCCTTCTATGTCGGTTACAACGACGACTTGAGCTACAATGGCTTCAGCCCGTTTACGGGTTTGCCTGAAAACGGCTTTCAAAGAAACAACCGCAAGTTCTTTATTCGAATGTCGTATTTGTTCCGAAAGTCTTTTTGATTTTCGCAGGAATGTGGTATTTTGATGAGGCAGTTCTTTCTGCCTCTAGTTATTTTAATTTGGCCAATCGGCTTTCCCCCTTGTTTTAAGGGTTTCTTTTGAGTTTATCTCTTCCCGCGGAATAGCTTCCGCAAATTAGCAGCACCGAACAATTTGTACGTTTCGCAGGCCGACTAACAGGTTTTAGGTTTGGTTTGTTCCGGATCTTCCGGATGGCAGGCGGCGCGTGGTGAATGAAGCATTTGCACCTTTAACGATGTGCGGATCTTCAATGCAAATCTTTGACTGATCTATTCCGTTGAGGAAATTTAATCTTTTGTTGTTTCTTGCAAAAGGAGGACCAATGAAGCTAATCAGAAGTTTTTTAGCGGCCAACCTGATTTTTACCCTCGTATTTCTTTCCAGTATTACGTTAGCCATTCCAACCGTATTCGCACAAGATTCGCGCGTCGCGCTCCAACGCGGTTTTAGAACCGGCTATTCTGATGGCTACATGTCCGGTTACAGGGATGCGATTGAAAACGCATCGAAGAGCTATGCGAGACACGGCGAGTACAAATCCGCCGATCGCGCGTTCAATACTGATTACGGCAAGCTTGACGATTACAAGGACGGATACCAACAGGGCTTTGAAAAGGGCTATGACACCGGCTTTACAAAGCAGGGGTTTGACGCCACCATCCCGAATGATCTGAAATTGAGGGGCGTTGTTGATGTCAAGGCGCCGGTGGAAACACCGAAAGCGATCGTTTCCGCACCCAAAACTCCAATCGAGAACAATGTCGCCGTGACGCCTTCGACGGCTCCGTTGACGACGAATGTTCCTGTCGCAAAACCCGAATCCAAAGTTCCTACCAACTCAGTTGTATCGAACACGGTTCCGGTACCTGAAGTCAAAACCGAAAGTTCGGTGCTGAGTTCGGTAAAGGTTCCTTCCGTTGAAAATCCGAACAAGATCGAGCCCGCAGCGGTATTGGCCGAGGGTGACGAGATCGTCGTGATTCCGGAAGATACCGAGTTGATCATAGAATTGATCGATGAGATCGATACAAAGCGCGTTCGTGAAGGTGATTCGTTCCGTGCAAAGGTTTCGTCTCCTTACGAAATCAGCGGAGCCATCATCGAAGGGCGAATCGCAAAGAACCGACGCCCCGGTCGTTTGAAGAGAAGGGCGGAGCTCTTGCTATCGTTTGATAGAATCCGTCTCTCGGAAACGCGATGGAGCAATTTCAACGCTATCATCGTCGAAGTACTTCCGGTTGCCGGAGATAACGTCAAACGCGTTGATAATGAAGGAACCGTTGCCGGAGACCGTCCATACAAGAAAGATACGGTTACGCTTGGCGGTGCGACCGGAACCGGTGTAGTTATCGGCGCAGTCGTCGGCGGCCCTGTGGGCGCGGCGGTTGGAGCCGGAGTCGGAGCCGCATTCGGTGTCGGCGCTGTGGTCGTGGAACGCGGAGAATGGATCAAGCTGGCCGAAAATCAGCAGCTTCGAATCAAAACCGCCTACGAAACCCAGATCAGATAGCGTTAAACAAGGATAGGAGAAAAAAGGGAGCCATACGGCTCCCTTTTTTCATGTTGGCGCTTGAAGGGCCTTCCAAAGTGTTGATTTTGGGGACGCTAACCGCACTTGAAGAAATAGACGATTTACTTCCAAAACCAGCTTTGAATGTTTGTACGACGGATATTAAATGCCTTGTTTCTTGTCTTTTACTTTGATATCTTTTTTATGTATCAGAATCCATTTTATTAAGGAATTTACTAATGACTACAGGTAATGAATCGACTGCGACCCCACCGGCTGCCGGCGGTCTGCGGGGCGTGGTTGCTGCTCAGTCCTCGATGAGCAAAGTTAACGGCGAGGAAGGGATTCTCATTTATCAGGGGTATGACATTCATGACCTGGCTGAGAATTCTAATTTTGAAGAAGTGATCTATCTGCTTTGGAACGGCAAGCTTCCCACGTCGTCGGAATTGGATGCGTTGAAATCCGAAATCAGGGAACATTACGCGATTCCGGCCACGATCCTGGACTTTATGAAGGCATTTCCAAAGGAGTCAAGCCCGATGGATGTGCTTAGAACCTGTGTATCCTCCCTTGCGTTTTACGACAAGGAAGGATGCCAGACGGATTTTGAAAACGCACACAAGGCGGCAGTCAAGCTAACCGCCAGAATTCCGACGATAGTAGCCGCTTGGGAACGAATTCGGAACGGAAACGAACCGGTTGCCCCCGACGAAAGCCTTGATATAGCGGAGAATTTTCTCTATATGATGCGTGGTGAGATGCCTCAACCCGAGGAAGCGCACATGCTTGATGTTTGCTTGATTCTGCATGCTGATCACGGGTTTAACGCATCGACGTTCACGGCTCGTGTCGTTGCCGGGACATTGGCGGACATGTATGGGGCGATCACAGCGGGAATCGCGGCGCTTGCCGGGCCGCTTCATGGCGGAGCCAACACGGCGGTGATGAAATCGCTCCTTGAGATCGACTCCGTTGACAACGTCGAAAGCTGGCTTGAAAACATGCTTGAAAACAAGAAGAAGGTGATGGGAATGGGACACGCGGTTTACAAAACCGAAGATCCCCGAGCCACATGGCTCCGTCGCTATTCCGAGAAGATGGGACATGTTACCGGCGAGACCAAATGGTTTGAAATGTCGCGTAAACTTGAAACGCTCATGAAGGAAAAGAAGGGTCTCAATCCCAATGTGGATTTTTATTCCGCTTCTACCTATTACATGATGAAGATTCCGATGGATCTCTACACGCCGATTTTCGCCATCAGCCGCATTTCCGGTTGGGCGGGGCATGTGCTTGAGCAGTATTCGGAAAACAAGCTTATCAGGCCTCGAGCCGAGTATGTTGGAAAATGGGATCAAAAATGGGTTCCGCTTTCTGATCGCTAATCGGTTTGTCGCTGAGCCCGACTGCTCGGGCATTCATTCCAAAACAAAAGACCCGGTGTCCGTCTAAGGACTACCGGGTCTTTTGTTTTCCACTTCAGGAAGGAGGAATCAATCGACTTGAGGATCAGCAGATTCCCGCTCCGTATCCGGAGCGGAATGTGGCGTTTGTTCGGTTTCGGGGCCGGTGCTGTTTGAATCACCCAGAGAAATTCCAAAAATCTCGGGATCCTCAAGGAACTCGACAAGTTTCTCCGGATTGAACCGCGCTCTGACAACCACCGCCTTTCCTTCGTCGTCTATGGTGACGGCGAAGATTCGAACATTGCGTCCGTCCTCGCGCATGTTGATATAGACGTTGTTGCCCTTTTTTGAGCGCATTCGGACGATCGGTGTCCATTCGTCCGAAAACGAGTTGCTCATAACGGCCCGCATGTCTTCATCGATTGCCGCTCTGTTTGAATTGAGATCGCGGTAGATCGTTACCTTAAAGCTCTTGACACCTGCCGGGCGTACGATTCCGACGGCCGCCCGTGCGAGCCACATAAATGGGATCTTTACCTTCTTGGCGTCATACCTCTTTTCAAGGTGATCGCAGACCTTGTCAAACTCGTTGCCCGACGCCAGAATCGCCGGAGCGTTTGCGAGCAGCGTCAAGAACAAACCAAAAGAGAGAAGTATTCGTTTCAGTAGCGTGTTTCTCATTTTGGTTCATCACCCTCGCTTGTCTTTTCGATTTCCATCTTGGGGATATTGAGCTTTCCGCTGAGTTCTGCAAGAAGATCGATGTCGATCGGGCCTATCACATTGACAAGGGCGATGCTGCGTTTCTCGGAAAGCAGGACAGCAACGCCGCTTACCTTTTCTCCCGAAAACATCGTATAGACATCGATTTTCTGATTGTTTTTCCGACTGCGAATATTGGCGAGCTTCTCCCAACCCGGAGCCTGAAGCTGCATCCTGATCGCATCGACTTCCGCTGCATCGTATTCATTGTCGTTTTCAAACCTTAGAACCCTGACGTATATGCCTTCGAGATCCTTAATCGCTTCGCCGACGAGTTTCGCGTCCTTGTCGTCAACCTTTGTCAGCACGCGCTTTGCAAGGCCCAGCATCTTGCCCTCAATATTGACTTCAACAATATCGGAGGCACGGTCTTCGAGCTGGCGCAGATTGCCAAAATCAAGCCGAGCCGACTGGGCGGATGCGGCACCGGCCGCAATGAACACGGCCACAACCGAAACAAATAAACGCATTAACATCAATCTCATAATTTTCTCCAGATTTTGGGTACCATCCAAGTTTTAGAAATCCTCTCGAACTCAAGTTCGACACTGCTCAACACACTCAACCGCCTAGTCAGTTACCGGGTCGGTGCCATCCACCTTTTCCCTAACTCTGCGCAATGAATCGCTGGTGATCGACAAAGCCCTGAGCAATTCGTTGTAAGCCCGGATTTCCTCGTCGCTAAATTTCGCTTTTGTTGCCACGGGCCTTTCCAAAACGTCCCGGGGTTTTCTTTGTCTCGGGCCGGTCGGGCTCCGAAATGTCGCTTTTCTGAATCCGCTTTCCCTTTCTCGTTTTCGGAAACGGATTCGCATCGATTTGTGATCCGATCTTGGGTTTACTCGTGAGGGATTGCCTGCAATTCCCTCATCCGAGTCCGACAATTCCGCGCGCTTGCCATTGGACAAGTTCGGCAATTGCGGTTCATTAGCTGAAACCTTTTCCTTATTAAATTGTTCGGCCGACGCCATATCGGCATTTGATTCATCAAAACCGGAAGACGCGCTGGTCCATGCGAACACGGCAAATAGAAGAGTCGCCGCGGCCGCCGTTGCGGGAATCAACCACGCCCAGGAGAGCTTCGAAAACCAACTGGAAGCGATTTCCGTATTCCTCGCGGACTCTTTTTCCGGAATGGGTTGACGAAAGACTGCGAGGGTATTTTCGAGCCGTTCGATTTCCGGGTCAGATCCTTTTTTGTTCCAAAGATAGTCTTTCATCCTCGTCACCTATCGATTCCAAGCTTTGCTCTCAGAAGTTTCATTCCGCGATGCAGGTTCACGCGAACCGATGCTTCCTTTAGTCCGGTTAATCCCGCAATTTCGGGGCCCGTAAAACCCTCTACCAATCGAAGGATCAATGTTTCCCTGTAAGCATCGGGCAAACTTCGTATGGCTGCCAACGCTTCCTGGGCCTCGGCCGTGACGCCGCGAATTTCGGGCTCGAATTCTCCCAGTTCTTCGGTCGGTTTTCTTGAACGGTAGTATTCAGCGGCCCTGTTTCTGGCAATTGCAGCCAGCCAGGGGCCGGCGGCGTCTTTGTTTCTCAATGATCCATAGAACTTGAAAGCGGAAAGGAAAACCTCCTGAACGAGGTCTTCGGCTTCTGTGATCGGAACCTTGGCGATGATTATTCCGTGCACCAAGCCCGAATAGTTCCTATAAAACTCCTCGAATAGGGAATCGGTTCGCGCGTTTCGGCGGGCCGTATCCGCTAACGCGCGATCGCCCGTTTCATCGGGTTCGGAAACCACAAAAAAGTTTTCGGCGGTGCCGCTCTCTGACATATCCAGATTCGATTCCGGAAAGGGAAGAGTGTTCTCCGGTTTAAGTCCTTTAACTACCTACGCAATAAGAGACGATTGAAACGGCAAAAGTGTTAACGCGATTAAATCTTCTCGAGCATGAAAATCCAAGATTTTAAGAATCGGGAGCGAATTGGGAACTGCAATTTTCGTGATTGAAATCGTCATCTAACGGTTCCCGGAAATATTTCTGTATCGCCTTTTGATCTAAAAACCTATGGATAAAAGACAAACGGATGGTCGATTGGGAATGTTTCGTTCAATTTTCGGGAGGTGCGTAGGATGCGTTGAGGGTCAAAGTCCAAAGCGGGTGCGTTTTTAGAATCGAACCCTATGATTTGTCTTTGAAACAGGGGGTTTCGAATTTCTTTGGCGGACGAATATAGTATAGTTTCGGTTTCTATCCGACAGATTAAGAAGGGATTCGCCGCCATGTCCATCAAGGGGCGGTCATCAGAAGTTTTATGACGACACCACCGATTGCAAAGAAAGAGGCACACGTTACCCAAATTCACGGTCACGAACGGATTGACAACTACCATTGGTTGAGGGATCGCTCCGAGAAAAAGGATAAGGAAATCCTTGATTATCTAAATGCCGAAAACGCCTATACGGATCATGTGATGAAGCCGTTTGAACCTCTTGTGGAACGGATAAATGAGGAAATCCTTTCGAGGATAAAACAAACCGATCTCAGCGTGCCGTACAAGTATGGTGACTATTGGTATTCAACCCAAACCATAGAAGGCAAGCAGTATCCGCTTTTCAAGCGTGGAAAGGATTTTGAAGGGACCGATGCCGAAGTCATCCTTGACCAGAACGAGCTGGCCGAGGGCCATGAATTCTACGCGATCTCGCAAATGCGTGTCTGCGATGACGGCAAATTCCTTAAGTTCGGTTCGGATACGACGGGATATCGTCAATACACTCTGCAGATCAAGAATCTCGAAACCGGAGAATTTCTGCCTAACAGGATCGAACGTGTAGTTTCATCGGTATGGTCGAATTGCGGAGGCTATATTTTTTATGTTCAGGAAGACGCCGTTACAAAACGGAACGATACGTTTTGGCGCCATGAGGTCGAGAGCGGTGAGAATGTGCTGCTGAGACGCGAGGAAGACGTGCTCTTCAACATGTGGGTAGCGCGTTCGCGGGACAAAAAGATGCTGTTTCTAAATTCGGCGGCGGCAACCATGGACGAGTTTCGATTCCTTTCAACTGCTGATCCGCTCGGCGAATGGACTCTCGTAAGGGAACGCTCTGAAGGCCACGAATACGGTGTCGATCATTGGAACGGCGAACTCTACATCTCAACCAACGAGGATGCCGAGGATTTCAGGGTAGTAAAGGCGACTATCGAGAACCCGGGAGAGGACTGGGTTGAATTTATCCCGCACAAACCGGGGCTCAGAATCGAAGACATCGACTTTTTCAAGAATTTCGCGGTCGTCTCGGAAAGGGAGGAGGGCCTTGAGTATCTTCGAGTTTTGGATCTCGAAACGGGCGGCTCTCATCGAGTTAAAACGCCCGAATCCGTTTATACGATGGAAATGGCCGGTGGCAACCTCGAATCTGAGACGGATAGTTTTAGATATGGGTACTCGTCGATGATTACCCCGGACTCAACCTTTGAATACGACACTACGACGGGAGAATCGCGGCTGCTAAAACAGCAAGAAGTTTTGGGAGACTTTGATAGCGGCGATTACGAAACGAGGCGTGTTTGGGCGACGGCGCGAGATGGAGTCAAGGTACCGGTTTCGCTGGTTATGAAGAAGGGAGTTTCGCTGGACGGAACCGCTCCTCTCTTTTTGTATGCTTACGGCTCATATGGATACTCGATGACTCCCTATTTCTCGATCGCGAGGCTTAGCCTTTTGGATCGGGGGATGATCTATGCGATCGCGCATATTCGCGGCGGAAGCGAACTCGGTGAGAAATGGCGTCAGGACGGACGAATGTTCAAAAAGCTCAACACATTTCACGACTTCATCGATTGCGCCGACTGGCTTTCGGAAAACGGCTATACCTCGCCTGACAGAATCGTAGCGTCAGGCGGAAGCGCCGGCGGGCTTTTAATGGGAGCCGTCGCGAACATGTCGCCCGAGAGTTTCCACGCGATCATTTCCGCGGTGCCGTTTGTTGATGTCATCAACACCATGCTTGATGATTCGTTGCCGCTCACAACGCAGGAATGGATCGAATGGGGAAATCCGAATGAACTTGAAGCCTATGAATACATGATGAAGTATTCTCCATACGACAACATCGGCGAACACGATTATCCGGAGATGCTCTATTTGATCTCGCTATGGGACTCGCAGGTTCCGTATTGGGAAGGCGCCAAATACGTGGCGAAGGTTCGGGATATGAAAACGAACGACACTACCGTGCTTTTGAAGACAAACATGGGCGGGGGGCACGGAGGATCTTCGGGGCGCTACGACCGCTACAAGGAGATCGCTTTTGAATATGCGTATGCTTTGAGCAGAGTGGGGATAACGGAATAGAAATCCGAGCACCCGGTTTTCCTCAAAATAAAATCTGGGTCGGAAGCGAATTCTTGATAATTGCTTCCGTCCGCGGCAACGTCGATTGCATTGAGAAAAGACAGTTTAGACGATAACTAACTTACGACCGTTGAGAAAGCTCCCCCGACCGATTTTGATCGTTCTCAAAAAGTTGGAGTCGACTTAATTTTGATATCCAGCTCAATTGCCTAAACGATGCTGAATCAATCGTTTATCCATTGAATTCCGAAGCCTTTGATCGATTCCGACTTCAAAAACCATGCTGTGGAATCCCACACTTTTTACTAGACATTAAACAAGTTTGAAACTATACTAACAAAGGCTGACATTTCGGCCGAGGTTCGTCTCCCTGATCGAATTCCAAAAAACCGCAATTTGGTATCGCTAATTCAAGTTTTCTAAGCGTGAATAAAAGAGCTGCAATAAATCAGATCTCATTCTATCTGACGGTGGCGTTGGGTCTTGTCGTTTTAGCGATGAGTATCTACGGCCTGTCTTTTTCGCGCCTTGATATCTACCTTGCTCCGATTGCCCTGGCAACTTTGCTTTCCAGCTTCTTTGCGATGATTCAGATTCCGAGAACCAAGATCCACCTTACGGTTTCGGATGTATTGGTTTTTGTCGCAATGCTGGTTTTTGGGCCGGAGGTGGCGACCTTGCTTGCGATGCTTGACACGATAGCGGGTTCGATGAATTTTGCCCGAAAGGGAATAACGATCTCGAAAAGAACCTTCATTCTGAATGGTGCGATCGTAGGTATCAGCTTTTATATCGCGGCAAAAGTTGGAACGATCTATTTTCCGAATCTGCATGAATTGGCAAAAGGTTCGGACTACTCAACTCTGGGACTCGCTCTATGCTTGATTGCCTTTGTTCAGTTTGCCGTCAATTCGTTTTTTGTAACGCTATTCACGTCACTTAAAAGCGAGACCAGTTTTTGGAAGATTTGGTACGGTTACTGTCTCAACGGTCTTGTGATATCCCTAACCTGCGTCTTGATTGCCGGGGCTGCCGTTAACGCCTTTCACAAGCTGGACACGATTTTGATGGGTATCGCGCTCGTTGTCGCCTCTCTTGTTTATTTCACCTACAGTCGATATGTCGCCGAGGTAATGGAAACCTCCGAAAAAGCTGAGCAATCAGAGCGCGAACGTGCCGAACAGGCTGAAAAACACATCGAAGAACTCCAACACCACATCGCTCAACAGGAAGTCACCGAAAAGGCGCTTAGGGAAAGCAAAGAGAAATTCAAACACGCCGCATTCCACGATTCCCTTACCAACCTTCCCAACCGAAACAGATTCACTCGCGAACTTCAAACCAAGCTCAAGGGATGCCAGGAAGGAAGCGATGTTCCTTTTGCCGTATTGTTTTTGGATCTGAACCGGTTCAAGACAATCAATGACAGTCTCGGGCATTCAACCGGAGACAGTCTGATTCTCGGCGTAGCGCAAAGGCTCGCTCAGTTGATGCGTCCAAACGATCTTGTGGCAAGGCTAAGCGGCGACGAATTCGCGATCATCCTTCACGGGATGTGCGAAACCGAAGACATCAGGCATTTCGCCGAGATGATTCGCAACAAGCTCATTGTGCCCTTTACGTTGGACGAAAGGCAGGTGTTTACAAGCGTAAGCATCGGCATCGCGATTGGAGACGCGACCTACGAATTTGCGGAAGACCTGCTTCGTGATGCTGACATCGCCATGTATCAGGCAAAGGCGTCGGACAAGCCATATGTAGTCTTCGACAAACGGATGCATGCCAAGGCGCTCAATTTGCTGCAGGTTGAGACAGATCTTCGATGTGCCATCGTTCGAAGCGAGATGGTCGCCTATTTCCAACCGATCATCAATCTCAAATCGATGAAGCTCATCGGTTTCGAGGCTCTGATGCGTTGGAATCATCCGACTAGGGGGCTTGTACCGCCAGGAGAATTCATTCCAGTTGCGGAGGATACAGGCCTGATTGTTCCCTTGACGATGTGGATGCTAAAGGAATCCTGCGAACAGCTATCCAAATGGAAGGCGCAATATCCGGCGGCCGCGAATATGATGATGAGCGTCAATCTATCCGGCAAGCACTTTGCGCAGGATGATCTCGTTGCGAGCGTCAAGGACGTACTAAAGGAAACCAACACCGAACCAAGATTTCTCAAGCTTGAGCTGACGGAAAGCGCTGTCATGGAAAACGCGGAAGCCGCGATCAACATCCTTCAGCAACTCAAGCGTGTTGGCGTCCGTTTGAGCATCGACGATTTCGGAACCGGATATTCATCGCTAAGCTATCTTCACAGATTCCCAATCGACGCGCTCAAGATCGACCGCTCGTTTGTCAGCCGCATGGAAAACGGTACCGAAAACGGCGAGATTGTACGCACGATCGTCGCGCTTGCCAAGGCTCTTGGCCTGACGGTAATCGCCGAAGGAATCGAGACGATCCATCAGCTTCATCAACTCAGAATTCTCGGAACGGAATACGGCCAAGGCTTCCTTTTCTCGAGACCGATTCCGCCGGTAGAGACAGAGGAACTTATAAAGGATCCGCTTCGCTGGAAAAACATCATGCCAGACAGGCATACGCAGATCGTCAACCACAAATCATCCGAGCATATTTTGCAGTTGGGAGATATGTAGGGAGTTTCGAGTTTTGGGTTTTGTCGGTTGCGGGGCCCGTTGCTTTTTGGAATTGGAATACAAAAAACGGAGCGCTTGGCTCCGTTTTTTGTTTGGAATCTGCATTTGGATCAACCCGCGTTTTCGGCATGGACGACGGGTTTCCGTCCAATCGGATTCTCTTTTTCGAACCTGTAGCCGATATTTAGAAGCGTGCTTTCAGACCAGTGGTCTCCCAAGAGCTGGAGCCCAATCGGCAGGCCTTCAGATGAGAGACCGCAGGGAACCGAAAGACCCGGAATTCCCGCGAGGTTTGCCGATGCGGTATAAATATCGTTGAGATACATTGCCAACGGATCATCCGAGCAATCGCCGATTCGGAAGGCGGTCGTCGGCGAGGTTGGCGTTACGATCGCGTCGCAGGTCGAGAAAACCTTTTCGTAATCCTGCTTGAGAAGCGTTCGCACCTTCTGCGCCTTGGAGTAGTAAGCGTCATAGTAGCCGCTTGAAAGCACGTATGTTCCAAGCATGATCCGGCGCTTTACTTCCGCCCCAAATCCCTCTTCGCGCGTTTTCATGTACATTTCCCGCAGTCCGCTCGCATCTGCCGCTCTGTGGCCATAGCGAACTCCATCAAATCGTGCCAGATTCGAAGAGGCTTCGGCAGTGGCGATGATGTAATAGACTGCGATCCCGTATTTAATGTGGGGCAATTCGACATCAACGATCTTCGCTCCCATTCCCGCGAGCGAGACTATTCCGTTTTCAACCGCCTCGCGTACCTCGGAATCCAAACCTTCGCCAAACAACGCCCGTGGAACTCCGATTGTCTTCCCTGACAGATCGTTCTCCAAGGCCGCCTCGTAATCCGGGACCTCGACATCGGCTGTCGTCGCATCCCGCCCATCGCGTCCTGCCACTACGCCCAGAACCTTTGCGATTTCAGCCGAAGTTTTGCCAAAAATCCCAATTTGATCCAGTGACGAGGCAAACGCGATCAATCCATATCTTGAAATGCGCCCATATGTCGGCTTCAAGCCTGCGATTCCACACAAAGAGGCGGGTTGTCTAACCGATCCGCCGGTTTCCGAACCAAGCGACGCATCCACGACTCCGGAAGCAACGGCAACCGCGGAACCTCCCGAGCTGCCGCCCGGAACCCTTTCCAAATCCCATGGATTGCGAACGATTCCATAAGCGGAATTCTCGTTTGATGAACCCATCGCGAATTCGTCCATGTTGGTCTTGCCGATAATTACGGCACCTGCCTGATTGAGTCGTTCGACCGCGGTCGCATCGTATTGCGGATGGTATCCGCCCAAGATCTTTGACGCGCACCCCGTTCTCATTCCTATCGTGCAGATATTGTCTTTAACCGCGATCGGCATTCCTTCAAGCTTCGTACCTGTTCCCTCAACTTCCGCCGCGCGCTCCAAAGCACGGTCGCTTTCAATCGAAAGAAACGCGTTTAGCTGTTCATTTAGCCTTTCGGCGCTGCTCAATGCCGCTTTTACCTTTTCCGTCATCATCCATTAGGCATTGCCCAGGCTGCTGGGCAACAAGAAATAAAACACCGAAACAAAATGGGCGATGCTGCCCAAGAGCACAAATACATGAAAAATCGCATGATTGAATTTCACGCGATGCAGTCCGTATAAAATGGCGCCAATCGTGTAAAGGCAGCCTGAGGCGATCAATAGACTGACGCCCATAATCGGAAGACCCCGGCTCAAAGGGCCGATTGCGAAGACTCCCATCCATCCCATCAGGATGTACGTTCCCGTTCCGACGGCGTTGTATTTGCCAGTAAAAAACAGCTTGAACACGACTCCGGCGCCCGCGGCGAGCCAAACCACGATCATCATCGTCCAGCCAAAACGCGGCGCAAAAAATAGAAGTGCGTACGGTGTGTACGATCCCGCGATCAAACAATAGATCGCGGCATGATCGAAAATATTGAGCTTGTATCGAAGCTTTGGTTCCTGCACATAATGATAGGAAGTCGAAGCCGCATAGAGAACAACCAAACTCAAACCGTAAATGCCAAGCGCGACAACATGCGTCCAACTCCCGGACCGAAAGCCGTAAAAAAGGAGCGTCGCGAATCCAATCAGGCTCAGCAAAAGGCCGGCCCCATGGCTGATCACGTTAAACAACTCCTCCGTCGGATGATAAAAAGAAAGCCTGTCTTCCATCTATTTTGATTTAACCTTTTCCACGACCCAGCCTTCCGTCTTGGTCGTACTCACGATAATTTCTCGTTGAGTGCTTTTTTCCTCGGTTTTCCAAAACAGGAGAACCGAAAACTCGGGTTTTCCGTCAACAACCTTGCAGCCCCCAACGCGAAAAGCCTTGGGGAAATTCTCCGTTTGGGTCAGATAGTCAAACGATTTTCCGATTTCGCCCTTTATCTGTTCCAAAAGAGTATCCGATAAGAACGGCTTGATCCGATCAAGACTATTCGAGTCTTTAATCACCCCGCCGTCCATGTGAATCGAATACAACCGTTTAACAACGTCCCTGGCGGCCATGCACGATTCAGGTTCGAGTATCGGTTGTGAGCAACTCGATAGGGCGAGCGAAAGCGCAATCGCCAAAAGCGAGGCTTGAATTACGTACGTACGAAACCTCATAAAACTTTGGGAACGCGGAAATGACCTTCCGATGCTTCCGGGGCCTGTTCAAGCGCCTTTTCCTGGCCCAGCGATTCGATGCGTGAGTCGCCTCGTGTCGCGATTGTAGTTTCGGATTCCTCGGTCAAACCACCGATCGACGCTTCGACTGCGTCCGTATCGAGCTCGTTCAACTGCTGTACATACTCAACGATGTTGTTCAGCTGAGGCGTATAAAGCTCTACCTCTTCATCCGTTATCTCGAGATGGGCCAGAGCCGCTATTTTTCGAACATCCATATCCTTAAAAAAAAATTATCTTTCTCTCTTCGCCGCCGCGTTGAGATAGGCTGTAGAAGCGGCGAGAAACCTGCGTCTTAGTTCCGGATCCTCGATGCCGGCGGCTTTAAAAACAATTTCCTCGGGGACCTCAATTTCCGCGTTTCCCGTTTCCAGTTCCATTTTTGATGCCGGTTCGGCGTCGCTGACACTGAATTCGATAAAAGTAACTGTTTTCTCTCCAATGGATCGATTTAGATCGAAAAGGAGTTGGCGGGATAGGTCTTCCATTTGGGCGCACCAGATTTTATCTGGTACTTCCACGATCAGCTTTTTCCCAACCAATTCAACCGGCTTCGCCAAATCCCTGAGTCCGTCGCCGGCAATACGTTTGAAGGTCGCGAATACAACGGCTCTTCTGACGTCCTCGTTTTCCGGGAACGCTCTGAGCAATTCGGGCAACATTGATACAAGGCTTTCCATACGGCCTTTGCGCTTGCGGCAAACAATAAATAGTATCTGATAAATGGAAAATGATAAAAGCCAAGTAATTGAGCTGCCGAAATTGGTGCTTGCATCGGGCAGTCCCCGTAGATCGGAGATATTGAAATCTGTCGGTTGGGAATTCGAAATATTTGTTACGGATATTGATGAATCCGAAGTCTCCGGCGAGTCTCCCGAAGATTATGTGACGAGACTTGCGCGTGAAAAAGCCTTATGGGCTTCTTCAAAACATCCCGGGCATTTGGTTCTTGGCGCGGACACGACGGTGGTTGTTAATGGATCGATAATCGGCAAGCCGGTTGATCTTGAAGATGCGGACCGCATGATCAGGCTGTTGTCGGGAAAACGCCACGAGGTTTTGACCGGTGTGGCGTTCGCCACAGATTCCAACGCAGTTTCTGGACTCCAAAGGACTACGGTTAGTTTTGCTACTTTGTCTGATTCAGAGATCGACTATCTCGTTCACAATGGAAGTCCGCTCGACAAGGCAGGCGCATATGCCGTTCAGGCGCAGGCGGCGCTCTTTATCGAAGAAATTGAGGGCGACTATTGGAATGTCGTGGGTTTGCCGGTGAGCCTCGTTTACAAGCTTTTGCAAAGGGCGTATTCGGAGATTAGGCCCGAAAGCGGATGGAAGTGCGCCTTGTAGCAAACGACGAAGCGAACAACGGGTACTTCTTTTTAGCTTTTCGATTTCGCCGCGTATTGGTGTTGGCTACTACATTGAATCGAAACGATACCTGTTTCGAACCCGGCGATCTTTTTTATGCCGAGGACTGCTGATGGCTCAATCCGCATCGGTCAAACAAGTTGGTTTGGGAATCGATCACAAAATGTTTTCACTGGCTTTAATTCGTGCAAATGACTAAACTTATGGGATTCTATGGCTTATCTTAAACCCGACCAGCCGGAGAAGGTCTACGTTCCGGCATTGCGAAAAGCAAAAAAGAAAGGCGAGAAATTGGCTTGCTTGACTGCCTATGATTATCCGACCGCGAGGATTGTGGACGAAGCCGGCGTCGATCTGATTCTCGTCGGTGATAGCATAGGCAATGTTATCCACGGTTATGGAAACACGATTCCTGTGACGCTCGATGAAATCGTTTCGGCAACCAAGTCAGTCAAGCGTGGCGCCAGTCGCGCGTTGATTGTTTCGGACATGCCGTATGGCAGTTACCATGTCAATGAAGACGAAACCGTTCGAAACGCGCTGGAGTTGATGAAAGGCGGCGGGGCCGAGGCGGTAAAACTCGAAGGCGGCCGGAACCGTGTAAAACTCGTCAAGCGTCTTGTCGATGAGGAGATCCCGGTTGTCGCGCATATCGGACTGACGCCCCAATCGGTACACAAGCTTGGCGGGTATAGCGTTCAGGGAAAGACAAATGAAACCGCGAAGGCGTTGATCGAAGACGCGCAAATGCTTGAAGATGCAGGCGCTTTCGCGATCGTGCTCGAGCTCGTGCCTTCTGAAATCGCCCAGATCGTTACCGAAAACCTAACGATTTCGACGATTGGGATCGGTGCCGGCCCGCATTGCGATATCCAGGTTCTGGTTTTGCACGATTTGGTAGGGATGACTTTTGGAAGGCTTCCCAGATTCGTGCGGCAATATGCCGATATCAGAAGCGTTATGTCGGATGCCGTCGAGGCCTGGATGAGCGATGTTCGTGACGGAAAGTACCCGAACGAGGAAGAGTCGTATGCCGTTCCTTCCACGGTAGATGTGGAAGAACTAAAGAACTGACGGAGAGGATTCGATGGAAATCATCAACAGGCGTCAGCGTATGGCCTCATTGGCCCGCCGAATAAGAAGGGAAGACAAATCGATCGGATTCGTGCCGACGATGGGTGCGCTCCATGAAGGCCATCTGAGCCTGATTCGAAAAGCGCGACAGATGTGCGATGTCGTCGTTGTTTCGATATTTGTAAATCCCGAGCAATTCAACGATCGGGCGGATTTCGAAAAGTATCCGCGGGATCTGACGGCCGACAGCACTCTACTCGCCGGTCTGAATGTAGATTATATTTTCGCGCCCTCAGCCGAAGAGATATATCCGGAAGGTTTTGCGACGTATGTTTCGGTGGATGAAATTGCGGATCGTTTGGAGGGAGCGTCGCGTCCGGGACATTTTCGCGGTGTCGCGACGATCGTTACCATTTTGTTCAACACCGTAAGACCGGAATTCGGATTTTTCGGACAAAAAGACGCCCAGCAGGTTGCCGTAATCAAGAAACTGGCGAGGGATTTGGGTTTTGAAACCGAGATCGTCGTCCATCCGATCGTGAGGGAAGAAAACGGATTGGCGATGTCTTCGCGCAATGAAAGGCTCTCGGCAGAGCAACGCGAGAAGGCCTCGGTGATATTTGAATCTTTGAATGCCGCGAAAACCCTTTTCGAATCCGGTGAATCAAATGCTACAAGATTGGCCGAAATCGTGCGAAAAACGCTCGATTCCGAACCTGCCGGAGTCGTCGACTATGTCGCCGTCGTGGATGGAGACAGTCTCGAACCTATTGAAAGCATTGGAGATAGGCCGGCGCTCATCGCGGTTGCCGTAAAATTTGGCGATATTAGGTTGATTGACAACATTGTTTTGGGTGGTGAATAGAAATTTGGAACGGTACTTGCCATAGTTTTAGGTAGTGCCTTCGGGCTTTGGAGGTTTTGAATGAAAAATTACAGATTATTGCTGTTAACAGTTGGACTTACGTTCGCTTTTGCAATGTCGGCGTCGGCCCAAAAGATCGTCTTTACCTCCCTTGATGGAGACCTGATCGATGTCGAGGCTCAATCGGACAAGGTTGTCGTGATGGCGATCGGTGCGAGTTGGCTGCCGTTGTCCAATGATCAGGCTGACACCGTCAACAAACTCGCGAAGAAGTACGCGGGGCGAGACGATGTCGTCTTCTTCTTTATCGCAACGGATTCGGAGGCTTCGAATTCCAAAAATTATGCGAGTAATGATGACATCAAGAAATTCGTTACCAAAAACAAACTCAACGTAACGATCCTTCGAGATAATGACGGCAAAAAGTCGATCGAGAAGTTCAAGCTTGATCAGTTGCCAGCCTTCATAATTCTCGACAAGGAAGGGAATATGGATGGTGATCCGATTACCGGTATCGATCCGTTTAGTGAGGTTGATACGGCGGATATCGTTGCAAAAAGAGTGGATAAGCTACTCTAATTCCGATTTTCCGGCGTAAGTCGAAAAGTTCATGACCCGCTTGATTCCGCATTGAATCAGCGGGTCTTGTGTTTTGCGGTCGAGGTGCGAACGACAAGTTCCGGTTCGACCATGAGTGTTTCCGGATCGAGATTTTGATTCTCATCGCCGGCAATTCGTTTGAGCAACGTCTCGCCCGCCAGCTTGCCCATTTCAAACAATGGCTGTCTGATTGTTGAGAGAGCCGGATTATGAAACGCGGCGCCGTAAATATCATCAAAGCCCAAAATCGATACGTCGTCCGGTACTCTCAAACCCGCATCACGAAAAGCGCGAATCGCGCCGATCGCCGAAACGTCATTGAAAGCGAACAACGCCGAGAATTCGATATTTCGTTCGAGAATTTTCTTCGCAGCGTCATATCCGATCTCAGGAGTACCGATATCACCTTCAAGCTGAATCGTCAGGGCGTCATCGTTGTCGAGCCCCATTTCCCGAAACGCCTCCATGATCGCGTCCCAACGAACCTCCGTATCCGCGCTGTAGTCGGGACCCTTGAAAAGAACTATTCTTTGGTGTCCCAATTCCTTGAGGTGCGAAATTCCCAAACGGGCCGCGGTTTGATGGTTTAGAACTACATTGGTTACGCCGGCGATTTCCTCATGGCCCGCAACGGTAACTACCGGAAGCTCCGGGTCAAACCTGATTTTGGTGTCAACGGCGACGATTCCGTCAACCTGCCGCTCCATAAGGCGATGCGGAATCTTCTTTATAAGGTCGTCTCTATGAAAATGGCTGGAAGTCAGATAAAAGTAACCATGCTTGGTCAAGGCGGACTCGATTCCATTTAGAACAATCGCGCAATATCCGCCCGTCAACTCAGACACCATCACGCCGATCGTAAAGCTCTGGTTCGCTCTAAGTGATCTGGCGAAGTAATGCGGACGGTAGTTGAACTCCTTGGCGGCTTCGAAAATCCTGTCTTTTGTGTCCTGCGGAATGTTGTCGGCGCGTGGCGTCCTGTTCAACACAACGGAAACCGTGCCGGGTGAGAGACCGATGTTTTCGGCAAGTTGTTTGAGCGTAATCCCGCGGCCAACGGTCGATTGCTGCTTTGGTTTTTTCCGACCTCGTTTTCTTCGTGTTTTGGGATCCACGGTTTCAGAGTTTCTCATACACCACCATTTGAATCAAAAAACAAATACACCCGCCGAACCGAGCGCCTAAACTCATCCGGCTGTGAGGTTAGTAAACTCCGGGGCCGGCGACTACCCGAATACTACAAATCAAAACTCTTTCATTCCGCCAACTCTTTCAATCGCGAAGTGAAAGATCGTTCGGAAAAATAAATGTGAAATAAAAATAATGACCACTATGTAACATTCAATCTTCAACCCGCGACGCCATTCTGAACCATTCAGATTGGCAACCGCGATGCTGTTTTTGCTGGGTCGCACGAGACCGGCTTTTAATTAAAGGGCGTCCGCTGTCCACTCCCAAAGTTTGCCTTGCTCGCGGACTTTCAAAAGACTATGGACTTGCGATGCATTTGCTTGACCTTTCAAAAATTGAGTGCTATACAAGCTAGCAAAACGATTTACCAAAACGATTTGCTAATTAGGTTTATCGGGCGAAACGCCGATTTTGTCAATACAAGAAATGGTTTGTGTGGTTCTTTAGAAAATCGATTTGCTAAAGGACGCTGCCGAGGATGTTTTCGTATTTGATCATTGGTTTTGAAACCAATTCGGAACTTCGGTTGGAAATCACTTTAAAAGCATTCTTTTGACGAAATCTCAAGATTTGAAATTTGAGTACGACCCCGGACGGCAGTGCGGTGAGTAGATCAACAAAAGGAGTTAGTTTGATGCGTATACAAAAATTGTTTGCCTTGATTGCTTTTCTCGTGTCCATTACGGGAACCATGGTTGCTCAGACTACCAGCGGTTCGATTTCGGGCACGGTTCTCGATCAACAAGACGCAGCCATCGCAGGGGCTACCGTTACAATTAGAGAAGAAACGAAAACATTTACTTTAACGACCACAACGGATTCCGAGGGTCGTTTTGTTTTTCCGGTAGTTGCACCCGGCTCATATACCCTGAAGATTGAAGCCGCGGGTTTTAAGACCCAGGAACGAAAGGGTGTTGGCCTGATTGCCAATGATAGGCTGTCGATTGGATCGGCCGTATTGGAAGTTGGCGAGCAAACTGAAGTCGTAAATGTTACGAGCGAGGACACTCCGATTCAATCTGAAAGCGGGGAGCGTTCTTTTGCCATTGAAGGCGAAGTGATTCGAAACACAGCTACCAAGACGCGTAGCTTTGTTGATCTCGCAACGCTTGCACCCGGCGTGGTCGCGACGACTTCCGACGGAACCTCAAACAGCATCACCAATCTCAGCGTCAACGGCGTCCGACGCAACTCCAACAATGTTCAGATCGACGGTATCACGTCGGTGGATGTTGGAAACAACTCAAACAATTCGAAGATAACGCTCGAATCAATCGGCGAGTTCAAGCTTTTGACTTCAACGTATCAGCCTGAATACGGACGTTCATCCGGAGCGCAAATCATTGCCGTCACCCGCAGTGGTACGCAGGATTTTCATGGTTCGGTTTATTTCTATCGCCGTCACACAGGCCTTAACGCAAACACTTTTGACAACAATCGCCGTGGGCTTTCGCGTCCGATCTCGGATCAGTATGAAATCGGTTACTCGGTTGGCGGTCCCGTTTATATTCCGGGGCTGTTCAATTCCGAAAAAGACAAGCTGTTCTTTTTCTGGAACCAGGAATGGGCGCCGAGAACGACGCCGAATACGGTTCGCAATGTACGTGTTCCGACCCTACTCGAAAGAAACGGCGACTTCTCGCAATCGAGAAGCAGCAATGGAAGTATCTACAATCTCATTCGAGACTATACGACGGGCCTGCCGTGTTCATCCTCAAATACCTCAGGTTGTTTTCAAGATGGCGGTGTAGTCGGACGGATTCCTCAAAACAGAATCACCGATATCGGCAGAAGGCTGCTCGCGCTCTATCCGCTTCCAAACTACGATCCTCAGGGCACGGAAGGATTTAACTATTCAACCCAAGTTTCGAGTGATGTGAAAGAAAGAAACGATACGATTCGCCTGGATTACAATTTCAACCAAAACTGGCGCATCAATGGCCGGGTTATCCACAACAAGAGCTCAGATTTCAACGCGTACCAGGGTCTTTTCAACGACTTTGACATGATTGCCGGAAACCTCGGAATCTGGGGAATGGCGAGAGAAACACCAAAGACGAGTTTTTCTTCAACCGTAAACGGGGTACTCAGCCCAACCTCGACTCTTGAAATCACTTACGGGTTTAATTCCGCAAATTACAAGGGAACGATCAACGATCCGGCCTATACCAGAACAGCAGCCAATTTGACGGATTACCCGTTAGTTTATCCAAATGCTGTCGCTGAGGATATTCTCAGTGGATTTACCTTTGGAACACGACTAGGATCGGGACCAAATTACAGAACTGGTCGCGCTCCGCAAATTTACGACAGTCGCACTGACGACATTTCCATTGGCTACTCAAAGGTTTGGTCAGATCATATTTCCAAAATCGGATACTTCCACCACTGGAGCACGAAGAATCAGACAAACCGTGTGGACAAGAATGGCGTAGTCAATTATGGCGAAAGCGTAAACAACCCGTTCGACTCGCAGACCGGTTTCTCAAACGCTCTTCTTGGCATTTACCAAACGTACACCCAGGCTTCTTCCGGAACGACCGGTGTTTACAAATACAAGAACATCGAGTGGTATGCGCAGGACAACTGGAAGGTCAACAAGAGACTCACGCTTGACTACGGCATGAGGTTCTCTTGGATGCCGCCGGCGACTGATACGACTGGTCTCGCCTCGAATTTCGACATCAATTCGTTTGATCCGGCGAATGCACCGCGAATCTATGTACCGGTCTGTATCAATGGAGCCGCGACTTGTACGGGGGGTTCGCAAACTTCGCAAAGGCGCGCGGTCGATCCGCTGTTGCTCATTCTTGGTGTCCCTCTAACACTTCAGAACACGCTTCTCGACACGTTGTTTGTCGGCCGAATCGTTCCGAACTCGGGATCGTTGGCAAATGGACTGTTCCTGACAGGAAAGGATGCACTCACCAAGGATCAGGGAATCCTCTTCGCTCCGCGTTTTGGTTTTGCATATGATCTGACGGGCAAGGGCAATCTGATCGGTCGCGGCGGTTTCGGTATTTTCTATGACAGACCTCAAGGCAACCTCGTCTATGATTACAACCAAAATCCGCCGACTACGGAAATTTCGATTTTTGACTTCGGGCTGCTTTCGAATATCAGCAGCACGGTTTCGACGATCAATGTTCCGACGATCAGAGCCATGGAACCGGATGCGAAGGTGCCTTCGACCTATGCGTTCAACCTTGGCCTTCAATACAAGCTTCCGTTCAATTCCATCTTCGACATCGCTTACGTTGGTTCGATGGGGCATCATCTTCCGCGCTATCGTCAGATAAACGCGACCCCGTTCGGTTCGGCCTTCCTGCCTGAAAATCAGGATCCGACGAAAGCCGCCGCGGCAGATGGTAGAAACGCGCTTCCGAGCCAGCTCTATCGTCCGATGCTCGGTTTTGCCGATATCCGCTACGCGGAATTTGCGGAGAACTCGAACTATCACTCGATGCAAACTTCGATCAGTCGTCGCTTTTCGAACAGGCTATTGCTGAACTTCAACTACACTTTCAGCAAGGCGCTCGGAATCACAAGCAGCGATGAATCGGGAGGAGTTCGAATTGACGGAAATGACAGGCTCAACTACAGCCGTCAGGATTTCGACCGAAAGCACAACGTAAGCTTCAACTGGGTTTACGAGTTGCCGCATCTGACGAAGAATCAATGGCTTGGCCTTTTGACAAACAATTGGCAGCTTTCCGGAATCTATCGATATGTAAGCGGCGCGCCGTACACGATCAACTGCAACATTACGGGTTACAGCACGATCAACCTTACGGGTTCAACAAGTGACAATGGTGCTCGTTGCGTCATTAACGGTGATCCTGGTACGGGGAATAGCAGTGATTTCCTCAAGCAATTCAACACGTCTGTTTTCCAAGCACCTAGTGTGGGTAGTCGAGGTCTTGAATCCGGACTGAACTATTTGACGGGCGGTGCGATTAACAACTGGGATCTTTCGTTGTCGAAACGATTCGTGATTCGAGAGCGCTACAGCTTCGAAGCACGCCTCGATGCGTTCAATGCTTTGAATCACACTCAGATACAAGGTGTGAACAATTCGGCGACGTTTGACGCTCCCGGAAGCACCAATATCACGAACCTCGCCAGCGATACGAACCGAACCGGCTTTGGTGCCGCCACCTCGTATCGACCAAATAGAACGCTTCAATGGATGATTCGATTGAACTTCTAAGCGGGTAACCTAGTCCCGGGCCGGCGGAAATTTCCGTCGGTCCGGGACCTCGCTGAGCAAGCGAGAAACGAGTTTTAGCCTTCCCCTGCAAGTGTGTGCAGAAGATGCATCGATATTTATAATGATGACATGCATCTTCTGCATTTTTTTTCGATTGGGGGCCGGCAATCTTCGAAAGAATCAGATGTTTTTAAGGCTGGGCAATCGACTCGGGCGGAAGGCCCAAACGTTAAATCCTATGTACAAGAAATCGGTAACTCTCGTTTTGATCGGTCTGTTTTTAGCGGCTGGCGCTTTCGGACAAAAGCGTGTACTCAAAACCTCGTATTCCGCCTCGGGCAGGTCAGTCAGGATCATCACGTCAACACAGGGTGAAACTTCAAAAATGGTGCAATCCGGCATCTCACCGTTTGTCGAAAAGCCCCAACCGACCGAAGGCGAGATCAGCGTGTTTGTAAATCCCGCAAAATCAAACCAAACCTTTATCGGCATTGGCGGCGCGATTACAGATGCCAGCGCCGAAGTTTTCGCAAAACTCAAACCTGAAGAGCAGAAGCGATTTATCGATCTCTATTACAGCCGGTCGAGCGGAATCGGTTACCGCATTGCTCGAACAAACATTCATAGCTGCGATTTCAGCAGCGGAAGCTACACCTATGTCGAAGAAGGCGACAAGGAGCTAAAGACTTTCGATATCTCGCATGATCTCGAATATCGGATTCCATTGATAAAGAAGGCGATGGACGCGACGGGAGGCAAACTTAAGCTTTATGCCAGCCCCTGGAGCCCTCCCGCCTTTATGAAGTCAAACGGCGAAATGCTTCACGGCGGAAAGCTCTTGCCCGAGTTCTACCAACCCTGGGCGAACTACTTTGTGAAATTTATTAAGGCCTATGAATCAAATGGTGTTCCGGTCTGGGGCGTGACGATTCAAAACGAGCCGATGGCCACCCAGCGTTGGGAATCGTGCATATTCTCGGCCGAGGAAGAAAGGGATTTTCTAAAAAACAATCTCGGCCCGACATTCGCGCGATCAGGCCTTCGTTCAAAGAAGATCATCGTTTGGGACCACAACCGCGATTTGATCAATCATCGAGTGGATACGATCCTTGGCGATCCGCTCGCCGCCAAATTTGTCTGGGGAGTTGGGTTTCATTGGTACGAACCGTGGAGCGGGGGCCAGCCGATGCATCAAAACGTAGGGCTCGTTCATGAGACGTATCCAAAGATGAACCTGTTGTTTACCGAAGGCACGGCGGAATCGTTTAGAAAGGACGACTACGAAAACTGGAAAAACGCGGAGCGCTACGGGCGTTCGATGATCAACGATTTCAACACCGGCACGGTTGGCTGGACCGATTGGAACATTCTCCTTGATGAGCGTGGCGGACCAAACCATGTAGGCAATTTTTGTTTTGCTCCGATCCATGCCGATACCGCAAAAGGCGAAATCATAATCACTCCTTCGTACTACTACATCGGTCATTTTTCGAAATATATCGAGGTGGGCGCCAAACATGTCAACAGCGTTTCGTCGCGCAGCAGCTTGAACGTTACTACCTTCAAAAATCCGGATGGCGGGATGGTTTCGGTCGTCATGAATGACGGAAAGGACAAGATCGACTATTTCCTTGTTGTCGGAAGGCATGCCGCGCCGGTTTCGATACCGGCCCATTCGATACAAACACTAGCTTATTGAAATGATGAGATTAACGAACCGAACCATCGCCATCGCATTGATTTTGTGTCTTTCAACCGCAGTACTTGCGCAGAGGAAACCTACGTCAATCGACAAGCGCGTCGAAACATTGCTTCGAAAGATGACGATAGAGGAAAAGGCCGGGCAGCTTACGCAATACGCGGGTGACAATCAGGCCACGGGGCCGCTTCAGTTTAAGGGCGATCATGAAAAGCTCATCTCGGAAGGCAAGATCGGGTCGATGTTGAGCGTTGTCGGAGCCGGATACACGAGGCAGTATCAGGAGGCGGCGATGCGCTCGCGATTGAAGATCCCTCTGCTTTTCGGTCTGGACGTGATTCACGGATTCAAAACGACTTTCCCGATTCCCTTGGCGGAGGCGGCAAGCTGGGATTTGGATGCGATGGAAATGTCGGCGCGAATCGCGGCGACGGAGGCTTCGGCAGGCGGAATTCATTGGACATTCGCACCGATGGTCGATATTGCCAGGGATCCGCGTTGGGGACGCGTGATGGAGGGCGCCGGCGAAGACACCTATCTTGGATCAAAGATCGCGTTTGCACGGGTTCGGGGTTTTCAAGGAAAAGGTATCGGCCAACTCGATTCGGTGATGGCATGCGCAAAGCACTTCGCGGCGTACGGAGCGGCGGTCGGAGGACGTGATTACAACTCGGTTGACATGTCCGAGCGGCAACTTCTCGAGGTTTATCTGCCGCCATTCAAAGCTGCCAACGATGCCGGCGTTGCGACTTATATGAACTCCTTTAACGACATCAACGGCGTGCCTGCGACCGCCAGCAGTTTTCTCCAAAGGGAAGTTCTTAAGAAGCGTTGGAGGTTTGAAGGGTTTGTCGTCAGCGATTGGGGATCGATCGGCGAGATGGTCAATCATGGCTATGCGCGAGACAACAAGGACGCGGCGGAAAAGGCGATTCTCGCGGGCAATGACATGGACATGGAGAGCAGCGCCTATAAGGAACATCTCCCAGAGTTGGTTCGCTCCGGCAAGGTTCCGATCGCCGTTGTGAACGAAGCTGTCAGACGCGTGCTTCGCAAGAAGTTCGAGCTCGGTTTGTTTGAGGATCCTTTTCGCTATTCGGACGCAAAGCGCGAAGAAACCGTTACTAACAATCCCGAACATCGCCGGTTCGCACGAGAAATCGCAAGAAAAAGCATCGTGCTTCTGACAAACAAAAACTCAACGCTTCCGCTAAAAAACGATGTCCGAAAGGTCGCTTTGATCGGACCGATGATCGACGTGAAGAGAGACAACCACGGCTTTTGGTCGGTACATCTGCCGACGGTCGATTACGACAAGTTTGTTGTTTCGCAACAAGATGGTTTTGTGAATCGAATCGGAACCGACCGCATCGTTTATGCGAAGGGGTGCGATGCCGAATGTGCTTCGGAGGACGGATTTGAGGAAGCCGTCGAAGCGGCAAAACAGGCCGATGTCGCGGTCGTCAGCATCGGAGAGCGTTGGAATCAAAGCGGTGAGGCGAAAAGCCGGAGCGATATAACGATACCGGGCAAACAGGAAGAGCTTGTTCGAAAGATAAAGGCGACGGGAAAACCGGTTGTGGTTTTGATAAATGCCGGAAGACCATTGGTTTTTGACTGGATCGCTGACAATGCAGACGCCGTTGTCTATACATGGTGGCTTGGCACGGAGGCTGGAAACGCGATCGCCGATGTTTTGTTTGGCGACTACAATCCCTCGGGAAAACTCCCTATGACCTTCCCGAGAACTGTCGGACAGGTGCCGATCTATTACAACCACTTCAACACCGGTCGTCCGGCACGGACCGAAAACGCACACAACTACGTGTCGGCATACATCGATCTGCTCAACAGTCCGAAGTTCGCTTTCGGACATGGCCTAAGCTACACAAGCTTCGAATACGCGGATTTGACGCTTTCTTCGAAAGAGATGGGAGTCGATGGAAAGATCACGGTCACTTTCAATCTGCGCAACACTGGAAGCCGCGCCGGGGAAGAGGTCGCGCAATTGTACCTTCACGACAAAGTCGCGTCGCTTGTTCGTCCGATCAAGGAATTGAAGGACTTTCAAAAGATCGCGCTGGCTCCGGGGGAAAGCAAGAAGATCACCTTTGTGATCGATAAGGAAAAGCTTTCCTTCTACAACAGCAAGCTCGCATGGGCCGCCGAACCCGGGGAATTCGAGCTCATGATCGGGTCGTCATCAGCGGACATAAGGCTTAAAGAGGCATTCAACTTGAAGTAGTTATGAGAAAAATCACATTCCTGGTTTTTGCTTTCAGCGTATTGTTTTCGATCCCGGTCGAGGCGAAACTCGCGATGCCGGCGATTTTTTCCGAAAACATGGTTCTCCAAAGGGACGTTCCAATCACGGTCTGGGGATGGGCGACACCCGGCGAACGAGTAGTCGTCAAGTTGAATGGAAAATCCTCGGAATTCAGTGCGGACGCAAATGGAAAATGGAAAGGCAATCTGTCGGCGCAAAAGGCGGGCGGACCTTATGTTTTCGAAGTTCAAGGGAAGGACGAGAGGCTCTCTTTTGGAAACGTGCTGATCGGTGAGGTCTGGATCTGCGGCGGGCAATCGAACATGGAATGGTCGGTCGGACAATCGATGAATGCAAAAGCCGAGCTGGCCGCGTCAACCAACCCGCGGATAAGGCAGATCAAAGTGCCCCGACTCATCGACGGTATCCCGCACAACGATTTCCCCGACGGCAAGTGGAAACTCAGCGAGCCCGCGAACACGATGGACTTTACCGCCGCTGGTTACTTTTTTGCGAAACGCATCGAGGCGGAGCTCAAGGTGCCTGTCGGACTTGTAAACGTATCCTGGGGTGGCACCAATATCGAAACATGGATAAGCCGGCAGGGCTTCGAGTCGTCCAAAGAGTTTCGCGAATTGATAGGGAGAATGCCGGTTCTGGATGTTTCAAAAGTTGACGGACCGCTAAAGACAGTCGCCGAAAAGAAGGTCGAGGCGCGGCAGGGAATGCCGGTCGGCGGGTTTGATGTCGATCAATTCAAGTCTGCCGATTATGACGGTAGCGAATTGAAGACGATGTCTGTACCTGAGTTTTGGGAAAAACAGGGGCTTGAGAACATTGATGGCGTGGTTTGGCTTCGTAAATCCTTCTACCTCGATTTTGACCCCGACGGAAAGGAAGCTTCGGTTTTGCTGGGCAAAATCGACGATGAAGACGTTACATACATCAACACTATCGAGGTCGGCGCCGCCAGCCGTTGGAACATGCTCCGCAAATACGATATCAAATCAGGTGTCCTGAAAAAGGGAAGAAACGTAATTGCGGTAAAGGTTACTGACTCCGGTGGGGGAGGCGGGATATATGGAAAACCCGATGAGGTCTCGCTTTCGGTCGGAGATGAAACGATTTCGCTGGCCGGAGATTGGCAGTTTCGAGTGGAATCGGTTCGCGTGGGAATCAATGTCAACCAGTTTCCATCTCTCGCATACAACGCGATGATCAATCCAGTTGCGGGCTATTCAACACGCGGGTTTCTATGGTATCAGGGGGAAGCGAACGCCTCCCGCGCATATCAATACCGGACCGCATTTCCGCTTCTGATCGATGATTGGCGCGGTAGGTGGGGTGACAAGAAACTTCCTTTCTATTTTGTCCAATTGGCGACTTACAAGACACCCGGTGACAGCAACGCCGGTTCCGCTTGGGCCGAACTCCGCGAAGCTCAAGCGATGACTTCAAATGTTCCCGGAGCGGGCATGGTTGTGACTACCGATATCGGAAATCCCGGCGACATACACCCGACAAACAAACAGGAAGTTGGAAAGAGGCTTGCCGCATTGGCTCTCAATCGAACTTATGGCCGCAAGATGGTTGACAGCGGTCCAGTTTACAAATCGATGAAGATCAAGGGAATGACCGTGATATTGAGTTTTGCCAATCCGGGAAAGGGATTGAAGGCGGGTTCTGACAACCTTGGAGGATTTGAAATTGCGGGTGAAGACAAGGTGTTTCACAAGGCGACCGCCAAGATTGTTGGCGGTAAGGTCCATGTAAAGTCGGATGAGGTCGCGAGTCCAAAGGCGGTTCGATTTGGCTGGGTCGGCGACGCATCCGAGGCGAATCTCTTCAATATCGAGGGTTTTCCGTCGGTTCCGTTTAGAACCGATGATTGGAACACTTCGACGATCAATGAGAAGTACAGTTTCCCCGATATCAACTAAAAGCGAATGCGAGGCAGACGCAAGCTTGTCCGATTCCGTGCGGGCACGGTCGAGCCATGGCAGAGTATCCGCGATTCGCATCTCCCGGTACTGTTTCACCGCGTTTGTTCTGATTCTTGCATTTCTGGCAACGACCGCGGTTGGCCTTGTGGGCGAACATCCCGAAGCCGCCGATCCGAATGTCGCGATCCCTCCCTCTTGGGCGTTCGGAGTGATTTACGGTGGGTACACAAATCAACAGCAAACCGAAGTATTGATCAGCGAAATGCAAAAGCGCGGATATCCAATCGACGCCTACTGGATCGATTCATGGTTTTGGGACTGGAAAAACAAAGGACGCGGACCCGCGAAATATCTCGATTTTGTCGCCGATACGGAATCCTATCCCGATATGAAGCGTCTCTGGGGCTTTATGCGAGCAAGGAACATCAAATCCGGGATCTGGGTTTGGAACGCGATACTAAAGACCGGCAACGAAGACGTGTTTGAGGAGTTCCAAAGCAAAGGCCTTTTCAAGCGCGTGTTTGTAAATCGCGATAGCTGGCACAACGGCGGCAAGACGACGATCCTCAATGATCAGGGCGAGAAGGTCGAAGGAACCGTTTGCGGAGATATCGATTTCTCAAATCCCGAAGCAGTCGCGCTCTTTCGAACAAAGATGAGGCATTTCTTTGATGAAGGCGTCGATTTTCTGAAGCTCGATCGAACCGATGAACTCGGCGTGGTTCGGGAGATGTACAAGATGACCGCTGAGATGGGAAAGGAAACGGCGGGCAGGGGATTCGTCTTTTCGCATAGCGGTGGAATAAAGGATCCCGAATACAAATCGTACCCTCCCAAATGGACAGACGATACGCGTTCGACATGGAAGTTTGAAGGTGCCGAAGACCGCTTTTCACCATGGTTGCCAAAGGTGGGTTTTGAAGAAAACCTCGCGTTTTATACAGATGCTGCCAATCCGCGTTCGGGCATCCCGTTTCTTGCAAACGATACCGCTGGGTTTGCGGCACCGTTGGATGGAAAATCTGACGAGGAACTTTATATCCGCTGGATGCAGTTCTCACTGCACCTTCCCTTAACCACTTTTTTTTCGCAACCCGAGAACTCTACCGGAAACATTCCGTTTCGCGTTTCCGCCCGGGCCGATGAGGTGTTCAGGAAGTATTCCACAAGAAAGATGGAATTGTTTCCGTACATCTATTCCGCAGCCCATGCAGCCCGGATCGAGGGTGTAAATCCGGTAAGGCCTTCCGAGACCGGAAAATACCAGTACTACCTCGGAAGGGACATTCTGGTCGCGCCGGTCTACTTGAGCGGGGCGCGATCTCGAAGCGTTGCATTTCCTATGGGAACAGACTGGGTCGATTTCGATAGCGGCGAAAGATTCGCAGGGGGAAACACGGTCGAAGTCGCCGCGAACCTTGAAAAAATTCCCGTGTTTGTCCGTAATGGCGCCGTAATTCCGACGCGTTCCTTCGCAAAGAGTATTGAAACGGGAACAAATGATGTTTTGACGCTAAGTCTCTACGGCAGCGGATCGGGCTCGACGAACATCGTCGAAGACGACGGTCGAAGCGATCAATACAAGAACGGAGGCTACTCGGTGATCAAGATCGAGAGAACCGCTGGTTCGGGTGACGAGAAACTTATCATTCGAAAAGCCATCGGACGCTACAGGGGCATGAGCTTAATACGAAAAATAAGGCTCGTGTTTCACGGGGGAACACGAGTAAAAGGGGTACGGATTGATGGGGCAAATGCAAGGCTTTCGAATTCGAACGGCATTCATATGACTCGTACGAAGAAGGTTTCACTCGAAAGGGATGTCGTGATCGAAATCATCCGGGATGCCGCCTCAAAAGGGAAGTAGTGGTTTGCTAACGCTTCCGAATCGAGACGCAAACGCACGTTATGTCCGTTCTTTGAAAAGATATAGATCCTTTCCCGCATTCGGGATCACAATCGAATCGGGATCGTTTTGGAAACGCGCGGGATCGAAGTCTTCGGGAGACAAGTATTTGAGGTTTAGCCTTTCGCAGGTGTCTTTGGGGATTTGCGAACAAAGCCTTATGTCGAAACGCGGGAGAGTCTCGCCGTTTTCCACACGAGAACCAAAAGCGACATGGCTGAGATGTGCGGCAACGCAAAGATTATCCGCCAATTCCGGAGCCGATTCCACGAGTCGCTTTACGATCTCAATCGGCGCGTAGCCGTATTTTGTGATCATTTCGCCATGTGTTGTCGAGACTTCGGAAACATGTGGCGCATAAATCAAAAGCTCGCCGCCGGGTTCGACGATATTGCCGAGTTTGTAGCTCGCTTTTCCGCCAACCCAAAGATCGTTGTAATGCGAGTCTAAAAGAGCGACGACGCGTCGATAGCGGCGCGGAAGGTAGTGGATGTGAACTTTTTCGCTTATCGCAGCGGCCCGCCTGAATGATTCGCGAAAATCACCCGCGAAGATGGCGTGGGTAAGGAGATCGTTGGAGCTGCTTCTCGTAACGACCGATGTAAAGCAGATGATTTCGGCGGAAATGAATTCGGCCGCCCGTTCGATGAGTCTTCTGGGAGGCGTGTCGATTCTGCCAATCGTATTTTCGATGCCGGCGAGAGCTCCGATCCAATGTGTAAGGTGCGTGAGTTCGGGGCCTGCGACGCCCGGGAAGAGGTATTTTGCTCCGGCCGCAAACCCGACGACTTCATGCGGGACGGTCGCTCCGAAAATCAGGATCTTGTCATAGACGCCGGGAGCGAGATGCGAGTTTACCGTAAGTGGCACTTCTCTTGCGATCAGACCGTTTGTTAGAGCGAAGCATTCGTCGGATGAAATTTTGCCGATTTCATAAAGCCGGGATTCGTCGTCCCAGTGATGGTCAAACAATGTGCCGGCGATATTTGGAGCGGTAGTGCCGTCCAATCCGATCTTTTTCAATTTTTCCGCTTCGGGCATCGGCTCGTGCGTACCTTGAGCGATCAGGACATCAAGCGGATTTCCCGATCTTTCAAGAACAATATTTGCAGCCGAGGGGAAAAGTTCGTGGGTATTATCGTCACGAGTCATATCGGCGACGATCGCCAGAATCCGGTCACCCGGTGAAACTTGCGAAAGGGCCTCGCGAAGGCACAAAAGGGCCTTCTCAAAACCGCCTTGTTCGGCCAGCGAGATTCCGTTTTCGGAGAAGGTTGCTTCTGCGTAAATCATTGAAACCAAGTTACTTTTCTCAAAAGTGTAAAGGTATTTTAACTCAAAAAGGAGTGGTGCGAATCGATGTTTTTTTCAAAAACCAACAGCGCTAAAGGCAGGGAAGTTTCAATCACTCCCGGCAACAGCGATCTCGAGTTTCTAAGTTACGGACGGATTGTCCTTACGGCCGATAATCCCGTCAGCGAGTTTGAAACCGGTTCGAACGAGACTGCGCTGATCTGTCTAAAAGGCACAGCGACAATCGAATGCGGCGGCGAATCCTTTGGCTTTGGCCGATACGACGCGCTCTATGTTCCAAAGGGGACAAGAGTTTCTATCGACTCACCCGATGGCTGTGATATCGCCGAATGCCACGCACCGGTTGACGGTGATTACGACATATCTCTCGTGCGCTATGCCGACGTCGTTAAGGACGGATCGCTGAATTTCGAAACGGGCGGAGATTCAAACAAACGCACCGTTTCGGTCTTGATCGGAAAGAACGTCCGTGCGGGAAGAATCATCGCCGGAGTTACCGAATCGGCTCCCGGCAACTGGACGAGCTTTCCGCCTCACGAGCATTCGGAGATGCTCGAAGAGATCTACGCCTTCTACGATATGCCGGCGCCCGCCTATGGCATCCAGCTTGTTTACGGAGCGGATGGACAACCCGATTTTTGCGGCGTAGTTCGCGATGGCGATGCGGTTACGATTTCCGGCGGGTTTCATCCCAATGTTTCGGTTCCCGAACACAAAATAAACTTCGTATGGATGATGGCCGCCAAACGGGAAATAGTCGATCGCAAATATGGCGAGGTTAATGTTGAGCCCGGATTTGAAAAAGACGGAACCGGACTCGAAGCCGCGGTTGACGGCTAGCCATCTCTGCATGTGCGCCTTTCAAATCCCGCGAGTGAAAGCGGCGCAAAAAAGGATCCTACTTTCGGCCAATTTCAACCGTCACGAAAACGGGAAAATGATCCGACGGATAACGGAGTGCTTTTGAATCCGAAAGTACTCCATATTTTCTTACAGCGAGCTTTTTGTCGTTTGAGACAAAAATATAGTCGATGAGTCGTTCCACGGGCTGGTCGAATTTGAAGCCATTGAATGTCCCTTCAGGACCAAACGGTTTTGTTTCGGAAGCAAGTCGCGTATCGGACATTTTTGCACGCAGATCCAATATCAGCTTGCTCTCCGGCTCCGAGTTAAGATCTCCCATAAAGACCACGGGATATCCCTTGCGGTTCAGCTCACCGATTCTATTGAGTATCAGCTCGACGCCCTTTTCCCGCGCTTGAGCCCCGTTGTTGTCGAGATGCGTGTTGAAAACCCAAAAGCGCTTTTTACTTTGTTTGTCGTAAAAAAGCGCGTATGTGCACACTCTTAAATAGGACGCATCCCAGCCTTTTGACACAACGTCTGGTGTTTCCGACAACCAAAACGTTGATCCATCCAATCGCTTGAAACGCGAACGAAGGTAAAACAAGGCCGAAAACTCACCCTTTTCACCGCCTTCACGACCGATTCCGAAAGATTCATAATCGGGAAGCATGCGTCTGAGATCGGCCATCTGTCCGGGCACCGCTTCCTGTACGCCAAAAATGTCGGGTTCGTAAAATGAGATTTGCGAAGTCAAAAAGTCCTTTCTATTGACCCAGGCATTGGCTCCGTCTGATGCGACATCGAGCCGTATGTTGTACGTCATCAGGTTGAGCGGCTTTGCGGAAACTCCCGATGCCGCCAGAAGGCAAAACAGCACCAACGCAAGGGACTTGTTTCGAAATCTCATCATTTCTTTTCCGTCATCTGGTAAACGCGAACCCAGTCAACATAAAACTTCTGGGGAAAGCTCGAGTCGTCGATCCCATGCTTTCCGCCCCAGTCACCGCCAATCGCGTTGTTGATCTTTAGATTGAATTTTTGGTCGAACGGCCATTCCTCGGTCGTTTTGTGTTCGTTTTCAAAGGTGTTGTAAACGATTCCATCGACTAGGAATTCGATCTTCTCCGGTGTCCATTCAACGGAATAAACGTGATAAACGCTGGCCGGGTCTTCGACAACGATGGTCTTGCCGCGTTGCGTGCCCTTTATGTGGTTATAGGCTCCGGTGTGAATCGTGCCGTGGATCGTAAGCGGGTCATAACCGACGTTTTCCATGATGTCGATCTCGCCGCATTTTGGCCATCCGACTTCAGGCCGGTTCGCACCCAGCATCCAGAGAGCGGGCCAAGCTCCCTTGCCCTTCGGAATCTTCGCTCTGATCTCGATCTTTCCGTACTGCCATTCCGCGAGTCCCCTCGTATTTATGCTGCCCGAAGTGTATTCGGAATATTCGCGGTTTTTTCTCCAATCCTTTACAGTCTCGGATTCGAAATCCTTGTTTTTGACTTTTTCACGTCGCGCTTCGATTAGCAGGTTGCCTGCCTCGACACGTACGTTCTTGGTAGAATCGGTGTAGTACTGTTTTTCGCGGTTTCGGATATACCCCGTCTCGTGATTCCACTTCTTTGGATCGGGTTTTCCCTTGTAGTTGAATTCATCGGACCAAACGAGCGTGTATTCCTTGTTTCGGTTGGCGTAAAACTCCTTCATCGTGTAGAAGGCGCGTTTTTTGACTCCGGATTCGGAAATCAGGCCCTTTCGATTGTATCCGTCCTGAATCTCGGGAAGCGCCCGTCGAGGGGAACGGAAGTCAACGAGTATCCAAGGGCTAATTCCGCTCAGATTCGGGATCTTTCCGATCATCTTCAGATTCTGTTGATAGAGATAGTCTTGATATTCCTCGGTCCACCTTTCGTTTTGCGCACCGTGGAGACCCGCTTTTGCGCCACCTCCAAACTCCGAAACAAATACCGGTTTGTCGTAGGGAGTCTTCCATGTGATCTTTTCAGCATCCGCGAGATTTCCACCATACCAGCCCAGATACTGGTTAAACGCGACGATATCCAATACCTTTCCCAGCGGGTCATCGACGATGCTCGTAAGTCCCTCGCTCTTGTGAAGCAATGCCGCACTCACGAGCCTCGATCCATCAAGTTCGCGAGCATATGCGACGAGGTTCGATAGAAATTTAAAGCGGGCGTCTGATTGCGGAGTTTCGTTTGCAACGGACCAAATGACGACAGATGCGCGGTTTCGGTCTCTTGTAATCGCTTCGCGAAGCTGGTTGCGCGATTTTTCCAAAACCTTTTGATCGGTAAAATCAATCGTCCAATAAACCGGGATTTCCTCCCAAACCAAAAGGCCGAGTTCGTCCGCTACGCGAACCATGTGTTCGTTGTGGGGATAATGCGCGAGCCTAACGTAGTTGCATCCCATTTCCTTCGCCCAATTGAGCAAACGCAACGCGTCTTCACGCGAGTGCGCCCTTCCGCCGGTCGCGTTTTCCTCGTGGATCGAAATCCCCATGAGAAAAATCTCCTTGCCGTTGAGGAGTAGCTTCGGCCCGTTGGTCTCGATTGTTCGGAAACCGATCCGGTCGCGGAGAATTGTTCCATCAAATTCGAACTCCACTTCGTAGAGTTTTGGTGAATCAGGAGACCAGAGCTCGGGTTTTGCATCGATCGCACCGAAATTCGCAATTCCGGCGGCATTTGTTTTCGCATCGGTAGCGACGCCCAGTTCCGGAATCCTGAATTTGACTGCCGCTCCCTGTTCCGACGAAGCCAGCGTTGCGGTGGAAGCAATTGAGCCACCTTCCAAACGAACGGAAAAATCGCGAACGAAATTTCGCTTCTCCTCGATCAAAAGCACATCACGCGTGATTCCGCCATAGTTCCACCAATCTGTGTTAAGCGTTGGAACGCCGTCTTTCCGGCGTTTGTTATCAACCTTTACGACGAGATAATTGTCTTTTGGTTTGACGATGCCGGTGACTTCAAAGTTAAAGGGAGTAAATCCGCCTTCGTGAACTCCGAGCTTCTTTCCGTTGAGATACACCTCGGCCTCGTAGTTCACGGCGCCAAAATGTACGAAAAGCCGATTTGATTCAGTGAGGTCATAATCAAACGAGCGTTTGAACCAAACCGTCCCTTCGTAATAAAGAAGCGCTTCGGACTTTGAATTCCAATCCGAAGGAATTTCCATGGACGGAGATTTATCGAAGTCGTATTCGACAAGTTCCTGCTTGTTCCTGGCGTGGTAATTGTTGTAGTAGGCAGAGGATGAAAAGCCCTTTTGCAGATCGTACGGCTCCATGCGGAAATTGTAATAACCCATCTCGTATGGGTCGATGATGTAATTCCAGCTGCCTCCGAGCCCTACGGTTTTTCTGTTTGAGACATTCGTCAGAAGCGCTTCGTTCGTCGAGCCAAATACAAGACCAGCGGATGTGGTTGCCAAAAGCGACAATAGAAACAATATCAACGTAGAATTTTTCATTTATGGATTGAAGTCTGCCAATTACCAATTTACGGTGTGTCGAATAAAGCTCGATCGAAAAATCGCAAAGACAAGAAATGAAGACATAAACCGTATCAGCAAACCTTACCAAATCGATTTGCTAAAAATCAAACAGATTACATTTTTTGACCCCGAAAGAGACGCTGCAAGGGTTCAATTCACCTGGCCGCAACCTGTCTCTCCAACAAAATTCGGAGCCAAAGCTCCAGTCGCAAAAAGCGGAAAAACGGAAAATCACCGACCGCTCTTGGGTTGCCACGAAATTTCTCGGGAAAAATCGCACTCTTCGACGAGCACAAAACTCGAAACTCAAAACTCAAAACCCGTAACTCGCAACTGCTCACCCCGCGTGGCTCTCGGCTATTGCGACATCTCCGGATCGAGACTTCGGGTCGGGGTTCCAACGCTCCACCTTTGAATCGTCATTCAAAGCTTCGAGTATTTCGCTCATCGACTTGTTCTCACCGGGATGAATCAAATCCGGTGCCAATTCGGCCATTGGAACGAGCACAAACTTCCTGAGATGCATTCTCGGATGCGGCAATGTGAGAAACTCCGACTCGATTATGGCGTCGCCGTATAGCAACAGATCGAGGTCGATTGTCCGCGGTGCGAGCAGGTATTTATGGCGTCTGCCAAGCAGATACTCGATCCGCACCATTCTTGCAAGCATTTGGGTCGGGGATACGTTGGTAACAAAAACCTCCGCGACCATGTTCAGATATTTCTCATGCCCCTCGACTTCAACGGGATCGGTTTCGTAGATCGCCGAAAGCCTCGATACATGAAATCCGGCCTCCATCAGGCCGCGCACCGCCAGAAGGATGTTGCCGGTTCTGAAACCTTCGTTCGAACCGAGTCCGATGTATGCAGTTACTATCTCCGTTTCCATCCGCACTCCAAAGGAAATACGAGCTTCCCAATCTATGCAAAGCCAAAAATCTCAACGCCCGGGCAAACGCCAAACGATTTCAATTCGGGCGCGGTCCGCAAAGCGACTGCTTCCGGTCTTCGCGTTTGGGCAATGTCGGTATTTCTCCGATTCTAACAGTTTTCGTGCCAACCAAGAACATTTTTCGTGTTCGCTGATGTGAATCAACTTGATATCGAATCTGAATTCAAGGGTATTGAAATTTGAGCATCAAACTGTTTGAATGAAGGTTGACGGTTGCGGTTTTGGATGCGTCGGCAATGTTCGCCGCTTCAACCCATGCTCCGAGAGATTTTCGCGATGCCATACTGAGCGTCGCTGCGGTTGGTGGGCGCCGCACAATCACGGTCCTCGCTTGAAATGGCACGGAAAAAATTTCGACACGCACCGAGACTGGACGAATCGACTGAGCGCACGTACTCCGAATATGTGCTGAATCAGGCATTGCCCGAGACGACCCGTACGGAGCTCCTGCGCTTGATTCGCGGTGGCGAAGACACTTATCTAGAACTCAAATTAACGCTTTCAAACTCCGAGAAGATTGCACAGGAAATCGTCGCAATGGCAAACACCGATGGTGGCACGATGATATTCGGGGTTACCGACACGTTCCTGGTTCAAGGTGTCCGCTCAACGGATCGAGTTCAGGAAGAACTCCAGCGGATCTGCCGTCAGGATATTGTTCCGCCGATCCTTCCCTTGATCGAGAGTGTCGCTTTTGACAACGGGAAAATCGTTGTCGCGCTTGAGATACGAGGAAAAAACCGGCCGTACCGGACGTCGGACGGCAGGGTTTTTGTGCGTATCGGGAATCAAAAGCGGGAGGCGGAAAAACAAGAGCTCGAAAATCTTATCTCCCAGGCGCGTCCGTTGGGATATGAAAACCTGCCTGTTTTTGATTTCGATTCCAAAGACATCGATGAAGCCGTGCTGTGGGGATTTGTAAGCGCGTTTGCTACCGGAGCCAAAGAGCGAAAGGCCTACGATACCGAGCAGGTTCTCAAAAGAGATCTTCTCCTTGCGGTTTCAAGCGGAGATCGGTTTATACCTACGGTCGCCGGGGTTCTCCTTTTTGGAAAGGATGGATCGGTTGCGGAATCGGTTCCCCAAAGCAGCTTTATTCTCAAGAGGGAATCGGGGAGCAGTGACGGCGGATATCAGATGGTTGAGCAAATGACGTGTCGCGGCAACATGCTATCGCAGTTTGATCAGGCTTCGGCTTTTATCGAGAGATTCGCGGATCTTCACAAGCACAAATCCGCGGCGGCCGTTGGCGGGGAAACACCCGTCGCAAAACGACCGGCGTTTCACCTTTATGCCGTTCGAGAGGCGCTTGCGAACCTTCTCATGCATAGGGATTTTGCGATGCCGGACCAGTCCACGGAGTTGACGATAACCGATGACGCGATCCTTTTCGTAAACCCGCGAAGGACGAACGGATTTTCGCCACCGGCCGCGAAAGCGATCAGGTTTGGAATCACGCAAAGGATCAATCCGCAGCTGGTTTCGGTGTTTTCGCGTCGCGAATACGGCACGAATCTGCCAAACGGCGGATTGCCTATGGTGTTAAAGCAGTCCGAGCTTTTCTCAAACAAAAAACCGGAACTGACCATTTCCAATGATCAATTCCGGCTCAAGCTGTTTTCAAAATAGGCTTTCTATTTCTTCTTTTTCTTTTTCTCTTCCTTTCCGGGCAAGCTGAAATAGGGGCGATGACGAACCTCGAACTGCTTGTCGTCGAACTGTCCATCGCCGTTTACATCAACTTTCACCACGAGCTTGTATTTCTTGCCCGGCTCCAAATCCGATCGTGCGTCATACGCAAGGCTATATTGGCTGCGCATCAGGGCGTTGATGTTTTGCAGGATTCCCGGAATCTCGCCGGGGAATGTCATCTCGTAATGAGCACCGCCGGATTCACGCGCGAAAACGTTCATCGCGTTTTTTGCCTGTAGAAAAGTAAGCCTTCCGGGAACCCCTGTAATCGAATCGGTCGGTCCGAGAAGGTGCTCGTACTTTTTGTAAAACAGATTTCCGGTGCTGATAATAAAGATCGGAACACCCGATTCCCTTATCACCTTGCGGATCTCGTCATAGTTCAATTTGCTGAATGTATCGATACCGGAGGCGACCAAAATGATCGCGCGTCTGCCGCTTCTAACGTCCACAAGGCCGGCGTAATCTGTTTTGGATTCTTCGGAATCCTCAAGGACCACGGAATCCGTTCGCCCACCGACCAATGCGAAGTTTACGGCATCGTAAAGGTTGTTCTCGCGAAAGGCGGGCCGGTTTCGGAGCAGCAAATTGATCGACTGCTGAAACCGCGACGGATCATTCGTAAAATCGGTAATCGGTGTCGGACGTATGTCGAAGGCGATGATCGATGCGTAGTCATCCGGTGCTTTTACAAAACCGGTTACAAACTGAGCGACGGGGCGGATCACCTCAAGGTGCCCGGCTTCAAAATAACCGCCGGAAGCCGAACCGAAAAGTTCGCTCCATTTGCTGTACTCAACTACGAGACTAACTGTGATCGGCGCATCGGGTTCCGAAAAACTGGTGATCGGTTGGTCCTTGCCTTCCTCAAAAATGCGGAAATTTTCCTTCTTAAGACCCGCCACGATTCTGCCGGATTTCTTCTCAATAACGACCGCATCGACGTTGATGAGTTTTGTATCGATAACAACAACACCGCCGTCATCGATCGCGTTTTTCTCCATCTCGGCCTGTTCGGCCGCTTCCTTTTCCTTTTGAATCTCTTCAGGAGTCTTGGGAGTCGGCCGATTGTTCTTTTTGCCGTTTGTGGTCGTGGGCTTTTGCGGACGGGATTGCGGAAATCCCAATCCCGCAAATGACAAAACAACCGCGCAGATCAGCAAAAGGAGGGAAATCCTTGAGAAAACTTTTGAATTCATAACTCTCGTCCAGGAACGTGATTTACAGGGTTTGATACCGATTTTCCTTGTTTGGTTGGAAATAATCAACTTTAATTTGCTGGCGTACCTTTTCGCGCGACACAAACAAACAAGGTATCAATGTCTCAGGGCAAGGCCTTGTATCCTTCAAAATCAAAAAGGGCACCATCAATGACGGGTGCCCTTGAATTTCAGTTTCAAACCGAAGCTACTCGGTTATCGAGGGATCAATCTCGATCACGACATCAAACGCGCCCGAGTTGTCGTCCAGCATTCCTTCGTTAACGCCAAGGAACAACGCACCATCCCTTTCGGCGACAAACTCCATCGTGTCTCCGACAAACACAAAATCGTTGTTGTCGTCGCCGATAACCGCAATCAGTCCGCCGGTCGGACGATCGGCGATGAGTTTGTTGTCATCGGGCAATGTCGCGATTCCTCCGGGGCCTGAAAATCTGCCGTTGCCGAGCGAAATCCTTCCCGCACCCGAGATCCTGATTTTCTGTCCTTTGCGAACCACCCAACCGGCATTGGTCCAACCGTTTGCCGTGTTGTCAGCGAGGACTTTAACCTTAACCTGAATCGGTTTTGAGGCAGCCGTTGTTGCCGGCGTCGAAACCGGAATTGGTTGCGGTGTAGAAACCGGAATCGGATCCGGCGTTTTCGTTACAGGCGGATTCGACTGTGGATTTGGAGTTTTGGTCGATGAGCCAACGGTAATTATCGTCGTATTCCCATCGGTTTCGGTCGAATAGCTGGGTCTCGAATCATTCTGGCTAACGGAAGGATTGGTCATCGTGTTCGCAGGAGTCGAATCAAATTCTATCGACTCGATTTCATCCGCGAAAAAGTGCATCTGGCGTTGCCGGTCTCCGCTTCCGATAAGAATCACAAATTGCCCGTTTGCAAAGCTAATGATCTTGCCTTTGATCTGGCTTCCGTCTTTAAGACGAATGGTGTCAGCGAAAGCGGAAACGGCAAGGAGAAGGCAAAGTGCCAGTACAAGAGAAAGGCGGTAAAAATTCTGGATCAACGACATAAATCCTCCGGAAAATTAAGGGGGTTGAAACTAGTGAATGAGAACGGAATTTAGATAATCACCGCATCAAAGACTAGATGCGGGGCGGAATTAGGTGCGTTGCTAAAAATAACGCACGCGGAATTATACAAAAAAAATCAAAAACGGTAAACGCGTTTGTTCAGTGGATTCAATTCGATACGGGCTTTCGATGCGGTCAAGCTTGCTATTGGATCCGCGTGTTCACCCAATCCGGAACATCCGGCTCGGGGGAAATCTCTTTCCCTGCCGCAAGCATCCATCGATGTATCCACGAAAGCCCGCGCGACGACGTTACTTCGGGAAGGCGGTACGCGGGATCGGCAAGGGCCTCGGTCAAAGAAACAAACCCGTAACCGCGGGATTTGTACATCGCGATAAGTTGTTCCAGACCATCCGCGTTGAGCCGGTTTGCATGGAGCAGCAGTATTTGGCGTGGCTCGTATCCCAGGAAACCGCTGGAAATCCTTTCAAAGTGCGCCGTGACGGATTCCATGTAAGTCAGATAAGAATCGATGATCTTTTGTTTGAGAGCGGGATCTCGCTTTTGTATCGCCTCCACATAGCGAACGGCGTAAATGTACTCGTTGGAGTCGATGGTTACCGGAGCGATCGTGTAGCCACGCATTTTCAGAAGGAGATCAAGGTTTCGTCGAAACTCTTCGGTTGGTCCCGTGCGAAGCTGCGTGTGGCGGAAAAATCTGTAGGGTTTTTTGTATTTGTTTGAAATGGCTTTTGATATCGTTTCGCCGCGAATCACCTCTTCGAGGTATTCATCAAGCGTCGCATTATCGATTGAGACGTGCGAGTATGTGTGATTGCCCAATTCAAATCCGGCTTGGAGCCACATTTCAAGAAGCGAGGTGCGCCTATCGATTTCGCCAGGGACTATTAGTTTTGATTCGTTTACGAATCCGATGGCGGGAACTTCATCGGTCTTTAGTTTAGCAATCAGCTTCCTGGTAACATCCGAAGCTTCTTTCAATTCCATTGCGGCTCCGGTCATTGGAAGATCGTCGAATGTGAAGGCGATCATACGGTTTTTCGGGTCGGATTGACCGAAGGCGAGTGATCCAAACGCGAGGAATGCAAGGAACAAAAGAGAACGAATGATAAGTGGGTTTTTTGGAATTGAGATCACGCTTGATGGTACGGTCATGTTAAATGGGGAGTTTCAAATTGAGCGATAGTGGAAAACTGCAAAGACTTCGCGAGTTTCTTCAAGGCGAACTCGGAAGGGATATCGGAAATATAGAACTTAAGAAATTCGAAGGCGGTAGTTCCAACCTTACTTATGAGGTTTTTGGCGACAATTTGGAGCTGATTCTCAGGACTCCGCCGGCCGGGAACAGGGTAAAATCCGCTCACGATATGAAACGTGAGTACGATGTGCTTACGCTTCTTGCAACAAGATTCGAATTCGCACCAAAACCACTGGCATATTGCGGAGATGATGAGATTCTGGGTTCTGAGTTTTTGGTAATGGCAAAGATCGACGGTTTGATTCTTCGTGGGGACTGGCCATTTCATCAGTCGGATGCTGATTTTAGCAGAAACGTGCTTACATCGTTTCTCCAAACGCTTGTCGAATTGCATTCGATCGATGTGGCAGTGCCAGATTTTCCAAAATTCGGAAATCCGGTGGGTTATTCCTCAAGGCAGGTTCACGGTTGGTGCGATCGTTACCGCAAAGCACGAACAGAAGAGTTGCCTGACCTCGAGGACACGCTCGTTTGGCTTGAAGCAAGGATTCCGGCTGACGACCCTCCGGCCTTTGTGCACAACGACTACAAATTCGACAACGTGGTCTTTCGAGCCGCAGATCGACCCGAAATCGTCGGCGTGCTTGATTGGGAGATGGCGACGGTTGGCTCGCCTCTAATGGATTTGGGAACGACTCTCGGCTATTGGATGTCGGCGTCGGAGTCGGAGGAACTACTAGGATTGCCATTTAATCCGCGGCTCTTGATGGAGCGCTATTCGGTTGCGAGTCTCGCTGAGATCTACTCGGAATTGTCAGGGAGAAACGTGGATTCGTATCACTATTATTACATTTTCGGCACATTCAAAATCGCCGTCATAGCCCAGCAAATCTACCGTCGTTATCTCAAGGGACATGCGAAGGACAAGCGCTTTGCAGCCTTCGGAAGGTTCGTCGAGGGTTTGGGAAGAATCTGTGTGCGCGAAATTGGCAAATCAAACTTGTGATATCCCGCAGTGCTCAAGTTATTTGTTTCGCAAGTCTTCCGGATAAAAATGCCAGACCCGAAACGAAGTTTGCGGTCTCCAAAAAAGGGAGACGCACCTAAAACACCGAAACAAATAGTTCTCAAATGTTTCTTAGGATTGCCAAAGCCAATCGACGATAGACTTCGGACACCAACTTGAGTTCCGCACCTATTCTGAATCGACCTTCACGCTTCCGGCCGACAACCATTGCACAAACGAACTCATCGCCTATCGACGATAGGCTTCGGGAACTGATATCGGTTTCCATGCAGTGCGGAAGCGCTTTCTCACAACGGTTGGCAATCAGCAATCGTGTTTCCTATCGCCTATCGTCGAAAGGCTGGAAACCGCTTGGAGGAGAACAAGGGGGCCATGATCTTTTTGGGAGCGCTTCCAACTATTCAGGAACACCGAATCCCGATTATTCGGTCGGCTATTCACCTCCCGCCTTCACGCGACTTGTTGATCAGTTTACAAATCACGACACTAGCGTGAATGGGATGATAGTGGGACAATGAGCAAATATCTTTGCAGCAGTTCTAGGCCGGAGGCATTCTTGCGGATCAGAACCAGCTTCGATTTGTATGGGTAAACAAAAACTTGGGATAGCGATCGTTGGACTCGGAGGCGCAGTAGGAACAACGATTGCTGCCGGACTGTCATTGCTAAAATCGGGTGAGATAGGAGCCGACGGGCTGCCGCTCGCCGGAGTGGATTGCGGGCTGGCGGAGTATCAACAGATCGGCGTTGGCGGGTGGGATTTGGCCGGACAGGATTTGGCGGCTGCCGCGCTTGCGCACGACGTGATTCCTTACAGGCAGTTTCTCCTCGCAGAAGAAGATCTCGAGCGGCTCGTTCCATGGACAGCCTATGGAAACAGGGAATTTCACAAAAATATCGACGGCGAGAATCGTTTGGGAACAGTCACGCATCGCGAGACGATTGAGCAGATCCGAAAAGATATCGCGGGTTTTGGCGCGAACTTTGAATCGGTTGTGATTGTAAATCTCGCCTCGACCGAATCGCTGACGTCGGTCACAGGACCCGAATTTGAGACAATCGAATCATTTGAAAACGCGATTGATTCAAACTCGAACGCGATTTCCCCTTCGATGCTCTATGCTTACGCGGCGATCTCGGAAGGTGTTCCGTATGCGAATTTTACTCCTTCGGTCGGGGTCGAAATCCCCGCGTTGGTCGCATTCGCGAAAAGCCGGAACGTACCTGTTGCAGGCAAGGACGGAAAAACCGGACAAACATTTATCAAGACCGTTCTCGCGCCGGCGCTCAAGAGCAGGGCGCTCAAGGTTTCGGGTTGGTATTCGACGAATCTCTTGGGAAACCGCGATGGACTCGCGCTTTCGGAGGAGAATTCGCTTGCCTCGAAAATCAAGACAAAAGAATCCGTACTTAGAGGGATACTCGGGTATGAAGTTGAGGATCACATAGTTGATATTCGGTATTACAAGCCGCGCGGCGACAACAAGGAAGCTTGGGACAACGTTGATTTTACAGGGTTTCTCGGGCAGCCAATGCAGCTAAAAGTGAATTTTCTGTGCAAGGATTCGGTTTTGGCCGCTCCCCTCGCAATCGAGATCGCGCGGTGCCTTGACCTTGCAAAACGACGCGGTGCGGCCGGGATTCAGGAACAGCTCTCGGTGTTTTTTAAAGATCCGATGTGCGATGGCGTGCCGGTGCACGAGTTCCACAAACAGGAATCGATGCTTCTTGATTGGCTCGATGGAGAGAATGGATGAGCCAGCCTCTGGCAAACAAGATTCGGCCTGAGACCATAGATGACTACGTAGGGCAAAAGCACCTCGTTGGTCCGGGGCGGCCTTTGCGATTGGCGATCGAATCCGGACATGTCTTTTCGTTTGTTTTGTGGGGCCCGCCGGGCGTAGGAAAAACGAGTCTGGCGCGGATTTACTCGCGCGCGATCAATGCGGATCTCTTCGAGTTGTCGGCCGTTTCGGCCGGCAAGAACGATATTCGCAAAATCATAGAGGTGGAGAGAGCCGAAGGCGATCCTCAGCGAATACTCTTTCTTGATGAGATCCATCGGTTCAACAAGGCGCAGCAGGATTACCTGCTGCCTTTTGTCGAAAACGGTTCGCTGATCCTTATCGGGGCGACGACGGAGAACCCGAGTTTCGAGGTGATCGCACCGCTACTTTCGCGTCTGCGTGTTTTTGTCCTCGAGGAACTGGGCGCCGAAGACATGGCGTCGATAATCGACAGAACCGGTTTTGAACTCGATGTCGAAGCCCGCGAGTGGTTGATCGAGATGGCCAACGGCGATGCGCGTCAGGCGATCACGATGCTGGAAAACACGGCCGGTCTTTACGAGTCGATAACCGTTGAGAATCTTGCAAACGCGCTTCAGAACAAATTCCTCAGATACGACAAGAAGGGCGAGGAGCACTACAACACCATCAGCGCGTTTATCAAGTCAATGCGCGCTTCAAAGCCCGACGCCGCAATGTATTATCTCGCACGCATGCTCGATGCCGGCGAGGATCCGAAGTTTATCGCCCGGAGGATGGTAGTCTTTGCTTCGGAGGATATAGGCCTCGCACAACCCACGGCGCTTGTTGTGGCAAACGAGGTTTTCCGCGCCGTTGAAACGATCGGTCTTCCGGAATGCGCGATAAATCTGGCGCACGGCACCGCTTATCTGGCAAACGCAAAGAAAGACCGCAGCGCCTACGACGCATTGGGCCGGGCTTCGAAGGATGTCAAAAAATTCGGTAATCTCCCCGTCCCGTTAAAACTCCGGAACGCACCCACGGAGCTTATGAAGAGGATGGGTTACGGCAAATCCGCGAGCGACGAAGATCCCGAGAGCTTTCTTCCAAAAGAGCTAAAGGATCGGCGTTATTTCTAGCATTTCAAACAAATCCAACGGTATTGCGTGGCCTCGATTCAGGGTTGCTCGCCTGGGTCCGACAGAAATCAACATCCCGCTTACGGTTTTGAAAACAATTCAATCATCTTGTGTTAAATTATCTCCATGTTAAGCAGGTTTTCTTACTCACTCCCGGACAAGGTCGCCCATGACTTTGCAGACGTTCTTCCCTCATGGTACTCCCAATCTTTGGTAGCCTCGATTTGGCAGAAAAAGGCCGGCCTTTGGACCGATTCCGGCGAGGAATCATGGATGGGCTGGCTGGATATCGCCAACAGGGAAGTCGGCAATATCGAGGCGTATGAAGGCTTTGCGCGAGAATTGCGCGATGCCGGTTTCGAGCACTACGTTTTGCTTGGAATGGGCGGATCATCGCTGTGCCCCGAAGTGCTTGCCAAAACCTTTGGCGCGACGAATTTTCACATACTCGATTCAACCGTACCCGCCGAGATAATTTCGCTCGAAAAAAAGATTGAAATCGAAAAGACGTTCTTTATCGTCTCAAGCAAGAGCGGTTCGACACTGGAGCCCAATGTCTTTTTGGACTACTTCTATTCGCAAGTCACCAAAGCGGTTGGAGCGGAAAATGCTGGATCGCATTTTGCGGCGATTACGGATCCGGGTTCAAAGCTTGAGACAAAGGCGGGCGAGCTTGGATTTCGAAAGATCTTTTTTGGCGACAAGGAGGTCGGGGGCAGATTCTCGGCCTTGTCCGCATTTGGGCTGGTACCGGCGGCGATCATCGGCGTCGATCTTCGGGAGTATCTCGATCACGCCATCGCAACAGCGGAGTCTTGCAAGGTGGTGGATCCGGATGACAACGCGGGTGCCTGTTCCGGAATGGCGATGGGGATCTCGCAGCAAAACAACCGCGACAAACTGACTATCGTAACAAGCGAAAGCACAAAGTATTTTAGTCCGTGGCTCGAACAGCTTGTCGCCGAGAGTACCGGCAAACACGGAGTTTCGATCATTCCCATCGAAGGCGAACCACTTCGTGCGAATCACGATTACCCGCTCGACCGCATCTTTATCTTCATTTTGAAGGAAGGCGAGGAGTTGTTTGATTATTACCGTTCGGTGTTGACCGCCGAAAGGCACACTTGGTTCACGATCCGAATTGCGGATGTCACAAAGATCAGCGGCGAATTTTTCAGATGGGGATTTGCGACGGCGATTGCGGGAATGATCATGGGGATTAACCCGTTTGACCAACCGGATGTCGAGGCGGCGAAAGTCGAGGCGCGCAGACTGACGGACAATTTCGAAGAGACCGGATCACTGGGCGACGATACTCCCGTTTTCTCCTCCGACGGATTCGGTTTTTATGCCGACAAACCGTTTTGCGAGATTCTTGAATTGGGTGAAATCGCAAATGCCGAAGCGGTTTTGAAAGAGCATCTTGCCAGACTTGTCGAATTTGATTACTTCGCGATTCTTTCCTATCTGGAAAGGAATGATGAAAATGCCGAGATTCTCCAGAGAATCAGAATGGCTGTGCACGAAAGGTACAGGGTGGCGACCGCTGTCCAGTTCGGACCCAGATTCCTGCATTCCACGGGACAGGCCTACAAGGGCGGAGCGCCGAACGGCGTTTTCCTCCAGATCACGTCGGATGACGCCGAGGATATAGACATTCCGGGAGCGGCGTACAGTTTTGGCGTGGTAAAGGCGGCGCAGTCTCGCGGCGATTTTCAGGTGATGATTGATCGCGGTCGAAGAGCGTTGAGAATACACATGGGCGCGGATGTGAAATCGGGATTGGAGAAACTCGCTTCGATCGTTGAACGAGTTTGTTCAGCAGATTGAGTGCCGACGGTCTGCCCGCGCTTTTCGCTCGGGTCTGACGATTTTGTTCCGCCAAAACCCTCCGCAAGAGTTTTTTATGAATTTCGAACACAACGAGAAAACCGCTCAAATGCTTGGCAAACTTCGCGGTTTTATGGATGAGCACGTCTATCCGTTCGAAACCGAATGGCAAACCGAGATTGAAACGGGAGATCGCTGGGAACCGCTTCAGTTGGTCGAATCGCTTAAGGAGAAGGCGAGGCGGGAAGGTTTGTGGAATCTGTTTCTAAAATCCGAGTCCGGTCTTTCAAATCTTGAGTACGCGCCTTTGGCCGAAGAAATGGGGAAGGTGTTTTGGAGTTCGGAAGTTTTTAATTGCAACGCGCCTGACAGCGGAAACATGGAACTCCTTCACATGTACGGTTCCGACGAGCAGAAGGAGAAATGGCTCGAACCGCTTCTCGCCGGTGAGATTCGTTCGTGCTTTTCGATGACCGAACCCGAAGTCGCTTCATCAGATGCGACAAACATCTGCGGCTCTATCGAACGAGTCGAAGGTGGCTATCGGATCAATGGGAGGAAATGGTGGTCAACGGGCGGCGGCGACAGACGAACGCGATTTGCGATATTCATGGGGAAGACCGATCCCGATGAAACGCCGTACAAGCAGCAGTCGATGATCATCGTTCCTATGGATTCCGAGGGCGTGCGCATTAGAAGAATGCTCGATGTTTTTGGTTACGACGACGCTCCCGGCGGACACGCCGAGATCGATTTCGAAAATGTAGTTGTTCCGTCCGAGAATCTGATTCTGGGCGAAGGAAGAGGATTTGAGATCGCACAGGGACGTCTCGGCCCCGGGCGCGTTCATCACTCGATGCGTTTGATCGGTCTGGCAGAGCGTGCGCTTGAGGCGATGTCGCGAAGAAGCATGTCGCGCAGTGCTTTTGGAAAAGCGCTTTCTGATCAAGGGGTCGTCAGGGAAAAGATAGCTAAGGCGCGAATTGCCATAGACCAGGCGAGACTCCTCGTACTAAAGACCGCGTGGCTGATGGACGAAAGGGGAGCAAAGTCGGCGCGGCGCGAGATTGCGATGATAAAAGCGTTGGTGCCTACTATGGCACAACAGGTACTTGATGACGCGATTCAGATTTTTGGCGGTGCGGGAGTTTGCGAGGACAGCTTTCTCCCATTCGGATGGGCGACCGCGCGAATGCTCCGGATTGCTGATGGGCCGGATGAGGTTCATCTCGAGTCGGTGGCAAGATACGAATTCAAGACGCTTTCAGATTAGCTTGCTCCACCTCGGTTTAAGCCTGTGGGTAGATCGATAATTTCAAATTGGTCGGCGAGAAGCGCGACCGGATTCAGTTTTTAGAATGGCAGAGATAAGAGAGGCAACACCCGAGGACGCAAAAGAAATCGCCGAGATTTACAATCATTACGTTCTCAATACGCACACCACATTTGAGACGGAGCCGCTTTCCGAAGAGATGATGGCGGCGCGGATCATCACCGTAAAGAAGCGTTTTCCATTTTTGGTTGCCGAAACCGATGGGGTCGTCGTTGGTTATGCCTATGCCGTCCGCTTCAAACTAAGAGAGGCCTACGAGCATTCGGTTGAAGTTTCGATTTATGTTCGCAACGATGCGAAAAGCCGCGGCATCGGTTCAAGCCTCTATTCGGAATTGTTCGATTTGCTGGAAGACACCGCAGTCCACGCGATTATCGCGGGAATCGCGCTCCCGAATGATTCGAGCGTGAGTTTTCACGAACGGCTTGGTTTCGAGAAAGTCGCCCATTTTCGCGAGGTGGGATACAAACTGGGCAGGTGGATCGATGTCGGCTATTGGGAACGGTTCAATCTATAGCGCATGTCGCCTGAAAAAAATTTTGAAACCGAATCCGTTTGAAACTGGGGATTCGTCTGTTTCGAGTCTTGCTACCTCAGCTTGATTGCAACTTGGCCTCGCCAGCTCTGTTCCCCGAAAGCAGTCAGAATTCTTTAGAAGTCTGAGTGCGACTTGTCGCTCACAACCCCGCAAGCCAATCGGCGATAGGCGTGTACCAAGCCTGGAGAGTCTTCGCGATCTGAATTGAATTAAATGGCATGCAAGTGCGGCCCTCCAGCGGCCGAAGAATTGCATTGGAACGAAAGTGGCGTTCGCCTTTTGGATCACGAACCATTCTCACCCGCCGAGCCTTTTTATTGCTCGCCAGTTCGGAAAGCTCCAGTTTATTTGGGTATTTCTCCAAAGTCTGGCAAACATCACGCAACCATATCCGCAAGCGAAGCCCGCAGTTTGGTCAAAATCCAATCAGCACCCAATTCAGTGTGACAAATTCTTGACAGGTTTTCTGTCAAATTGATGTTAAACAATGCAAAAGAATGTTGACAGATGTTGTTGGCTAGTGTAGCTTAAGTAATGACAACACCTACGAGTGTTGCGTCATGTTGCCTGAGAGCACACATTTTCGGGTTGTCGGACACTCCGCAAGAGAGAGTCATTCAACCGGGCATCAATGAGGAAACCGGACTTACAGCATTCAGTTGACCTATCGAAAATCCTGTCTTTTAAGTCAATCCGGCTCAGGCGGCAAACAAATAAACAAATCCGGTTTCCTTTTTCCTAAAGATGAAAACAGTTCTGAATCAAACCCGCCGATGAAAATTCCGGGGATTGGCCTAAGACCTGAAAGGAGTACACAAGATAATGCTATTCGGTAAAAAGAAAAGCGTTGCAGGTTTGGATGTCGGTTCGAGTTCCGTAAAGGTAGTCGAACTTGACGGCAAATTGAACAACCTGAATCTCGTCAGTCTCGGTTTTGAGAATCTTCCGGACGACACCGTTGTTGATGGCCAGATAATGGAGCTCAACGCTGTTTCGGAAGTCATTCAGAGCGTTTGCAACGACCACAAGATTAAGTCCAACCAAGTCGTGACCGGTGTAAGCGGACATTCGGTGATCATCAAGAACATCGTTCTGCCGCCGATGTCGCGCGAGGAGTTGGAGGAATCGATCGACTGGCATGCCGAAGAGCATATCCCATACGATCTTTCGGACGTTAGCCTCGATTATCACATCACCAACGAATCCAGCGATGCGACAAATGTAATGATCGCCGCCTGCAAACGAGAGAGGCTTGACAACATCAAGCAAGCCATCCAGCTCTCCGGCAAGCAACCGCTCGTCATCGATGTTGATACCTTCGCATTGCAAAACTGCTACGAAGTCAACTACCAGCCGGATGAATCGCAGGTAGTGACACTCCTCAACATCGGAGCCTCGACGATGAATGTAAACATCGTCAAGGGCACACAATCTCTCTTCACCCGCGACATTACAGTTGGTGGAAGCCAGTTTACTGACATTCTTCAAAAGAGCCTTGGATATAGCTTCCAGCAGGCCGAAGCCATCAAGCGCGGCGTTGCCGAAGCGATGGAAGGCGTTGAAGAAAAATCGATCGAACCTCTTATGAACAATGTTACCGAGATGGTGGCGATGGAGATTCAAAAGACGTTCGATTTTTATCGCGCTACGGCCGAGGATGACGAGCTTGTCGTTGACAAGATTCTGATTTCCGGTGGCGGTTCCAAGCTTGTTGGACTTTCCGAAGATCTGGCGGCTCGTTTGGAAGTTCCCGTAGAAGTTCTTGATCCCTTCCGTCAAATCAAGGTTGACACCCGCAAATTTGACCCGGATTACCTCAGCGAAATCATGCCCGAAATGGCTGTGGCTGTTGGACTTGCTATCAGGGGAGTTGAAGCAAAATGATAAGAATTAACCTTTTGAATTCGGTTACCGAGCGTCAGGGCAGTGCCGCCGTGTCGGTCGAAAAGAAGGTCTCGAACCCGATGTCGCGGTTCGTGCTGATGGGAATTGCGGTCTTCTTCCTGACGACGGCAGTCATCGGTTGGGACGTCATCAGCTCCACCAGGGCCAAATCGCAGGCGGAGGCACAACTCGCCGATGAGAAGAAAAAGGCCGCTGAACTTGAAAAGGTGATGAAGGAGCAGAAGGATCTCGAAACCAAGATCAAGAACATTGATCTAAGGATCGAAGCCATCAAGAAACTTCGCACCAAGCAAGACGGTCCGCTTCGCGTTCTTGAAGCGATCCGCGAAAGAATCGGAATGACGCCCGACATCTATCTGGCGAGCATTGATCAGAAGGGCGACCAACTGACGATCAGCGGAAGTTCAAAGAACGAATCATCGGTTACGCAGTTTGGACGCAGTCTCGAATTCTCGGCGGGTCTTTTCTCGAATTTGAGTATTGAAACCCAAAGAAAAGAAATCGACGCCCAAACAGCGTCAACGACACCTGGCGGCGAAGTTCCGAAGCTCGAAATTATCGACTTTACGATTCGCTGCGCCTACACGCCGGACAAGGGCAAGGATGATACCCAAACGCTTACCGCCAATGGCGGTCCCGCGCCCCAGGGTCCCCAACCCTCCAATCCGCCGGCAGGCCCTCAACCGGCTCCAAAACCGGGACAGCCTCAAAACAACTAAAGCGAACAGTCCGCATTAAAGGATTTTACAGGTACTGAACAATGGAAAAACTAAAGACATTAGCCTGGTATTGGCAACTCTTGGTCTTGATCGGGGTCGGTTCGGTCTTCTACGCCCTCATCTGGTATTTCGTTACCAGCGGGATGAAAGCCGAAGTGCAGGATCTGAACGATCAGGTGGCGCAAATGCAGTCGAAGAATCAGGCCGCAAAGATCGCCACCCAACGAATCAACGAGTTCCGGACTCTGTTCGCGACAAAAGAGCAGGAGTATGACGAGCTCAAGGTTTTGCTTCCCGAAGAACGTGAAATTACGAACGTACTTCAAGGGCTTCAGGAAACCGCGAGCGAATCAAGGCTCATCGTTAGCAGATTCTCGCCCCGAGACGATTCGCAGGAAGATTTCATCATGGCGAAGCCGGTTGAAGTCGAAGTCGACAGTAATTTTGGCAATCTCCGCGAATTCTTCGACAGAATGGCGAAACTGCAACGTATCGTATCGATCTCGGACTTTAGTCTGAAGCAATTGGACAAGCAAACGGATAGCAGAACGCTTCACGCGCAGTTCCTTTTGACCGCGTATTATGCCTCGCCCGACGATTTGAATACCCTTTCGTCGCCGGCACCTCAGGTCGGACCCGACGGCAAGCCTTTGCCGCCTGGCGCTCCCGCTCCGGCGGGCGCACCGCCCGCACCCGGCGCAGCTCCGGCCCCTCCGGCCGCACAACCACCGGCACCCGCTGCCAAATAGGGCTATTCAAGCATTGGTTTTTTTTCGAGAGTAAAGCAATGAAGAACAAAAAGATTCTCAGAAGTACCTTAAATACGACCTTGGCGCTCATGGCGTTGATGTTCATGACGGGCGTTAGCGCGCAAGTGTGGGCCCAGGGTGGGGATCCATTCAAACAGGCTCCTTGGGTCAAGAAGACTACCCCGAAACCGCCGACACCGCCGAAAACGGACGTCAAGGGCGGTGGTGGCGAAAAGGCCGTGAAGAAGGGACCGGAAGTTGTTGCCGCTCCGCCATTGCAGGCGAGGATCGACTACTACAAGCGGATACGCGAAGAAGCAGCCGTTAACGGACAACCGGTTCCAAAGGTAACCTCCGTGCTGCTTCTCGATGAGATGTCCGTTACGGGTATCTTCAAAACCCCGCGCGGGTTTGCGGCGATGGTCGAAGCGAAGGGCATAAAGCTCTCGTACACGATCTATCCCGGCGAGAAGTTCTTTGACGGACAACTTGTAGCGGTTGAGGAAAACAGGCTTGTTTTCCGAAAAGTTACAAAGTGGAGCAACGGCAAATTCGTAGCTTCGGTCGAGAACAAACCGCTGAGGCAATACAGCCTTCAACAGGATCTTCAAGGAACCGCGCCAAACGAAGAGCAGTACACGAGCCAGCCGCAGACGGCCGAGGTAATGCCCGGTGCCGAGAAACCCGCGCCCGCTGCGGTTGTGGTTTCGCCCCTGGAAGAAATGATCAATCAACCCGCCGAGGACAAGACCGAGGAAGCCAAGAAAAAGGCCGAACCGAAAAAGAAGGCGGTTTCCAAGAAGCGGCGCAAAAAGAACTAAGCGCTAAAAGGATTTTTTGATCGCGTGCCTTCATCAAGCACGCGGTGGTTAGAATACTCAATACAGAGTTTAACTCGAGAGGTAAGAAACATGATGCTCAATGGAATAAGCAGATTCGGATCCAAGACCGTGATTGCTTTGATATTAATCGGTTGTCTGGCTGTTGCCGCGTTTGGACAAGGCGTAATGCCGTCCGACCAAGGCAAGAGCTACGGCGAACCGGGATTCCGCGGGGAAGTTATCAGTCTTAAATTGGTAAATTCCGATATCCGCGACATCCTCGACTATATAACCGAGCAATACGGAATCAACTTCGTAATCGACAAGTCGGTCAAGTCGGTTCCCGTAACGGTAAACATCACCGATGTTCCCTGGAATATCGCGCTTGATTCGATCCTCAGATCACAGGAACTGGCGATCGAACACAACGGCCCCATCCTTCGCGTAGCCGAGCAGTCAAGGCTTGTACTCGAACGCGACGAACGTGAGGAATTGCGGGACGGCCAACTCGATCAATCGCCGCTCTACACGGAATTCATTCGTCTCAACTACGCCCGTGCGACCAACACTCTTGGTTCTGAGGCCGGCGGACGAGGCGGCTTCCAAGGCGGAACCAGCTCCGGCGGAGGATCGTCTTCATCGAGATCTTCGAGTTCGTCTTCCTCGGCAGGTGGCGGTGCAAGCCAAAGCCAAATGGGTGGCGGCGCGAGCGCCGATCAGGGAATTCTCGCGATCGTTCAGAAGCGCCTTTCGAGACGTGGAACGATTGAAGTCGATGGACGCAGCAATACCCTTATCATCACCGATGTACAGGAAAACATCGCTGCTCTTCGCAAGCTCGTTTACTACCTCGATCAACCCGCACCGCAGGTTGAAATCGAAAGCAGAATCGTTGTTGCGACGCGCAACTTCACGCGTGACCTCGGTCTCAAGCTTTCAGCTGTTGCTTTGGGTGGTCCAAACGACGGCAGCGGCGTTCAAACCAATTACGGCAATGTTGTTGCAAACACCATCGCCTCATTGACCACGACCGCCATCGGAACGATGCAAATAAAGGCCGAACTCGGCGCCGGCGAACAGAAGGGCCAGGTGAAGACGATCGCGACTCCGCGAATCACCACGCTCAACAACCGTCCGGCCGAAATCGAGAGCGGTTCGCAGGTTCCCATCACGACTGTTCAGCCGAACAGTTCGGAAGGCGCGATCATCGTTACGACCGAATATGTTTCGGTTCCGCTCAGGCTACAAGTTACCCCGCAGATCACAAATGTTGGAACGGTTATCCTCAATGTGACCGCTGAAAACAACTCGATCTCGCCGGCGGTAAACGGTGGCGGAGCCCCTCCGATCAACGTCCAGCGCATGACGACGGAAGTCATGGTTCCCGATGGCGGCACGACCGTCGTTGGCGGTGCGATGTTTGATTCGGAAAGCGAAATTTCCGATCGCACCCCTTATCTTTCGAGTATTCCGGTATTCGGAAACCTCTTCAAGAGAAAGAGAACGACCCGCGATACGAACGAGATTCTGTTCTTTATCACGCCGAGAATCTATCGTCCGGACTACAACGGAAAGAGAATGGATTCGAGCTCGGATGAAGGACCGAATTCGATTACGTTGCTTCAACCGGTTCCGCTCGGAAATCCTCCGTCAAACTCCGGTGGATCGAGCGCGGGATCGTCGAAGAAACCCGCAGCAGCGGTTCAGCCGGCTCCGGCTCAACCGATGGTAAAACCGGGTAACTAGTTGTAACATTCAAAATCTATGTTCAAAGAGGCTCTGCAAGCAATTTTGAAACGCACCGAGGGAAGCCTTGGGGTACTTATCATGGGGCTCGACGGGATCGCCGTTGAGAAGGTGTGGCGCGAAGGCGCCGCTCCGGGAAACCTCGATGTCGCCGTTGCCGAATACACTTCGCTCGTAAGAAGGGCAAGCCAAGGCAACGAAGACACGGGACTCGGAGAGCTCAATGAGATAACCGTTTCAAATTCACACGCTGTTTTTATCATGCGGCTTCTTGGCGAAGGATATTTCCTGGCTCTGATCATGGAGCCGGAAGGAAACTTTGGCCGCGGCAGATTCGAACTGCGGCGTGCTGAGCTCAAAATGCAACATGAATTTGTAATGTAAAACCAATCGTTTCTTACCGCCTGTCAGCCGGCAAATTACCGGCTGACAGGCTTCGAGCAATCAATTCCCTCAAAATTCCTCCTCTTCCACCAAATCAAGCAATAATTTATTTACGTTCAACGTTGTTATTTCTGGAACAACGATTTTATTGAATCTTATGGTGTAGTAGGAGTCCCGTATAGCGGGTGCTTCTCGGGAATGTGCTTATCATGAACAAGAAATCCAACGGAAATCTTACCGCTCGGCAGGAAAAGGGGTTTTCCGTGCCCGAACTGATGATCGTGCTGATAGTGGCGGCGATCATACTTGTTCTTGCGCTTCCTCAGATCATCACGTCGAGGAGGCTTTTTATGTTTGCCTCCGCGCAAAGGGAGATAACGACCTACGTTAGGGAAGCCCGGCAACGCGCGATGTCGGAAAGAAAGCCGATCACCTTTAGATACGACAATTCGAGCAAGCGAATTACGGTCTTTGGCGGTTCCCTTGGAGTTTTGGGAGGAGGAAACAACCACATCCTCGAGCTCTCGGGAATGGGTCTCTCACCGGCCGACATCGTTTATGGAAGGCCTTCAGGAGCATCAGTTGCTGCCTTGGGTGATGGAACGAATATTACTACTCTCACTGGAAACGCAATCGAGATCACGTTTCAAGGAGACGGGGCCGTTCTGGATGGAAGCGACAATCCGGTGGACAACGCCATATTTTTCTATCATGCGCTCTATCCCGCAGATACGGCTTTCGGCGTCTCGGTGCTTGGCTCGAATGGAAGAGTCAAGGTTTGGAAGTACAGCGGCGGGGTAAACGCGTATGTCGAGTAACAGACGCACAAGACGATTCGAACACGATTTAGGACGCGAAGCCGGTTTCTCGATGATCGAGGCCGTGGTCGCGATCTTTATCCTGACAATTGGCCTGATCGGCACGGCGGCCGCGCTCACGTTTGCGATCGAATTCGGTGCGATCAGCAAGAATGTGACGAATGCGAAAACGGTTATCGTCTCTTCGATTGACGAGATCGAATCACTTCGAAATTCCCGCCGGCTGGATTTCAAACAGATTGCAAACGTTGGATCGGTTGACAATACCGATGCACCCAACCCGTTTACGGGCTTTTCGACAGGCTTTCAGGATGTGAGCCTGAACCCCGGACCGGACGGAGTAAACGGCACGGCGGATGATCTCGTCAGCCCCGGACCGGATGGAATTTACGGAACCGGAGACGATCTTACGGATCCGACACAAGTAAGAAGCGGGTACACGCGCGAGATTTCCATCACGACCGTTACCCCGACAATAAAAAGAATCGAAGTACGAGTACGCTATTTTGCCGCAAGCGGAAAGGTTGGAGAAATCGGTGGTATCGCCTATCTGAACGATGAGGCGAGATTGACCAGGTAAGAGGACTTTCAAATGAAACTGTTTGATGGAAAGACTCCAAGAAGCCAAGTCTCCGTGCGCGAGCAGGAAAGGGGAGCGGCATTGGCAATCGCGATCATCTTGATCGCAATTCTCGCCGTCGTCGCAATGACCTCGCTTGCCTTTTCATCGAGCGAAGCGCGCATCGCAGGCAGCGATCTGCAGCGCTCGCAAACGTTTTTTGCCGCCTCCGCCGGTATGGAAAAGATGACGAGCGATTTCAGTGATCTTTTCAAGTCGAAACTCAATCCGACAGCCGCGGATTTGACCAATATCGAGAACAGTCCGCCCGCCGCAATCGTCGCCGACGGCTTCTCGTTTACCCAGAATATCGAAGAGGATACGGCAAGGCTTCAGGAATTGCGTACGATTCAAGGCCTTCCAAGCACGATCTATCCGCGCGTAAACCTTCCAAGCGGTCCCTATGCCGGGCTTTATGCCAGCATCGTTCCGTACAAGATGTCTTCTACGGCATTTATGGAGTCCACCGGAACGGAAGTCGCGCTTGAACGCGAATTCAACAACTACCTCGTGCCTTTGTTCCAGTTTGGCATCTTCAGCAATGAAGACGTTGAGGTTCATCCCGGTCCTTTGATGACCTTTAACGGTCGCGTTCACAGCAACAAGAACATCTATGCGTTGCGCAATACGAAGTTTCTCAGCCGTTTGACGATGGCTGGGGAATTCGTACGCGAAGTATGGCGGAGCGGTACGGCGAATACCTCAAGCGGAAGCACGAACGTTTGGGTCGAAGTAAATGGAATCAACGTCAAAAGCGGAGTCAATTTCGGAAGCGTGATAGCCGGAGGGTCGGATCCGGGAGGACCGAATTTTCCGACCGCTTCACCCGGTGATCGCGGTTATTATCCCGGCAGTCCGAACGGCGTTGGAAATCCAAGCTGGGAAACGGAATCGGTAAAACCAGCGGTCAGTGGCGTAGACAATAGGTTCGGCGGCCAGGTTGTAACAAACACCACCGGTGCTTCGGAACTACGCATGCCTCTCGAGCTCTCCGGAAATTCGCCGGCCGAGATAATCAAGCGTTCCTTGCCCTCGGATGATTCATTCTTGGTAGATTCCCGCTACCACGCCAAATCCCAAATCCGAATCCTCATCGATGATGAGGGTGCCGGAAGCGGTGCGGCGAATGTTGCCGGGATCCCGGCCGGAAAGGGCGTATTGCTTTCTACATTTGTTCCCGCAATGCTTGGCTCGGATGGAGCGCTCCGAAGAGTGTCCGACGCGGGAGGATATCTCGATTCTCCGATCAAGCAAGTAAAACCCGACGCATCCGTCGTGGATGCCAAGGTCGTTCGCGGTATCAAAGCATCGGCCGACACCGTCGGAATGGAATACGTACCGCCCGGATCGGGTTTGACGGGTCGCATTCTGATTGAAATTGTTCGCCCCGATGGAACCGCAATCGATGTCACCAGTACGATCCTCAGCATGGGGATGACGGTTGGCGAGCCCAACGGAATTGTATATCTGCAACGTCCGTTCTGGGCGGCGTTCGTACAGGGAAGCTATGATCGCGATTCGCATGGCATGGATCTCGTTTCGTTGACCGATGATTCTTCAAAACGTATCGCGGATGGTGAGATCAAGGCGATGCCGTCCTTTAATACGAACACGGGTTATATCAGCGAGACAAACTTTGATGACGATGCGGGTGTGACCACCCGGCAGGCGACACCGCCCAATCCGTACGACTCGATACTTCCGATTACGGTTTACAACGTTCGCGAGGGTTGGTATCAGAGCAGCAAGGACGAATACGACATTTACGAACGCGGAATCACTAGCGTTGTCGATATCAACATGCGAAATCTCGCCCGTTGGGTCGATGGCGTTTACGACAGCAACCTGCTTTCGGGAACCAATGCCGTTTCAAGCAACATCGACGGTGACGAGGGATATATCGTCTATTTTTCGGATAGACGGGGAGACTCGGTTGGCGTCGAATACCTTTCCGATGGATCAAACTACAATTCGACCAACGGCAACGTCGACAACGAGGATATCTACGAAAACAACGCACTAGACGACGGCGAGGATGTTATCGATTTTGGCTGGGGCCCCGGCGGAGTTAGCAAGGCTGGAACGCTCCAGAAAAACACCGCCGAGCTGCCCTCGAATGGCTATGTCTTTACGTTGCCATCGTATCCCGGAAACAACTTTACAGATCGCTTTACAAGGGCGACGGCGGTTCTGCAGCGACCCGTTACGTTTTTTAGACGCTCAGTCAGAATGTTCAACGCCGCGAATCTCTCGATCACCGGCGCGAGCGGAAAGCTCTCCAACACGAAGGGCATTACCTTCTCTACAGAGAATATCCTTTACGTTTGGGGCAACTACAACACGACCGGCGTCGCATCGATTCCAGCTGGAGGCTCAACCCTCAACAATGGCGGATATATGGGACCGCAAGTTCCATCCTCGCTTGTTTGCGATGCGTTTTTCCCGCTTTCAAAAACTTGGTTTGACGGGCTTCCTGCAATGAGACCCGAGGGTTCCAGCGATCCGCGAAATCTTATCGGCAGCGATTATCGCAGGGCCGACGCCAATATCGGCGCGATTTCCTCCAGAACCGCAGTCAGGGCCGGAGTTATCGCCGGTACGACGATTTCCGCACTCGATGGAAATCCCGGCCGCGATTCCGCCAATAGACGCTTGAATGGCGGAATCATCAATTATCCGCGATTTCTCGAGCTTTGGAATCTCAATGGGAACGAATCGGCGTGGAGCTATACGGGTTCGTTTATACCCTTGTATCACTCGACTCAGGCACTCGCCCAGTGGGAAAACAGCACTTCCATTATCTATATGCCGCCGCGAAGAAACTGGAGTTTTGACCAAACGTTTCTGACACCAAACAAGCTGCCGCCCGGAACACCGTTCTTCCAGTACGTGCAGTCCACCGGCTTTAGACAGAAGCTGAAGTAGGAAACCAATACTCCGGCGAGGGATTCGAAGATGAGAAGGCAAGATAGACAAAAAGGATTTTCTTTACTTGAGCTGATGGTCGCGATGGTGATCATGCTCGTGATCCTCAGTTTTGTATTTTCACTGCTTGCTGGTTCGATTCGAACCGCAAACACGAATTACGAACTGACGTCTGCCCAGCAAAACCTTCGCATCTCGCAGGAACTCGTCTCGCGCGACATCCTGACGGTTGGCGATGGCCTTTTCGGAATTTCTGGAATTTGGCTGCCGACGGCATTTGTTACCGATTATCTTACGTCGCGTTCTGCGGCGACGCTCGACCCTTCAAGTACGGGATACATCGCCGTCGGTTCGGTGATCTCGGATGATGATGTCCCGTCGGGAACGGCCGTCACGGATGCAAGCCCTGCGATCGACTATTTGGCGCGTTCAGACCGGGTTACGCTCCTCGCCGTCGATCCGGATTTTAATCCGATCGATCTGCCGGCGGGTTCGGCAACCTACTGGAACGGCCGAATCAACATACCTGCCGCGCGTATCGGAGAATTTACTGTTGGCGAAGTCTATTTCGTGACCAATGGAGCCAGCGGCGCTTTTGGAACCGTCACATCGGTAGATTCGGGCGCGAACAGAATTGAATGGTTGGATGGCGACTCTCTGGGGCTAAACCGCGTAGGTTGGTCGGGAAACCTCGCCACCGGTACGAGATATAGTGCCGATCCGGCAACGCTTCGAAGGGTGAAAATCACTCATTACTATATCGATGCGAACCATAAGCTGATGCGCCGGCAATTCGGAGTAAAGGGTTCGGGAATGATCGACAGCGTCGTCGCCGAACATGTTTCCGATCTGCAGTTCAAATATCGCCTGCGGCCATCCGTAGATGGAACCATCCTCGAACAGCCGATCGATCAAATCACGCTTTCCGACGCGTCGTCCCTAAGGATGATCGATGCAAGCATGACGGCGCAGACGGCGTATCCGCTCCATGATGGAAGCATCGGCGAAGTTTCAGGTACGACAACGCTTGGTGTGCGCAACGTTCAGTTTCTTGAGGCGCCCGTGCCAAGGGATTCGACGGGTAACACGACTCTCCCGAATCCGCAGCCGACGCCGTATGTAACTCCGACACCGACGCCTACACCTGTTCCAACGCCGACGCCAATACCGACGCCGACACCTACACCTACGCCAACGGCTTCGCCAACACCGACGCCAACGCCGACACCGACTCCGGTGCCAACGCCGACACCAACGGCGACACCGACACCGGTGCCGACACCCACACCGACACCTACTCCGACACCCACCCCGACGCCGGGTACGGGAGAAGGTTAATGACCGGCATGGGCTTAAGAAACCAAAATCGGCGCGGATTCAATATAAACCCGCGCCGATAGCTATTTGTAAACCCAAAACGAGAAAGCTACTTCAATAGAAAGTCTCCCTTGTCATCAAACTTGAGGGCGTTCGCTCCGAAATCGGTGTCCGAAAGTGATCGGATCTTTCGCAGCGCCTCGCCGCTTAAGTCAAGTGCCGGTACACCCCAGTCGATCTGTTTCCCGGAGTGGATTTTTCCGCCGACGAGTTTGCCTTCGCCGTCGATCTCGGCTTCAAGAATTGCGGTGAGTCTCGTCTCCGCTATCAGCTTGAACCATCCATACGTCGCGAAGTTTCCCAACGAGTAAGCGATCAGACGATCCTTGTAGATTTCCATTCCTCGCAGAACGTGCGGTCCGTGGCCGATCACCAGATCAGCGCCGGCATCGATTACGGTACGTGCAAACAAAGGGAGATTTCCCCGCGCTTCACCGTAGAAAATCTCGGTTTTGTTTCTGACATGCTGGTTGTCGGTGCCTTCGGCTCCGCCATGGAAGGATACGACGACGATGTCGGCCTTTTTGTCCGCCTGCCTTACAGCGGCGGCCGCGGCCGGCAAATCATTGATATTGAGCGAGACGTTGTTTGTCGCGAATCCGATGAATGCGATCTTCTTGCCCTGCGCTTCCACATACGCCGTAGAGAACTGCCCCGAATTTGATCCCGCGTGTTTGATTCCGACTCCTTCCAGAGCGGCCCTCGTGCTTGCGCGTCCGGTTTCGCCAAAATCGCCGGCATGATTGTTTGCTGTATTGAGGACGTCAAAACCGGCCTCTTTGAAATACTTCGCATAACGCGTCGGCATCCTGAACGCGTAACAGGCGGTCGAACCCGGCCTGCACTTTGCGGAAGATCCCGAATCGGCCATTGGTCCCTCAAGGTTTCCGAATGCGATATCTGCTTTGGAGAGAACAGGCTCGACGAGTTTGAACATATCCTTGCCGTCTTCTGGGGGCATCCGATCGCCACGCGGATACGGCGAGCCGATCATCATATCGCCAACGGCGGCAATGGTGATCCGGATATCGCCATCCGGTTTTGCATTCGGTGTCGATGTCGCGGCCGGGGCGACAGTCTTGGATTCCAAAACAGAGCCCTCCGTAACGGCGCCGGTTTTGCAACCGAAAAACGAAAATATCAAAAGCGGGAATACGAGTAATTGCATAACATGCGGCGGTTTTACAAACATTTCTTTTGCGGTGCCAAGATTGGACTGGCTGAATTGGAATCTAGATTGAACTGTACCGCTGATTCTAACCCAGACGCCCGAAGTTTTAAATTCTTGAAGATTTCGGTGTCTTCTTCGAAAGGCTCTTGTTTGAAGCACTAAAGGCGTCATCGGTGGTCTGTAGAATGCGAACGAACCGAAAACGATCGTTGTTGGTCGGGAGATTCCCATACCGATTCGTGGAGCCAAATACAATTTCAAACCGAAGTTCTCGAATTCCGGCCAGCGATCCAACCACGAAACACACAAAAATTACGAAAAGGTGGGAATGTCCGGGTCATCAATGGTATTCGAGCAATTCGGTGCGGAATGTCACAGCATTGGTATTTGAGAACTGATGTCAAAACGATAATCTTGTTCCATTTTACGCAAACAAAAAGACGCGAAGAGGACTTTTGTGTCACTTTCGCGCCTTACGAGTTTTTCTCGGCTATTCCCTTTCTCTCAGGATCAGAACTTGCCGATAAGCGCTTCCTCGACTAGTTTCGCCTGTTCCAACCCGTGGATCGCGTACGAACCTGTCGCGGGTGAAGCCGAAAGATGCCTTGCAACATAACGGAGCGTGACGTTGTCCGGGCAGATCGAACGGAGCCTTGGTTCGACAAAAGTCCAGGCACCCATGTTTTTCGGTTCTTCTTGAGCCCAGACGAGTTCGGTCGCATTGGAATATTTCTCGATGATTCCACTGATCGCCGATTCGGGGAAAGGATATAGCTGTTCGACCCGAACCAAGGCGGCATCCTTGATCTCATCCTTCGCACGGCGTTCGTCAAGATCGTAGTTGACCTTTCCGCTCGCCAGTACGATCCTCTTGACGCTATCCGGCGACGCCGAGGCGTCATCGATTACGGGGTAAAATCCACCGTTCGTCAGATCTTCGACCGAGGAGGAGGCCGCGGGAAGCCTCAAGAGACTCTTTGGCGTCATCACGACAAGCGGTCGCTCAACATCCTGCAGCACCTGTCTTCGAAGAAGATGGAAATACTGCGCGGGAGTAGAAGGGTACGCAACCTGCATGTTGTTTTCGGCGCAAAGCTGAAGATATCTTTCGAGTCGCGCCGATGAATGTTCGGGGCCCTGGCCTTCATAGCCATGCGGGAGAAGAAGCACGAGCCTGTTCGCCTCGTTCCATTTGTCTTCGGAGGCCGCGATATATTGATCGATGATTACCTGTGCGCCGTTTGAAAAATCGCCAAACTGCGCTTCCCAAAGCACCAGCGCGTCGCGCGCGACACCCGCGTAGCCGTATTCGAAGCCAAGCACGCCGGATTCGGAAAGCGAACTGTCGTAAACGCTGAATCTTGCGGCGGGATTGCCCTCGCTGCGGATCGTCGCCAACGGGCACCAGCATTCACCCGTATTCGTGTCGTACATCAGCGAATGTCTTTGGCTGAACGTGCCGCGGCCGGAATCCTGTCCGCTCAAACGCACTTCCTTTCCATCTAGAACGATCGAACCAAAAGCGATGGCTTCGGCAAATCCCCAATCCATCGGAATCTCGCCCGAACCCATTTTCGCGCGTCGCTCCAACTGCCCGATCATCTTCGGGTTTACGTTAAACCCTTCGGGCACCGAAGATATCGTGCCCGTAACTGATTTTAGGATCTCGGCCGAGATCGCGGTTTCCTTTACCGAAGACCCGTCTTCCTCCTCCTGATGCGAAATTACCTCGGGTGCCGATTTCTTCGCCGCCGCGATTTCCTTGGCGTTTCTAAGGATTTCCTCGAATCGGTTGACGACCGAATCGGTCATCTCCTTTAGTTCATCCTCGGTAATAACGCCTGTATTGATAAGCTTTCTGGCATATAAATCCCTGACACCTGGATGCGCTTTCACCCTTTGGTACATCAACGGCTGCGTATAGCTCGGTTCATCGCCCTCGTTGTGTCCCAGTCTTCGAAAGCCAACCAAATCAAGCGCGACATCCTTGCTGAATTGCTGTCTGTATTGAAGCGCGATTCTCGCCACCCGAAGAGCCGCCTCGGGAGAATCGCCGTTGATATGGAAAATCGGAAGCTGCGTGATTTGCGCCGCGTCGGTCGAATAGATCGAACTGCGACTCGCCTCGGGAGTCGTCGTAAAACCGATCTGGTTGTTTACCACGATGTGAATCGTGCCGCCTGTTCGATAACCGCGAAGATTGGCTAGTTGAAGCGTCTCCATAACTATGCCTTGCCCGGCAAATGCGGCGTCACCGTGAAGCAAAACGGGGAGTATCCTGTCGATCACTTCCTCGCGACGGGTGTCATCGCCTTCAAGCAATTGATCCTGTCTGGCGCGCGCCATTCCCTGGACAACCGGATCCACAAACTCAAGGTGAGAGGGATTGCAGGAAAGCTGAATCCTAACATCGTTTCCGCTCGACGTCTTTCGTTTTCCAGTCGCCCCCTGATGATACTTCACGTCTCCCTCATCGGCGGGAAAACTCGGATGCGCAGTGCCTTCAAATGCCGTGAAAATACGCTCCGACATATCACCTTTCTCCGCATCGCCAACGATGTTTGCAAGGACGTTGAGTCGGCCGCGGTGCGCCATTCCCATATAGACCTCTTCGACGCCCTGCTCGGAAGCGATGTCGATCAGCCTGTCCAAAAGCGGGATTAAGGTTTCACAACCCTCAAGCGAAAACCGTTTCTGTCCGAGATACTTGCGATGCAGAAACTGCTCGAACTGCTCGGCTTCGATCAGCTTCATGAGAAGTTCCTTTTGCGTTTCCGGAGCCAGAGGCTCGACATCGACAAACTCCTGACGAATTTTCTCGCGAATCCATTGAACCTCTTCGCGGTTTTGGATGTGCCGATATTCGATTCCGACCTTGCCGCAATACGCGCGTCTGAGCACCCAAAGAATCTCGCGCAATGTCGAGACTTCATGGCCGTGTAGCCCGTCGGTGATAAACTCGCGATCGAGATCCCAGATCGTAAGGCCAAAGTTCTCAAGATCGAGTTCGGGGCTGTAATGCCCGGTCATGTTGAGAGGATCGATGTCCGCCAAAAGATGACCGCGGATTCGATACTCGTTTATGAGCTGCAAAACCTTTGCCTGTTTGCGGGTCTGCTCCCATTGATGATCGCCGCCGAGCAGCGAGGGATTGAAATCCTCGGCCCATCTCAACGGCGGATACGTAATCTCAAGGCTCTCGAAAATATCGTCATAAAATCCATGTTCGCCGACAAGGCATTCGTGCACATGCGCCAGGAAGAGTCCGCTTTCCGCACCCTGAATCACGCGATGATCATAGGTGCTGGTGATCGTCATGATCTTGCTGATGCCTAACTGCGAGAGCGCCGCGGAAGACATTCCCTGATATTCCGCCGGATATTGAATCGCACCGGTAGCGATGATCGTTCCCTGACCGGACATCAGCCGTGGGTTTGAAGCGTTGGTTCCAAGTGTTCCGGGATTTGTGAGCGAGATCGTCGTGCCTTGAAAATCAGGCAAAACAAGCTGTCCGTTTCGGGCGCGCGCGATCGTGTCGTTAAACGCGTTGAAATATCGCCAAAAAGTAAGTCCGCCGACCTCCTTTAAATTCGGCACAAGTAGATTTCGCGATCCGTCCTTTTTCGGGATGTCGATTGCGATTCCCAAATTTATTCCCGCCGGCCTGAGACGTGACGGTTTGCCATCGACGATTCCAAATCCGTCATTCATTTGCGGGTATTTGATCGCCGCCTTGATCACCGCCCATCCGATGATGTGCGTAAACGAGACCTTTCCAAGGCTTCTGGAGGCAAGATTGTCGTTGATAACCTTGCGATTTTCTTCGAGAAGCTTAACGGGAATACCTCTGACGCTCGTCGCCGTTGGAACGGTAAGACTTTGCTCCATGTTTTCGACGATTATCTTTGCGGGTCCGAAGATCGCTTTCGGTTCAACCCCTTCCGGTACAACGGTTTCCGGAGCAGATTGAGGCGCCGGAGAAACTGCGGTGGTTGTCGCGGCCGGAGAAGCTGCGGCCGAAGTTTGGGGTTTGGCCTCAACCGCGGTCGTTTCGATGGCATCGGAATTTCCGTTTCCGCCCCTTTCCAATTCAGCGAAATACATGCGCCATGAATCGTCCACTAGCGACGGGTCGCTTACAAAACGATTGTAAAGCCCTTCGACATAGCTGGCGTTGGTTCCAAAACTGCTTTTGATGTGTTGGGAGATGTCAGATACTTGTTCGCTCACTTTACGTTTCCTCTGGAAATTCAAATGCGATGACGGCAAATAAAAATTCTATCGTATCGGCGACGCAATCGACAAAATTCGACGGTTCGGTTTTTGTCGATTACTGGCTTTTCTTGAGTTTTTTCTCAAGGCTTTTGATTCTTTCCCGCGCTTCGATCGTCAGCGGGTCGTTGGGAAAATTGTTGGTCAACTCAAACCACGAGTCGCCGTTGTAATGTAGTTTCAGCGTGTCGTCGTTAAAAAGGAATTTCACGCCGAGCTTTAAATAGGGATCAAGCTCGGGATAGTTGAGATAAAAACTGTGGAGCGGAGCCCTTGCGGCGGCCATCTCGCGTCGAACAAGGCTTTCCGAAGCTCGTAACGAAATTTCCTCCGCCATCGATTCCAGAAGATCTCCAAATAGCAGCAATACGGACGGACGGAGATCCGATTTTGGGAAAAGTTCGAGAAAAATCGCACTCCTCTCAATTTGGGTTCTTCCATCCGAACTGAGAATCAGATTGGACAATCTAAAGTCTTCGTTTTTGCGGAATGAACCGGACAATGCCTCCGCCTGAACCCAACCGCTCATTGCCGATGGAGTCGCAACGCGAAAAAACAAAACGCCATCGGCTTCCTTTTCCTCCATCACGGTTACGTGCTCACCGATCTTCAGCCTGTCCTGTGTCATTGTGTAAAGACCGGCATCGCTCCGCAGCAGAGAAAGCCTTTCATCGACGACGATGGCCAAATTTCCGTTTTTTTGGGGCGCTGGTTTTTTTACAGACGTCCTCTGGGCCAACGCGGAGAAGGTCGCAAGCAAAACAAGAAGTGAGGCAGTTAAAACTCTGGTTAACATAGGATCAAATACATCGGCGCGGATATTAGCCTCCGCCCAAGGCTCTTTTAATTCGCAGGGTGCTCCCGAGATGGATCGAATGGCAGATGGCGATCGCCAAGGCATCGGCCGCATCATGCGGTTTCGGGCTTTCTTCGAGGGTTAGAAGAATTCTCACCATTTCCTGTACCTGGTTTTTCTCGGCGTTGCCGTATCCTACGACCGTCTTCTTTACAAGCCGCGGCGCGTATTCCGATATTGGCAAACCATTCTTTTCACCCGCAAGCAATACCACTCCTCGAACCTGCCCGAGCCGAACCGCCACCTTTACGTTCTTAGAATAAAACGCGTCTTCAACCGCAACGCACTGGGGTTGAAAACGCGTGATGATTTCATTCAAATCGTCGTAAATTTTCGAAAGCCGTTTGTGAAACTCGATCCGCGAACCATGCGTAATCGTCCCAAACGCGACTCCGCGATATTTCGAACCGATACCCTCAACGATTCCCCAACCAAGGGTTTCGCTGCCGGGGTCCACTCCAAGAACCCTGATAATACCGCTATCACCTGCAACCGGCATATCGTTCTAAAAAAGGTCGATCAATCCACAACCGAAAGGGAACCAACCAATAGAAACAAGCGATCCAATGCAAATCAACACCAACCACCTATTTCGTAATATAATAAATCGCCCCAACCAAAATCGTCCTGGAACTTGGAACTCTTGGAACTTGGAACTCCTCCGGACAGAACTTGGAACTCTTCCGGACAGAACTTGGAACTCCTCCGGACAGTACTTGGAACTCTTCCGATTTACCCTTCCATCTCCGATTCGTCGATATCAAAATTGGAATAGACGTTCTGTACGTCGTCATGATCGTCAATCGCCTCGTAAAGCTTGAGCATTTGCTTTGCGTCGCTGCCTTCGAGTTTGACGAAATTCTGCGGAATCATCGAAACCTCGGCTACTTGTGGTTCGACGCCGGCTCCTTCAACCGCGGTCTTTACGTCTTCAAAAGTTTCCTGTGCGGTAAAGATCTCAAAATTCTCCTCATCGTCCTTCACATCTTCGGCTCCGGCCTCGATCGCCAGTTCGAACAATTCGTCTTCCGAATGCTGGTCTTTTCCAACGACGAAATATCCCTTGCGGTCGAACATCCACGCAACGGAGCCCGATTCTCCGAGATTCCCGCCGTTCTTTGAAAGAAGATGCCTGAGTTCGGCGACGGTTCGATTGCGATTGTCCGTCATCGTTTCAATCAAGATCGCGACTCCGCCCGGACCATAGGCTTCGTATGTGATTTCCTCGTAATTTACGCCTTCGATTTCGCCCGTGCCGCGCTTGATTGCCCTGTCGATATTATCGTTGGGCATGTTTACGGCCTTGGCATCGCTGACGGCCTTTCTAAGACGCGCATTCATCGTCGGATCGCCGCCGCCGCTTCTGGCCGCAACCGCGATTTCTCGGGCATAACGGGTGAAGATCTTGCCGCGTTTGGCGTCCGCCGCGCCTTTCTTGTGTTTGATACTATGCCATTTGGAGTGTCCGGACATTTTTTGGTTTACCTCGATTAAATTATTATCTGCAAAGGGTTTTAACCGAAAAGAATAACATGCCCGTTTTCAGGCGGGCAAACTGCGGGGCTTGCTGATTTGGAGGTCTGTTTGTTTGATTGGAGCTGCTTCGGCCAGTTTATTCGGAAATAGACAGGCAGGCCAGCAACTCGGCCTTTGTGATATCTGAAATGTGAAGGGTTTTGTTACGGCTCTTCTCACCCGAATCGATATTTACAAGAGATTTTGCCTTTCCGGTGAGCTTTGAGAACAGTCGTACGATTTCCTTGTTTGCCGCCCCATCGACCGGCGGCGAATTCAGTCGAACCTTTAGCCGGCCCTCCGATACTTCGGTTACACCCGAACGGGAGGACCTCGGTGAAACCCGTATGTCCAAGAAAACTCCCGATTCGGTTTCCCTAACAAAATCCATCTATTTTCACCTGTACTACAAAACGCCCGCAATTGCTGCATTCCTAACGCGACTAACGCGGCTGGAAAACTCTTGCGGCTCCCATCCGTGAGACTCCGCCAATACATCCCCTTGACACCCTCGAGTCAGAAGAGGAAATTCAGAACATTTTTCAACTTATTCCCTTGAATCGACTTTATAGAGCGGACTCAATCTTGGAACCTGGAACTTGGAACCTGGAACACAAAGCTTCAAGCAAGCAGCACCGCCGCTACCGCCATCTGCAAGAATCTGAAAATAAAGATCACGACGATGGGCGAAATATCGAACGGGCCGATCATCGGGATCATTCGTCTGAATGGGCCAAGCACAGGCTCAGTGAGCCTGATCAGAAAACGTACGAATTTGCCCGAAGGATTGCCGATCCAGGACATGATGATCCTCAAAACGATCATCAGCGAATAAATGCTCAGGAGACCGTAAAGGATATGCCCCGCGATTTTCGCAATGCTACCTGCGACGATGTTCATGGCGACGCCGTCGATCATTACGAACAGATCAGAGAAGAACTGAATCAGGAAGTAGCCGGCAACGATAAAACCAAAAATCACGATCAACGGAGCCAGCCGCGTATCGAGACGCATCGACGCCATTGCGCGCGAAACGGGATAAACGAACCTGTCGGTTATCTTTTTGATCCTGTAAAACAAACGCCCGATGGTGCCGAACGGATTTGGATCCGTGTAGTTCGCAAGGAGTCGGAGAAGCATCAGGATCAAAACGATCATGACGCAAAAAACAACAAAACCCTGTATTACCGGAAAAACCTGAGTCATCATAATTTCAACTCCCCAATACGGAATCGCCTAATTCGGATCGGCCTATCTTCCGCCAAAAATCGCGGTCCCCACGCGTACGATCGTTGCGCCTTCCTCAATCGCAACCCCGAAATCGTGCGACATTCCCATCGACAGCTCCGCAAATCCGTCAGCAAACAAACCGGCATCGGCGATTCGATCCCGCAATTCTCGAACTGCCCTGAAATGCGGTCTCACGAGTTCGATATCCGCAAAAAACGGCGGTATCGTCATCAAGCCCGCAAAAACAAGATGCTCCATTCTTGATATTTCCAATGCGGTCTCGAATCCATTCGCAAGCGTCACTCCGGACTTGGAAGCCTCCTCCGCCGGATTGACCTGCAGAAAAATCTTAGGTCTTACGCTTTCCTCAAAAGCGATTCTATTCAATCTCTCTGCCAAAACGTGTGAGTCGATGGCCTGAAGTACGTCAAAATTCAAAATCGCCGCCCGGGCCTTGTTCTTTTGCAGATGCCCGATCAAATGCCATTCGAATCCCGCGCGTCCAAGTTCGGCAATTTTTGAAACGCCTTCCTGAACCTTGTTTTCACCAAAGGCGATTTGCCCGGCTGCGTGGGCCTCCGCGATCGCACTCGACGGCTTTGTTTTGCTGACGGCGACGAGTTTGACTGAGTCGGCGGCACGCCCAGAGGCGTCGCAAGCAAGCGCGATTCCGCTCCTCACCGATTTGATATTTTCCGAAACTGACATCATGTAAATGATAATTCCTCAAACGGTCCCGCACAAAGCGTACGCGGTGATTGAGATCGTGGCTCGTGAGTCCGCCTAGAAGCTGAGCGGCAGCTGCAACATTGTCCTCCCAAGCGGTTGGGGTGCGCGTATATCCGCGACTCCAGAGTCCAGGGCCCGTCCCTTCCCCTATTTCTTTTTACGCGCTAGACCCGAGGCTGCGCTTCATGTATATTAACTTTCGCTCTCGTGCGGACGTGGCGGAACTGGTAGACGCGCAGGTCTCAGAAGCCTGTGATGGCAACATCGTGGAGGTTCAAGTCCTCTCGTCCGCACCAATCAATTCTTCTTTCCCGTTTCAAATTCTGAGGATGCAAAAATCGCTTGGCGAAATTCTTAAGAGCCGTCAGGCTGATTTCGGTCTGGAGCTTTCAGACGCCACAATTGAAAAGCTCGTTGACTATTCCTACTGCGTGTATGAGGCAAACGAACTCCTGCATCTTGTCGCACCGTGCACTGCAGAAGAGTTTGCCGTAAGGCATATTCTTGAATCGCTTTTTCTGACTTCAATCAGACCCGAAATCAAAAGCCTCGCTGACATAGGGAGCGGCGCCGGGCTGCCTGGAATTCCGCTCGCGATAGTTTTGCCCGACACCAAAGTGTTTTTGGTCGAATCAAAACCAAAAAAGGTGGAGTTTCTCAAAACCGTTACGAAGAAGATGGGCTTGTCGCCACGCTGTGCCGTTATCGGTAAGCAGTATGCGGAAGCGAGATTTCCGGGTACGGATTTTGTCGTCGCCAGAGCGATCGATGGCTTTTCACGCAAGGTGCGAGGGCTTCTGAATTGGGCTTCGGGAGCGGATTTGGCCTTTTACGCCGGCGCGAATGTTAAGGCCGAACTCGAAAAGCTCGGCACAAAATTCGACGAGCATCTGATCCCCGAATCCGAACGTCGATTCATATATGTTTCCACAAAGAAGGATGCCTCGGAAGAAAAGGAAAATGCCGAGACGGTTCAATGAAGAAACGGATGAGAGGCCGCATTTCAGGTAATTGAAATCGCAGTTTTTTGCTTGATTATTTCAATGTGCGGTCTTAATATACTCGTTTGCGCCCATTTGATGATTGATTACCGGCGGCGCGATATTTAAGGAAATGAAACAAGAAATACATCCGAGCTACGAAACGATCAATGTTACCTGCGCATGCGGTAACGCTTTCGAAACGCGTTCGACCCTTGGCGAAGATCTCGCCGTTGAAATCTGTTCCGAATGTCACCCGTTCTTTACCGGCAAGCAAAAGCTTGTTGACACGGCTGGACGTGTGGATAGGTTCAACAAGCGTTTTGCTAGAAGAGGAACTGCAAAGGTTTAGCTTTTGAAGGCTTTTCTAAACAATTTATAGATTTTCGATCTGGAAATGTCCGCGCGATTTTCGCGTGTCGGTATTGCTCCGCCAAAAAAGGAGCGAGCGGCACAAGATAGAATCGGCGGGCATTCTCTTTTGCGGAATTTGGCCGGATACGAAACTTTGCAAATCCAAGAGGCTATTTGGAGCGAGATCTGATTGGGAAAAGCAGGGCATTCGAAGTTTTTAAAGTTCGAAGTTTGTTGAATCAGATTGTAATTGACAGGTTCCGTGGCATCCCGAAGTCGATGTGGCCAATCAAAGTTGCCGGGACATGATCCGATAAGGATCTGAAGCAGGCGCTGGCGCAAGCTCTTGTGAGCGAAATATTTCGGAGCCGTACAACGATTTCGGCGACGTTAAGCCTTGGCATAGAGGCAGATCAGAAACTTCGAAATTCCACGTGATTCCGAATTGAATCGGTTATCGGCGATTTGGTATGAGATCCGGAGAGGGCTTATGAAAAGATTCTTTGCACTTGTTTTCGCATTGGAAAGGGATTTGATTGTCGGCGGGCAGGCAGTCATGGAAGGCGTTATGATGCGCACTCCGAACGCTTACGCGGTTGCCTGCCGCAGGGCGGACGGTTCGATCGTTCACGAATCCGCCGTGCTTCCAAAGTGGAGCGACAAATACAAGTTTCTTAATCTTCCGGTGCTTCGCGGGGGCGCGACGCTAATCCAATCGCTTGCGCTCGGGATCAAGGCACTCAACTATTCGGCGAACATCGCACAGGAAGATCTCGAATTAAAGGAAGCGGCCGAAAAGGAAGTCGCCACCGAAAGCTCCGCGGTTCTCGCCGAAGGAACCGAAGACGAGGAGTTCACAAAGGCCCCTACAAAGGTAGTGATGCCGGAGGAAAAGGTTTCCAAGGCCTCGTCGGCGAAACAATCGGCGAGCACGGCCGGTTCGATTGTTTTTGCGCTTGGCTTCAACATCCTTTTGTTTATCGTCGCGCCGCTGGTGTTGACGAATTTACTGTTCATGTCGCTTGGATGGGCCGAGGCTCCCGCTTTGGCGTCCGATGCCGGAATCTGGCAAACGATAAAGGCTTATGTTTGGGAGATAAAACCGGCATCATGGATCGCGTTTAATCTTATCGACGGCGTCATACGGATGATCTTCTTTGTGATCATGATCTTTTCGATGTCGTTTCTAAAAGATATTCATCGGGTTTTCCAATATCACGGAGCCGAACATAAGACGGTGTTCGCTTGGGAGAAGGGCCTCTCATTGACTGTCGGCAATGCCGATACGCAGCGCCGGCAACATCCGCGTTGCGGAACTTCATTCCTGATGGTCGTGATGCTTGTGGCGATCGTTCTATTTTCGGTGATCAAATTTGACGCGCTTTGGATGAACCTGCTGGTTCGTATAATTCTGATGCCGCTTGTTGCCGGGCTTTCCTACGAAATAATCCGGTATGCCGCAAAAAAGGAATCGGGCGCGGTTTTCAAGCTTATGACGCTTCCGGGAATTTGGCTTCAAAACATAACAACGCAGAATCCGGATCATGATCAGCTTGAGGTTGCGATCGAAGCTCTAAAGGAGAGCCTAAAGCTCGAGCCTGATTACAAACTGGAGGAGACCGCGGTCTGACCCTAAAATGTTTGAAAAACTTGAACAAATCGAAAAGAACTTCGAGGAACTAAACGAACAGCTATCTTCGCCGGACATCACTTCGGATATCAACACCTATACGAAGCTGATGAAACAGCATCGTGCGCTGGGTGAAATAGTCGAAAAATACAGGGAAGTTCGAAAACTCAAGGACGATCTCGAAGGAGCAAGAGAGATTCTCGATGACACCTCGGAAGCCGAGATGCGCGAGCTGGCAGAGCTCGAAATCGCGGATCTAGAAGATTCGGTCGCGAAGGGCGAGGAAGCATTGAAGGTGCTTTTGATCCCCAAGGATCCCAATGACGAGAAGAACGTTATTCTCGAAGTTCGAGCCGGTACGGGTGGCGATGAGGCGACGTTGTTTGCCGCCGAGATTCTGCGTATGTACGCGCGGTATGCCGAGGCAAAAGGCTGGAAAATGGAAGTCATGGATGCCTCGGATACTGGCGTCGGCGGTGTAAAGGAAGCCTTTGCGATGATTGAAGGCGATGCCGTCTTCTCGCGGATGAGATTCGAATCGGGTGTTCACCGCGTCCAGCGTGTTCCGGCGACGGAAAGCAGCGGAAGGATCCATACTTCGGCGATTACGGTCGCCGTTTTGCCTGAAGTCGAAGAAGTGGAAATCGAAATCGACCAGAACGAATTGCGAATCGATACGTTTTGCTCCTCTGGCCCCGGCGGGCAATCGGTAAACACGACCTATTCGGCGGTTCGCATCACGCACCTGCCGTCCGGCCTTGTCGTGTCGATGCAAGACGAAAAGTCGCAGATCAAAAACCGCGAAAAGGCGATGAAGGTGCTTCGCGCCAGGCTCCAGGAAATGGAGGAGAAGAAGCAGCACGACGAACTGGCTTCGGAACGAAAGTCGATGGTCGGAAGCGGGGATCGAAGCGAGAAAATCCGTACCTACAACTTCAAGGAAAACCGCGTTACCGATCACCGGATCGGGCTTACGCTTCATCAATTGGATCTTGTAATGCAGGGCGATCTCGACCAAATCATCGAGCCCTTGATCACTCACTACCAGGCGGAGAAGCTGCGTTCGGAATCCGTCGCCGGAGCCTGATTTTCCGGCGCTCCTCAAAATCAGTCTATGGCAGCAACACGCCTATATCTTGTCAGACACGGACAATCCGGTGGAAATGTGGAGGGCCGCTTTGGCGGTCATTCCGACACCCCTTTGTCCGGACTCGGAGAGAAGCAGGCCGAATTGACCGCCGATGTGCTGTCTGCAAAAAACATAGCCGCCATCTACACATCCGATTTGAGACGGGCAGTCCAAACGGCAGAGCCTCTTGAGCGTCGTTCTGGTATCAAGATCACCCGAACATCGGCCTTCAGAGAACGGCATGTTGGAGTACTCGAAGGCCTTACATTCGCCGAATCCAAGGAGCAGTATCCAACGGATTATTACGCTCTCGTAAACAGGGAAGTGAACCACGTAATCACGGGCGGAGAAAGTTACAGGCAACTGCTTCGTCGTGCGACTTCGGCCTTAAAAGAGGTTCTTTATGCCCATAGAGGCGAGCAGGTGGTGGTCTATTCCCACACCGGAACGATCTGTTTTCTCTCGCTTTATCTTATGGGCGCGATCAGGAAAACGACCCGTTTCACCCCTTGGATCGTTACTTCAAACTGCGGAATAAACCTGTTTGAGATAAGGGGTTCGAGAAATACAAGGGTCCTTTCGATCAACGACACAAGACATCTTTCCGACATCACCGGAAACGATTCGTTTAGCGATCCGAAAAGTTAGGTATCTCTGTCGGCATAGGCGGGCCGGATTTTGAGGTTTTCCCGCTGTTCGAATCGTTCAAGCATCACAAAAAAAAAGAGGCCGTCCTACCGGACGGCCTCAAGTTTCTACGCATCAGCGTCGGAATTAGAATTGGTAACGAAGACCAAACTGCATGCGACGCGGATTGCCTTGAATGCTGCTATAGATTTTACCAAAGCTTGATGAAGCCGTTCCCGTTTCAGGATCTTGCGGCAGTCCATACGAAGCCCTTGTGGCGTTGTCAGCCAAGAAGTATTGAATGTTGGTAACATTGAAAACTTCCCATCTAAGTTGCATCTTGTGCTTTTCGCTCCAAGGCATGCGAACTTCCTTTTGCAATCCCATATCGAGCGTCTGGAACCCGGGGAGACGCAAAGTGTTGCGTTCACCGGTTTCGCCCGGTCGCGCGTTGCGCAGCGAGTTAAACGACTGCTGCGGGTTTGCGAAGGCGTTTTGCGTGTCACGAATTACCGTGAAGTTGATCGGACTTAGCTGGGTTCCGTTCGATTGAACGTTCCAGTTTGTCGCCCATTGAGCCTGATCAAACGGAGGCGAAATGGGTTGTCCGCTGTTCCAACGGTAAATTCCGCGAAGTTCCCAACCGCCAAAGATGGCATCGGCAACGCCGCCCATGTCGCTAAAGAAGGCCTTGCCCTTTCCAACCGGAAGGCTGAACAGGAAGTTGGCATTCACAACATGCTTGGTGTCAAAGTCGGAAACCGAGTAGTTGTCATCCGGACGGAGCGAGTTCAAAATAAACTGCCCGCCGTACGAACCATCGGTTTGAAGACCCGATGCGTTATCCATCGACTTCGAGAACGTATAGTTAACGTCATAGCTCAACGTATTTCTCAAACGCTGACGGAGCGAGAACGAACCGCCGTGATAGTTTGAGTAAGCCGTCGTACCAAACGACGAGAACGCGGCGTATTGCGGATGGAAGAACAGGTTAGTCGTTCCATTCTTGCCTGCATCGTCGATCAGAAGCTGAACAAACGTCCAGTCAAGGATGTCGAATCCATCGACTCTCGAGATCAGGTTGTAAATACCTTGGGTCGAAGTGGTGCCCGGGGCGCCAAACAATCCAACGGTATCAAACAGGTTCTCGAAATACGGGATCGCGGGAACAAGCGCGTTCGGCGTATCGGCGGCACGAAGATCGTGCAAAATGCCGGCAGCCGTGTACCAATCCATTCCCGAAATCGGATCGACGAGGTTGTTCAAAGCGAGAACGTCGCGCGTAGCAAAGAGGTTCTTGGCCTTGCGTCCAATGTAGCTTGCTTCAAAGTACATGTCACCCGGCAGGCTTCTGCCCCACGATGCGTTCCAAACATAGTGCGTCGGGGAAACGATCGTGCCGTCAAGCGAGGATTCGATCCTCTGGGCTTCGTCCGCGGGTGTGTTGAAGCGCTGGGCGGGAGCCGGAATGCCCGGAAGACTCCGAACGCTCTGGTCAAATCCCGTAAACAGCGGGGCACAAGCGGGTACGCCATTCGCATCCGGCGGAGCGCCGCATCCGGTGATGTCATAGGTATTCGCGGCGATCGTGTTCGTGCTTACAAATCCGATCGTCGAAAGACCGTCAAACGAAACAGCAAGCTGTCCGCCAAAATAGTCGTTGGCGATTCTGAAACCGCCGCGGAATGTGGATTCGCCCTCACCGCCAAAAATAGCCTTGAGTGGACCATTCTTGAAATTTGGAGACCACGCAACTGCGATCGACGGCTGAAGATTGTTCCAATCCGAGCTATAGAAGCCCTGACCGCCATTCTTCGGACCGGCGAGTTCGAAGTTGATGATTTCATTTAGAGCAACTCCTTGCTCAGCCGCAGCGGCTCGGCGATCAAAGATGTCTCCGAGACGTTCTTGTGGAACTACTTGGAAACCATTCTGTTCGTAGACAGGACGACTATAGGCATAACGAAGACCACCCGTAATGGTGAGGTTTCGCTTGAGCTTCCAGATATCCTGAATGTATGTATCGTATTCTTCCGTTGCAAACGAACGTTCCGAAGGAGTTCCAGCCGCGAGAACGCTGCCGTCGATTCCAAACGTAAAGTTGCCGGAGTACTGCGAATAGCGACCGATCAAGGCCGTTGCCGCGGCTTGTACCGAAGAAACGCTGCCACCGTCGATCGTATAGCCCGCATCCGTAATTGCAGCATTGATAACCGCACCCGAGAAGTTGTAGAACGACGGGTTGGTTACAGCGCTGTCATACGCACGGCTGAAATCATTTCTTTGGTTTCTGATCAAGCGGACGTTTCCACCGATCTGAACCGTATGATTTTCTTTGATCCACGTGAAGTCATCGGTGATGTTGTACACCGGAGTCACACGACTCAAAGTTCTTGAAAACAGAAGTGGCGAATAGACAAAACGGAAGGAGATCGCGTTGTCCGCCGAATCACCCTGTGAACTGAAAGCCTGACGAGTAAGACCAAAACGGAAGTTGTTGATCTTGTTGTCGGAAATCGTCCAGTTATGACCGACTACGCCGCCATAGGGATGTGACCAGAAGCTTGTCGCCGGTGTGTCCGGGAACATAGATGTTCCAGCCGTGTTGTCCCACTGATAATTTGCGCGGAAGAACATTTCCTGGTTATCTGCAATCGTCCAGTCAAAACGTGCGATATGCGTGTTTTCCTTTGTGATGGTCGGAGCGTTGAACGCAAAACCGCCGGTGTTGATTCCATCACCAACAGACGTCGTATTTGCGGCGTAACGCGAAGCTGCGCCAGCCAAAACGGCAACCGCGGCCGGGTTGATTCCAACTTCACTGTAGATGGTGTTCAATTCGGCAAGACCGATAACGCATTGACCGCCGCTGCAGCTCGGACCGGTTCCGGCGAAATGAATTTCACCGTTGCCCAAGTGAGCAAGCGGAACCGTACGGGTTACCGAAGCATCCTGCGTTTGATACTGGCCTTCATACGAATAGAAGAAGAACAGACGATCGCGCTTGATCGGACCACCGATCGAACCACCGTAAACATTACGGGCGAGGCTCGGTCTGTCCAATCCGGCAAGGTTGTTAAAGAAGTCGTTTGCCGATCCCATCGTCGGGCGATAGAAATAAAAGGCCGACCCTTCAAAGTTGTTTTTACCGCGCTTGGTAACAAGCGAAATTTGGGCACCCGAAGAGCGACCCTGATTGGCGTTCGCACCAACGGTGGTAATACGGAATTCCTCGACGGACTCAGTAGTGGCACGAAGGGCCGAACCCTGCGACGGGTCACCGGTTCCGGCACGACCACCGGTTTGCTGGTCATTGATGTCAACACCGTCAAGGGTGATGTTTGCCTGGTCACTGCGACCACCGGCGACGTATCCGTCACGCGTTACACCCGGTTGCAATGCAAGAAGATCGTTGACGCGGCGAAGGTCGGTCGGAAGTTGAGTGATTTGCTCGTCGGTGAAGTTGTTCCCAAGAGAAGAGTCCTGAGTGTTAACAACCGATTCAATCGTACCGGTCGTAACATCAACTTCGATCGAAACCTCACCAGGTTCCAACACAACCGGAATTGTCGCGGTTGAATCGACGAGAGCTTGAACATTTGTGTTTACGGCTTTCTTGAATCCGGTCGCTTCAACCTCAAGGCGATACGTTCCGTTGGGAATACCCGGGAAAGTGTAGTTGCCTTGAGAATCCGAAGTGGCGGTTCTCTTAAAGCCTGTAGACGGGTTTGAGATGGTGACTGTCGCACCAGGCACTCCGGCGCCGGTTTGATCAGTGATCGAACCCACGACGGTTGCCGTACCCGACTGAGCAAAAATGCTTCCGGCAAAAGAAACGGCAAACAATGCCGTCAACATCGCCAAAAACATCTTTGATTTCAGAATGCTAAAATTCATAGCTCCTCCTTAAGTTGATAGTGAAAAATGAAAGCTATCTAATCTGGATACAAACAACCTTAACGCATTTTCCGTTCCGTAACAGGGACTACGCCGTAAGTCGTCTAAATACAACACTTTCAAATTTTCTTTGTTAATTTTGTAACACCTTAATATATATCAGCATGAAGAAAATTCAAATATTTGGTGAGAAATTGAAAAGATTTGGGCAATTTAGAATTCTTGAATCTCTAAATGTTGATTGCATGAGGGTTAACAAAAGGGAAATTTGGAAGCGATCCTGGAAGTAGTCTCATACGTTGTTTCAAAACCGAAATAGATCCGTAAAGTGATTTTCAAAGAATAAAGGCAAGACCCCTGCCGCCTTGTGCGGCAGGTGAATAAGGTCAGCCACTTCCAGAACAACCATACACCTTAACACTCCACTTACTTAACGGCTGTAGCCACGAACCTATGCCTCCTGCCGGACAATCCGGCAGGGGTCTTTCTAGCTAACTTCCTTACGCTTCGGAGAACGTTGTCCCTTTTATTGCCAACATCACTAATTATTCAGCCCAAGAAAATGATGTTCCGAACACCTCTCTACTCAAGATGCAAAGGCATCCCTGATTTCCAAAGAGATCGCTTTGATCGCGCTAGAGGCGGTACCTGCAGCGGTGCTAATCGTTGGGGATACGGGGTTTGCGACATCGCCAATCGCAAACAACCAATCGCATGATGTTCTTCCGTGACAATCTACTTCCAGATATCCCGCGGAGTCCTTTTTTGCCTCGCATCCCCGAACTGCCGAATTGGGCTCCACGCCGATGCGAACTATCGCAAAATCCGTCTGCAGTCTAACCCCGGAATTGTCTTTGCCATCCAATTGGATCCATTCAAGTATCCCGTCTCCTCCAAACTCTTTTACGCGAGTCGCATAATTCACGACAATATTCTCTCTCTTCGCGATTTCCTCTGTGAATTCTCCTCGAGCCCGAAGCCTTTCCGATCGAACCAAGAGCGTTACAGAATCCGCGTGTTCGGCAAGGATCAAAGCGTTTTCGCATGCGGCGTCTCCTCCGCCAACGACAACAACCCGTTTTCCAGCAGCATTCAAGGCTTCCTTCTTGCCCGAAAGTAGAATTCCCTTTCCCAAGAACTCGCTTTCTCCGGGAACGCCGAGTCGTCGTCTCGAAACGCCTGTGGCCATGACAAGGAATCGAAATCGAACCGTGTCTCCCGTGCTTAGGGTTGCTATTCTTGATATTCCGTCAACTGAGGCAATACCAATTGATGGCTCAATTTCGATTTGCAACGACTCAGCATGAGTCAGAAATTTTTTCAGAACAACCTCGCCGTTGTCAGCAATAAAACCCGGGTAATTCGCGATTCGATTGTGGATTATCGCAAGCTGACCTCCGGGTCGCTGAGCTTTCTCAAATATTCGAAAATCGATTCCGAGGTCATGACACCAAATTGCCGCTGCCAATCCGGCCGGCCCCGCACCCGCAATTAGCACATCGGTTTTCTGTTCATTTTCCATTTCGTCAATTCTAACCCGCATTTTCATCCAGTAAAACAAATAACTGATAGGACGGCGGGATTTGAAAATTCACTGGTCTGTATGGAGCGAAAGTAGAATTTTGGTGGTAGAAACGGACGTTTTCATTTGGAAGCAAAGGCCTTTCTTGCTTATTAATCGTTTTTTCAGGTGCTTTAAGAGAAAGTGAAGCGGGATTGAACGATCGAAATGAATCCGAAAAGTGAAGAAGAACGAAAGCCTGATTTAAAGGAAAAGCGGGGGAAACGTCTCCCACACCGTTTCCCCCTTTTTCCGTGTTGGCTACAGGGCGTAACCAAGCACGAAACAGTAGATTCTGATTATTAGTTGTTCCCAATTAACGCTTGTTAAATTCGTTCGGAAAACTTTTTCTTGAACAACTGTTGAGAATATGCCACAATCGTAGAATGATGTCAACCCCGGAAACAAAAAAATATAGCGAAGGATTTGCGGAGAGGTTCCGGCTCGCTTGCGGTACGTCCACTCCGCGTGTGATTTCGGAAATGTTGGGATTGTCGCCCCAAGGGGTTGCAAACTATTTGAATGGCAGGCTGCCTGATACCAAGACGCTCTATTTGATAAGGGAGAAGACCGGTTGCTCCATCGACTGGCTCCTGACGGGCGAGGGGAGTCGCTTTCTAGAGCTCAGACAGATGGACGAAGTCGAGCTGTTGGCTTCGACGATTTCGAATCTGGTCGACCCGAATCTGGTTAGAGAACTCGTTGATTTGATCGTAGGTTACCAAACGCGCGATCGCGGCGAAGAGAATGTTCAAGAAAACAAGACCAGGAAATTAGTGGTCAAACAATCCGACATCCTTTCGGAGAAGGTCGAAGTTCCTGTAATTCACTCCGAAGAAACAACTGCAAAGAAAAAAGGGTAAGGCAACATCGAAATTTTCGAAAGGGCGGCCGGATTTACCGTTAGGAAGATCCAGCGGCCCCTTCTCTTGTTTAGAGGATTGGTTTTCTGAAGCCGCCTCTAGAGTTCACTAACCGAAAATCCCTCCAAATATACCGCGGAAAAAGTCAGCGATTTGCTTTTCAAGGCTGATCGGCCGTTTTGAATCGGTTCTTGTTATCACCGGCGAGTCGGGATTCGAAACAAGACATTTCGTGCCGTTCGTTTGCTCGCCGCAATCGGCGAATGCGTTAAAGGTGAGGAAACAAAGCGTGAGTGCTGAAACTGCGATAAGTCGTGAAATTGTTTTCATGTTTTTTCTCCTACATGGAAGCGCGCCTGGTTTTGGCGCGGTAAGGGTTTTAGCCAAAGATTCCGCCGAAGATTCCACGGAAGAAGTCCGTGATCTGCTTTTCAATGCTGATCGGGCGCTTTGACTCGGTTTTTGTAATTACCGGCGAGTCGGGATTCGAAACAAGACATTTCGTGCCGTTCGTTTGCTCGCCGCAATCGGCGAATGCGTTAAAAATGAGGAAACAAGCGTGAGTGCTGAAACTGCGATAAGTCGTGAAATTGTTTTCATGTTTTCTCCTACGGAAGCGCGCCTGGTTTGGCGCGGTAAGGAAGCAAGGTTCACCGAAGATTCCACGGAAGAAGTCCGTGATCTGCTTTCAATGCCGATTGGCCGCTTTGACTCGGTTTTGTAATTACCGGCGAGTCGGGATTGAAACAAGACATTTCGTGCCGTTCGTTTGCTCGCAATCGGCATGCGTTAAAGTGAAACAAGGGCTGAAGTTGCGATAAATCGTGAAATTGTTTTCATGTTTTTTCTCCTACATGGAAGCGCGCCTGGTTTTGGCGCGGTAAGGGTTTAGCCAAAGATTCCGCCGAAGATTCCACGGAAGAAGTCCGCGATCTGCTTTTCAATACTGATCGGGCGCTTTGACTCGGTTTTTGTAATTACCGGCGTGTCGGGATTCGAAACAAGGCATTTCGTGCCGTTCGTCTGCTCGCCGCAATCTGCGAATGCGTTAAAGGTGAGGAAGCAAAGCGTGAGGGCTGAAATTGCGATAAATCGTGAAAGTGTTTTCATGTTTTTTCTCCTACATGGAAGCGCGCCATTTATAGACGCGGTAAATGGTATAGCCGCGAAGTGCCATGAGAAATCCTTGCGGAAACTCGACGAACTTTCCTCTATTGGAGGAGGATTCTCTCGTTTCCATTCTGGTAAGAACCAGTTCACAAGAAACTGCGACAGGGCGTTTCGTGACATTGGTTTGTTCTTCGCAATCCGCGAAGACATTAAACGTGAGGGCGGTCGCGATGAGTACGAGCGCAAAAATTGCAGAATTCAACATCTTTTTCATCGGTAGAAACTCCAGTGAGAATTCGATGCATTAGGTCATCTACAATGCGTCCTGACCATGCTTCCTAAATTTCCGATATGGGGCGGAATGGGAGCCGTGTCGAACCCAGACGCAAGGATTAGTTCGTGCGGGAGTCAAAAACAATGGAATCTCTTCCGCATTGGTTACAAATCTGGGTGCAATCAATGAGTGCACTACTTCCTAAATGGAATGCGTTCGTCAAAATCGGAAAGCATTCACGCAGAAAAATGCCACTCAATCTAAAAACTGCTCTTCGACGAATCGCTTAGGTAAGTCGTGGGAAATACGAGAGAACACACTTTACACGCTCTCGTGGAAGAATCAGTTTGCGTGTTTCTTTGTTTTTCGGCGGCATTTCCAAATAGTTTCCTTTGCCGCGACCAAACGCACGGAATATTAGTCTATTCAACATTTATTCCTTGAACGATAGTTATTTACATGATAAAAGACTAAAAGTCACCCCTTAGAAAATTGAAATCTTCCACCGATGAATATGAGCTTGTTCCCACTTACGCGGCAGCAACTGGCTGAAATCCGCGAGCTAGAGCTTACAGGGCAATATCACAGGGCATTTGATTTACTTTCTGTCTATTGGCCTAATAAGAATGAACCTCCCTCGCTTGAGTCATTTGAAGAACTCGAGGCGGCGGAGATTTTATTGCGTTGCGGCGAGGTCGCTGGAAGCTTAGGTCGATTGGAATCGAATTCCATTTATCAAGAGATTTCAAGAGATCTGCTTGTCAACTCCAGGGAAATCCTTCAAAACCACGATGACATTCCGTTACTAGTCGAATGCGAAGTCGCGCTTGCAAAGACTTACCTGCGCCGTCATGAAATAGAAGAGGCCGAAGTTTGGCTTCAGCAGGCGTTTGAAAGGGATCTTTCAACCACCCATTTTGCCAGGATTGAGTCATTTATAGTTATGAGCACTTTGCTCGTGCAAAATGGAAAAGATGAAGATGCAATATCCTTTTTGAAATCGGTCGAGAAATTCGTTTTTGATTTCGATAACGATTATCTCAACGGATGCTTTTCAACGAACCTTGCCCTCGCCTACAAGCGCGTGGGCAAAAAGCCAGAAACCATGCAAATGCTCAACCTTGCAAGATACTTTCACACAAAGTCGGGGCATAGAGCATATCTCGCTACGACATACAATAATCTGGCTTATGTCTTTTTGGAGGAGCGTCGTTTTTCTTCGGCTCATGAGGCCGTGGACAAGTCCCTGGAAATTCACAAAGAAACCGGCGATATTTCTCGATTTGCTTATACTTTGGATACCAAGGCTGAAATTTTTGAAGCCGAAGGTAAATTGGATCGTGCGATAGCTACGGCCAGTGAGGCTATCGATATTTTGCGAAGTACGGAAATGTACGAGTTCCTCATTAATGCTTATGCCACGCTCTCGCGTTTGCGAATCAAACAACGTGAATTTGCTCTGGGAGCCATCGAGTTTTCAGAAGCTTTGAGGATTGCCGAGAAATACTGTGGTCGGTCCAAGCGGGAACAACTTGCAAAGTCATTTGAATCCGATATCGCGAAGCAAACTTCACTGACAACCAGAATGACTTTTCTTGAAAGCAATAAGGAAGAGGAGGAGTTGGAGCTTTCGCTATCACCCCTATTATCGTCCTTTTGCGAATTCGATGCGGTTAAGCTGAATTCCGACTCAATATCGAGTATCGGACTAAAAGCCGGCTTTATCGCGCTCGTGGTCGATACGCAGGTATATGAAGGCGACCCGATCGTTATTCAGGTTGAAGGAGAGGATTCGGTCGAGTGCGGCTTTCTGCAGTTTGCTCCGGGTGAAGTTTGGTTGCGCCGCGATTCGGGATCGATTACGAAACACGACGAGACTTGTGTCACGATAGTCGGGAAAGTAGTTGGTGGAGCTGATCCGGGAAAGGCAAAGGATGGGAAACTGGAGGCGTTCGCTGTCGAATGGCGCAACGGTTCACGGTGAAGTCGCCGGGGAGTAAGGCGCCAATCTTTGTTCGAGCAAATCCCTGCGATGTTTAATTGCGCAAACTGAGCGCCGACACTCGGATTCTGTGTGTTTTGAGGCAAACTAATATAGAATCGTCCCCATGAGTGAAACGGCAAAACTTCAAAAAAACATCGGTGCCTACGCCGAGTACTACCATCGTTACGTGTCGCTTGTTCCCGAGGGCGATGTTGTTTCAGTACTATCCGAACAGATCGATTTAACCGTAATGCGCCTGAGGTCGATACCCGAAGATGCGGGTGATTATCGATACGGCGATGACAAATGGACTGTCAAGGAACTGATCGGGCATCTTGTCGATACTGAGAGAGTAATGGCCGCCAGAGCATTGGCCTTCGCCCGTGGCGACAAGAGCGAATATCCGGGAATGGACCAGGATGAATACGTTTTGGCGGGAGAATTTGCGGCTCGAAGTCTCAACTCGCTGATTTCGGAACTTGAATGCTTAAGGCGGGCAAACGTGCTCCTTTTCGAAGGGCTTTCCAGCGAAGCCTGGAAAAGGGAAGGCGTGGCAAGCGAGAACAAAGTCAGCGTCAACGCGCTTGCACGCATCATCGCCGGTCATGAGCTTTATCACATGGCGATTTTCAAGGAGCGATACTTGCCGGGATTGGTCAAAACCGGAAAGGTTAACGCCGAAAAATGGGTGTGATCTCAAAAGATGTTGTGATCATAGGGGCCGGCGCCGCCGGCCTTTTTTGCGCTTCGGTGGCGGCAAAACGCGGCAAATCGGTCGTGGTTTTGGAGAAAAACCAGCAACCTGGGCGAAAGATAATCGTTTCCGGCGGTGGGCGCTGCAATTTTACAAATCTGGATGTAAGGGCGGAAAACTTCGTTAGCGAAAATCCTCATTTTGCAAAATCGGCTTTGGCGGGATTTGGATCGGCGGATTTTATTGAAATCGTTAAACGCCAACGAATTGCGTTTCATGAAAAGAAGCTGGGTCAGCTTTTCTGTACAAAGGGATCGGTGGAAATTCTCGAATTTCTGCTTTCCGATTGCGAGAGGGCGGGAGCAAGTGTTTTGCTTGATAGAGGCGTAACCGAAATCAAGAAGCGAGATGGTTTTGAGATCAAAACCAATCGCGAAACGTTTCATTGCCAATCATTGGTTATCGCCACTGGCGGGTTGTCTTTCCCAAAGCTCGGAGCGACCGGGTTTGGTTACGATGTCGCTAGGGAGTTTGGCTTGAAGATCATCGAGACCCGCCCGTCGCTTGTGCCGCTTAGATTCAAGGGAGAATCGCATCGGGCCCTTGCGGGAGTTTCGTTCGACGCGCGAATGGAAACGGGGAAGACTTCCTTTCGCGACGGCATACTATTTACCCACCACGGCATCAGTGGTCCGGCGGTACTGCAAATCTCAAACTATTGGCGACCCGAAACGCCGGTAGTTGTCGATTTCCTTCCGGATACCGAGATCGAAAGCGAATTGCATATTTCCAAATCAGCAAAACGAAACCTGCGAAGCATTCTTTCCGAGAGGCTTCCTAAACGATTCGTCGAGGAGTTTGTTCCCGAGAAACTCCTGGCCAAGAACGTCGCGGATTTGAGAAAGGAAGAGATTGGGGTTTTGATTGAAACGATAAACCGCAGGACTTTTAAGTTTGGTGCGACTGAAGGCTGGGACAAGGCAGAGGTTACGGCTGGCGGTGTGGATACGAAGGAACTCGATTCAAAGACTATGCAATCGCGAAAGGTTGAAGGACTTTATTTTATCGGGGAAGTCGTTGACGTAACCGGGTGGCTCGGAGGCTACAACTTTCAGTGGGCCTGGTCTAGCGCATTCGCTTGCGGAAACGCGGTGTGAGGTAGATACAGGTCCTAGCAGGAAGAGTTCCAAGAACCGGAAGAGATCCAAGAACCGGAAGAGTTCCAAGTTCCAAGTTCCAGGTTCCAAGAGTTGAGTCCACTCCAAAAAGTCGGGTTAGCAAGAAATGGTCATCATCTACGTGCAGTACGGTTCGGTATTGAAGAAAGACCCCTGCCGGCTTGCCCGGCAGGTGAATCAGGTCAGTGGCTAGTCACGGCAGTAAATGAATCGTTCCGGCCCCCCTGCCGGCTTGTCCGGCAGGAGGCAAAGGTCCGTAGCTACAGCCGATAAATATGTGGTGCGTTATGGTTTATGGTTGTTCCGGAAGGGGCTGAACTTTTTCACCTACCACACAAGGCGGCAGGGGTCTTTCTTGATTCTTTGAAGATCAATTTCCCAATCGATTTCTACCTTAAATCGATATTTTAGAGCGGACTCAGAGATTTCAAGTTGGGTTTGAGTCTGAGCCGAGGTTTGTTTCAGATTTGCACGAATGGATTGCTTAAGCCCTTCTTTGTTGAAACTCGTCTTGGAACTCCCTCGGACAACGATGGATTCTCACTCCGGGAAACGCCCGCTGGAATTAATTGTAACGGTTGCATGCCCTAAAGCTCGTTTCTCCCCTACTTGAACGCCGAAACGTTGAGTCCAAATCTCTCGCGCGAGTCGTATTCTTCGGCGATCACGACCTGTTTGAGATTTTGGAGCCTTCTTTCGGCCTTTTTGATGTGGGTTTTTGTCCTTTCCGCCATTTGCCTGAGGAGATTTCTTCCCTCGAGCTGTTCGTCGCGAACCTTGTCCCGCAAAACATAGAGTTCCGAAAGTTCGGTTTCGAGGCGTTCGGCGCGAAGCTCCTTGATCCGGTTGGTAACCTGCGAGATCTGACGAATCACGCGTATCAGCTGATCTCCAATGGAATCGCCTGTTACGAGGTGAGGCGAATCGCGAAAATCTTCGACTAGCTTGTTCAAAAGCTTTTGATCCCCGGCAGTATAGGCATCATTGAGTTTTGCCATCAATTCATGGCGCCGTTCCCTTTCCTCTTTGTCAATCGCCAAATCGGGATGGATTATCTTGGCGAGATTCCGATAGGCTTTTTTGGCTTCCGGAGAAGGGTTCCATTTATGCGTGCAGGCCTGCCAGTTCTCATCGTCGGTCGCTTCGGCCGATTCCTCGGCCCGTTTTCTCGCCTCTTCCGCCTTGGCCTTGATCTCCTCGTCTTCGGGATTTAGTTTGACTTCCTCTTCGGCGATCTGTGCCTCGATCTCGTCCAACTCGGCGTATAGCCTGCCGACTTCCATCACGTATTGCGCCTCAAACTGCTCTAGTTCCGCATGCAGTTCGGTCATCAGCTCCTCGCTAAGGACGAGCTTTTCTTCCAAACGCAAAAGGAGCCGTTCTTTCCGTTCGAGCTCGATTTCTTCGGGCGACAAGTTTTTCATCATATTCCTCCATTGCCGAGAGACACTCTAAAGATGCTCAAAAGGGTAAAATTTCGTGCGCGTTCCAATTTGTGACGCTGACAAAAAATGTTGTGCTCAAGCCCAAATACCTGGTTACCGGGGGTGATCAGCACGTATCCAAGTATCAAACACTCCATTGCATCGAATTCAGAAAATTCACTTGATTTATATAAAGTGTACGACGATAATCCCGATGTATTTCTAATTTTCTGAATTTAGATGAATCAATCCTCGCAAGAAAACTCGTTTTGGAGTATTCCTGACCATTGGGAACAGTTTTTTCTATGTATGCTGTTCCACTTGTTTTTACCGTTGCTTCCAATTGCGATTGAGTATTTTACAGTTGGATATCTGAAAACTCCAACTCTTACCATTAGTGCTGCAATGTACGCCATAAGCGTAGGAACTTCCTCGAAAAGTCCATTGGAATTTGGGGCTTGGATATTTGGCAGTATTATATTTGCAGTAATGTTTGGCGTTAGTTCCGCAAATGAAACGAAAATATCGACAGATGGGAGTGCTAAAATGCTAACCGATTGGAACAATTCAAAAGTTTCAGCCGTAATTTTTATAGTTGTTGTGGTAGTGGTTCACGGGATAGCCAGATATAACCGCCACATTAGGTACAGACAGCCATTTTGGGAGTTCTTAAGAAGGGACGAAGCTTAAAATGATTGAAGTTTTGAATTATTTCGCATTGTGTCTAGTTGCGATTATTTTGTTTTGTCAAATACGCAACACATTGGAAATTCGCCGCGCGGAAAATCATATGGCTGACAAAATTCATTCTTCATATGGTCAGCAAATCGAACGTTTGCGTGATGATCTTCTCGAATTTAAATCTTTGGCAAAAGAAGCTGGGGCTAGAGAAATGGATCGTTTTTATGAAATCGAACATGAATTAAACCGTGCCGCAGAAACGTTGGGTAGGTTAGAACGGCAGTTGATCGCTCAAGGGTTGCAACAGCCGTCTGGAAGAGGCCGGCTTGAGTACATGCTTAAGCTAGTGGATATGAGCATTGCGAATGTTTAGACCGGGCTTTTCTCTTTCAAACAAACCGCATTTGCTTTTCTCGTCCCATTCCCACACTCGTAAATTGTTCCATTATCGCCAGCCCGCGAACAACCCGTCGATCCCGACGGGTTGTTCGCGTGATTGAATATGTTCGAAGGTCCATCTTCCGGCACGCGGAAGCCATTTGTCGATTATCAGCCTTCGAACAGATCGAAACGGCTCACGGCCATCTCTTCAGCATTCTTTATAACCTCGACGTTCTCCAGCTCAATTTGGCTCAGATCGGAATCCTTGAATTCCGGGTTGGGTTTGTACCAGCTTTGACCCGAAAAATAGGAGATCAAATCGGGATCCGAGAAGACCTTTCCGTGTTTTGCAAAGATCTCGTTTCGCATGATCTTCAAGTCCTCGATAAAGAGTCCCATTAGTTCATCTTCGTTGAGTTTTCTTTTAGAGATCGCTTCACGCATTTGCCGTTCGGCGGCAAGCAGGGTTTTGACGTTGCTTTCCTCGAATTCGTTCAGTTTGATCTTCGAATTGTCTTCGATTGGCGAATACCAATCCCTCCAATCGAAGTATTGGCTTATTCCCGGTGCTGAGAACTTGTAGCCGTGGCGTGCGAAGATCTCGTTTCTCAACAGCCGCAACTCGCTAAATGTCAGTCCCTTCAGATGTTCCTCTTTTAGGTATTCCGAGGTGAAGCGATCCATATCGCCGACAGCGAGTTCGACGTTTCGACCCGAATTGCGTTCGGCAATCATCGTTTCGATATTCTTGCGTTCGGTGGAGTTGAGGCGGTCGGGTGTGTAATCGGGATCGGCCTTGTACCAATATCTTTCTTCGAAATACCTTTGAAGCCAGGGTTCGGAATCAAAACGCTTGCCATGTATCGCTTCGACCTCGGCGACCAGAATTCTCCAGCCTGTAGCCGATGCAGCGAAGAGCATCGAGCTTGGAATTTCCTTGTTTTGCCAGATCCTCATATCTCCCGGCTGAATCCAGCGGTTCTTTTCCGCCTCGGCGAGTCGTACGAGATCGATATTTTTCCTTTCTGTTTCGGAGAGCGAAGCGTTTGAAAAATTTGGATCGGGCTTGTACCACGATCGTGTTTTCAGGTAGTTCTGTATGCCGCGATTTACAAAAATTCTTCCCTTTTTCCCGAAAATGATACCTCGCAAAAGAGCCAACTCGTTTTGGTTGAAAGGCGGCGCTTCGTCGTCTCCGTTTCCAAGTTCGGAAATCTGCGATTTCGTAAGAAGGGTTTTTGTGTAATCGATTTTG